>NZ_JBIVKZ010000004.1:0-611527 GCF_044751025.1 Streptomyces sp. NPDC088747
GATGAGGGCGTCGGGGGTGAGGCCGTGGGTGATCCAGGTTTTGGCGAGTGCGGTGTGGATGGTGAAGAGGGTGGGTTGGAGGATGGCGATGTTTTCAAGGGCGGTGGGGTTGTTGAGGACGTCGGTTATTTTCCAGTCGACGTGTTTTTCGATGGCGGTGGCGGTTTCGTTGAGGTGGGTGCGGAAGGTGGGGAGGGTTGCGGCGAGTTGTTGGGCCATGCCGGGCCATTGGGAGCCTTGGCCGGGGAGGATGAAGACGGTTTTGCCGCGGTCGGGGTCGAGGGTTCCGGTGATGACAGCGGGGTGTTCGCGTCCCTGAGTCAGTGCGGTGAGGGCGGTGAGGAGTTCGTCGTGGTGGTGGGCGACGATGGCGGCGCGTTCGTCGAACGCCGTCCTGGTCACCGCCAACGCCCGCGCCACCTCGACAAGCTTCAGATCGGGGCGTTCCAGCAGGTGAGCCGCGAGCCCGGCGGCTCGCGCGCGCAGCGCCTCCGGCGTACGCGCGGACAGCAGGAACAGGTGTGCGCCCGCCTCCTCGACCGGCGGCTCCGCCGCGACCGGCTCGGCTTCCGTGAACTCCTCGATGAACTCCTCGATGACGGCGTGGGCGTTGGTCCCGCTGATGCCGAACGAGGAGACACCGGCGCGGCGCGGGTGGCCGTTCCGCTCCCACGGCCGCGCCTCCGTCAGGAGTGAGACGGCCCCGGACGACCAGTCGACCTGCGGCGTCGGCTCGTCCGCGTGCAGCGTCTTGGGCAGGGTGTCGTGCCGCAACGCCATGACCATCTTGATGACGCCGGCGACTCCGGCGGCGGCCTGGGTGTGGCCGATGTTGGACTTTATGGAGCCGAGCCACAGTGGCCGTTCGGCGGGCCGGTCCTGGCCGTAGGTGGCGAGTAGGGCGTTGGCCTCGATCGGATCGCCGAGGCGTGTTCCGGTGCCGTGGGCGTCCACGGCGTCCACCTCTCCCGGCGCCAAACGGGCGTTGGCCAGCGCGGCGCGGATGACGCGCTGCTGCGCCGGTCCGTTCGGGGCGGTGAGGCCGTTGCTCGCGCCGTCCTGATTGACCGCCGAGCCGCGCACCACAGCCAGCACACGGTGACCGTTGCGACGGGCATCGGACAAACGCTCCAGGACCAGCATCCCCACGCCCTCCGACCAGCCGGTGCCGTTGGCGTCCGCGGCGAAGGAGCGGCAGCGGCCGTCGGCCGACAGGGCGCGCTGACGGGTGAGTTCGACGAAGATCCCGGGGGTCGACATGGCGGTCACGCCGCCGGCGACGGCCAGGGTGCACTCGCCCTGCCGCAGCGCCTGGCAGGCCAGGTGCAGCGCCACCAGCGAGGCCGAACAGGCGGTGTCCACCGTCAGCGCCGGGCCTTCGAGGCCCAGGGTGTACGCGATGCGGCCCGAGGCGACACTGGGAGTGGAGCCCGTCATCAGGTAGCCCTCGGTGGCCCGCGTTCCCTCGTGCAGGCGCGGGCCGTAGTCCTGGAAGGTGGCGCCGACATAGACGCCGGTGGGGGTGGAACGCAGCGATGCCGGGTCGATGCCGGCGCTCTCGATCGCCTCCCAGGTGGTCTCCAGCAGAAGCCGTTGCTGCGGGTCCATCGCGAGGGCCTCGCGGGGAGAGATCCCGAAGAAGTCGGCGTCGAACGCCGCGGCGTCGTGGAGGAAGCCGCCCTCGCGGACGTAGTGCTTGCCGGGCTGCCGGCCCTCCGGGTCGTACAGTCCGGCCAAATCCCAGCCACGGTCGGTCGGGAACGGGCCGATGACGTCGCGGCCCTCGGCGACGACCCGCCACAGGTCCTCGGGGGAGCGCACCCCGCCCGGGTAGCGGCACCCCATGGCGACGATGGCGATCGGCTCGTCCGCGTCGGCCGCCGGCCGGGCGGGAGCGTCTGCCGGGGTCGGGGCGGCGCGCCCGCCGCCCAGGAAGTCGATTACCGCCTCGGGGGTGGGGTGGTCGAACACAAGGGTCGTCGGCAGCGGCCTGCCCAACGCCTCGCTCAGCCGCTCGCCCAGCTCGACCCCGGTCAACGAGTCGAACCCGAGGTCCTTGAACGAACGCCGGGAGTCGATCTCCTGAACCGAGTCGGCCTCCAGCACGGCAGCCACCTCGCCGAGCACGAGCTCGGCGAGGACCAAGTCCCGCTCCTCCGGAACGACCTCGGCCCGCGGCTCGCGTGCCGCCTCGGGCGACGGCGTCAGCACCGTCCCGTCAGGTGACGCGAGTGCGGCCTGAGCCTCCGGCGTGCGCGCGGCCCTGGAACCCGGCTGCTCCGCCGCCTCCGGCAGGGGCTGCGGCTGCGCTTCCGGACCGGGCACGACACCCGACCCGGACGTGACCTGGGGCGAAGGGTCTTGCCCCTGCAGCCAGTAGCGCTTTCGCTGGAAGGCGTACGTCGGCAGCGAGGTGCGGCCGGTGGCGCGACCCAGGGGGCCGGACCAGTCGAGGGTGACGCCGTCCGTGTGCAGACGGGTCAGGGCGCCGAAGAGAGACGGGACCTCGGGGCGGGTGCGGCGCTGGGTGGCTGCCAGCACCGGCTTGGTTTCGCTCCGCCCTGTCAGGCTGTCGCGGGCCATGGGGGTCAGAGCCGCGTCCGGACCGATCTCCAGATAGCGGCTCGCGCCCTGTTCCTCCAGGCTGCGTACGCCGTCCAGGAAACGAACGCCCTCCCGTACGTGCCGCACCCAGTAGTCGGCGTCGACCTCGTCCGCGCCCAGCAGGCCGCCGGTCAGGTTCGACACCAGAGGGATGCGCGGCGGGAGGTGGGCCAGGCCCTCCGCCACGCGGCGGAACTCCGTCAGCATGCCGTCCATGTGCGGGGAGTGGAACGCGTGGCTGACCGTCAGTCGACGCGTCTTGCGGCCCCGGCCCCGCCATTCCTCCTCCACCGTCAGCACCGCCGCCTCGTCGCCGGACACGACGCAGGAGCTGGGCCCGTTGACCGCCGCGAGGGTGGCGTCGCCCAGGCCGGACAGTGTGGAGAGCAGCTCGGCCTCGGACGCCTGGACGGCCACCATGGTGCCGCCGTCGGGCAGTTCCTGCATCAGGCGACCGCGTGCCGCGACCAGGGTGCAGGCGTCGTTCAGCGAGAGAACCCCGGCGACGTGGGCGGCGGCGATCTCGCCGATGGAGTGGCCGATCAGCAGATCCGGTGCCAGGCCCCACTCTTCGAGGAGCCGGAACAGCGCGACCTCGAAGGCGAAGAGCGCGGCCTGCGTGTAGCGGGTCCGGTCGATCAGCCCGGCGAGCGGAGAGTCCTCCTTCGCGAACATCACCTCGCGCAGCGAGCACCCGAGTTCGGGGTCGAACCGCTCGCAGACGGCGTCGAGGGCGGCGGCGAACACCGGGAACGCCCCGTACAGCTCCTGGCCCATGCCGGCGCGCTGGCTGCCCTGGCCCGGGAAGAGGAACGCCAGCCTGCCCGCCTCGTCAGGCGGGGTGGCCGTGCCGAACGTGACGCGGGGGGCGGGGCGGCCCCCGGCCAGGGCGGCCAGCGTGCCGAAGGCGGCGACCTGGTCCTCGCCCTCGGCGAGGAACGCGGCCCGGTGCCGGAAGTGGGTGCGGGTGGTGGCCAGGGCGCGCGCCACCTCCGGCAGCGGCAGGCCGGGGTTGCCCTGCAAGTGGGTCAGGAGCCGCTCGGCCTGGTCGCGCAGCGCGGCCTCGCTCTGGGCGGACAGCAGGACGGGCACGGGCGGGGTGAGCGGCGCGGGCTCGTGCGCCGGCTCGGGTGCGGCGGTGAGCACGAGGTGGCAGTTGGTGCCGCCCATGCCGAACGAGCTGACGCCGCAGAGCGGTTCGCCCTCCAGCGGGGTGAGCGCGTCGTTGACGCGCAGCCGCAGCTCCTCCAGCGGGATGGCGGGGTGCGGGGAGCGGTAGTTGAGGCTGGGCGCGAGCGCACGCTCCCGCAGGCACAGAGCTGCCTTGATCAGCCCGGCGATGCCCGCCGCGCCCTCCAGGTGGCCGATGTTGGTCTTGACGGAGCCGACGAGCAGCGGCTCGGCGCCGACGGGCCGCGCGGCGCCGAGGACCGCGCCGAGGGCTCCGGCCTCGACGGGGTCGCCGACGGGTGTGCCGGTGCCGTGCAGCTCGACGAAGTCGACGGCGCCCGGGTCGGCCCCGGCCAGCTCGTAGGCGCGGCGCAGTACATCCCGCTGGGCGGCGCCGCGCGGGGCGGTCAGGTTGTCGCCGCCGCCGTCGTTGTTGACGGCGCCTCCGAGGATGACGCCGTCCACGCGGTCGCCGTCGGCCAGGGCGCGGGCGAGGGGCTTCAGCACCACCATGCCGCCGCCCTCGCCGCGTACGAACCCGTCCGCGCGGGCGTCGAAGGTGTACGTGCGGCCCCCGGGCGACAGCGCCCCGAACCGCTCGGCGACGGCGAAGCCCTCGGGCGTGAGGGTGAGGCTGACGCCGCCCGCCAGAGCCAGTTCGGACTCGCCGCTCAGCACGCTCTGGCAGGCCAGGTGCACGGCGACCAGGGAGGAGGACTGCGCGGTGTCGACCACCATGCTGGGGCCGGTCAGGCCCAGGGTGTAGGAGACGCGGTTGGCGATGATGCCACGGCTGACCCCGGTCATGGTGGTGTGGGTGAGCGCGGGGGCGCCGTACGCGTGGGCCAGCTTGGCGTAGTCGTCCCAGACGGCCCCGACGAAGACCCCGGTCGCGGTGGAACGCAGCCGCTCCGGGACGGTCCCGGCGTCCTCCAGGGCCTCCCAGGCCAGCTCCAGGGTGAGCCGTTGCTGCGGGTCCATCGACTTCGCCTCGCGGGGGGAGATGCCGAAGAACCCCGGGTCGAAGGCGTCGACGCCGGGCAGGAAGCCGCCTCTGATCTCCTCGCCGGCAACGGCGAGTTCGGGGCGCCCGGCGGGCGGTCCCGTCACCGCTTCGCCGCCGCCGCTCAGCAGCCGCCAGAACTCCGCCGGACTCGCCGCCCCCGGGAACCGGCAGGACATCCCGACGATCGCGACGGCGTTGGGGTTGATGGCGTTCTCCGGCATCGCGGGGTTCGCGTGCACCAGAAGTCCTCTTCCTCTCGTCACACGTATTCGTGGAAGCCGCGGCCGGTCTTCTTGCCGTGCAACCCGCTCTCGACCATGCGCAGCAGCAGAGGGGGAGGGGCGTACAGGGGCTCCTTGAACTCCGCGTAGAGCGCGGCCGCGACATCGGCGACCGTGTCGAGGCCCACCAGGTCCGCCAGACGCAGTGGGCCGTGGGGATGGGAACAGCCCAGCACCATGCCCTTGTCGATGGTCTCCGGCGTGGCGAAGCCGGATTCCACCATGCGGATCGCGGAGAGCAGGTAGGGGATGATCAGCGCGTTGATGACGAAGCCGCTCCGGTCGGAGGAGCGGATCACCTGCTTGCCGAGGACGACTTCGACGAACGCCCGCATCCGCTCGTAGACCTTCTCGTCGGTGGCCAGCGAGCTGATCAGTTCGACCAGCGGCATGGCGGGCACCGGGCTGAAGAAGTGCGTGCCGATGACGTGGCTGGGCCTGCTGGTGGCGTGGCCCAGGCGGGTGATGGGGAGGGAGGAGGTGTTGGTCGCCAGGATGGCGTCCGGGTTGGTGACGATGGCGTCCAGCGCGGCGAAGAGGTCTCGCTTGGCGGGTTCGTGCTCGCGGATGCTCTCGATGACGAGCAGGTGGTCGGCCAGGTCGGTCAGCTCGGTGGTGAAGGAGATGCGGTCCAGGGCGGCGTCGTGCTGCTCCTCGGTGATCCGGCCCTTGCCGAGGGCGCGTTCGAGGGAGCGGCGGACGCGGCCGCGTCCGGCGTCGGCGGAGGCGGGGCGGGAGACTACGACGGTGACGTGGCGGTCGGCCAGGGCGCACACCTCGGCGATGCCCGAGCCCATCAGACCGCAGCCGATGACGCCGACGCGCTCGATGTCGATGGCTTCCATGGCCAGAGGCGCGTTCGCGTTCACGCGGCATCACTCCTGTCTTCGGTGGTCGTGGCGGTGGTCGTGGCGGTGGTCCAGCGCAGCAGGCAGCCGCCGACGGCCATGCCGCCGCCGAAGCCCATGAGCATCACCAGGTCGCCGTCCTTCAGATGCCCGGCCTGGTCGGCGTCGGCGAGCGTCAGCGGCACCGAGGCGCTGCCGACGTTGGCGTACCGCTCGACGGTGCGGTGCGTACGAGCCCGGGGCAGGCCGGTGGCGAGGGAGAGCTGGTGCAGCAGTACGCCGTTGGGCTGGTGCGGCACGAAGTGGTCGACGTCCGCGAGAGCGACGTCGGCCCGCCCGGCGAGGCGCGCCACCACCGGCGGCACGTTCTCCAGCACGAAGTCCCGCACGGCCCGGCCGTCCATGCGTACGAAGTGGGCGCCTTCGTCGACCGTCTTGTGGGAGGGGGGCAGGCGGCTGCCGCCGGCGTCGATCCGCAGCAGGTGGGCGGCGTCGCCCCGGCTGGAGAGGTCGAACGCGAGCATGCCGTGACCGTCGGGCACCTCGCCGACCACGGCGGCGGCCGCGCCGTCGCCCAGCAGCACCGAGGTGCGGGGGTCGGTGAAGTCGGCGAAGCGGGAGTAGACCTCGGCGGATATGACCAGGGCGAGGCTGCCGGGACGGGACCGCAACAGGCCGCGGGCCAGCTCCAGGCCGTAGACGAAGCCGCTGCAGGCGACGGAGATGTCGAAGCAGGCGGCGTTGCGCGCGTCGATGGCGTTCTGCACCAGGCAGGAGGTGGGCGGCTGGGGCGAGTCGCCGGTGCCGGTGGAGACGATGATGTAGTCGATGCGGTCGACGCCGATCCCGGCCCGGTCGAGGGCGTTCTCGGCGGCCCTGGCGGCGAGGTCGGAGGCCGCCTCGTCGGGCGCGGCCCAACGCCGGGTGAGGATCTGCGTCTTGCGCTCGATCCACTCGGGCGTGGTGGCGGCGAGTGCGGCGACCTCGTCGTTGCCGGCCTCGTCCTTGGGCACGTACATGCCGGTCGCGAGGATGCCGACCGGGCTGTCAGCGAGTGGGGCGTGTTCGGCCACCGTTTGGCACACCTTTCGGGTCAGTTGAAGGAGAAGTTCTCTTCGCCGATGCGGGCGCGGCGTGCGGGATCGGTGACACCCAGGCCGGGTTCGGGCGCCAGGCAGAGGACGCCGACCTTGCCCCAGTGGCTGTTGAGCTGCACCTGCCGCGTGGCCTCGGCCAGCTCGTCCAGCGGATGGACGGCGGAGGTGACCGGCAGGATCGCGCCGATGTCCGCCAGGCGGTTGCACTCCCACTGCTCCTGGAGGTTCGCCGCGTGGCTGCCGATGATCCGTTTGAGGTTCATCCACAGGTAGCGGTTGTCGTAGGAGTGCTGGTAGCCGGTGCTGGAGCCGCAGGTGACGACGGTGCCGCCGCGGCGGACGACGAAGACGGAGATGCCGAACGTGGCCTGCCCGTTGTTGTCGAACGCGATGTGCGGGTCCTCGCCCAGCTCGCGGCGGATGATGCCGCCCAGGCGCTTGCCGAGCTCGATGGTGCGTTCGGGGCTGGGCGCCTCGTTGCCCGCCATGCCGATCTCGGCGCGGTTGATCACCACCTCGCAGCCGAGGCGGCGGGCGATGCCGGCCTTGGCGTCGGAGGAGACGACGCCGACGGGGATGCCGCCGCCGTTCTTCACCAGCTGGGTGGCGAAGACACCGAGGCCGCCGGTGGCACCCCAGATGAGGACGATGTCGCCCTGCTTCATGCGGGCGCCGCGCTCGCCGACGAGCATCCGGTAGGAGGTGCCGGCGCACTGGGCGAGGCAGGCGGCCTCCTCCCAGGTGAGGTGGGCGGCCTTGGGCAGCAGCTGACTGGCGCGCACCACGCAGTAGTGCGCCAGGCCCCCGAAGTTGGTCTCGTAGCCCCAGGCCCACTGCCCGGCGCCGAGCATGCCGTCGGCATGGGTGGCGGGCTCCTGGTCGTCCACCTGCACCGCGGAGACGACCACGTGGTCGCCGGCGCGCCAGCGGCGTACGCCCTCGCCGGCGCGGACGATGACGCCGGCCGCGTCGGAGCCGAGCTGGTGGTAGGGCAGGTCGTGGCGGGTGGCGTGGCCGCCCTGCCGTGCGTAGCGCTTGAGGAAGTCGAAGGTGGGCAGCGGATGGAAGGTCGCCGACCAGACCGCGTTGTAGTTGATGGAGCTGGCCATCACCGCGATCAGCACCTCGTCGGGCGCCAGGCTCGGCATGGGCACGCGCCCGACGTGGAGGGTCTTGCGGACGTCCTTGTCGTCGGTCGCCGACATGCCGGCGAAGGCGTCGACGTCCTCGGCGCGGGTGTGGGCGGCGGTGTAGTGGGCGGGCAGCGGCAGGCGTTCGAGGGTGTCCCCCGGCGCGCCCGCGAGCACCGCCTCGGACAGGGCGTCACTCACGGTGTCACCGCCCAGCGCAGCAGGCAGGAGCCGAGGGAAAGGCCGCCGCCGAAGCCGGAGATCAGCACCAGGTCGCCGTCCTTGAGGTGGCCGGCCCGGTTGGCGTCGTCGAGGGTGACGGGGATGGAGGCGCTGCCGACGTTGCCGTACCGGTCGACGGTGACGTGGGTACGGGCGCGCTCCAGGCCCAGCTTCGCCGCGAGCTTCCCCAGCAGTACGCCGTTGCCCTGGTGCGGGATGAAGTGGTCGACGGCGTCGAGTGACACGCCGGTGCGGTCGGACAGACGCTCCAGGTTGAGCGGTACCTCCTCCATCACGAAGTCGCTGACGGCGCGGCCCTCCATACGGAAGAAGTGCTCGCCCGCGTCGACGGTCGCGTGGGAGGACGGCTTGCGGCTGCCGCCCGCCTCGACGCCGATGAGGTGGTGTCCCTCGCCGCGGCTGGCGAGTTCGACGTCGATGAAGCCGTAGGGGCGGGCGACCTGGCCGACGATGGCGGCGGCGGCGCCGTCGGCGAAGAGGACGGAGGTGCGGCGGTCGGAGAAGTCGAGGATGCGGGAGTAGACCTCGGAGGCGAGCACCAGCACCTTCGCGCCGGGGTAGAGGGTGACGAGGCTGCGGGCCAGGGCCAGGCCGTAGACGAAGCCGGCGCAGACGACGTTGAGATCGAAGCAGGCGGCGTTGTGGGCACCCAGCCGGTCCTGGACAAGGTTGGCGGTGGGCGGTGAGGGGGAGTCGCCGGTGGAGGTGGAGACGATGATGTAGTCGATCTCGTCGGCGGCGATCCCGGCCTGGTCGAGGGCGTTCTCGGCGGCCCTGGTGGCGAGGTCGGAGACGGCCTCGTCGGGGGCGGCGTAACGCCGGGTGAGGATCTGCGTCTTGCGCTCGATCCACTCGGGTGTGGTGCCGGCCCGCTCGGCCAGCTCGTCGTTGCCCACTTCTTCCTTGGGCAGATAGGAACCGGTGGCGAGTATTCCGGCGGAGAGTTCGGGCACCGTCGAGTACGCCTTTCAGGAGGAGGGCGGTAGGGCGGCGGGCGGGATCACGTGGTGGCCGGCGTGGGCCGGCGCATCGGGTTGATGCGGTCCTCGCCGATGCGGGCGCGGCGTGCGGCGTCGGTGACGCCCAGGCCCGGCTCCGGCGCCAGACACAGCACGCCGACCTTGCCGGTGTGCCGGTTGAGCTGTACCTGCCGGGTGGCCTCGGCGACGTCGTCCAGTGGGTGGACGGCCGACAGCACCGGCTGCAGCCGGCCCATGCTCGCGAGGCGGTTGCACTCCGACGCCTCCTGGAGGTTGGCGGAGTGGCTGCCGATGATCCGTTTGAGGTTCATCCACAGGTAGCGGTTGTCGTAGGAGTGCTGGTAGCCGGTGCTGGAGCCGCAGGTGACGACGGTGCCGCCGCGGCGGACGACGAAGACGGAGATGCCGAACGTGGCCTGGCCGATGAAGTCGAAGACGATGTGCGGGTCCTCGCCCAGCTCGCGGCGGATGGCGCGGCCGAGGCGCTTGCCGAGCTCGATCGTCCGCTCGGGGCCGGGGGCGCCGTCGCCTCCCATGCCGATCTCGGCGCGGTTGATCACCACCTCACAGCCGAGGCGTCGCAGCAGCTCCGCCTTGGCGTCGGAGGAGACGACTCCGACGGGGATGCCACCGCTGTTGCGCACCAACTGCACGGCGTACGCCCCGAGGCCGCCGGTGGCACCCCAGATGAGGACGATGTCGCCCTGCTTCATGCGGGCGCCGCGCTCGCCGATCAGCATCCGGTAGGAGGTGCCGGCGCACAGCGGCATGCTGGCCGCCTCCTCCCAGGTGAGGTGGGGCGCCTTGGGCAGCAGCTGGCTGGCGCGGACCACCGTGTAGTGGGCCAGCCCGCCGAAGTTCGTCTCGTAGCCCCAGATGCGCTGCTCGGCGCCGAGCATGCCGTCGGCGTGGGTGGCGGGTTCCTGGTCGTCCACGTGGGTGCAGGAGGCGACCACGTGGTCGCCGACGGCCCAGCGGCGTACGCCCTCGCCGACGCGGACGACGACGCCGGCCGCGTCGGAGCCGAGGACGTGGTACGGCAGGTCGTGGCGCGTGGCGTGGCCGCCCTGCCGTGCGTACCGCTTGAGGAAATCGAAGGTCGAGACCGGCTGGAAGGTGGCCGACCAGACGGTGTTGAAGTTGATGGAGCCGGCCATGACCGCCACCAGCACCTCGTCGGGCGCCAGGTCCGGCATGGGCACGGCGCCGACGTGCAGCGACTTGCGGACGTCGCGGTCCTGGGCGTCGCCGAACATGTCCGCGTCCTCGACCCGGGTGTGGGCGGCGGTGTAGTGGGTGGGCAGCTGCTCCTGTTCGAGCCGCTCGGGGGACGCGCCCGCGACCACGGCCTCGGCCAGCGAATCCATGTTGTTTCCTTTTCGTTTCCTGGTCCTGGTATTCCTGGTCTCTGTGCGTTTCCTCGGATTCCTTGGAGTGCTGAAAGGACTCTAAGAATGTGAATCTCCGAAAGGGAACCCCTCATTTGCCCCCTACGAAAGGAACCTCTCATTCCCCCCATGAAAAGAACCCCTCATCCGCCCCTAGGGGGTGAATGAGGGGTTCTGCCGGGTCAAATTCCGGAAAAGTGGTCAGGCGCCCGCGGGTATCAGTTCGACGGGCATGTCGAGAACGATGGTGTGCTTGTTCCAGGGCTGGTAGGTGACCTTTCCGGCCAGGCGGATCTCCGCCACCGAGTCCAGCAGCTCCTCCAGCAGCAGCCGGATCTGGAGACGGGCCACATCGCTGCCCAGGCAGTAGTGGTTGCCGTGGCCGAACGACAGGTGGGGGTTGCTGGTCCGGCGGATGTCGAAGCGCGAGGGGTCGTCGAAGACCTCCTCGTCGCGGTTGCCCGAGGGCCACCACAGCGAGACCTTCTGGCCCGCGCGGATCTCGGTGTCGCCGACGCGTGTGTCGACGGTGGCGGTGCGCCGGTTGTACTGGTTGGGCGGAGCGAATCGCAGCAACTCCTCGATGGCGCTCGGGATCAGGCCGCGGTCCTCGCGCAGCGCCCGCCACTGCTCGGGTTGGTGGGCCAGCGCCAGCACGCCCCGGGCGATGGTGTTCCGCGGCTGCTCGGCGCCGGTGAGGAGCAGCAGCAGGATGTTGGCGAACCGCTCGTGGTCGCTCAGCGGAGGCTCACCCTCGGCCAGCACCTCCTCGGGCAGCTCGCCGGCCGCCAGCACCGAGGCGAGGTCCTCCTCGGCAGCGACCCGCTTTCGCTCGATCAGCTCGCGCACGTACTCCTGGGTGGCGAGGATCGTCTCCCTGGAGGTCTCGGTCGACAGGCCCGTGCGGCGGTCGATGAAGCCGACGGAACGGTGGGCCCAGTCGGCGAGTTTCGCCTGGTCCTCGTCGGGGACGCCGAGCAGCACGGCCATGCTGCGGTAGGCGTAGGGCTCGGTGATGTCGTTGGCGAAGTCGCAGGCGCCGCCGCCTGCAAGGGCCTGGTCCACCAGCCGGGTCGCGTTGGCCCGCAGGTCCGCCTCCAGCACGTCGGCGACCCTGTTGGCCACGGCCGGGGCCAGCAGATGCTTCAGCAGGTGGTGGCGCGGGTTGTCCTGCATCGCGAGCATCGCGCCGGCCCGGTCGCCGTCGGGGATGTCGTCGATCGCGGAGCCGCCGCCGGAACGGCCGCCGCCGCCCCGGGCGGAGAAGGTGTCCGGGTCACTGGCCACGGCGGCGATGTCGGCGTGGCGGCTGACCACCCAGAAGCCCTCCTGGTCAGCGGTCTGGCCGGGGGGATGGAAGAGCACGGGAGCCTCACGGCGCAGCCGGGAGAAGAGCTCGTACGGGAAGCCCTCGTCGATCGTGGCGAACCTGGCATGGTCGGTCAGGTCGAACCCTTTCAGAACGGGCGGCAGCTGATCGATGGCACTGTCGGACATCGGAGGGGGTCTCCCTTGGAGTTGTGGCTGGGCCGTGGGTTTCAGGGACGGGCGAGCGAGGCCAGGCCGGAGCCGCCGAGCAGGGTGCGGCTGAGCTTGGCGTGGTCGGGTTCCTGGGTGTCCGTGGCGGCCAGGCGGCGCCACAGCCCGGCGAGGCGGTGGCGGGCCGCGGTGCAGAAGACGTCCGCCAGCTCCTGACGGGAGTCGGCCTCCCTGTCGGTGAAGCCCTCCGTCCGTGCCAGCACGGCGCACATGGCGAACAGTTCGGCGGAGAGCCGGCCCAGCACCCGCAGCGTCTCCTGCCGGGCGAACAACTCCTCGGCATGGGAGTGGTGTGCGGCGAGGGTGGTGAGGGCGCGGTGCAGGCGGCGTATGCCCTGGGCCGCCGCGCCCAGGTGGCGTCGGTTGGCGGGGGAGAGGTCGGCGCCGGTGGCGGCAGAGGTGTCGGCGGGCTCGTCGGCGGTGCTCCCGGGGCGGGCGGCCAGATGCGCCAACAGCCGCTGGGCCGCCTGCATGTCGAGCAGGAAGTCGATGTTGCCCGCGATCCGCGGCCCCCGGGCATCCCGCAGCAGACGCTCCACGGGCAGCGCCGCCGCGCCCCGCTCGCGCTTGCTGGCCGCTGTCTCGAATCCCTCGCCGCCCAGCAGGGACACGGTACGGTCGGCGATCCGCCACGCGGTCACGGTGGCGAGGTTCTTGGTCACGACCCGCTCGAACCACCGGTCCGCAAGTCCGGCGTCCAGCAGGCACCAGCGCAGCACGGTGTCCATCGCGTACACGTCCGCCGCCGTTCGGGACACCAACCGCTGGATCAGGTCGTGGTCACCCAGCGCGCGGCCGTCGATGCCGCGGCGCGCCACGAACTCCGCCGATGCCGCCAGACAGCGGCGGGCGACAGCCATGGCGGGGGCGGCGTTGAAGAACAGGGCGCTGCGCAGCGCGATCGCGCCGACCGGCGGCGGAAAGCCGGGCACGTCGGGCATGCCGAGCAGCACGTGTTCCCGGGGCACGCGCACTTGCGCACAGCGCAGCCCGGCGTTCGGCAGGCCCCTGCTGCCCATGAACCGCAGCCGCGCGGTGACGGAGAAGCCGGGGGTGGCCGCGTCGAGGAAGCAGACCGCCATGCGGCGGCTGCCTCCCTCCACCACCGTCGCCAGGATCGCGACCAGATCGGCCACGTCGCCGTTCCCGATGAACACCTTCTCGCCGTTGAGGAGGTACGCCGAGCCGTCCTCGGTGGGCGTGGCGGTCAGGCCCGGCCAGGTGTTGTTGGCGCCCTGCGGCTCGGTGCCGGCGAAGGCCGAGACGGTCCCGGCGGCGACGCGGCTCGCCACCATCTCGCGCAGCGGGCCCTCGGGGAGTGCGGCCAGCAGCGCGGGGGCGCCGACGGCGTTCTGGATGGCCAGCACCTGACCGACGGCGACGGAGTCCGCCGCGACGCGTTCCACCGCGCGGAAGGTGTTGAACGCCGACAGACCGCGGCCGCCCAGCCCTGCGTCGGTGACCAGCCGGAAGTAGCCGTGGTCGCGCAGGTCGGCGAGGAGACCGTCGGGCAACTCCGCCGTCCGGTCGATCTCCTCCGGATCCGCCCGGTCACCGACGAACGCCGCGAGCTCTGCCGCGAGCTCCTCACCGGTTTTCCGGTCCGACTCCGACTGTTCGGGAAATGGCCGCATCACATCCCATCGGAGCCGCCCGGATTCGAGAATCGTGAGAAAAGTCGGGGCTGCTTTCACCGGTCTCCCTTCCAACTCGGCCTTTCCGCGGCACGCTAAGTCGGAGAAACCCCTAATGCCAACCCCAGGAATTTCCGCAGGAGTACCCCCTACTCAACCGCGATCTTCGTGACTGCCTGGGCGTCGCGAAATTCTGGTGCTGACCACGGGCTGTGGGGATGAGACGGGCGGCGCGGAAGCGGTCATCGGCGCGGGCCCGCTGACGGCGGGGGAGTTCAAGACCGGCGATCCGACCGGCGGTGTGGGTCGCGAAGCGGGCCAGCCGCGGTCCGGCGGCGTCCACGAGGCGCAACTGGGCGCCGGGGTACGGGTGTTCACCACGGACGATCATGCGAGGACGCGGTGGATGTCCGCGACCACCTGCCCGCCGCCCGCGTCCGGCGCGGCGTCACGGGCCAACTTCCAGACGCGGTTACGTACTTCGGCCCGGGCGGTGCGCAGCGCGGCCAGGACCCGCTGCCCGCCCGGGACAGACGCCGCTGATATCGCCGTCTCCGGAACGGACTTGCGGATCATCCCGGCCGGTGGACAGGCAACTACCCGAGCGAATCAGGTCGCGGCTACTCCGACGCGCTCACTGTCGTACGCCTCCTGCGCGGCGGAGATGAACTCGTGGTGGCGCTCGACCCATGTCCCGAGCTGCTCGAAGGCGCTCTCGAGCTCCCGGGCCATGTCGCTGGCGGTGTACTCCACCTTCGGCGGCACGGTGGGATGGACAGTGCGGATGATGAGGCCGTTTCGCTCCAGCTGGCGGAGCGTTACCGTCAGCATGCGGCGGCTGATGCCGGGAATGCTGCGCTCCAATTCGGTGAAGCGGATCGGGCCGCGAGTGACCGCGAGCAGGATGATCTGCACACTCCACTTGCCGGTGACGCTGACGAAGATGTCGCGGAATGAGCAGGACTCGGTGTGGCTGACCTGCGTTGATACATCAGAGTAACTCTGTGACACGAAAGTTCCTTCTTCCGTCATTCCTCGAAGTCGCAGAACATGTACCCGATGAGCAAGAGAAGTGATCTGCCGTCGAACAACTCCCGTAACCAGGGCGTTTTCGCGCGCGCCGGAGACATCCACCTCCCATCATGACGATGGCGCCGCCCCTCACACATGCCTGCCTCGCCCCGGGAGGCACACCCCTTGTCTGTCCAGATGTCCGCCTCCCGCTGTACGCGGGCATGATCACAGGAACAGAAGGATTTTCTCATGGAAACTACCGCGACCGGGTCCCCGTTGAGGGCTGGAGGCCGGGAATGGTTGGGACTGGCCGTACTGGCCCTGCCGACCCTGCTGACATCCTTGGACACGAGTGTGCTCTTCCTGGCGCTCCCGCACATCAGCGCCGACCTGGACCCCAGCGGCACCCAGCAGCTCTGGATCGTCGACATCTACGCCCTGATGATCGCGGGCTTCCTGGTGACGATGGGAACGCTCGGTGACCGCATCGGCCGCCGTCTGCTGCTGCTGATCGGCGCCTCTCTCTTCGCCGTGGCCTCGGTGCTGGCCGCCTACTCCTCCAGCGCGGAGATGCTGATCGCCACCCGCGCGCTGCTCGGCATCGCCGGCGCCACCCTGATGCCGTCCACACTCGGCCTGATCCGCAACATGTTCCAGGACCCCGCGCAGCGGGCGGTGGCCATCGCGGCCTGGATGAGCACCTTCATGCTGGGCATCGCCATCGGCCCGCTGGCCGGTGGCGCGCTGCTGGACAGCTTCTGGTGGGGCTCCGTCTTCCTGCTCGGCGTGCCGGTGATGCTCGTACTGCTCCTCACCGGGCCGTTGCTGCTGCCTGAGTTCCGCTCCGACGAGGCGGGCCGGGTGGACCTCGGCAGCGTCCTGCTGTCCCTGCTGACCATGATGCCGATCTTCTACGGCATCAAGGAACTGGCCGCTGACGGTCCGGGGTTCCTCCCGCTGGGCGCCCTTGTGGTCGGCGCCGTCTTCGGCGTCCTGTTCGTGATGCGGCAGAACCGCCTCACCTCCCCGCTGCTGGACCTGTCGTTCTTCAGGAACAGCACCTTCTCCTCCGCCCTGACCGTCATGCTCATCGGCTCCGCCGTGATGGGCGGCATCACCCTCTCCATCAGCCAGTTCCTCCAGCTCGTGGAGGGGATGTCCCCGATGCGGGCCGGCCTCTGGCTGCTTCCCGCCGCCGTGTCCGTGATCGTCAGCGGCATGGCCTCAGTGGGCCTGGCGCAGAAGCTGGGCGCGGGCAACGTCATCTGTGGCGGCCTGCTGTTCACCGTCATCGGCGGCGTGATGCTCTCCCAGGTGGACGACTCCTCGGGCGTCGGCTACGTCATCACCTGCTTCTCTCTCGTCTACTTCGGCATCGGCCCGATGTCGGCGCTGACCACGGACATCGTCGTCGGCTCCGCGCCGGCGGAGAAGGCCGGGTCCGCCGCATCGACCTCCGAGACCAGTACCCAGCTGGGCGTGGCCCTCGGCGTCGCCTGCCTCGGCAGCGTCGGCTCGGTGGTGTACAGCAACGAGGTCGAGGGCGCGGTTCCCTCCGACGTACTGGGGGACGCGGCCGCGACCGCCAACGACTCGCTCGCCGGCGCTGTCACCGTCGCACCCCAGCTGCCCGGCGACGCGGGCGCCGCCCTCCTGGAGAGCGCAAGGTCGGCCTTCGTCAGCGGCATGGGTGCGGTCGGCGTCACCATCGGCGTCCTGGTCGCCGCGATGGTCGT
Source organism: Streptomyces sp. NPDC088747 (assembly GCF_044751025.1). Classification (NCBI taxonomy): domain Bacteria; kingdom Bacillati; phylum Actinomycetota; class Actinomycetes; order Kitasatosporales; family Streptomycetaceae; genus Streptomyces; species Streptomyces sp. NPDC088747. The sequence continues at coordinate 16,671 of NZ_JBIVKZ010000004.1, forward strand.
CCTCAGCGCGGTCAAGCTCCGCAAGGGCCCCAGCGGCGGCGGGGATCAGCCCGCAGGCCCCGCCGCGGACGACGGCGAGGCTCCGGACGCGATGGCCAAGGCCAAGCCCGTCCCGAGCAGCGAGAGCATCTAGGCGCTATACCGCCTCGATATCAGCCCGGTCAACACTGAACCAAGAACTAGGGGACCCCAGTGAATGTCGAACACGCGCTGCTCACCGTGGCAGACGGCCAGAGCGAGAAGTTCGAGGAGGCCTTCGCGGTCGCTCAGGAGGTCATCGTCAAGGCCGAAGGCTGCCTCTTCGTGGACCTGCTGCGCCAGACCGGCAGCACCACCAGCTACCTGCTGATCGTCGCCTGGGCCTCGCACGCCGCCGCCACCGACGGCTTCCGGGGCTCGGAGTTCTTCGCGCCGTGGAACGAGCTGCTGACGCCGTTCTTCACCACCGCGCCGGAACACATCTACTTCGACCTGCTCTCCCACTTCCCGCCGGAGTCCTGAGCACCCGGAGTACGTTCCCACAACCCCGGCACTTCGCCTTGACGGGCTCCCCCGGTCGTCGAGGCGAAGTCCCGGTCCTGTCCGGTGGGTATTCGCAGGCCTGCGAATACCCACCGGACACACCTCTTGGAGGCCCGCCCGGCACGGGCGCCCATCTGCCGCCGATTGAGGGGTTGTTCGTAGGGGTGGGGCTGTCCCTAGCATCGGACCGACCGGATGCGGACGGGGACATCCCCCACCCGGCACGGAGAACGGACCGGAGACATGCGGCGGAATGACGTCCACGTGAGTTCGTCCGCCGCGAGGCTGGGGCGGACGGAGGGTCTCGGTGCGGCGACCGAAGAGTGCCGCGCTCGGGGGGAGTTCGCGGAGGACGACGACAACTCCGTGTGTGTCGCGGCCGGTCCCGCCCCCGCCGCGGAATCGCGCGAGACGTGCGACGGCCGCCTGACGCCGGTGGAGTCGCCGGCCACCAGTTCGGCGCCGCCGCTCCCCTGGCCGGTCGGTCCGCGCGACCACAACCGGGATTGGCTGACATCTTCGCCGTCCCCGACTCTTCCACCGCCGATCCGCCCCTCCGCGTCCGGCGGTTCAGACCTCTCCTCTTCGTTCACACCTACGAGACCGACCAGGCGGACATGTGGAGACAGCGAACAGCGTTGTACTGATCACCGGCGGCGCCTCGGGCCTCGGCCTGGCGACGGCCCGTCGATTCGTCGCGGCGGGCTGCCGCGTGGTCATCGCCGACCTGCCTGAGTCGAAGGGCTTGGCCGTCGTCGGTGAGCTGGGTGAACGGGCGCGCTTCGCGCCCACCGACGTCACCCGCGAGGAGGAGGTCGAAGCAGCCCTGGACGCATCGGCAGAGCTGGGCCCGCTGCGGATCGTCGTCAACTGCGCGGGTGTCGTCAACAGCATCAGGACCACCGGCCGCCAGGGCCCTTTCCCGCTCGACGAGTTCGACCGTGTCGTCCGTGTCAACCTGGTCGGCACCTTCAACGTCATCCGGCTCGCGGCGGCCCGTATGGCCGAGACCGAGGAGGCCGGCGGCGAGCGTGGTGTCATCATCACCACCGCGTCGGTCGCGGCCTTCGACGGCCAGGTCGGGCAGGCCGCCTACGCCGCCTCCAAGGGGGGTGTCGCCAGCATGACCCTGCCCGTCGCCCGCGACCTGGCCGCCCGGAAGATCCGAGTCGTCTGCATCGCGCCGGGCATCTTCGACACGGCGATGGTCGCCGGGCTGCCTCCCGCTGCCGTGGAGTCGCTCAGGGCCCAGACCCAGCACCCCGCCAGGCTCGGCGACCCGGACGAGTACGCGGCGCTCGCCGCACACATCGTGACGAACCAGATGCTGAACGGCGAGGTCATCCGCCTGGACGGCGCCATCCGCATGGCACCCCGCTGACACAGGGAGGACCCGCAGTGCGCATCGGAATGCGGCTCGAACACACCGACGGCTTCGCCGAGTCCGTCGAGGAACTGCCCGACCTCGAACGCGCGGGCCTGGCGATCGTCTTCGTACCCGAGCTCTACGGCTTCGACGCCGTCAGCCGTCTCGGCTACATCGCGGCCCGGACCGAACGTCTGGAGCTGGCCTCGGGCATCATGCAGATCTACTCCCGCACCCCTACCCTCACTGCCATGACCGCGGCCGGACTCGACGCCGTATCCGGCGGCCGGTTCACCCTGGGGCTGGGCGTGTCCGGCCCACAGGTCATCGAAGGATTCCACGGGGTGCCCTACGACGCCCCGTTGGGCCGCATGCGCGAGGTCGTCGAGATCTGCCGCCGGGTCTGGCGCCGTGAGCTTCTCGTCCACGACGGCAGGCACTACCGGATACCCCTGCCCGAGGAGCGCGGCACCGGGTTCGGCAAGCCGCTGAAACTGCTCAACCGGCCGCCGCGCGAGCGCGTACCCATCATGATCGCCGCCACCGGGCCGAAGAACGTCGCGCTCGCCGCCGAGGTCGCCGAGGTGTGGGAGCCGATCTTCTTCCACCCGGAGAAGGCGAAGGAGGTCTTCGGGGCGGCGCTCGCCGCCGGGCTCGCCAAGCGTGACCCGGACCTCGGGCGGCTGCGCGTCTGCGTCGACGTACCGGTCGCCTTCACCGACGACGTGCCCGACGCGCTGGAGGCCGCCCGCGCCCGGCTGGCGTTCTACATCGGCGGCATGGGCGCGCGTGGCCGCAACTACTACAACGACCTGGCCCGGCGCTACGGCTACGAGGCCGAGGCCAAGCTGATCCAGGACCTGTACCTGGAGGGCCACCGGGCCGAGGCGGTCGCATGCGTGCCCACGGAGCTGGCCGAGGCCGTCTGCCTGGTCGGCCCGCCGGAGCGGATCGCCGAGCGCATCGCGGCGTTCGCGGAGGCCGGCGTGGAGACACTGTGCCTGAGCCCGGTGGGCAGGACGGGCATGGACCGGGCCGGCCGGCTGCGCCTGGTCGAGCGGGTCGCCGAGCTGGCCGGCTGACGAAGCGGCGCCGACCAGGTCGTCCAACGCTACTGGCGCCATAGCCATAGCCATAGCCATAGTCATAGTCATGTCTGGGAATCATCGACCAAGGATCCGCGAGGGTCGAATTCGAGCCATAGCCGCTCACTTTTTCCCGCCCTGGGATACGGCTGGTCAACGGCCTTTCGTTACGCGGTGTAGGCGTTTCGGTACCTGCCCCGCAGTACAGCACGTAGGTGCGGAATGCCTCATTCGCCGTGCAGCGCATGCGCCTTCGGCCGACCCGCACTTTTCGGCAGGATTTTTCGCGGCCGTAACACAGAAATGGCGAGATTGACTATGGTGGCATAGTCGGAGTACTAGAGATATCCATTAGACTAGCGCCACACGGGGGAAAATCGAGTGTAACGGACATGATCGACGTAAGTGGAACCTTGCTCGCAGCAGCGAAGCAGCTCCCATAGGGAGGCCACGGCGTCGCACCCTTCCCTCGTGGCATCAGTTCGCATTCGTTTGCCGCGCATTCGTGCCGATGACCACCATCCAGCACTCCGATAAGCGGAGGAGGAATGCGCGCTTTCTAGGGGGAGAATAGTGCGATGATGGCAACGACTACGCTGTGGAAGCAGGAGAGGGCCGGAGAGTTACTGGCGTCATCCGGGCTGTATGAGCGGCATGACGCCCTTGCCTCGCTCTTCTCGCTGTACCGCGATTCGCTCGAAGGGGAAACCCGGCTCGCCGTCGTGGGCGGACCGGTGGGCAGTGGCAAGGCCACGCTGCTGCGCACGTTCGCCGAGTGGGTGACTCGCTCAGGTGCCGTGTATCTCTCGGCCGACGCATCGCGTTCAGAACGGAGTATTCCGTTCGGCGTGCTGGCCCAGCTTCTGAGAAACCCTGAAATACCACCCCAAATCGCGCAACAAACAGCGGCTCTGCTCGACGAGGTCTCGCTGGCGACCGGCGGCACCTCCGCCGAGGAGACCCGCGCCCAGCCAGGTTCTGAGGTGCCGCCCCTGCTCTTCCACCGCATGTGCATGCTCCTGCTCGACCTCGCACAGCGCACCCGCCGCCCACTCGTGATCGGTGTCAACGACGCGCAGGAAGCGGACCTGGCGACGCTGCGGTGTCTGTCGTTCCTCACCCGCCGGCTGCAGCGGGGACACCTGCTGACCGTGCTCAATCACGCCGTCCACTCCGAGCCGCTCACCATCCTCTTCGAAGCCGAGATGCCCTCAGAACCGATTCTGTGCCGCATCTCGCTGCCGCTGCTCACTCCGCGAGGCGTGGAGGCGATGCTGGCCGAGAACCTCGGGCGGATGACCGCGCGACGGCTGGTCGCCGACGCGTTCGTCGTCAGCGGCGGCAATCCGCTCCTGGTCAACGGGCTCATCGAGGACAACCGCGCAAGCAGAGGGGACGGGCCGTCGGCGCTGGTCGTCGGCGCCTCGTTCAAAGAGGCCCTGCTCAGCTCCCTCTACCGGTGCGGCCAGGCCGCACTCGAAGTCGCCCGGGAAATCGCGGTACTTGGCGACTCGGCGACCTCGGCACTGGTCAGCTGCCTGATCGGCATGGACAGCAACTCCGTGCAGCGGACCATCTGGGCGCTCGACGAGACCGGTGTGCTGGCCGACGGGCGCTTCCGCCACTCGGAGGCCAAGGCCGCGGTCCTCGCCGGCCTGACCGCGGAGGACCGGACCAACCGGCATACCAGGGCGGCCGACGCGCTGTTCCGAACCGGTGCCTCGACCACTGAGGTCGCCAAGCACCTGCTGGCCGCCGAGCGCACCCCGCCCTGCGGCGTGCCCCTGCTGCGTTCCGCGGCGGAGGAGGCCCTCGCGGACGGCGACGTCGATCTCGCGCTGAGCTTCCTGCGGCTGGCGTACCTGGGGACCCCGGTCCCCGACGAGCAGGCCGCGACCGTGGCGATGATCGTACGTGTCGGGTGGCGGTCCGACCCGGACCTGACCACCCGCCATCTGCCCGACCTGGCCGACGCCGCCCGCCACGGGCACCTGATGGGCTCCGAGGTGTCGTTGCTCGTCCAGGCCATGCTCTGGTTCGGGCAGGCCGAGCAGGTCTGTGAACTGCTGACGGAGGTCGCGGGCAAGCCGGACATGTGCACCCCGAGCACCGCCGCGTACCTGGAAGCCTCCAGGCTCTGGCTGCACTCCGTCTTCCCCGGCACGGCGGGGCAGCAGATCGCGGGCGGCCCGGACGGTACCGACAGGGGTGGCTCAGGCGAGGGCGCGCCGAGCGCCGCGACGGTGAGCATCAGCCCCTCGCTGGAGGTGGCCAGGCTGCTGACCCAGCTGACGATGCAGGGGCCGACCGCCGCGCTGGTCGACCGGGCGGAACGGCAGCTGCGGGCGCACCGCCTGGGCGAGCGCTCGGTGTCCTGCCTCGTCGTCGCGCTGCTGGTGCTGATCGTCAGCGATCGGCTGAGCACCGCGGAGCAGTGGTGCGAGTCCCTGTGCGAACAGGAGGAGGCGGCGAACGCGCCCACCTGGCATGGCCAGTTCGCCGCGCTGCGCGCGGAGATCTACCTGCGCCGCGGCAACATGCGGATGGCCGAGCACTACGCGCACATCGCCCTGACCGTGCTGCCGCCGCGCAGCTGGGGGGTCGCGGTCGGCTTCCCGCTGAGCATCCTGATCCAGGCGACCACGTCGCTCGGCAAGTGCGACGAGGCGCGCCGGCATCTGGAGATACCGGTGCCCGACGCCATGTTCGAAACCCCTGTGGGCCTGCGCTATCTGCAGGCCCGCGGTCGTTGCCACCTCGCGGACGGGCAGTTCCACTCGGCGCTGGAGGGCTTCCTGACGATCGGCGAACTGGCCGGACGCTGGGGAATGGACCTGCCCTCGATACTGCCCTGGCGCACCGACGCGGCGCAGGCGTGCCTGGCGCTCGGCCTCAAGCAGCGGTCCTGGGAACTGGCGACGGAACAACTCGCCCGCTGCGCCACCTCCGCGTCCCCCCGCATCAGGGCCGTCACGCTTCGGGTGCTGGCCGCCTCCAGCGGGCCGGCCGAGCGGTCCAAGCTGCTGCGGCAGGCGTTCGAGGTGCTCCGGCAGTGTGACGACCGCGGACAGCTGGCGCACCCGCAGTACGACCTCAGCTGGTCGCGGCAGATGTTTCCGGAGTCCTCCGCGCCCGAGGCGTCGGAGCACTCCGGTGCCTCGGAGGGCGGGGTCGTGGAGCGGGCGCCGCTGGGGGCTTACGTGGCGGACAGCGAGCCGGAGGTGGCGGACGGCGCCGAGGGGGCCCGTCCCGTCGTGCTCAGCACGGCCGAACTGCGGGTGGCCTCGCTGGCCGCCCACGGCCTCAGCAACCGAGAGATCGCAGGCAAGCTCTACGTCACGATCAGCACGGTGGAACAGCATCTGACCCGGACGTACCGGAAGCTCCGGGTCACGCGGTCCGAGCTGCCTCGGGCCCTGCATCGCGCCACCTACCGGGCGTCCGGGCGGAGCGCGCTGGGGTCCGGCCCCGCGCGGGCGCCGTAATTCTTCGGACTTCGGATACTTCCCGGCGCATCCCGGATATCTCACGCACGCTCTGAGCAACCTGCCGGACATGTACACGCGGCGCCCGCGCGAGGCGGGCGCCGCGTCGGCTGGACCCCGCCGGCCAAGATCGGCACAACTGACGAAGCGCCACTGGGCATGACCCCCTTTAAGGGGTGCTCAATTTTCTGGGGTTGACTTTAGGGGGATGCTCCGACCTAGCGTTAATGAGGTTCGCGAGGTTCGCCCAGAATTTCCGCGGGGATTGTCGGGAAATTCGTGAGACAAGGATTTGTGCATGAGCGAACTGCCCGTATTCGACCCCAGTCAGATACCGCAATTGCTGCCCTTCGACCCGCTGGACCCGGTCGTCCACCACAACCCGTATCCGACGTATCAGAAGATCCGCGAGGAACACGGCGAGACGTATTCGTCGCCCCTGGGCCTGATCAGCGTCCTCAGCCACAAGGCCGCTTCCCAGGTGCTGACCAGTCCCAAGTTCGGATGGGGTGACAACCCCATGATGCATGACCAGATGGTCAAGGCACCGAATGATCCTGATGGGCCGCTCAGGCCGGTTCTGCAGTTCATGGACCCGCCCGATCACACGCGGCTGCGGCGGCTGGTCTCGAGGGCGTTCACGCCCCGGACGGTGGAACGGCTACGGCCCAAAATCGCCGAGTACATGGTCAAGCTGATCGACGATGCGCTGGCGGCTCGTGACGCCGATGGTGTCGTCGATCTCCACAAGACGGTGATCAGTCCACTGGCGCCCATGATGCTCAGCGATCTGCTGAACGTGCCGGACAAGTACCACGCGCGGTTCCTGACCTTCTTCCGGGCCAGCGCCACCGGCATCGACCCCTCCTTCCTGCTCACCCCCGAGCAGATCAAGGCCCGCGACGAGGCGCGTGCGGACTTCATGAACGTCGGCATGGAACTGGCGGTCGAACGCCGGGCCAACCCGGGCGATGACCTGGTCAGCCAGCTGATCATGGCCGAGCAGGACGGCGACTCGCTCGACGAGGGCGAGGTGGCGATCTCGATAATGATGCTGCTGTCCGCGGGGACCGGCGCCACCACCGGCATGCTCGCCAACTGCGCCTTCACGCTCCTGCGCCACCCCGAGCAACTCGCGTGGCTGCGCGAGCACCCTGACCGGATCGCCCCCGCGGTCGAGGAGTTGACACGCTACGACACCCCGCTGCAGAGCACCTTCCGCACCGCGTTGGAGCCCACCGAGGTGGCCGGCGTTCCGATGGGCGCCGGCCAGCCGGTGATCGTGCTGTTCGGCGCGGCCAACCGGGACCCGGTGGCGTACGAGGACCCCGACCGCCTCGACCTGTCGCGCGACTCGATCAACCACCTCGGGTTCGGCCACGGCATCCACTTCTGCGTGGCGGCGCCGGTCGCCAGGCTCACCACGCAGGCCGCGTTGCAGGCCCTTATCGGCTTCGACATCGAATTGGCCGACGATGACCCGGCCCGCCCCCCGGGCATGGTCATGCGAACCATCGATGAGCTGCCGGTCCGGCTCGGAGCCCGCCTCTGACGGGGGGAAAGCGGGCAGCCCCGGCCCCGCCCCGGCCGCCACACCGCGGCCGGGGCCTCGCCGTTGGGCGGGTTCGGCACGCATGCGCCCCGAGAACTAAGAGGGGTTGACAGTAGGGGCAGGAATTTTGGAACCATTTCACCGAAGAGGACACGACCCATTTGCGTGCCATCGCCGATAAACGGAGGCCACCGCAGTGACCGGAGAATCAGACACCTCGACGGAGAACGCGGGCCAGGAGGGGAAAGCACCCGAAACACTGGATGAGCGCATCCGCGAGTGGAGCCTTTACCAGCCCTGGCTGCAGAGCGACCCCACGCCCTATTGGCAGGAGATGCGCGACCACACCCCGCTGGCGCGCTCGGAGGAACTGGGCGGCTACTGGATCCTCACCCGCTACGCCGACATGGTGTCGGTGGCCAAGCAGCCCGAGATCTTCTCCAACACCTATTTCTCCATTCCGCCGCACGATCCGCTGCCTGACAAGGCTATTCCGATCCAGCTCAACGGAGATGAGCACCGGGCGTGGCGCAGGGCCCTGTCTGAGCTGTTCAGCCCGGCGGCGATGCGGCACTTCGCCGCCGAGATCACCAAGGCCACCGCCGATGCCATCGATCCGGTGCTCCCGCGCGGCCGCTGCGAGTTCATCTCCGAGGTGGCCGTGCGGCTGCCGGCCGAGTCGTTCCTCATCACCTTCGGAATCGAACGTAGCCACCTGGACCGCGTGCTGGAGTACGTGAGGTGGCTGCGCGCCAACTGGTCGAAGGCCGGGAACCAGGCCGAGATCGTCGCCGGCTCCCGCCCCCTGTGGGAATTCCTCGGCGAGATGCTCGACCTGCGCATAGCCGAGGGGACCGAGGGCCGGCGGGATGTCTTCAGCCGACTGCTCGAGGCGTCCCTCGACGGGCGTGAGATCACCCGGGACGAGATGATCAACGCGGCCTTCACCAACCTGTTCGCGGCATTCGACACCACGACCGCCGCCCTGGCCCTGACCTTCCACCACTTGGCCCGCAACCCCGAACTCCAGCGGCAGGTGGCCGCGTCGCCGAAGGCCGCCGCGGCCGCGACCGAGGAGGGCCTGCGGCTGTTCGGCGTGGCCACCACGGCCACGGTGGTCGCGGAGGACACCGAGTTGCACGGCCGGACACTGCGCAAGGGCGACATGGTGCAGATCCCCTGGGGCCTGTCGGGGCTCGATCCGGAGGCGTTCGACCGCCCGGAGGAGTTCGACCTCACGCGGACCAACAACCGGCACATCGCGTTCGGTACCGGCCCGCACCGGTGCATCGGCGCGCACTTGGCCCGCCGTACCATCCAGACTGCGCTGGAGGTGTGGCACAGCAAGGTCGCCCGCTACGAGATCACGCCGGGCAGCGAACCCGTCCACCACTTCGGGAACGTCCGCGGGATCAGCCGCCTGGAACTCAGCATCGAGCCCGCCTAGGTGATTGGCTCGAACGAAGGCGAGATGGACCCCCGGCGCTGCGCGGCGACTGCCGGGCGATCGAGACATGAAAGAACCTGAGGTTGTCGGGGAACCGCGGGCCGTACGTGGCCGGTCGCGCGGTTCCCCGCGCCCCATACGGGGCGCTCTCCCTCATGTCGGTTTCCTCGGTGCCCTCTTCGAAGTAGGCACGTGTTCCCGGCACGGACCACACCTCAAGCCACCACCGACGCCACGGCGGCACCCCGCCGGGTGAACAGGGGGAGCTCACCACCATGTTGAAGCCATTCGGCGCGGCGTCGTCCGGGCCGCAGGAACCACCGGACCGGGCGGTCGCCGTCTCGTTCCACGGACTGACCGGGACTCTCGCGCGTCCGGCACCCGGATGGACCGCGCTCGCCGAGGACGCCTTCGAGCGCCAGGACGGGACCTCGGGCGCCGGCTGGGCCATCGCGGGTCCCGATCTCTTCCATATGGGCATGGCACTGACCGGGGCCGCGTCGGGCGTCGAACTCCACTCCAATCTGGACACGCTGGGCGGCGCGCTCAGGAGCGGGGCCCGGATGCCGTCGGCCGTCGTACTGCCCGTGGCACCGGACCTGGCCGGCCCCGCAAGGACGACAAGGCTCGCGCGGCGCTGGCTGGACGACGATCGCTTCCGGGGCGGCCGCCTGACCGTGGTGACCCGCGGAGCGGTTACGGCCGTCGCCTGCGACGAGGCGCCGGACCCCGCGCCGGCCGCCGTCTGGGAGGCGGTACGCGCGTTGCTGCCGCGGCATCCCGGCCGACTGGCCCTGCTCGACCTGGGGGCGGCGGGCGAATCGATGCGCCGGCTCGCGAACGCCCTGCTCTGCGACGCCGGCGAGCTTGCGCTGCGGTCGGGAAAGGTGCTGACGCGCCGTCAGGAGGCCGCCGCCGAGGGCGTACGGAGGCTTGCCCTCGGGTCTCTCCCCGCCCCGCCCGACCTCGTACCGGACAGTCGCCGCCGCCACCGAACGGGAGAGAAGCATGTATGTGACCGAGGAAAACGCCGCTGACTCCGGGTCGGCGGAGCTCCTGCGCCGCAAGGAGGAAGCCCGCCAAGGCCCCGATCCGGCGGGCACGGAGAAGCAGCACGCCAAGGGCAAGCTGACCGCGCGGGAGCGGATCGAACTGCTCCTGGACGAGGGGACGTTCCACGAGATCGAGCCGTTGCGCCGACATCGCGCCGTCGGGTTCGGGCTGGAGGCCAAGCGCCCTTACACCGATGGCGTGGTCACCGGCTGGGGCACCGTCCACGGGCGCAAGGTATTCGTGTACGCGCACGACTTCCGCATCTTCGGCGGCGCTCTGGGCGAGGCGCACGCCGAGAAGATACACAAGCTGATGGACCTGGCCGCCTCCTCGGGGGCCCCGCTGGTCTCCCTCAACGACGGCGCCGGCGCCCGCATCCAGGAAGGGGTGACGGCGCTTGCCGGTTACGGTGGCATCTTCCGGCGCAACGTACGCAACTCGGGTGTGATCCCCCAGATCTCGGTGATGCTGGGCCCGTCCGCCGGCGGCGCGGCCTATTCCCCGGCGTTGACCGACTTCGTGTTCATGGTCCGGCCCACCTCCCAGATGTTCGTCACCGGCCCGGACGTGGTCCAGGCCGTCACCGGCGAGGAGGTCACGCACGACGCCCTCGGCGGTGCCGACGTGCACGCCGCCACCTCCGGGGTGGCGCACTTCGTGCACGACGACGAGGAGAGCTGCCTGGAGGACGTGCGCTTTCTGCTCTCCCTGCTGCCCGCGAACAACCGTGAACTGCCCCCGCACTACCCGGCCACCGACCCGGCGGACCGGCGTACGGCGGCCTTGCAGGACCTGGTGCCCGCCGGCCCCAACCAGGCCTACGACATGCGCGACGTGATCGCGGAGCTGGCCGACGACGGCGAACTCCTGGAGGTCCACGCGGCCTGGGCGCCCAACATCGTGTGTGTACTGGCCCGCCTGGACGGACACGTCACCGGCGTCGTCGCCAACCAGCCTCAGTCGCTGGCCGGTGCGCTCGACATCCACGCCGCCGAGAAGGCCGCTCGGTTCGTTCAGATGTGCGACTGCTTCAGCATTCCGATCGTCACCCTGGTCGATGTACCCGGCTTTCTGCCCGGCGTGGACCAGGAGCACCACGGCATCATCCGCCACGGGGCCAAGCTTCTGTACGCGTACTGCAACGCCACCGTGCCACGGGTCTCGGTGGTCCTGCGCAAGGCCTATGGCGGTGCGTACATCGTCATGGACTCCCGCTCGGTGGGCGCCGACCTCGCGTACGCCTGGCCTGGGAACGAGATCGCGGTCATGGGCGCGGAAGGCGCCGCCAACATCATTTTCCGCCGGGAGATCGCCGAGTCCGGCGACCCCGACGACACCCGTGCGCGTCTCATCAAGGACTACAAGCAGGAACTCATGCACCCCTACTACGGCGCCGAACGCGGCCTGGTCGACGACGTCATCGACCCCGTGGAGACCCGTCAAATCCTGATCAGGTCCCTGGCGATGCTGCGCACCAAAACCTCGGACCTGCCGCTGCGCAAGCACGGCAACCCGCCACTGTGAGCCCGCCGGAGCCTTTGCCACACGCGCGCCACCGCCACCTTCACCGTCGCCGCGGATCCCGGGGCCAGGCCATGAAGGTCGTGGCCATGGTGGCCAGTGCGAGTCCGGAACCGGCGAGGAGGACGGGTACCGGGTTCCACAGGGTGCTCAGGGTCTGCACGAGCACCGGGAAGGCGAATCCGGCGTAGGCGAGACTGTAGAAGACGGCGATCGCGGTGGCGGCGTGCCGCGGAGGGGCCAGCGATTCCGTCAGCCGCAGTCCGCTCACCAGGAGAATGCCGTAGGCCGAGCCCAGGACGACGGCGGTGGTCATCAGGAGGACGCGGGAGCCGGTGCCCGCGGTGAGCGCAGCGAGGAGCATGCCGACGATCGCAGCGGTCATGCCCACGACCAGGAGGCCCTGCCTTGTTGCGGGTGCCGCCGGATCACTCGGCCGGTCTCGTCAGTGGTCGAGGGCCAGGTGCAGGGCGAGGAGATCCTTGCCGTAGTCGTTGCCGTTGGGGGTGCGGATGATCGCGTGGATGTGACGCTGAGTCATTCCGGTCGGCCAGCCCGCCGCCTTCCCGATGGGCCCGAGGTCCTGGGAGTCGAGTTCGATGAGTACGACGGGGCTGTGGACGCGGTAGTACATCGGGGTGTCGTCGGTGGTGGCGCCGTGCCACGAGAAGTGGGTGTCGTTCTTGTGCTTCTTGATCTCGGCCATCTTGATCCTGGCGTGGCCCTCGTCGACGTTCCCGACGAACAGCTCGACAATCCTCCACAGCTTCGCCAGTTGCGCGGAGGTCAGTTCGGTGGCCGCGATGCCCTCGTACGGCATGACCGCGTTGTCCGAGTACGCGCCGGCCGTCAGGTGCCGGTCGCTGGTGGCGCTCGTGGTGACCGCGACCGCCTGCTGGTCCGCGCTCAGCGAGCGCAGGAGGCCGTAACCGGCGGCGAGTTCGTCCTCGAAGCTCTTCGTGCCCTCGTACTCGCTGTCGATGCCGTAGTTGGCGACGCGCGGCTCGGTGCCCATGAAGGTCGGCGTCATGACGACCTGGTCGCCGAGGACGAAGTAGTCGACGACCAGGTGGTGGCCCTCGAACTGCCAGCCCCACGGCTCCGTGGCCGACGGGGTGCCCATGATGGTCAGCCAGTACAGCTCGTCGTTGAACTGGTCGGTGAGATCGACCAACTGTCCGCCGTAGAGGTTGAGATGACGGACCTTGTCGGCGTTCTTCAGCCCGCGGGCGCTCATGCCCGCCTTCAGGATGGCCAGCGCCTTGAGACGCTGGGCCTTCGTCATGTCCTGCAGGCTCAGACCCGCGTCGCGGTCACCGTCCACGTTGGTCCACAGCCGCCACTGGTCCTGGGCGTAGTCGGACACCTGGACGGGGAAGGCGACGGCCTCGCGCTGAGAGGCCGTGAGGGACGCGAGCCATGCCTTGGCCGCGGCCACGCTCTCCCTCGTGGACACGCCGGTCCGGTGGATGCTGTACAGGTCCTCGATCACGGTGCCGTCCGTGGTCACGCCCGTGAACGCGTCCTTGACCCCCATGCCCCCGCCGCCACCCGGGCCTCCGGTCCCACCGCTCGGGGCACCCGAGGGGACAGCCGATGCCGTGGCCGACGGAGAGGCCGTCGAGGCGGTCAACGACGCATCCGACGACGCGCCCGCCCGGGACACCGCGGCCATCGTGCCGAACGCGGCGACTCCCGCCGCCGCGAACGCGTTCCGCATGAAGCGACGACGCGACGCGAAACCGGGTGAACCGGGCTCGTGACGACGGTGTCCGCGCGCATCCGTACCCTCACGATCCGCGGGCTCGTTGTGCGGCTCAGTCACGGAGTGCTCCCTCTGCTGCTGTCTCCCGGCCTCACGGCAGGAGGCGGCCGTATGCTCTCGCCGGGCGAAATTACCTACGAGACCTATGGATGACGTGTCGATGACGTGTCAGAGCCCCTTGACCGCGTCGTGCGTTCGAGGAGCTCGGAGCCTCGGCGCGAGGATCACGAGAGGAGCGGCTCGGGGTGCGGGGCGCTTCTTTTCAGGCGCCGGCGCCGCCGTCGACCGGGACGATCGCGCCGGTCACGTACGAGGCCCGGTCGCTGAGCAGCCACGCGGCCGCCTCGGCGACTTCGCGGGGCTCGGCCATGCGGCCGAGCGGTGTCCCCGCGGTATTGGCCTCGATGATGCCGGGAGTCGCCGCCTCCCACTCCTCCATCATCTCCGTGGCCGTGCCGCCGGGAGCGATGCCGTTCACCCGGATGCCCTCCGGGGCCCAGGTCACCGCGGCGGTCTCGGTGAGACTGTTGAGCGCGCGCTTCATGGCGCCGTACGCGGGCAGGGGCGGTACCGCGCGGCGGCTGCCGATGCTGGAGGTGTTGACGATCGCCCCGCCGCCGTTCTGCCGCATGAGCGCGGCCTCTGCGGTCATGGCGGTCCAGTGCGAGCGGAAGTTCACCGCGAACTGCCCGTCGATGTCCGCGTCGCTCGTGGTGTCGAGCGGGCCGGGCCGCTGCTGGACGATCGCACCGTTGTTGAAGGCGCCGTCGAGCCGTCCGTGCAGTTCCTCGACACGGTCCACCGCCGCGCGGATGCTCGCGGGGTCGGCGAGGTCCAGGGTGACGGCCTCGGCGACGCCGCCATCGGCACGGATCTCCTTCACGACGCGGTCCAAGGCTTCGGTGCCGCGGGCGGCGAGCACGACGGCGGCGCCCTCGGAGGCGAAGAGCCGAGCCGCGGCCGCCCCGATGCCGCGGCTGGCGCCGGTGATGAACAGGACCTTGCCGGTGAGCAGGCCGATGGGTGCGCTGTGGGTGGCGTTCGTGTCGTTCGTGTTGTTCGTGGCGGTCGTGGTGTTCGTGTCGTTCGTCATGGCAACAGCGTCCGGCCGGCTGCCGGGCGGATACAGGCACAGGCTGTACCAGGATCCGCCGCCGCGCCGCGCGCACACTGGGCGTATGGACAAACAGGAACTCGGCGCGTTCCTCCGCAGCCGTCGCGAGCGGCTCCGCCCGCAGGACGTCGGTCTCGCCTCAGGCCCGCGACGCCGCACACCAGGCCTTCGCCGCGAGGAAGTGGCGGTCCTCGCGCACATCTCCACGGAGTACTACATCCGTCTTGAGCAGGGTCGGGCGCCACGCCCCTCGGGCGACGTCCTGGCCGCGATCGTCGGAGCGCTGCGGCTCACCGACGCGGAGTCCGGCCACCTGCACGTCCTCGCGGGCACCGCGCCGAACCGCACCGGACTGCACCGGCGCGACGTCCGCCCGAGCATCCACGCGCTCCTGGAGCGGCTGCCGCAGACGGCAGGCTTCGTGATGTCCGCCGCGTTCGAGGTCCTCGCCTGGAACGACCTCGCCGCCGCGCTCATGGAGGACTTCGCCCCGCTGGCACCCGAGGACCGCAATCTCGCACGCAGGGTCTTTTCCGGGTCGCAGCCCGGAGACACCACGCTCTACGGGGTCTCCGACGCCGCCGAGTTCCGGCTGAGCGTCGTGACGCAGCTCCACACCACCCTCGCCCGCTACCCCACCGATCCCGTGGTGACCGGCCTCGTCGACGAACTCCGCGATGCGAGCGCCGACTTCACGCGGCTATGGGATCGACACGACGTACAGGCCCCGCCGATGCTCACGAAGACCTTCCGCCACCCGACCGTCGGCGAGGTCACCGTCGACTGCGACACCCTCACCCTCACCGACCGCGACCAGTACCTCGTCCTCTTCACCGCACCACCGGGATCCCCCGACGCCGAGGCCCTCGCTCTGCTGAACGTCCTGGGTGCGGAGGCCACTCACTATCCGCGGTAGCGCGCCGCAGCCGCCCACCGCGAAGTCGGTGACGGCACGCGGGTGTTGGTGTTCAGGTGAATGCCGCGATGTGGTCGGTGATGAAGGTGCGCAGCGGGCGGGGTGCTGTGCCGGTGATCGAGGCGACCTCGTCGGACAGCCATGCGGCGTCGCCGTCGGCGATCAGCCCGAAGGCCTGGGAGTTGGAGGTCGCGACCGCCTCGGGTACGCCCGCCCGGATCATCGCCACCCGGTGCTCGGCGGGAGTGGTCCGGCGGTGTTCGACCGTGCGTCCGAGGGCGTCGGACAACTCCTCGGCGATGACGTCGTAAGTGATCAGGTCCGGCCCGGTCAGCCAGTACGTCCGGCCGGCGTGTGCCTCGGGTGAGGCGGCCACCCTCGCCGCGGTGGCTGCGACGTCACGGGCATCGATCATGCCGACCTGTCCGTCACCGGCGGACATCAGGAACCCGCCCGACTGTCTGACCGTCGGAGCCAGGGCGAGGAGGTTCTGCATGTAGGCGTTCGCCCGCAGCAGCGTGCAGGGGAGTCCGGTGGTTCGCAGATGCTCCTCGATCCGCGCCTGACCGCGGCGGCGCTCGACCGGGGAGTCGGCCGAGGCCTTACTCGTGACTTTGATGATGTGCCGTACGCCCTGGCGTACGGCGCTGTCGACGACCGCGATCTCCTGTGCGGGTACGGCCGGACTGACCAGAATGACGGTCTCGATGCCACGCATGGCCGCGTCGAGCGTGTCCGGGTGGTCGAAGTCGCCGGTGACGACCTCGACGTCGGCTCGGGGCGCGCGGGACGCGTCGCGTACCAGCGCTCTCGTGGACCGGTGCTGGGCGCCGAGCAGCCGGGCGGCTTCGGAGCCGACCTTCCCGGACGCGCCGGTTACCAGAATCATGATGTTCTCCCTTGGAAGAGGCCAGAGGGTGCGGAGACCGGGGGTCAGAGGGCGGAGACGCGTCCGGCGTCGACGGGCAGGACGGTGCCGGTGACAGGCCGGGCCCGCTCACTGGCGAGGAAGGCGATGACCTGGGCGACCTCCTCCGGCTCGTTCGCCCGGCCCAGAGGGCTTGCCGCCGCGAGAGAGTCGAGCATGTCGCCCATGGACCTGGTGACCTCGGTGCGGCTCGGCCCGAGCGCGACAGCGTTGACGCGCACCCCGGCGGGACCGTATTCGGCCGCCCACGACCGGGTCAGCGCCTCCAGCGCCGCCTTGCTCGCGCCGTATGCGGCCATGCCCGCGGCACCGCGGGCGGCGACCATCGTCGAGACGTTGACGATCGCCCCGTGCCCGCGTTCGGCCATCTTCGGAGCGAGCGCGGCGGTGAGGAAGAACGGTCCGCGGAAGTTGACCGCGACCATCGCGTCGAAGCCCGGTTCGGTGGTCCGCGCGCTCGGACCCAGCTCCCAGTAGCCGGCGTTGTTGATCAGCACGTCCACGTCGCCCGCTTCGGCGACCAGGTGCCGCACGTCTTCGGCGTCGGCCAGGTCCGCGCGGAGGAAACGTCCCCCGGTCTCGGTCGCGACGTCCTGGCCGCGCGACTCGTCACGGCCACTGATGATCACGCGCGCGCCCTGACGGCTGAGCAGTCGTGCGACCGCTCGGCCGATGCCCGACGTACCGCCGGTGATCAACACCGTGCCTGGATCGGAAGGCGTTGCCATCCTCTTGTCCTCTTCCACGCTCTTGCCCTCTTCCTCTGATTCCTCTGAAATTGGATTGGGCTATCCAAACTAAAGCGGCTAAGATTGGATCGTCAAATCCAGTTTCAGGAGGAGTGGTGGCGACGGAAACGGCGCGGCGGAACACGCCGAGCACCAGCAAGGGCCGGGCGACCCGCGACCGGATCGTCGCGACGGCGGCGGATCTCATGTACCGGCACGGAGCGGCCGGCACGAGCACCCCGGCGCTGCGCGACGCCGCCGGTGTCAGCTCGTCGCAGATCTACCACTACTTCGCCGACAAGGACGAGCTCACCCGGGCGGTCATCACCTTCCAGACCGAGGCGATCCTCGCGAACCAGGCCCCGATGCTGGCCCGCCTCGACAGTCTCGACGCTCTGCGTGCATGGCGCGATGTCGTCGTCGACGCGGCCCGGCAGCGCGGTGGCGACGGCGGCTGCCCGCTCGGCAGCCTGTCCAGCGAGTTGTCCGACCACAACCCGCAGGCACGGGATGCCCTGGCCGCGAGCTTCACCGCGTGGGGCACGGCGATCCGCGAAGGCCTGCTCAGTCTGTTCGCCCAGGGCGCCCCGCGCCCTCAGGTCGACGCCGACCGGCTCGCCCTCGCGCTCCTGGCCGCCGTACAGGGCGGACTCCTCCTCGCGCAGGCGCAGAAGACCACCGACGCCCTGGAGGCCGCCCTCGACACGGTGATCGCCCACATCGACGATTGAGGGCGACTTTTGACTGCCTTGCTCCCCGACTGCGGGGCCGGCTGACGCACAGCGGGACGACGGTGGCCGGGTGGTCGTCCCGTGTGATCGTCACCGTCCGGTCAGCGCTTGCTCCACTTCTGGTTCTGGTGGCCGTTGCAGGTCCACAGTTGCAACCGGGTGCCGTTGGCGGTCCCATTGTCCTTGACGTCCACGCACTTGCCGATCTTCGTGTTGACCAGGTCGTGCGAGGAGTTGACCTTGAACTTCTGGGCCCAGCCGCCGTTGCACTTGGACAGCTGGATCTGAGCCCCGTTGTCGGACGAGGCCCACGCGATGTCCATGCACAGGCCCATGGAACGGACGGTCCCGTCGGACCGGAAGTCCCACTTCTGCCAGTTCTTCCCCTTGCAGTCGTAGATCTCCAACGGGGACCCGTCCTTGCCCTTGTCGCCCACGATGTCGACGCACCGGCCACTGTCATGGCTGTAGACCAGGACACCGGCCACCACAGGCGTGGTCGGCTTGGTGGTGGAGGTGCCGGAATTCGACGTGCCACCGCCGGAGGACGAGGTCGAGGATGACGACGAGGACGAATCGGACGAGGACGTGGAGGACGAGTTCGACGAGGTGCCGCCCGTCGTACCGCTGCCGCTGCCGCTGTTCGAGGAGGACTTGCCCGGCTTGGAGTTCTGCTTCGTCGAGCCGCCCCCGCCGGAGCCGGACGACCCTCCGGACTTGTCGGACTTCGTCGAGTCCTCCTGCCTGCCACGCGGCGCGTTCGCCTCGGGGGAGCCGGTCTTGCGCGTGCCCGCCACGGGGGCGGCCGACTCGAAGGCGCCCGGGGTGTCCTCGAAGGGGTCCGTCAGGACAGTGTCCGCGGCGTCACCGGAACCGCCGACCCGGATGCCGCCGCTGTTGTCGTTGCGCATGTTGATCAGGAACGGGACCGACACCAGCAGCGCGCCCGCTATCGCGGCGGCCGCCAGGATGGTGCGCGGCGGCCGGCCGGGCTGCCCCGCGCGTGCGGTGTCCGCGTCGGAACCGTCCCCGGCGGTGACGGTGGCCGCCTCGGCCTCGCCCTGAGGGGTGGCGCCCGCGGCGGCGGCGCCGTCCGCGCCCTCGGCCTGCGAGGCGGCCGGGTCCGAGGACGCCGCCGTCGTCGCCGACTCGGTGTCCGGCTCGGCGGCGGCCTCGGACTCGGGAGCGGCACCGGCGGCCCCAGCCTCAGGGGCCGGTTCCGATCCCGGCACGGCCGCCGCTGCTCCTGCCGCCTCCTCCGATCCCTCCGACTCCGGTTCCAGCTCCGCTTCCGACTCGGCTTTCGGGACTGTTCCGCCGACAGGTCTGGCCGACGGTTCACCGTCCGGGTCAGCGCCGGGAACGGAAGCCGCGGCGGCCGATGACCTGGCCGACGCCCCGGCCGCCGACGCGGTCGGCTCAGCGGCCTCGTCCGGCGCGGAGGCAGCCGCCGTGACTCCCTCGCCCTCGGAACCCTGTGCGGACCCGGCGTTGTGCGGTGCGGTGCTCAAGACGTCCTCCTGGCGAAGCGGCTGTGGGGGCGGGTTCCAGAGGTTCCCGTGGTGTGCGAGGGAGTCGTGCGGGCCATGTCTCAGGTCTCCCGCACAAGTTGAGGGGGCGTCGAATAGCGCACGCCGTCGAAGATGACGCGGATCGGCTCACCGGTTCCTGTTCCTGTTCCGGTTCCCGTTCCCGTTCCGTGACTGTGCTCGATGCCGTCCTGGTCGACGATCACGACGTTCCGGCCGGAGGCCGCCGCTGCCAGGGCGGCCAGTGTCTCAGGATAGGAGCCGGGCACCGACCGGTTGACCAGCAGTTGGATCCGCTGCCCGACGTCCAACTGTGCGGCGGACACGGCGATTCGGCCGCCCAGAAGGCTTGCCTCCGCCAACTCGCCCGGTCCGAGGCTGACGCCCAGTACGCGCAACTCGTCCAGGTCGGCCGTGTCCGCACCGGTGGGCAGGCCGGGGACGGGCGTACCGTCCGCTTCGAGGGCCGAGACGCGGTCGGACAGCCAGAGGTTGAGGGCGTCACGGCCCCCGCCGTCCTGGGCGAGGGTTGAATTCGGGCTCACCCCCAGCAACAACGCCGTGGAGAGCGACTCTTCGGGGGACAGCGGAACGGTGCCGTGCCCGACCGCGGGGGACAGCGGGGTGTCGCCTCCGTTCCCGGGGGACAGCGGCACAGTGCTGCCCCCGGCCCCAACAGGACCGGCGACAAGGCCTCTTGGCGGGTTGGGCCGGGCGCCAGGAGCCGGCCACTGGTCCGGCGTACGCGCGAATGATCCCGTCGGTATCTCGACCGACGCGGCGCCCCGCAGGTCGTTCACGTCGGCCGCGAGCCCGGCGAGGCGTTCGGCGGCGGCCCGCTGCGCGCGTGCCGCGGCGCGCTGCCGTTCGCGCGCGGAGTCGAGCAACTCCCGCAGTTCGTCCGCGCGTCGGCCCGCCTCCTCCAGGGCCTTCTCGGCCGCGTACCTGCGAGTCCGGGCGGCCTTGGCGAGATCGTTCTCCTGTGTCTCGTTCCCCTGGTCCTCGTACTCCTCGGTCCCGTTCTCCTGGGTTCCGCTCTCGTGGCTCTCGTTCCGCTGGCTCTCGTTCCGCTGGGTCTCGTCCCCCGTCGGCTCCGTGCCGAGCGAGTTCCTTGCTCTCCGTAGCTGTTCGAGCGTCCGCCGGGCCTCACGGGCGCGGACCTCGTCCGGGCGTAGGTCCTGCCGTTGGGCGGGGTGGTTGCGCGCGATGTGGGCGGCCTCCGCGTCGGCCGCGCGACTGCGCCGTTCCGCGGCGCGGATCCTCTCGTCGAGGCCGGCCGGACCGACCGACGGGCCCGGGGTGCCGTGGGCAGGAGCGGACGCCCGCCGCTGCCTCCCGGACCCCTGGCCGGGCAGGGGCGCCCGGGGCGAGACGCCCTGGGAGGCGGGGGTGGATGAGGATGTGGAGGGAGTGACGGGCAGGACGGGCGGCGTGTTCGTGCCGTGGTAGATGATGGGGGCGCCCTCGCCCAGGGCGAGGAACTCGTTCTCGTCCTCGCGCAGGAAGAGCGTGTGCTCCGACCAGGGCTCTCCGCGGGGTACGGCCCGGCTCTGCAGGTAGGTGCCGAACACGTGGTGCAGCGGCACTTCTTGGGACGTCACCCAGAAGGGGCCGAGCGTGTGGCTGCTCTCGTCCGTGGGGTCCTTGTACGGCTCCAACAGGCTGTACGACTCCGCCGGGCCCCGCTTCATGTGCACCGGGCCGCCCACCGGAGGCATGGCCTCGTTGTACTGCGCGAGCAGGCTCCGCTCCTCCAGCCGGATCAGCTGGACGACCCCCCGCTCCGCGTCGACATTCGGGATCTTCACCCGCTGCAACATCTCGTAGGTGAAAGCGTGTTGAGCCGCCATGCTGCGGACGTACGCGGGGGAGAACGCCGTTACCGGGAACTCGTTGCTCTTCTCGTCCTGCCACAGGTCCGCGCGGACGAGGGTGCTGTGGGCGTCGAGGCGGGACATGTGGTATCCATCGTCCGCCCGTGGAGGACGGAAGTGGCTGACCATCACCTTGAAGTACTGCGAACTCGGGTTGATGGAACCGCCGGACTGACCGAACGACCACCCGGCCAGCCAGTCGCTGTCCCCGCCGTTCTCGTTCAGCCAGGAGTGGAACCGGGAGGAAACGCCGTTCTCACCGCGCAGGGATCCGCCTACCGGACGGTCCGTCGGCGCGGCGGTGTCGGTCGGATCGGTCAGAGCCCACGAGCCGCCGAGACCGCTGTCCGGCTCCAGCCGGGCGGGCAGCCCGTCCAGCAGGTGGCTCTCCCCGAGGAGCATCTGCATCCGGAGGAACTCGGTGCGGTACTCCGGGAGCCACCCGTCGGCCGCAAGCAGGGAGTTCGTCTTCAGCAGACGCTCCGCGGCCTCCTTCTCGGTCCCTGAGGCGCTGGCGTCGGCGACGGTGCTCTCGGCGCGCTCGACTATGAGCGCCAGGTACTCGGCCGTCGTCACCAGGTCGTTGTCGTAGGCGTTCACACCCTCGTAGGGGTCTGCCCAGTCCGGGATCGCCCGGCCCTCCGGATAGACCATCGGGAACGTCCTGCCGTCCCCCAAGGTGATCACGCCGAAGTCCGGCAGCTCCGGGGCGTTCGACCAGAGCGTCGCGGCGCTGAAGGGACCGTCCGGCAGGGCATCGGGCGAGAGCGTGGCCGGTGTCGCCGGAGGCGGGCTCTGCTGAGCGTCGGGCTGGGTAGGTGCCGGTACCGCGTAGGTCGGTGGCGGTGCGACGGCGGGCGGCGGGAACGCCGCCGCGTGGATCGACGTGGTCGCGGCCGGGGTGGGGGACGGCGCGCTCCAGGTGGACGCGTCCGAGTCAGCGCCGGTGGACTCGTCGTCGGAGTCGTTCTGCTGGAGACCGGGCGGCATCTGCCACATGCGGGCCGCCACCGTGTCGTTCTCCCGTAGGACGGTGTCTCCCGGACCGAGGGGTTCGGAGACAGGGTCGACCCAGGTGTGACTGCGAGGGGTGGGGGTGGTCGTGCCGCGCGCCTCCTCCCAGTTGGTGTTCCCGTCGGTGGCGGGGGTGTCGCCGATGACCGCTGCCAGCAGTTGCAAATGGCGTTCGCGGAGGTGCCCTTGGGGGAGTTGGTCGGGTGAGGGTTCGTGGTAGTTGCCGAGGAGGCTGCCTTCGATGTCGGGGCGGTGAGGGACGGTGTCGTCCTGGTATTCGTCGCGGAGGCCTAGTTGGTGGCCGAGTTCGTGGGCGTAGTCGATGGGGTTGGCGTCGTGGTGCCAGGTGCGCTGGTCCATGGGCAGGGTGGAGTCGGTGAGGTCGACGGTCAGGTGGGGTGTGCTGCCGGGTGGTGCGGGTTCGACCGTGATGTGGAGGAGGTCGCCGTTGGGCAGTCGGTGGCCCGGCGCGTTGTAGTACTCCTCGACTCCTTGGGCGAGTTTGACCAGGGCGGCGGAGCTGTCGCCGCCGCGAAAGCCGATGGTGACGGTGAGGTCGGTGACGGTGCCGCCCTCGTGCTGGAAGCGGCGTACGTCAAAGCGGGAGGGGACGACGAAGCGAGGGGTTCGGTCCAGCCGCATCCGGGGTGCTGTGGACGGCCCAGCGGCCCCGGTGCCGTCCTGACCGGACACGGGCGGCCGCGACTCCGCGAGAGCGAGATCGACCTCATGGAGGGCGTCGGAGAGGACTGCGGTGTGCCCCTCCAACTCCCGCCACAGTGCTGCCTTTTCCTGTGTGTCGGGGGTGGCGTCGATCCGCTGCTGGAGTTCGTCGGCACGTAGGCCGGCAGCCTCCAGGGCCGCTTCCGCCGCGCGTAGACGAGTCTCGGCTGCGATCTCCGCCTCGCTCCGCGCCTCGGGGGCCGTTGTCGCGGCGGTCTCCTGAGGGTGCGACTGTCCGGTTGTCGCCGGGACGGTTCGCTGTCCGGGCCGGGGTGCCTGGGGGGCGACGGTTCCGGGAGTGCTGGCCGGCGGCAGTTGGGGCGGGGTGTTGGTGCCGTGGTAGGTGATGGGCGCGCCTTCGCCCAGGGCGAGGAACTCGTTCTCGCCCTCGCCGAGGAAGAGTGACCGCTCGGGAACCGAGTCGGGTCGGCTCTGGAGGAAGGTGCCGAACACGTGGTGCAGGGGCACTTCTTGGGACGTCACCCAGAAGGGGCCGAGCGTGTGGTTCGTGTCGTCCGTTGGGTCCTTGTAGGGCGTCAGGAGGCTGTACGACTCCGCGGGACCCCGCGACATCTCCACTGACTGACCCATGGTGAGCGTGCCGCCGTTCTGGTCCTCCAGCAGATCCCGCCTCTCCAGGCGGATCAGCTGTACGACCCCCCGCTGTGCGTCGACGTTCGGCATCTTCACCCGCTTCAGCACCTCGTAGGTGAAGACATGCTGGGCGGCGGCGTTCCGCACGTTCCAGGGCGCGAACAGAACAACCGGGTAACTGTTCCCGTCGCCAGGGGACCAAGAGTGTTTGGCCTGGGGCCCGTTGAGCAGGAAGTAGCCGTTCTCGGCCGTCGGCGGTCGGAAGTGGCTGACCAGCGTCTTGAAACGCTTGGACGCCTCGTTGACGGAGCCGCCGGCCTGGTCGTACGCCCAGTTACCCAGATCCACACTGCTGCCGTCCACGCTGTCGAGCCACTGGTGGAACCGGGCGGACACCCCGTCGGCGCCGCGCAGCGAACCGCCCACCTCGCCGGTCGGGTCGGCGGGGTCGACCAGCGCCCATGGCGTGTCCTCGGGGTTCGGCACACCGCGGTCCCGCTCCCAGTTCGGGTTGACCACGAGTTCGCGGGGCAGGGCATCGAACAGCCCGCTCTCCCCGAGCATCATCTGCAACCGCAGGAACTCACTGCGGTACTCGGGCTGCCACCCGGTGCCCGCCAACGCGGAGTTCGTATCCAGCAACCGGGTGGCGGCAGTCTTCTCCGCGGCGGATGCCGTGGTCGACACCCGCGTCTCCTCGGCGCGCTGCGTGATCTTGTTCAGGTACTGCTCTGCCCGCTCCGACATGTCGTTGTACTCGCGGTGCCCCTGCTCGGGGTCGGTCCACGTGTCCTCCGGGCTGGACTCCTGATAGGCGAGCGGGAAGGCGCGTCCGCCGGCCGAACTGATCAGTCCGAAGGCGGGTAGTTCGGGGGCGTTCGCCCAGAGAGTCCCGGCGGTGAAGGGGCCCGCCGGGACATCGGCGTCGCTCGAGTGAACGCGGGCGGCCACCGTGTCGGTGTGCTGTGGTGCCGAAGGCCGGGAGACGGGGTCGACCCAGGTGTGGCTGCGAGGGGTGGGGGTGGTCGTGCCGCGCGCCTCCTCCCAGTTGGTGTTCCCGTCGGTGGTTGGGGTGTCGCCGATGACCGCTGCCAGGAGTTGCAAGTGGCGTTCGCGGAGGTGTCCTTGGGGGAGTTGGTCGGGTGAGGGTTCGTGGTAGTTGCCGAGGAGGCTGCCTTCGATGTCGGGGCGGTGGGGGACGGTGTCGTCCTGGTATTCGTCGCGGAGGCCGAGTTGGTGGCCGAGTTCGTGGGCGTAGTCGATGGGGTTGGCGTCGTGGTGCCAGGTTCGCTGGTCCATCGGCCGGGAACGGTCGCTGAGTTCGACGGTCAGATGGGGAGCGTCGCCCGGTGCGGCGAGCTGCACGGTGATGTGGAGGAGGTCGCCGTTGGGCAGCCGGTGGCCCGGGTTGTTGTAGTACTCCTCGACTCCCTGGGCGAGTCTGTCGTGGACGGTGGTGCTGTCGCCGCCGCGATAGGCGATGGTGACGGTGAGGTCGGTGACGGTGTCGCCTTCGTGCTGGAAGCGGCGTACGTCGAAGCGGGAGGGGACGACGAAGCGAGGGGTTCGGTCCAGGCGCATCCGGGGTGCCGGGGACGGCACGGCGCCGGTGTCGTCCTGACCCGATACGGGCCGTGTTTCGGCGAGGGCTAGGTCGACCTCGTTCAGAGTCTCGGAGAGGACGATGGCATGCCTGTCCAACTCCGCCTGGAGCGCGGCCTTTTCGCGTACATCTGTGCTGGCAGCCATCCTCTGCTGGAGTTCGTCGGCACGAAGGCCGGCGGCCTCCAGCGCCACTTCCGCCGTACGCAGACGCGCACTGGCCGCGACCTCCTGCTCGCTCAACACCTCGGCGCCCGTCGTGTCGCCGGTCTCCCGCGGATGCGACTGCTCGGTCGTCGCCGGAACGGTTCGCTGTCCGGGCCGGGGTGCTTGGGCGGCGACGGTTCCCGGAGTGGTGACCGGCAGGTGGGGCGGGGTGTTGGTGCCGTGGTAGGTGATGGGCGCGCCTTCGCCCAGGGCCAGGAACTCGTTCTCGCCTTCGCCGAGGAAGAGCGAGTGGTCCGGCTGGGTGTCGGGTCGGCTCTGGAGGAAGGTGCCGAACACCCGGTGCAGGGGCACCTCTTGGGACGTCACCCAGAAGGGGCCGAGCGTGTGGTTCTTGTCGTCCGTGGGATCCTTGTAGGGCGTCAGGAGGCTGTACGACTCCGCTGGGCCCCGCGACATCTCCACTGACTGCCCCATGGTGAGCGTGCCGCCGTTCTGCTCCTCCAGCACGCTCCGCTTCTCCAGGCGGATCAGCTGGACGACCCCCCGTTGCGCGTCGACGTTCGGCATCTTCACCCGCTTCAGCACCTCGTAGGTGAAGGCGTGCTGAGCGGCGGCGTTCCGCACGTTCCATTGCGCGAACACGGTCACCGGGTAAGGGTCGCTGGCGCCGGCGGGCCACCAGTGGTTGGGGTCGGGAGCGTCGAGGAGGTAGTACCCGTTCTCGCTCGTCGGCGGTCGGAAGTGGCTGACCAGCGTTTTGAAACGCTTGGACGGTTGGGTGGTCGAGCCGCTGGCCTGGGCGTACGCCCAGTTGCCCAGGTCTGTACTGCTGCCGTTCTCGCCGTCGAGCCACTGGTAGAACAGGGCGGACACCCCGTTGGTGCCACGCAGTGAACCGCCCACCGGGCCGGTCGGGGCGGCGGGGTCGACCAGGGCCCATGGCGTGTCCTCGGGGTCCGGCACACCGAGGGCTCTCGCCCAGTTCGGGTTGACGACAAGTTCGGGCGGAAGCTGGTCGAGCAGCCCGCTCTCCCCGAGCAGCATCTGCGTCCGCAGGAACTCACTGCGGTACTCGGGGCGCCAACCGTCGTTCTTCAGGGTGGAGTTCGTCTCCAGCCAGCGGTCGGCGGCAGCCTTCTCCGCGTCGGACGCCGTGGACGACACCCGCGTCTCCTCGGCGCGCTGCGCGATCTTGTCCAGGTACTCCTCGGTGCGTTCCGACATTTCGTTGTACTCGCGGTGCCCCTGCTCGGGGTCGGTCCACGAGTCCTCCGGGCTGGACTCCTGATAGGCGAGAGGGAAGGCGCGTCCGCCGCCCGAACTGATCAGTCCGAAGGGGGGCAGTTCGGGGGCGTTCGTCCACAGAGTCCCGGCGGTGAAGGGTCCCGCCGGGACATCGGCGTCACTGAGGTGAACGCGGGGTGCCACCGCGGCGGTGTACTGCGGGACGGGTGGCTTGGAGACGGGGTCGACCCAGGTGTGACCGCGAGGGGTGGGAGTGGTCATGCCGCGCGCCTCCTCCCAGTTGGTGTTGCCATCGGTGGCGGGGGTGTCGCCGATGAGAGTGGCGAGCAGTTGCAAGTGGCGTTCGCGGAGGTGGCCTTGGGGGAGTTGGTCGGGTGAGGGTTCGTGGTAGTTGCCGAGGAGGCTGCCCTTGATGTCGGGGCGGTGGGGGACGGTGTCGTCCTGGTATTCGTCGCGGAGGCCTAGTTGGTGGCCGAGTTCGTGGGCGTAGTCGATGGGGTTGGCGTCGTGGTGCCAGGTTCGCTGGTCCATCGGCCGGGAATGGTCGCTGAGGTCGACCGGCAGGTGGGGTTTGGCTCCGTGTGGGGCGGGTTCGACGGTGATGTGGAGGAGGTCGCCGTTGGGCAGTCGGTGGCCCGGCGCGTTGTAGTACTCCTCCACTCCCTGGGCGAGTTTGACCTGGGCCGCGGAACTGTCGCCGCCACGAAAGCCGATGGTGACGGTGAGGTCGGTGACGGTGTCGCCTTCGTGCTGGAAGCGGCGTACGTCGAAGCGGGAGGGGACCTCGAAGCGAGGGGTTCGGTCCAGGTGCATCCGGGGTGCCGGGGACGGCACGGCGCCGGTGTCGTCCTGACCCGATACGGGCCGTGTTTCGGCGAGGGCGAGGTCGACCTCGTGCAGGGCGTCGGAGAGGACGATGGCATGCCTGTCCAACTCCGCCTGGAGCGCGGCCTTTTCGCGTACATCTGTGCTGGCAGCCATCCTCTGCTGGAGTTCGTCGGCACGCAGGCCGGCCGTTTCGAGGACCGCCTCCGCAGCACGCAGACGGGCGCGGGCAGCGGCCTGCTCCTCGCTCACCGCTTCCGCCTCAGCCTTCGCTTCCACCTCCACGTCCGCCTCAGCCTTCGCGTCCGCGTGCGGCTCGGCCTTCGCGTCCGCGTCCGCCTCCGCTTTAGAGGTCGCGGGTTCCTGTGGGTGTGACTGCCCGGCCGTCGCCGGACCTGATCGCTGTCCGGGCCGTGGTGCCTGGGCGGTGACGGTTCCGGGAGTGGTGGTCGGCGGCAGTTGCGGCGGGGTGTCGGTGCCGTGGTAGATGATGGGCGCGCCTTCGCCCAGAGCCAGGAACTCGTTCTCGCCCTCGCCCAGGAGGAGCGAGCGGTCCGGCTGAGTGTCGGCCCGGCTCTGGAGATAGGTGCCGAACACACGGTGCAGCGGCACCTTTTGGGACGTCACCCAGAAGGGGCCGAGCGTGTGGCTGCTCTCGTCCGAGGGGTCCTTGTACGGCGTCAGAAGGCTGTACGACTCCGCGGGACCCCGTCTCATCCGGACCTCGTCGCCCAAGGCCATGGCTCCGCCGTTCTGCTCCTCCAGCAGGCTGCGCTTCTCCAGGCGGATCAGCTGGACGATCCCCTGTTCGGCGTCGACGTTCGGCATCTTCACCCGGGTCAGCACCTCGTAGGTGAAGACGTGCTGGGCGACCATGCTGCGGATGTACGTCGTGTGGTCCAGGTACCGCGGGTCGAATCGCGTGACCGGGATCTCGCTGCCGTCCGGTCGCCAAGTGTCGTGCTGGAGAGCGCTGTTCAGGCTGGCGGTGTGGTACCCGTCGTCGGACTTCGGCGGACGGAAGTGGCTGATCATCACCTTGAACCGCTGGGACTCGGTGTTGATCGACCCGCCGGCCTGTTCGTCGGCCCAGCCCGCCAGCCAGCCGCTGTCCCCGCCGATCCCGTTCAGCCAGGTGTGGAACCTGGCGGACACCCCGTCGGTACCGCGCAGCGAACCGCCCACCGGTCCGGTCGGGTCGGCGGGGTCGACGAGGGCCCAGGGGGAGTCCTCGGGGTCCGGCATGCCGTGCTGCCGTGACCAGTCGGGGTTGATGACCAACTCGCGGGGCAGGTCGTCGAGCAGCCCGCTCTCTCCGAGCATCAGCTGCGTCCGCAGGAACTCACTGCGGTACTCGGGGCGCCAGCCGTCGTCCTCCAGCAGCCTGTTGGTCCTCAACAAGTGCTCCGCGGCGGCCTTTTCCTCCCTGGTCGCGTCGGGGTCCGCCGCTGTGCGCTCGGCGCGCTCGACGACGAGGGCGAGGTACTCGCCGGCTGGTGCCATCACGGCGTTGAAGGCGTCGTTGCCGTCCCACGGACTGTCCCACTCGTCGGTCGCGCGGTCGTCCGGGTACTTCAGGGGCACCGTCAGTCCCCGTGCGGACGAGGTGGCCACCGCGAAGGACTCCAGTGCGGGCGCCTTCGACCACAGTGTCCTCGCGTCGAACGGTCCCTCTGGAAGGCTGTCCGGCAGGACGTAGGCCACCAGGGACGAGGCGTCGAACGGTTCGCTCTGCTCCGCCTCGCCTACCTGCGCGGGCTCGGGCGAGGGTGGCGTCCGCACGGGCGGCGGAGCGGCCGCGGAAGGCTGGGTCCAGGTGAAGCGCGGTGCCGTGGACGGACCTGCCGGTGTCGGAGACGGTGCGCTCCAGTCGGAGTCGTCCGAGTCCCCCTCGTCGGAGTCGGAGTCGTTCTGCCGGCGACCGGCCGGCATCTGCCACATGCGGGCCGCCACTGCGTCGTTCTCCCGCTGGGCGGTGTCGTCGCTCTCTGGGCCGAGGGGTTCGGAGACGGGGTCGACCCATGTGTGGGAGCGGGTCGTCGGAGCGCTGGCCTCGCGTGCCTGTTGCCAGTTCGTGCTCCCGGTCTGCGCGGCGGGGGTGTCGCCGATGACCGCTGCCAGCAGTTGCAAGTGGCGTTCGCGCAGGTGCCCTTGGGGGAGTGCGTCCGGTGATGGCTTGTGGTAGTTGCCGAGGAGGCTGCCCTCGATGTCGGGGCGGTGGGGGACGGTGTCGTCCTGGTATTCGTCCCGGAGGCCCAACTGGTGGCCGAACTCGTGCGCGTAGTCGATGGGGTTGGCGTCGTGGTGCCAGGTTCGCTGGTCCATGGGCCGGGTGGAGTCGGCGAGTTCGACGGTCAGATGGGGAGTGTCGACCGGTGCGGCGAGCTGCACGGTGATGTGGAGGAGGTCGCCGTTGGGCAGTCGGTGGCCCGGCGCGTTGTAGTACTCCTCGACTCCCTGGGCGAGTTTGGCCAGGGCGGCGGAGCTGTCGCCGCCGCGAAAGCCGATGGTGACGGTGAGGTCGGTGACGGTGTCGCCTTCGTGCTGGAAGCGGCGTACGTCGAATTGGGAGGGGACGATGAAGCGGGGGGTGCGGTCCAGCCGCATCCGGGGTGCTGTGGACGGTCCGGCGGCCCCGGTGTCGTCCTGACCGGACACGGGCGGCCGCGACTCCGCGAGGGCGAGATCGACCTCGCGCAGGGCGGCGGCGAGGACGACGGCCTGCTGGTCCAACGCCTCCCGGAGCTCGAACTCCCTTTGGCGGTTGTCCTGTTCCTCCTGCGCCGCCCTGGCGAGGTCCGACGCCTCCGTGTGGAACCGCTGCCACGCGGCATTCGCGTCCGGGTCGAGCCCGGACGGCTGTCCGGCGGGGTCGAAGTTCCAGAAGTGGACCGTGCCGTCCTCGTACCGTACGGCGAGCTCCACCGGCTTCCCCGCCGTCGCCGCGGTCTGCGACGCGGCGAACAGCGCCCGGCCCAGCTCCTGCGGATCGGGGCGGGCGGGAGTGCCGTCCCCGGTCGCCGGATCGGTGCCGACCGCCAGCCACAACTGGGCCTCAGGGTCGGCGGGGTCGATCTGGGCCGCCAGCAGATCGGGCAGCGCGTCCAGCGGGTGCGTACGCCAGTCCCTCAGGTCCGCGGCGGCCCCGGCGGTCGACACCGAACGGTCGGCGCCGGCGCGCACCATGGACGCCAGGTCGTACACCTGCGGATGGGTACGGGGCGGGGTGATGCCGTGTCCGAGGACGTCCCGTTCCGCGACGCGCACGGTGGCGGTGCCGGTGACGTGCCGGGTTCCCTCCGGCCCCCGGACGGTCAGGTGGGTGTCGACCAGAGCCTCGTAGGTACGCGTGCCGTGCGAACCGTCCTTGGGGGCCGTCGTCACCCCCGTCTTCAGCCATTCGCGGCGCCCGCCGGACGCGCCTGCCGTGCTGCCCATCGTCTGGGGCTGCCGTGCCAGGACCGGGATCGTGGCACCGCCGGCCGCCTGGGTCTCGGCATCGTGGCTGTAGATGCCCTGGAAGCTGATCCCGCCCGTCGTCCCGCCGTTGGACGAGGAGCCGCCCACGTTGTTGCTGACGGAGAGCCGGTCAAGGGTCACGTCGGACGCCTCGGTGACCCGGCGCGGGTTGTGCAGCGTGACGGACAGGGAGGGCGGGGTGCCGGGCGCCGACTCGAACGGATAGGCGCCCGGCATGCTGTCCGTCAGCCCGGCCGCGGTTCGCGAGTGGTCCAGGCTGATCTCGCCCGCCTGGATCAGCTCGCCGATCCGGACAGCGGTGCTCTCGGCGGACGTGGACGTCTGCAGAGACCGCCAGCCGCGGTTCTGACCGGGCGCGACGGTGTTCAGCGCGGTGGTCAGCTCCGGCCAGGCGTTGAAGTCGAAGACGGGGGCCGGCCCGGTCGGGACGTACCGGTTGCCCTTCAGGACGGGCGGGGTCTCCGAGACCTCGGGCGGCAGCGGCGGGTCCACCTCCTGGCCCTCGGCGGCCTCGCTGCCGGTGAACCTGAGCGTCACCCGGGCCGGTACGACGGCCGAGCGGCCGGGCCGGCCGCCGAGCGTACGGCTGATCCAGCCAGTGACCCCGGATTCCGCGTCCGTCTCGCCGGCCGACGGCAGGAACCAGCCCTGCACCATGCCGCCCAGCACGTTCGGCGGCCAGTCCGCGACCAGCTCGGAACGGACGGCGGCCCGATAGTCGTACTCCAGATCGAAGTCGGCGACGCTGTCGGTGCGCAGCCAGAACCGGTCCTCGGCGGTGGTGGCGGACTTCGTGCCGTGGCCGCGGTTGGTGGCGGCGGTCAGCACCGGGCCGCTGCGGTCGGTGCGGGTGTCGTTCCCCGGCTGCGGGTACCGCGTGGTGGGGTTGAAGGTGAGACCGTGCTGGGCGGTCTCCGTCGTCGCGGTGGCGACTCCCGCCGGCTGGTGCGCGTGATACTGCTCCAGTCCGCTGCCCGCCCCGGCGTTCCGCCCCCGGATGGTCCGCCGTTCCTCGGCGTCCGCGCGCGGGTTCGCTGACAGGGTGACCTCGACCAGCCGGGCGCCGCCCTTCGCGAGATACCGGAAGTGGAAGCGCTGCACCCCCCGCGGACCGCGGCCGGGCAGGGCGCGCAGACCGGTGGGCGAGGTGTAGTCGGCGATCCTGGACGCCACGCCGGGAAGGTAGGAGGCGTGCCCCGGCTGGGTGACACCGGGGGCCTCCGCCTCGACCAGCGCGATCAGCTCGTCGTACAGCCGGTTCCTGCGCTCCACCGGCTGCGGCGGCGCCAGGTCCTCGGCGGACTCCGCGGGTGCGGGGTCGCCAGGACCGGTGGTGGTGTCGGAGGGGAGCGTCGTGGTCGCGGGCTCGGTGTCCGGGGCATTCCGCGGGGCGCCGAGCTGGGTGACGGACAGCACGCCGGCCAGTCCCGGCTCTCCCGTACGGGCGAAGCGGCCGGGCAGCGGGAGGTCGTCCGGCGCCTGCTGCGGGTGGGGAAGGCCCTCGACGTCGGTGAACCACTCCTGGTGCCGGGCCAGTTGCCCGTCCGTCATCAGGAACTGCACGGCCTGCGGCAGCTCCACGGCGATGGTCACCGGTTCTCCGCTGCCCAGGCCGAGGGTGTTGCCGACCACGTTGCGCGTGCCACCGCGCACGGTGATCAGGATCAACGCGTCGGCGCCGACGCGGTGTTCGTCCCGCGCCTCGGTGCCGGTTCGGTTGACCCCGGTCGTGGTGGAGAGGGTCGCCGAGTCCTCCGACTTCGCGGTGTAGGTGTACTTCGCGGACGGCCCGAAGGTGTCCGGTCGTTTCGGCGGCGCGGTGGCGGGATCCGCGCTCTTGGCCACCGCGGGAGTCCTGGTACCCGTCACGGCCACCCCGCCCTGATGGGAACCGGCGACGGACTTCTGCTGGGAGGCGGTGTCGGAGGAGGAGACACCGGTCTCCAGATACTGCTGGGCGCTGTGCATCAGACGGGGGTTGCGCAGTACGCCGCTGATCTCCAGGGAGTACTCCTGGTCGGCGCCGAGACCGGGCAGGGTGACTCCCTCGACCACATAGCTGCCCTTGAAGATCTGGTGCCCGCGCGCCGTGAGGTTCGCCGGGGAGAGCGCCGCCTGCCGTACCTCGGCGGCGAGCGTGGTCGGGTCGCCGGCACTCTGGCCCGCCGCGGAAGCCGCCACCAGTGACGCCGCGGACTTCAGCACGTCCGGGCTCATCCCGCTGACCGCGGTGCCCAGGCCGGCCGCCCAGCCGGGCTGAGGATGTCCGGGATAGGTGCCCGCCGCTATCTGCCGTATCGCCTCCTGGAGGTCGCCCGAGCCGCGGAACACGTCCAGGACCGCGTCGTCGGGCAGCTTGACGACCCCCTTCAGCGGGCGGCCGTCGGGCCCGGTCGTGGCCAGCGCCGTCCGGTCGTCCTCGGTCACCTCGCGGATCTGTGCGTCCTGCGGGCGCGGAGCGGGTGCCGGGGCGGCCGCGAGCGTCCGGTGATGCGGTACGGCGATCCTGACGCTGCCGGTGACGGCGCTCGGCGGGGGACCGGGCGGGGCCGGGGTCTCACCCGGTGCGACGTACGACGTGGCGGCGGTGTGCTCGGCGAAGCGGACGGCGGGCTCGGCGCCCGGCCCGTCGTACAGGTCGAGAGTGAACCGCGCCGGGATGTCGAAGACCTCGCTGCCCTGGTTCGAACCGATGAAGAGCTGGTCGTGGTTGAGCCCCGCGCCGATGGTGCCGGTGTGGGAGATCTGACTGCCGTACGTGTAGTCGGCCGCCCCGCCGAGGGTGCCCGAGCCGCCGGTGGAGGGGTTTACGGGGCCGCTGACGCCGCCGCCGAAACCGGCCGTCCAGCCGTAGCCGGAGGACTGCTGCTCCGTGCCGCTCATGCCGAAGGAGGTCAGGCCGATGTGCTGGACGGCGGGCAGCGTGCGCACGTGCTGTGCGGGCGGCGGGCCCGCGGCCGGTGCCGGGCCGGGGGCCGCGGGAACCGGCTGCGGCGTCGTGTCACGGGTGGCGCCCAGGTTCAGCCGGATACGACGGGTCCCGGTCGGGGTGGGCTTGTCCATCCACAGGGCGTGACCGCCGTCGACCATCGCGTCCGCGGCGCCCCGCAGCCCGACGTCCGAGCGGGCCTGCTCGAACCGGCGCAGGTTGTTCAACTGGGCCTGTACCAGAGCCTCGTCGGGCAGCACCGTGTTGCGGCTCGTGGTGGTCGTGGACGCGGGCAGGAACCCGTTGGCGCGCAACCAGCCCTCGGCGTGGGCGTAGAGCTGCTGCGGACCGTCCATCGCCAGCGGGGCCGCGGTGATCCCGATGCTCTGGAGATGCTCCAACTCGGGCGGCAGCGAACGGAGTTCGTCACCCTCCGGAACCTTCCCAGCGGCATCGGGCTTGGCCAGCAGGCGCAGCTGCATGCCCTTGTCCCAGGGCCCGAAGTCCCGCGTGCTCTCCCCGCCGCCGGGGCGCACGAGAGTGACGGTGTGCCGCACTTCCGCGGGCGTGAGCAAGTGGCTGCGGTTGCTGCGCAGGGCGTGCAGAACGGACGCGCTGCCCCCGTTGTTGAGGGTGTCACTGGTCTGCCAGCGCACTCCGCCCTTGCCCATGAAGGAGCCGGCGACCTTGCCGGAGGCGTCGGGATGTTTCGCGGCGTGGCTGCCGGTGAAGGCCGGTCCCACGCCGAGGTCGATGCCCACGCTGTTGGTGACCTTCGCCTGCCCGTCCACCTTGACGGTGTTGACGAGGTGACTCTCCAGGTTGATCTTGGTGTCCTGGCTCTGGTGCGTGGGGGTGCCCGGGGTGACCTCCGTGGTCACCTTCAGCATGCCGATGGCGCGCCCGCGCGAGTCCAGCAGCACCGGCGAGAAGATGCCGCCGGACCGCTGCATGGGCAGCGTGCCGCGCAGCACCGGCTCGGAGAGGAACGCCTCCAGCGCCTCCGCGGACGAGTCGGAGAGGTTGGCGAGATCGTCGTGGAAGGCGCCGTGCACCATTTCGAGGAGCTGGTGCGGCTCCTTGACGGTGTCCACGCCCCACAGGGGCAGTTCGTCCAGCCCGGCGGGTTCCGCCAGCGCCTCGTCGGCCGGCCGCTCCGCGGCCAGGTGCTCCGGGAACCAGACGGTGACCGGCCCGAGTTCGGACGTGGTACCCCAGTTGTCCGTCGGCGCCATACGGGGGGTGTCGACCCGCGCCTGCCAGCTCGATCCGTAACTGAAGGCGTGTGACGGCTCGTTGCTGCGCTGGGCCGTCGTCGTCTGCACGGTCTGGGTGACCGATGTCGACAGCGACAGCTGATTGTGCGTCAGGGCCAGCGAAGGGCCGAAGTCCACCGCGCGCACCGGTCCCGCTGCGGGGATCGGCAGCGACGCCGACCAGGGCACCGACAGCGTCCGGACGTTTCCCGAGGACTCCGTGTCGCCCGACTCCTGGGTGCCGACCCCGCGCCGTTCGACGCGGACGTCAGGGTCCGAGGGGTCACGCGTCCCCTGGCGGGGCGAGGGAACCGGATCGTGCAGGGACAGCCGTACGTCGACGGTCCGCCGCCGGCCGCCGACGTCCACGGTGACACGGTGCCCCATGCTGCTGAGCAGATACGGCAGGTTGAGCACCAGTTGCTCACCGCCGAGTTCACGGCGCAACTGCTCGCGCACGGGGTGCGTCGCCTGTGCCTCCGCCGGAATGCCCAGCAGGTTCAGGACATGCTGGTGCAGTCCCTCCACGATCCTCGGCGGCAGCGGTTCCACCTGCACCAGCCCCACGTTGCCGTCACGTCGGCTGCCGTAGCTCTGGACGTACGGCGACGGGGCGACCGGCGCGAGCGGGTCGGCGCCCTCGGACCGGGTGCCCCGGGGCATCGACCCGACGGGGTCCTCGGGGCCGCCGACGAGGGCGCCGAGCAGGGAGAGATGGCGGGGCCGCAGACCGCCCTGCGAGTAACTGCCCCGCTGCTCCTCGGAGATGTCCTGCGAGACGTCCTCGGCGATGGGGCGCTGGTAGGTGCCCATCAGGCTGCCGTCGATCCGAGGGCGCTGCGGCGCGGTGGCGTCCCGGCTCTCGTCGCGCAGACCGAGCTGGTGGCCGATCTCGTGGGCGAGGTCCTGGGCGGTGGCGTCGGAGCGCCACGTGTGGTGCGAGGTGCGCGCTCCGGAGCCGGATCCGGCCAACTCCACGGTCAGATGCGGCTGGTGGCCCGAGACCGCTGGCACGACGGTGACGTGCAGACGCTCTCCGGTGGCAAGGCGGTGACCCGGATCGTTGAACGTCTGCCGCACCCCGTCCGCCATCCGGTCCCACAGAGCCAGGCGTTCGGCGTCGGTCATCGCACCGTCGCCGGTGAGGGCGACCTCGACGGTGAGGTCCACGACCGCCTCACCGTCATGGGTGAAGCGGCGGACGTCGAAGGAGGAGTCCACGGTGTAACGGGTGGGCAGGCCATCGGCCGTCGTGGGCGTGGAGACCGGGTCCGTCCAGGTGTGGCTGCGGGTGACGGCCGGTACGGCGGACCGGGCGTCGTCCCAACCGGGCTTCTGCGCGGAGGACTTGGCCGGTACGGGGGGCGCCGGAGCGGGTTCGGCGAGTACGGAACGCGTTGCCGTCGGCTTGTCCGGCGCGGACGTCGAGGGTGCGGACGAGGTCGCGACCGGCGTCGGGGATGCCACGGCGTCCGGGTCCACGGCGTCCGGGTCCGTGGCGTCCGGGTCCGTGGCGTCCATGGCCCTGGTCGGTGAACTCCCCTTGGTGGAGGAGGTGTCGACCGTGTCGGCGGCAGGCGGTTCCTCGGAGGACGCGGCCGTTTCGGACCGGGTGCGCACGGGCGTGGGGACGGAGTCGTCGCCGGGGTCGCCGTCCGTAGCGGAGCGGCGTCTGCCAACGCCGGGTGAAGCCGGGTTCGGCGTGGTCCGGGAGGGTTCCGACGCCGACGCCGACGCCGACGGGGGCGCGGTCGAACGCGTCGCGTCCGAGCCCGCCGTACCGGTGGTCGGCGGAGCGGTGACGGGCCCGGCCTCGGTGTCCCGGCCGGGTTCCGCGCCAAGGCCGGTGTGGGGATTCGTACCGCCGTCCGCGCGGCTGTCCGTATCGCCGTCCGTACCGCCGTCCGCGTCGGCTCCGCCGTTCTTCGGCAGGGACGAGGTCGTGGCCGTGGACGTCGTCGCGGGCCGGTCCGCCGCCTTGGCGGTCGAGTCGTCGGACGACTCGGGTGTGGACCCGGCCCCCGACCCGGTGTCGGCCGTGTCCGGCGTGCCCTTGCTCGCGCGCTGCGGCGAACTCGTGCCGCCCGCCGGGTTCGTCTGTTGCGGCCCCTGTCCCTGCGCCGAGCCGGTGCCGCTGGGTGCACCGGCAGCCGGGGCGAGGTGGGTCGGGGCACCGGCCGTACTGACGGTCGGTATCGCTCCGTCGCTCCCCGCGGAGGTCTCCCCGTCCGGCCCCGGGGAGACGGACTCCCGCGTGTCCGCGCCCTGTTGGCCGGAGTCGGAGCCAGAACCGGAGCCGGAGCCAGAACCGGATTCGGAGCCGAGTTCCTGGCCGGTCGGTTCTTCCGACGGCACGGTCTCGTCCGCGCCCTCGTCCGTACCGGAAGCCGCCGGATCCTCCAGTACGGCGTCGGAGTCGTCGCCCCGCTGAGGGGCGCCGGTCGCCGGTGCGGGCCGGCCGCCACCGCCGGTCTGCGGTGTACCGCTGCCGGACGCCGGGGGCGCGGTGTTGGAGGACGAGGTGGGGACCGTACCGGCCCCGGCGCCGCTCCCACCGATGCCGCCGAGTACGCCCAGGTCGCCGAGCCCATCCGTGCGCACGCCCTGGTCGGCGTCGGCGTCTGCGTCGACGTCGGTGCCCAGGTCGCGACGACCGGTGGCCGGGTCCGAGAGGTCCGTCGATCCCTTCCGGGAAGGCCCGACGGAGGACGTCGTCGGCACTGACTCCCGGGCGTCGTCCTCGTCGCTCTCTCCCCGCCCGGAGTTCTGCTTGCCGGTCGCGGCGTCGTCGTCGCCCGTGACGGGCAGGACGTTGACACTGCTGAAGTCGAACCCGGACCCGAACGCGCCCCCGAACTTCGCGGCCGCCGCGAACAGTGCGGCCCCGACCACGGAGCTGACGCCCGCGCCGATGAACGTCTCCGCGCTGCCCTCCCACTTGCCGTGCAGGACGCCGTTGACGACGATCTCGGCCACGGCCTCCGAACCGCCCGCCACCAGGAACTCGTTGGCGCCGCTGCCGGTACCCCGGACGAACCGGTCGCCGACCGACCGTGTCGGCGGCGGATTGTCGATCTTGGAGGTGATGTCGTCCGTGATGTTCTTGGTGTTGTTCTTCCCGAACTGGCTCCCGTTGGGCCCGTCCAGGCTGTTGCGGAAGCCCTTGCCGAGGTTCTTCGTCAGGGAGTCGAAGGCGCCGTGGAGCATGCCGGTCACGGCGCCGAAGAAACCGTCCTCGACGATCTGCCTCCAGTCGAAGCTGTCGGGCCTGCGTCCGGGCGGGGCCAGGGTCATCATGGCCAGCCGGACCACGAAGGTCTGGAACGCCTCGTCGAACGCCTCCGACAGGCTCGGCAACAGGTGTGTCCGCTTGAGCAGTTGATCCAGGGTGGCGAGGATCGTCACCCGGCTGCGGGCCTTGGCGGTCGCGGTCTGGCTGGTCGAGGCGCCGCCGGTGAAGAACGACAGCGCCGCGATGATGGCCAACTCGATGAGCAGACGCACCAGTTCGGCGATGATCGACCACTTGGCCTCCATGATGTCCATGGAGATCTTGACCCGGCCGTCGCTCACGTCGTCCAACTGCTTTGCGAACTCACGCAGGTAGTTCGTCCCGCCGTTGTCCACGAACAGGCGCATGGCCCGGACGTACTGCCTGCCCACCTGCGGGGGCAGCGCCTGGCCCACGCCGAAGACCGACTGTTCGATCAGGTCGGACAGTTCCCGGACGTTCTTGCCGAGCCGCCGGTAGGGCTGGTGGCTCCGGTACGCCAGGTCCTCGTCCGCTTGCAGCATCTTCTCGCCGATGAGCACGAAGAGCAGGTTGTTGAGTTGGGGCGAGACGATGATGCTCATCGGAGTGTCAGTGCTTTCCGCGGCGGGCCGAGTTGATCGAGTCGAGCACCCCGCTCTGGGTCGTGCGGATGTTGTCCAGGTTGGCCAGGGTGCCGTCGGCGACCCCGGTGACCGCCTCGACCAGCGAGGTACCGGTGTCCACGGCCGTCGTGCGTTCGCGCTTCTCCTGCGGGATCACCTCCTTGGCGAAGCTGTCGTCGTGGCCGGGCCAGCCGACGGTGCTGTTCAGGCCCATGGTGAAGTCGCGGAGCATCTCGTGGGCGAGCGTGCTGATCTGGTCGATCTGGCGCACACCGGCCACCAGCCGGTCGGGCTCGGCGTAGTACGCGTTTCCTTCGCTCATGGCTGATCAGTCCTCCTGGTCCTCGTGGATCTCGTCGAGCAGAGGGCGCGACGAGGCGCGGCTGTCCCCGCCCGAGGGGCCGTCGAGGACCCCCGGGCCGAAGATCTTGTTCCAGTCGACGTTCATGCCCGGCAGTTCGGGCACGGAGTCGTGGGGCCGGGTGAAGGGTTCGAAGGTCTCCATGACGCGGCGGGCCATGACCGCCCGCGCCTCCTGCGAGGCCTCCAGCACACTGGCGGCGAGCTGTCCGGCGGGCATGGTGCGGTACTTGCCCTCCAGGAAACGCACGTCGGTCAGATCGCCCCGCGCGCTGACGGTCACCTCGACCGACCGGTCCTGGGACCGGATCGTGCAGCTGGCGTGGCTCAGTTCCGCCTCCGCCTCCGCGACCGCCGCCGTGGTGGTCTCCAGGTCCGCCATGGCACGGGCGAGCCGCTGCTCGATGGTCTCCTTCATGTCGCTCATGCCCGTGCCGCCCTTCCCGTTTCCCGCGAACCTGTTCTCCGAGATCCCGCCCCCTGCGATCCCGTCCCCTGCGATCCCGTCTCCAGTGATCCTGTTTTCCGGGATCCCCGAGATCCCGGCCCCCGCGAGTGCGCCTCCCGCGACGCGCTCATCGGCCGATCACGGCGGGCGCGCCGCCCTCGTCGGTTCCCCACACGTCCTCGTCCTCCTCCGTCCAGCTGACGCGGGCCCGGTCGCCGCTCTCGGTGGACCGGCCGTTCTGGCCGGCGCCTCCGCCCGCCGGGACGAGTCCGGCCGCGGCGCCGGTCGTCGCGGTCCTGCCCCGGGTGGTCACCACCGCGTCCTCGTCCTCGTCCGCGGCCCTGCGGGGCCGTGACCGTCCCCGGCCGGACGCCGCGGGTCCCGCGTCGGTCAGCACGTTGCGGACGCGTTCGCCGTTGTTGCCGTTGCCGCCACCGCCGCCGCCCGAACCCATGCCTCCCATTCCGCCCATGCCGCCCATGCCCGGGAACAGCGGGCTGCCGGTCCCGCCGGCAGCCGAACCCGAGTCCCCGGAGGTTCCGGACGCGGCGGCCGACAGATCGCCGCTCCCAGGCGCGCGCACCGCACCGCCGGACAGCAGTTCCGCCGAACTGGCGTCGTCGTAGTCGGCGTAGCCGGAGTCGCCATCGAGGAGGGAGGACCCGCCGCTCGTCGCGAGACCGTCACCGAGACCGCCGCCGGTGGAAAAGTTCGACAGCAGACCGTCCAGGTCCAGGCCGCTGCTGCTCGTCGTCGGTGTGAAGGAGGGGTCGGCGAGGTCGAGGTCGCCCAGGGAGTCGCCGAGACCGCTGCCGATGTTCCCCGTGGTGACCGTGCCGTCGGGGTCGCGGGTGGTGAGCTGCCCGGTCTCCGGGTCGATGGTGGTGGTCGTACCGTCGGGGAACTTGGTGGTGAGGGTTCCGTCGGGGTTGAGCGTCGTGGTGCTGCCGTCGGGGTTGACGTGCCCGCCGGGGACGGTCAGATCACCGGTGGTGACTTTCCCGTCGGGGGACGTCGTGGTGACGATCCCCGTCTCCGGGTCGAGGAGCTGGGTGGTGCCGTCCGGGTAGCGGGTGGTGAGGGTGCCGTCCGGGTTGAGCGTGGTGGTGCTGCCGTCGGGGTTGGTGAGCGTGGACCCCTTCGTCTTGTCGTTGCCGTCGTTGGTCCCGCCCAGCAGGTTGCCGAGACCGGCTCCCAGGTTGGTGCCGATGCCCGCCGGGTCGGTGACCCCGTCCCCCAGACCGTCACCGAGCCCGTTCCCCAGGTTGCTGAGGCCGTCGCCGAGTCCGTCCCCGAGGTTGCTGAAGCTGTCGCCGAGCCCGTCCCCGAGGTTGGTGAGGCTGTCCCCGAGTCCGTCCCCGAGACTGCTGAAGTTGTCGCCGAGTCCGTCGCCCAGGTCGTTCAGCCCGTTGCCGAGGTTCTCGCCGAGGTTGTTCAGCCCGTCGCCGAGCCCGTCGCCCAGGTTGGTGAGGTTGTTGCCGAGGTTGTTCAGCGCGTTGTTGTACTCCTCACGCTGCCGGTTGGCCTCGTCCTCGGCGATCTGGCGCCGGTCGTCCTCGTACGACTCCGTCAGCGACGAGGTGTCCTTGGTGCGGATCTCGCTGAAGGCGTCCGACACGTCGCTCCACGCCGTCTTGAGCGTGGTGAGCGAGACCTTGGCCGCCGCGACGAGGACGTCCTCCACGTGCTTGTTCCACCGGGTCACGGCCTCGTCGCCGATCTTGACCCAGGTGGCCATGTCCCGGAGATTGCCGTACGTGGGATGGTGCTGGATGAACCCGGCGTCGGTGTTGTAGTCCTTCGCCGCCCCGTTGCTCGTCACCCGGGTGTGTTTGATCTGGTTCTCCAGCACCCAGACGGAGACCTCCTGGAGGACCTCCATCAGGATCCGGTGAGGATCGTGCCGGCCGTTGGTGGCCCAGGTGTCCCAGGCGTCGCTGAGCGCCTTGGCCTCCGTCATGAGGGCCGTCTGGGCGGTCGCCAGCGCCCGGCTGAGCTTCGACCTCGGCACGTGGTTGTTGAGCATGGCCGCGGCGGTCGCGGCGCCCTCAGCGGTGAGCTGCTCGACGTAGCTGTCGTAGTTCTTGTGGAGCTGGTGGACCAACTGCCAGAAGAGGCCCGCCGCCTGGCCGCGCCAGGCGGCGTTCTCCTCGCCGAGGGACGTCTCCCACTGCTTCAGGGTCGCCGCGTGGTCCTCGAAGAACTTCAGCGTCCGGTCGTAGGCCTGCGCGGTGCGCCCGAAGGAGTCGGCGTCGACGGCCTCGGTGTCCTGGACGCTCAGGCCGCTGAACTCGAAGCCCCGGGTGGTGTGGTCGGCGCGCAGCGCGTTGATCGCCGCCTTCGCCCCGCTCTGGTACTGCTGGAGCAGGCTCAGGTCCCACTCGTTGCCCAGGACGCCGGTGAACTTGCCCGCACTCCAGAGCTCGCCCGCTTCGAGGAGCCGTCCCGTGCCGTCGGTGGTGGGTATGCCGATGAAGACGATGGTCGCCTGGTACAGGGTGCCGCCGTCGTGCACACCGTTGCCGCCCGCCTCGACGAACGCCAGGTCGTAGTCCTCACCGTGCTGGGTGTGCCAGCCCACCAGGGCGGTGAAGTTGTTCGCGGTCAGTTCGGTGGACGCCAGGACCTCGAATCCCAGCCGCATCAGCGGTACGCCCTCGCTGCTCTTGAGGGTGTCGAACAGCTTCTTGCGGCTGGGCACGTTGTACCCGGTGTAGAGGGTGACCGCCTGACCCCAGTAGTCGCCGGGATCGGAGGTGACTGGCATGACGGGACTCCGCTGCGTGGAGGTGGACGGACACGGGGAAGGTGCGGGCGGTGTTCGGGCCGGGGCTCAGTCCTCGTCGCTCTCCGACGAGCCTTCGAGGTCCTCGTCGACCCCGGACCAGACGTCCAGGAAACTCTCCCCGCTGATGTTCTCCAGGGAGGCGCCCTGGGTGTTCAGCAGCGTGGTGATGGTGGTCTCCAGGCTGTCGTCGATGTCGCCGAAGAGGAAACCCTGGTCG
Source organism: Streptomyces sp. NPDC088747 (assembly GCF_044751025.1). Lineage (NCBI taxonomy): Bacteria > Bacillati > Actinomycetota > Actinomycetes > Kitasatosporales > Streptomycetaceae > Streptomyces > Streptomyces sp. NPDC088747. The sequence continues at coordinate 59,812 of NZ_JBIVKZ010000004.1, forward strand.
CCCAGGACGTTGTCGATCGACTTCGCCGACTTGAGCGCGGCGTCCACCAGCGTCTTGCCGTACACCGTGTCGTCGCTCGTCATCAGGCCGATGCCGAGCACCGGGTTCTCACCGATGTACTGCGCGGGGATCGTGCCCCTGACAATGCTGTGCAGTGCGAGGATCCCGTTCGGATCGTCCTTCACGATGTTCTTCAACTCGGTGATGAACGCCGCCAGGTCGTGCTCACGGAACTGCTTGAGTTTCTGTCCGTTCAGATGGGTCAGGTCCGCCATGGCGTGGTCCTCGTGGGTGCTCGGTCGGCGAGGGGGCAGGGAGGCTCGGGGAGGGGCCGGGGGAGTGGGCGCGGGGTGGTACGGGAACCGGACGGGCGGTGCCCCGGGGGCCGTCTGCCCGGTTCACCGGGAGGTTCGTGTACCGCGCCGGGCCGCCGTCAGCGGCCGATGCGCACCTCGGACCACATCTGGGAGAGCGAGTTCTCGCTGTAGCGGTAGTTGTCGGAGATGTCCGTCAGCAGCGAGGAGTGCGAGGTCAGCAGGTTCTCCATGTTCTTGACCGCCTGGCCCCATGCCGCCTGCTTCTGGCGGTACATGTCGGCGTCCTCGCCGTACCAGGACTTGACGAGCTCGTTCAGCTCCGCCTCCAGCGACGCCAGCGTGTTCGCTATCGCCTTGGTCTGGTGGACCATGTCGTCGGCGGCGTTGTTCATGTGGTTGTAGTCGACGTAGATGTAACCGTCGGTCAGGTTGTCGGGCATGAGGTCTCCTGCTCGGGAGGACTGTGGGGTGGGGACTGCGTGGTGGGGTCCGGACTCCGGAAGCGGCTTGCTCAGCCGATGAGTTGGTCGTACGCGGCCTGCGACTGGTTGTAGGCCGCGTTGATCGCCTCGTTCGAGGAGCCCTGTGTCCTGCCGTGCTGGGTGAGGCTCTGGTTCAGCTTGTCGACCATGTCCTCAAGGCTGCGCAGGATGCTGTCGCACTGCTCGTCCCACTGCTTGAGGAGACCGCCGAACTGGCCGCCGTCGCTGCCCTGGTAGCCCGACGACAGCCCGGCGCGGGTGTTGTCCACGTCCTGCCGGGACTTCAGGATGCCGCTGAAGGCGCTCTCCAGGGCCTGGATCCCGTTTCGGGTCGCCTGCTCGTTTGACTGCTGACCGGTCCCTGCCATGGTTCCGCCCTTTCGATCGTGATGCTGAGGGGGGTGCTGATACAACTGCGGCGCCGGCGAGCGTAAGCACGCCGGAGAGTAGGGTGCAACGCGGCGCGATCAATGCGCCGCGAGATTGGCGAATCGTCAACTTTCTTTACGTGGCGGCAACTTGTCGTCCACCGTGCCGGATGTCCCGATGCGGCCACCGGGCCCGGCCTGGTCCTCGGGTGAGCCCTCCGGGCAGCTCCGCGCCGTCGACACCGGCACCAGACCGGTCGCCGCCTGCGGGCTGAGGTCCGGGCCGGTCGGCAACATCGCCAGCAGCGGGGACGGCAGCCCCCGTACGTCGGACTCCGTCCACCCGAGCGCCGTGAGCGCCTCCTTCGAGCCGACCCGGTACTTCACCCCGTCGTCGGCCACGAAGTAGGTGGTGGCGCCGACCGTCCCGCCGCCCGCGCCGAGCGCCCGGGCCAGCACACCGTGACCGGGCCGGACCACCACCGCGTCCACCGGCAGACAGGCTTCGATCACCGCGTCGCCGCTGCGCTGGGCGACCGGCCCGAGCGCACCGGCCGGCACCAGCACCGAACTGATCCGGACACCGTCGTCACCGGACTGCACCCGCGCGCAGGCCGCCCGTCCGTCGGGCACCCGGACAGCCCGCGGCGGGCTGTCCGGCAGTCCCGCCACCGACGGGTCACGGCCGGTGGTACCCGGCGCCTGGTTGTCCTTGAGCAGGTCCGCCCCGATGGGCAGCGCCTTCGGCGAGTCACCGTCGTACGCCTTCGACCGTACGGCGGGATCGCCCAGCAGCAGCGCCACGGCGGTCGAGGTCACCGGGACCAGACCGGAATCGCGCAGCAGGAAGTACTGGGTGTCGGCCGACTCACCCGAGCCCGTCGCCGTACCGCCCGGCACCGTCACCTGGAAGACCTGGCCGAGCCTGGTCGGCGTGCCGCCCAGCGAGGGACCCTTCGCGCCCAGGCCCTTCACCGACGGCGGCGCCAGGGCCGGACCGGGTACGAACGCGTCCAGGAACGCGGCCGACACCGGACGGGGCGTCACCGAGCTGTAGCCCAGCGACAGCAGCGCCCCGGACTCGGTGTCCAGCGGCAGCCGGCTGCCCTGCCACACCAGGTACTTCTTCTTGTCCGGGCCGGCCACCAGCACTGCCTCGTCGGCCCCCAGCGCCTCCGTCTCCAGGGGCACACCCGCCGCCACCGCGGTCACCGCGCGCGTCGCCGTCGTACCGCTGCCGGTGTCGTCCCGCACCGTGGCCGTCGCCGAACAGACCGCCCACGTGTCCGACTCCAGGTCGCCCGAGGAGGGCACTCCGTCCGGCGCTCCCGGGATTCCGACCGCGGCGCCCACCGGGGTGTCGCGCAGTGAGGCCGTCCCGACGTCCGTGGTCTCCAGGTCCGCACCGCCGATGAGCAGCGCGGAGGAGTAGTTGCGCACCGGGCGCAGCCGTCCGTCGAGGAAGAGGTAGCGGGCTCCGGTGTCCCGGTTGACGATCAAACTCTCCCCGCTGCGCCACGAGTCGTTGCCGCCCGGCGAGATCAGCCCGAACACCACCGCGCCCGCGGCGATCAGCACCGCGATCACCACGCCGATGCCCGCCCCGCGCGTGGTGCGCCCCAGCGGGCTCTCGGGGGCGTCCGGGTCGGCGAGCAGCATGCCCGAGGTGAGGCGGCCCATGACGAAGGCGTGCGCCTGCACCTGGTCGCGCTTGGATTGCATGAACCGCGGTCCTTCCGGTCAGCCGGTCCGCACCGGCCCCCGCAGCACGGGGCCGATCGCGTCGAAGTGGTCCTTCACGTCGTTCCTGTCGCCCGCGTCAGCCGTTGATGGCGCGCAGCGCGGCGAAGACACCGAGCACCCACAGCGTCAGGGGCAGCAGGGCGATCGCCAGCAGCGACTGCACCAACTCCGCGGCCCTGCCCCAGTAGGGCAGCATCCGGCGGCCCGGGACCGTCCAGGAGGCGATGGCCAGCACGGTGGCCGAAGCCAGCAGCCCGCCCACCACCAGCGGGCGGTCGGCCGCGGCGGTGTCGGACGCCAGGGCGTACACCAGCAGTGTCACGCCCCAGGCGCCGGGCAGGACCAGCGCCAGCCGCTGCCACACGTTGACCATGCCCCGGCCGTGCACCAGCAGGAGCAGGGCGAGCACCACGGCGGTCAGCACCTCCGGGAGCACCGGGTTGCGGGTCAGCGGCACCAGGCAGCCCGCGCACAGGATGCCCGAGGCGGCGTACAGGCCGGTCATCCAGCCGCTCGCCAGCTCCGTACGGGTCGTCACGTCCGCGCCGTTGTAGGGCTCGATGCCCTCCTGGAGCTGCTGCGGGTTGGTCGGCAGGGCCGGCATGCGCATCCCGGCCAGCCGGAAGGACAGAGCGGGCACGAAGCCGCCCAGCAGCACGGCCAGTGAGGCGACGGCCGCCGCCGCACCGTCCACGCTCAGGTCGAACAGGGTCATCAGGACGCCCGCCAGCACCCCGGCGAGCGCCACCAGCGCGGAGGCCACGAACAGCGGCGCGCGTACGGCGGTCAGGGCGAGGGCGAGCACCACGCCGCCCGCGCAGGCGGCCGCGGCGGCCAGCAGCCGGGCGCCCAGCACCTGGTTGGCCTGGGGGCCGGCGATCTCGCCGCCCGGCTGGAGCCAGCCCGCCAGGGCCAGGAACGGTCCGGCCATGAAGCCGAGCGCGGCGGCGGCCGCCGCGTCGCCCACCGCGCGGCTCGCGGAGGCGGCCCCGGCGAGCAGCAGCAGCCCCGCGACACCCGCGGTGACGATCCGCGGTCCGGCCGGGCCGCCGGGCCACGCCAGTACCGCCAGGCCCAGCACCAGGACGGCCACGGCCATGCCGAGCAGCAGCCGGCGGCCGGCCGCGGCGTCCCAGCTGTGCAGCCGGTCCCGGGTCACCGTGGCCATGCCGTCCACCAGGTCGTCGAGCCGTACCTCCGGCAGGGACTCGGTGTGCGGACGCAGGTAAAGGACCTCGCCGTCCTTGAGGTCCACCGCGGCCAGGGTGCTCTCGTCGTCGAGCGCGGCCCCGCCGAGGCGTTGCAGCACCCACCCGTCGTGCTCCAGACCGTTCTCCTCGACCTCCTCGCCCGCGTAGTGCAGGACGGTGGGCAGCAGATCGGCCACGGGCACGTCGGAGGGCACGGCCAGGTCGATGGTCCTGGCCGGAGCTCGGACGGTGAGGCGGCACAGGCCCGCAACGGAGCTGTCGGTCATCGTGGGTCTCACGTCTCCATGAGTCGGGCCGGGTGGGGCCGGAGATCGGTCACCGAACTGACGGGGTGCCGACGGGAGTTCGGTCAGTGCCTGCTCGGTCAGTGCCTGCTTGGACGTACGTGTCGTCGCCATGCAGACTACTGATCGTCAGTCGAACAGAATTATGGGCCCCAACCGACGGCGTGTCACAACGCCGGTGGATCAGCGCCCCGTTGCAGGGCACGGAACCCCGGTCCCCCTAAGGAGCAGTTGCGTTGAGCGTGGTTCTCTTCCGCAGGCCGGCCCGTCGCCGCGGCCCCGACATGCCCGAGGGCGAACTGAGCCTCCAGGAACCGCCGACGCTGCCGGAGACCGTGCCGGACAGCTCCGCGGTGTGGACGTACCTGCCGATGGCCATGATGTCCGTGTCCATGATGCTGATCTTCATCAGGCCGGGCGGAGGCAACAGCTCCTTCACCTACATCGCGCTGGGCATGATGGTCATGGCCTCCGCGGCCATGATGGTCGGCCAGGTCATGCGCAAGGCCGGAGAGCGCAAGCAGCGGCTGCGTGGTGAGCGCCGGGACTATCTGCGCTATCTCACCCAGATCAGACGCCAGGTGCACCGGGCCGTCGTCGAACAGCAACTGGCCCTCGCCTGGCGCCATCCGAACCCCCGGACCCTGCGCACGATGGTCCGCACCACCCGGCTGTGGGAACGACGGGTCAAGGACGAGGACTTCGGCGAGGTCCGGATAGCCGTCGGCGAGCAGCAGTTCGCCATGCGGCTCAATCCGCTGTCCACCAAGCCCGTCGAGGACCTGGAACCACTCAGCGCGCACGCCCTGCGGCGTTTCATCCGCGCCTACAGCACCGTCCCCGGCCAGCCCATCGCGCTCTATCTCCGTTCCTGGTCCCGGGTGTTGACCCGCGGTGACGAGGCCGCCACCCGGGCCATGATCCGCGCGGCGCTGTGCCAGCTCGCCGTGTTCCATCCGCCGGAGGAGCTGTGGATCGCGCTGTGCGTCTCGGACGAGCGGAGGGCGGACTGGGAATGGGTCAAGTGGCTGCCGCACAACCTGCATCCGCAGGAGCAGGACGGCGCCGGCGCGGCCCGCATGGTGGCCGGCACCTTCAACGACCTGGAGGACCTGCTCGGCGCCGAGTTCACCGAACGCCCGGTCTTCGACCCCGACGCGGTGCCGGGCCGGGACGAGCCCTACACCGTGATCGTGGTCGACGGCGTCACCGTGCCCGCCGGCCACCGCCTGGACGGCCCCGGCTTCCGCAACACCGTCGTGCTCGACCTCTCCGGAGGCTTCGCCTGGCGCCCCGGCCGCACCACCCTGCGCCTGGACGTGACCCCGGCTGCGGTCCGCCTGGTGCGCACCGACCGCAGCCGCAAGGAACAGACCACCCTCCTGGGCCGCCCCGACCAGGTCGGGCCCGTCGCGGCGGAGGCACTGGCCCGGCTGCTCGCCCCGTACCGGATGAGCCTGGCCGCCGACATCGCCGAACCCCTCAGCGCCGACGTGCAGTTGACCACCCTGCTCGGCATCCCCGACCTCTACCGGCACACCCCCGACACCCTCTGGAAGCGCCATGTGGGGGCCGCCCGGCTACGGGTCCCCGTGGCGGTCGGCGCCGACGGCACACCCGTGGAACTCGACATCAAGGAGTCCGCCCAGGGCGGCATGGGCCCGCACGGCATGCTCATCGGCGCCACCGGCTCCGGCAAGAGCGAACTGCTGCGCACCCTCGTCCTCGGACTGGCCCTCACCAACTCCTCCGAGACGCTGAACTTCATCCTCGTCGACTTCAAGGGCGGCGCGACCTTCCTCGGCCTGGACGAACTCCCGCACACCTCCGCCGTCATCACCAACCTCGCGGACGAGGTCGCCCTCGTGGAACGCATGCAGGACGCCCTGCACGGCGAACTCATGCGACGCCAGGAACTGCTGCGGGCGGCGGGCAACTACACCTCCGCCCTGGAGTACGAGAAGGCCCGCGCCTCCGGCACCCCGCTGGCCCCGCTGCCCAGCCTCTTCGTCGTCGTCGACGAGTTCAGCGAACTCCTGGCCGCACACCGGGAGTTCATGGACCTCTTCGTGATGATCGGCCGCCTCGGCCGGTCGCTGGGCGTGCACCTGCTGCTCGCCTCCCAGCGCCTTGACGAGGGGCGCATGCACCAGTTGGAGAGCCACCTGTCGTACCGGGTCGGCCTGCGTACCTTCTCGGCCATGGAGAGCCGCGGGGTGCTCGGCGTCCCCGACGCCTACCAACTGCCCTCGCAGCCCGGCGCCGGCTACCTCAAGAGCGGGGTGGAGGCGCTGACCCGCTTCCGCGCCGCCTACGTCTCAGGGCCCTACCGGCACCGCCGCGGAGCCGCCGTCCAGGCGCGGGTCGCCAGCCAGGTCGTGCCCTGGACGGCCGGCTGGGTGGTCCCGCGGGCCTCCACCGCCCCCGCTCCCGAACCGGAGGAGGAGACGGAGTCCGCCGAGAGCCTGCTGGCCGTGGCCGTCGACCGGCTGCGCGACTCCGGGCCCGCCGCACACCAGGTCTGGCTGCCGCCGCTCGACGTACCGCCCACTCTGGACGGTCTGCTCCCGGGCCTTGAGCCCACCGCCGACCGTGGCCTGAGCGCCACCCGCTGGCCCGGCACCGGACGGCTCCGGGTCCCCGTCGGCCTGGTCGACAAGCCCTTCGACCAGCGACGCGAACCACTGGTGCTGGACCTGGCCGCGGGCGGCGGGCATGTCGCGATCACCGGCGGCTCGCAGAGCGGCAAGTCCACCGTGCTGCGCGCCCTGCTCGCCTCCCTGGCCCTCACCCACACCCCGGCCGAAGTGCAGTTCTACTGCCTCGACTTCGGCGGCGGCACCCTCTCCTCGCTCACCGGGCTCCCGCACGTCGGCGGAGTCGCCTCCCGGCTCGACAGCGAGCGGATCAGCCGTACGGTGGCCGAGGTCACCGCGGTGCTCAACCACCGCGAGCAGTTCTTCCTCGACCACGGGATCGACTCCATGGCCACCTACCGGCGCCGGCGCGCGGCCGGGGAGTTCGCCGACGAGACACACGGCGACGTCTTCCTCGTCGTGGACGGCTGGGCACAGGTCAAGCAGAACTTCGACCATCTGCTGCCCACGTTCAACCAGCTCGCCACCGGCGGTCTCAACTACGGCATCCACCTGGTCGTCACCACCACCCGCTGGGTGGAACTGAGCGCGCAGGTCCGCGACCAGAGCGCGACCCGGCTGGAACTGCGGCTCGGTGACCCCATGGACTCCGTGGTGGACGTGCGCAAGGCCGCCGTCGTGCCCCGGCTCCCGGGACGCGGACTCACGGTCGAGGGCAAACTGCACTTCCTGACCGCCCTGCCCCGTCTCGACGGCGTCACCACCACCGAGGACCTCGGCGACGGCGTCACCGCCCTGGTGGAGAGGATCGCCGAACACTGGACGGGCGAGCCCGCGCCCGCCGTCCGGATGCTGCCGCACCGGCTGCCGGCCTCGGCGCTGCCCGCCCCCGAACTGGGCGACGGGCTGCGGCTGCCACTGGGCCAGGACGAGGAGAAACTCTCCACGGTCTGGCACGACTTCAGCCGTACCCCGCACCTGATCGCGGTCGGCGACACCGAGAGCGGCAAGACCAACCTGCTGCGGCTCGCCGCGCAGGCGGTCACCGCCCGCTACGCCCCGACAGAGGCGCGGATCCTGGTCGTCGACTACCGGCGCGAACTCGTGGACGCCGTCCCGCCGGAGTACCAGCTCGGGCACGCCGTCTCCGTCGACGCCCTCAAGGAACTCGTCGGCGGCTCGGCCCGTGCGCTCAAGACCCGCCTCCCGGGGCCGGACATCACCCCCGCCCGGATGCGCCTCGCCGACTGGTGGCAGGGGCCCAGGCTGTTCGTGCTGGTCGACGACTACGACATGGTGGTCGGCAGCAACAACTTCGACCACCCCTTCGCCCCGCTCTTCGACCACCTGGCCCTGGGGCACGAACTGGGCCTGCACGTCATCGCGGTCCGCTCCGCCACCGGCGCCGGCCGCGGCCTCAACGACCAGCTGCTGCGCCGCCTCGACGAGGTCAACACCCCGGGCGTGCTGCTGTCCTGCCCGCCCTCGGAGGGCTACGTCTTCGGCAACATCAAGCCACGCAACCTGCCGGCCGGCCGCGCGCAGTACGTCGCCCGCCGCAAGGCGACCCTGATCCAGACGGCGCTGGCGGGGGAGGCGGTCCCGTCAGGGGAGGAGGGCGGCTCCTGAAGTAGGGGTGAAGGCCACTTCGCCGGGTTCGGTTCGGTCCGGCTAGGTTCGGCTGGGCTCGGCTCGGTTCGGTTCGGCTAAGTCCTCAACTCCCGGCGCCGCCCGAGTCGTCGGCGGCCGGGGCTCCCGCCGGCCGCCAGTTGCGGGTGCGGGCCCGAGGGAGGGTCAGGGCGGCCCAGGTGACCAGGAGGATCAGCGCCGCGCCCGCCGCCGCGAACAGGACGGCCCGGCGGACCGGCAGGGCGGCCTCGTCCTCGGGCAGCCGCACCGCGGCGCCCGGCGCGGGGGCCTCAGCCCTGGCGGCCGACTCCGGGGCCACCTCCGTCACGGCCGCGAACGGGTCGAGCCGGGGTACGTCGTCGGGGTAGGCGCTCGCCGTGAGGCGGGCGGCGGTCTCCGCGGCGGTGAGGTCCGGGTGGGCGGAACGCACCAGCGCCGCCGCCCCGGCCACGTAGGCGGCGGCGAACGAGGCTCCCGAGCCGATGAAGTGGCCGCTGCCACGCGCCCCGATCCCGACGACTCCGTCACCGGGCGCCGCCAGGTCGGCGACGCGCGGCAGCAGGGCGTCGTCCGGACGCTGCCCCTGCGCGTCCACGTCCAGCACCGACAGCACACCGGACTGTGCGGCGGGCCAGTACTCCCGCGCGGTCGGCTCCTCGTCCTGGGCCGAGGACTTCGTCGGAGGATCGGGCACCGCGGCCGCCACCACCAGCACGTCCTTCGCGAGGGCCGCTTCGACGGCCTTCGTCAGCCCTTCCGACCCCTGCACCAGAGCCGGCGAGACAGTGATCACGTCGGCGCCGGCCGCCGTCGCCGCCTTGATCCCCGACGCGACGCTCTGCGCCGTCGCCGCACCCCGTTCGTCCGTGCCGCGCACCCCGAGGATCCTCGCCCGCTGGGCGACCCCCGCGAACCGCACTCCGTCGACCGTGGCCGCCGCGACGAGCCCCGCGACGAAACTCCCGTGCCCCACACAGTCCTGGCCCGCAGCCCCGACCGCGCCGACCCGGCCGGACAGGGCGGGCGCCGTGGTGGACACCCCGGTGTCCACCACCGCCACCGTCACCCCGGAACCGTCCGAGAACGGCCAGGTGCGCGTCAGTTGGAGGCTCCGCTGCTCCCAGGGCACGGTCGTGGCCCGCTGGCTGGAGGTGCTGGTGCAGGCGGCGTCCGCGTCCAGTCGCGCGGGCATCACGGGCAGCCGTACAGGCGTGTCGTCGGCGGACGCCTGGAATCCGCCGACCAGCGGCAGCAGGGTGCCGAGGCACAGGGACACGGTCAACATCCGTGCCGTACGCGGGAGATGAGCCGGAGGAGGGCGCCGAGACATGATCCGCATCCTACGGCCAGCCGTCGGCCGTGAGCGGACCGTCCCCTCAGCGCTCCGGGGACGGCGTCCGCACTCCCGGCACGTCGTCGGGCAGCAGGAGCCGCAGGTCGTCCAGGCCGGGTGCGGCCATGGCGCTGACCCGGCCGGCCTGCCGGGTCATCATCGACTCCAGCACCTGCCGCGCCAGCCGCCCGTTGCCGAAGAAGCGGTCGCGCGGCAGGGAGTCGAAGTACTCGCGCAGCAGCCCGCCGACCCCGGGCCCGCACTCGTAGCCCGACACGTCCGCGTGCATCCGGACGATGGTGACGAGCTCGTCCGAGGTGTAGTCGGCGAACTCGACGCGCCGCGAGAACCGCGACGACAGACCCGGGTTGGAGGCCAGGAAGGACTCCATCTCCCGGGTGTAGCCGGCCACGATGACGACCACCTCGTCGCGGTGGTCCTCCATCAGCTTCAGCAGGGTGTCCACGGCCTCCTGGCCGAAGTCGGAGCCGGAGGAGCCGCCCGACGGTGTGAGGGTGTAGGCCTCGTCGACGAACAGCACGCCTCCGCGGGCCCGTTCGAAGACCTCACGGGTCAACTGCGCGGTGTGGCCCACGTACCGGCCCACGAGGTCGGCCCGCGCCACCTCGACGAGTTGGCCCTGCGGCAGCACTCCGAGCGAGACGAGCAGTTCGCCGTAGAGGCGGGCGACGGTGGTCTTGCCGGTGCCGGGCGGGCCGGTGAAGACCAGATGGTGGCTGACCCGGGGAGTCGGCAGCCCGGCGGCCTCGCGCCGCTTGGCGGTCGACAGCAGGTTGACCAGGTCGGTGACGTCACGCTTCACGGCCGCCAGTCCCACCATGTCGCCGAGCCGGGACAGGGCGTCACCGCGGTCCGGCTCGTCGGCGTTTCCCTGCGGGCCCGCCGGGACCTGAATCCCGACGTCCTCAGGGAGAAGCAGACTGAGGTCCCGTTCGCTCACGTCGGGCTGGGTGGACAGCCGTACGGCCTGCCGGTCGACCATCTCCTCGAAGACCTGGCGTGCGGCACGGCCGTTGCCGAACGTGGCGTCCTTGGGCATGCGGTCGAAGTGCAGGGTGAGCGCGGCGCTGGTGCCCTCGCCGAACTCGTACTGGTGCCGGGCACACATGCTCTCCATGATGGCCACCAGCTCGGGCACCGCGTAGTTCTCGAACTCCACGGTCCGCGAGAAGCGGGACGCCAGCCCGGGGTTGCTGCTCAGGAAGGACTGCATCTCCCCGGAGTAGCCGGCCGCGACGACCACCACGTCCTCGCGGTGGTCCTCCATCAGCTTCAGCAGGGTGTCCACGGCCTCCCGCCCGAAGTCCGGTCCCGAACGTCCGCTGTCGGCGGTCAGCGTGTACGCCTCGTCGATGAACAGCACTCCGCCCAGCGCCTTGTTGAAGATCTCGGTGGTCTTGATGGCGGTGCCGCCGATGACCTGGGCGACGAGGTCGGCGCGTGAGACCTCGACCAGGTGCCCGGAGCGCAGCGCCCCGAGCTGGGCCAGGACGGTGCCGTAGAGGCGGCCGACGGTGGTCTTGCCGGTGCCGGGCGGTCCCGCGAAGACCAGGTGGCGGCTCATCGGTGGCGCCGACATGCCCAACTGGGCCCGGCGCTGGGCGAGTTGCGTGAGGTTGACGAGGGTGCGGACCTGCTGCTTGACGTTGGCCAGCCCGATCAGTGATTCCAGCTCGGCGAGCGGGCCGCTCTCCCCGGGCGCGTCCGCACCGTCCGGCTTGGTGCCGGCCGGGTCCGTGCCCTCGGCGTCGCCGTAACCCCAGGCGTCGCGGCGGCCGTTGCCGCTGGTGGTCAGACCCTCGACCGCCAGCCGGTCGCCGGCCTGGGACTGGACCAGGCCGCTGCCCGCGTTGTCGCGGACCGTGCAGTTGACGACGGACACCGGCAGGGTGGTCTCCACCCGCAGTCCGTCCTTGCCGCTGCCCGCCAGGGTGCAGCCGTTGAGCGAGGCCCGCCCGCCCTGCCGGATCACGGCACCGCACTCCGGGGCGCCGTTGACCTGGATCCGGGTGCCGGTCAGTTCACCGTCCGCCTCGACGACCACGCCGTCGGTACCGGCCTCACGGATCTCGCAGTCACGGGCCGTGAGGGTCCCGTCCGTGCCCACGGACAGGCCCGCGGAGGCCGGCGCGAGCACGGTGGTGGCCCCGACGTAGAGGTTGCCCGCGCTCTCCACATGGATGCCGGCCGCGCCGGTCCGGGCTGTCTCGCTGTCCTCCAGCCGGCCCCGGCCGTCCTTGACGACCTCGACGCCGTTGCCGCCCGCGCCGATGATCCGGGCGCGGCGGATCATCGGATTGGCGCCGGTCGCGATCCGGATCCCGGCGCCCGCGGTGTCGACGACCTCCACCCGGTCGAGTTCGGCGGTGGACTCCTCCTCCAGCAGCAGACCGGCCGGGGCCGCGCAGTCCCGCACCGTCAGCGAGGTCAGCGTCGGCGAGCCTGAGCCGGTCACCCGCAGCGCGGGCTCCTGGGAGGAGTCCAGCCAGCAGTCCTCGTAGGTGCCGCGCCCCCGGTCGGTGACCAGCAGGCCGCTGCCCCCCGTACGGGCCGTGCGGCAGCGGCGCAGCAGCGGGTCGCTGCCGTGCGAGACGACGAAGGCCGGACCGGTGGTCGCGGTGACCCTGATGTCCTCCAGGACGGTGCGGGAGGCACTGCTCAGCTGCACACCGATCGCGACATCATGGACGACCGTGCGCAGGACGCGGGTGGTGCAGCGCCCTTCCAGGGCCACGGCCGGCTGGTCGGTGGAGGAGATGTCGCAGTCCTCGACGGATCCCTGGGCGTCACCGTTGGCCAGGATGCCGTTGGCCCGCGCGTCGCGCACGGTGCAGCCGCGCACCGAGACCCGGCCCCGTTCCCCGATGACGACGCCGGACGTGCCCAGATGCTCGACGGTGCAGGACTCCAGCGAACTCTCCACGGCCGAGGTGACGACGACCCCGGCCCCCACGCTGTTGGTGATCCGGCAGTCGCGCATGGCCAGTGAACCGGTCTCCCGGGCGAGGACGGCCGTCCACGCGGAGCCGGTCACCTCGCAGCCTTCCATCGCCACCTGGCCGCGCACCGCGTCCACGGTGGGCACGTCCTCGTCCCGGCCGCGCAGCACCAGATCGGTGAGCATCACCGCGTCGGCGCGCAGGCGGACCGCGCTGCCGCGCCGGGGGCGTATCTCGACCGTCCCCCGCGACTGTTCGGCGACGATGGTCACCCGTGTGCCGACGACGAGGCTCTCCTCGTAGGTCCCGGGCCCCACGCTGATCACCGCACCGCTGCGCGCCCCCGCGAGCGCCTCACCGATCGTGCGGAAGCCGCCGGTTCCGTCGGGGCGGACCGTCAGTACCTGGCGTGACACGCGCTCTCCATCTCTCGCAGCCGCTCGCGGCCCTGATCGCCCTGTGACAGGGTGCCGACGGCCCCATCATGCCTGTCTGCACGAGGTGTTGACACGTCGGCCCGAGTCCGGGCGCCCACCTTTCCCGCCGGGCGCGACCGCCGCCGGGCCCGGCGGATCCTGCCCCGGCCGTACCCGTGGTCCTGCCCCGGCCGTACCCGTGGTCCCGGCGGGTGCCGGACCGGTGCCTCTCGCGCGGCCGTTCGCCTCGCGGGGCACCCGGTGGTCCCGTAGGGTCGCGGTGCCGTGGGGCGCGTGGCGCCCCGATTGATCAGGAGTTGCCATGTCAGGACAGTTCGAAGCGGTGGTCGAGATCGACCGGCCTGTCGAGGAGGTGTTCGCCTACCTCGCCGACGGACGCAACGACCCGGAGTTCAGCCCTCGGGTACTGAAGATCGAGCGGACCCCCGACGGCCCGACCGCCGTGGGCACGATCTTCCGCAGCACGGTCAAGGACGCCGGGATGAAGTCCGCCAGGGAGTTCCGCATCACCGAACTCCAGGCCCCGGTGAAGATCCGGTGGGCCGAGGTGTCGAAGAACAGCGTGATGGCACGCGAGGGCGGCTACGACCTGGAGTCGCTGGGCGACGGCAGGACCCGGGTCCGCCTCTTCAACGTCCTTGAGGGCCACGGGGTGGGCAAGCTTCTCGTCGGCCTGGCGCTCGCCGCGGCCCGCAAGGACGCCCCCGGCTTCGGCGCCAGGATCAAGACGGCGGCCGAGGCGTCGATCGCGCCGCGCTGACGCGTCGGCAACTGGGTGTTCTGGTCGGGTGGGTGGTCCCGTGGACCAGGTGTTCCGGTGACCCTAGTTCGCCGGTAGGCCGGGTGTTCCGGTAAGGCGGGTGTCCCGGTCGGCCGGTCGGCCTGCCGGAGCCCTCGCCCTACCGGCGCCCGCCCGCCCGGCCGTCCGCCCCGAGCCGACCCGATGGGCGAACCCACCGTCTTTCAGGTACTCCGTCTTTCAGGTACGCCGGGTGTCCTTGACCCGGCGGAGTTTCCCCAACGACCGCTCCAGCGTCTCCGGGTCGACGATCGCGACCTCGACGCTCACCCCGACACCGTCCTTGACCCCCTGTGCGATGGCCTTCGCGGCGGCCTCGCGCTGGGCGGAGTCGGCGGAGGGACGCGCCTCCACCTGGACGGTCATGTGGTCCATCCGTCCCCGGCGGCTGAGCTGGATCTGGAAGTGGGGGGCCACGCCCGGCGTCCGCAGCACGATCTCCTCGACCTGGCTGGGGAAGACGTTGACCCCCCGAAGGATGATCATGTCGTCGCAGCGCCCGGTGATCTTCTCGATCCGGCGGAAACCGGGCCGGGCGGTGCCGGGCAGCAGGCGCGTCAGGTCCCGTGTCCGGTAGCGGATGATCGGCAGCGCCTCCTTGGTGAGCGAGGTGAAGACGAGTTCGCCGCCGTCGCCCGGCGCCAGAACCTCGTCGGAGAGCGGATCGACGATCTCGGGGAGGAAGTGGTCCTCCCAGACGTGCAGCCCGTCCTTGGTCTCCACACACTCCTGGGCGACACCGGGGCCGATGACCTCGGAAAGGCCATATATGTCGACGGCGTGGATGTCCATACGGCCCTCGATCTCGCGCCGCATCTCCTCCGTCCACGGCTCGGCCCCGAAGATGCCGACCTTGAGCGAGGTGGAGCGCGGATCGACGCCCTGCCGCTCGAACTCGTCGAGCAGGGTGAGCATGTAGGAGGGCGTGACCATGATGATGTCGGGCTCGAAGTCCTGGATGATCTGCACCTGGCGTGCCGTCATGCCGCCCGACGCGGGGATCACGGTGCAACCGGCCCGCTCGGCCCCGTAGTGGGCACCGAGCCCGCCGGTGAAGAGGCCGTAGCCGTACGAGATGTGCACCTTGTGTCCGGGACGGCCTCCCGCGGCGCGGATGGAGCGTGCGACCACGTCCGCCCACATCGACAGGTCGCCCTCGGTGTAACCGACCACGGTGGGGCGTCCCGTGGTGCCGCTGGAGGCGTGCAGCCGGCGCACCTGGTCCATGGGCACGGCGAACATGCCGAAGGGGTAGGTGTCCCGCAGGTCCGCCTTGGTGGTGAACGGGAACCGGGCGAGATCCTCCAGGGTCCGGCAGTCCTCCGGAGCCACACCGGCCGCGTCGAACTTCCCGCGGTACAACTCCACGTTGTCGTAGGCGTGCTTCAACGTCCGGCGCAGTCCGCCGAGTTGGAGATCCCTGACCTCCTCGGCCGGCATCCGCTCGGCGTCGTCCAGCAGTTCCTGGGGGAGCGGGTCGCCCCGCCGGGCTCCGACGGGCGTGGGCGCGGTCGGTTCGCTGCTCATTGCGGCTCCTCGTCTGCGTGCTGCGGGCTGCGGAGGGTGCGACTGCGGCCGCGGAACTCGGCGATCACCTCGTCGCCGCGCAGGACGCTCACGTCGTAGATACCGCTGCGCCCGAACCGGGTGCGTTCGCGTGCGGTGGCCACCAGGACGTCACCCTCGTGCGCCGGCGCGACGAAGTCGATGTCCGCGGCGGCGGCGACCGTCACCGGGCCGTGGCTGTTGCAGGCACAGGCGAAGGCCGTGTCGGCGAAGAGGAACAGATAACCGCCATGGGCGATCCGGTGCCCGTTGACCATGGACGGGGCCACGGTCATCCGGAGTACGGCGGTCCCTTCGCCGTACCGCACCAGCTCTATGCCGAGCCGTCGTGAGGCCTCGTCCGCGGCGAACATCGTCTCCACGGGGCCGGGCATCGTCCCTGGTGTCTGAGTCGTCATCTCCACCACCTTGTGAACCGACCGAACATTCGGTTAGCGCGGCCCAGTCAAGTAATCAAGCGCCACCCCTGCCTGTCAAGGGGTTGGATCACGGCTCGCCTTTTCGGTCGGCGGCAGCCCTTTCCCGGGAACTGATATGGGTACTGATAGCGCTCCGGAGCTTGCCAGGCAGGGTAGGGATCGCCGTATGATTGACCGAACGAATGGTCGGTAGGGAAGGTGGTAGGGATGGCTGCAGCACATGCCGCCGCGGTATCCGGCGGCGAGGCGTCCGGCGGCGAGGCCGAGCGGGCACTGGAGTCGCAGTTCGACGCGACCATCGCACGGGACCAGCGGATCGAGCCGCGCGACTGGATGCCGGACGGCTACCGCAAGACGCTGATCCGGCAGATCGCCCAGCACGCGCACTCCGAGATCATCGGAATGCAGCCCGAGGGCGAGTGGATCACCAGGGCCCCGTCGCTGCGCCGCAAGGCGATCCTGTTCGCGAAGGTCCAGGACGAGGCCGGCCACGGGCTGTACCTGTACTCCGCCGCCGAGACCCTCGGAGTCGACCGGGCGGACCTCACGGAGCGGCTGATCGAGGGCCGCCAGAAGTACTCGTCGATCTTCAACTACCCGACGCCCACCTTCGCCGATGTCGGCGTCATCGGCTGGTTCGTGGACGGCGCGGCGATCTGCAACCAGGTCCCCCTCTGCCGCAGTTCGTACGGGCCCTACGCGCGCGCGATGGTGCGGATCTGCAAGGAGGAGTCCTTCCACCAACGGCAGGGCTACGAACTGCTGATGACGATGATGCGCGGCACCGACGCCCAGCGGAAGATGGTGCAGGACTCGGTGAACCGCTGGTGGTGGCCCTCACTGATGATGTTCGGCCCGCCCGACGACGACTCGCCCAACTCCGCCCGGTCGATGGCCTGGAAGATCAAGCGCCACAGCAACGACGAACTGCGCCGTCGCTTCGTCGACATGACCGTGCCGCAGGCGGAGAAGCTCGGAGTGACGCTGCCCGACCCGGAGCTGCGCTGGAACGAGGAGCGCGGCCACCACGACTTCGGCACCCCCGACTACTCGGAGCTCAAAGAAGTGATCAGTGGCAACGGCCCGTGCAACGAGCAGCGGATGAGCTGCCGCCGCACGGCGCACGAGGAGGGCGCGTGGGTGCGCGAGGCCGCCACCGCGCACGCCGCCAAGCAGGCCGCCCGCGCCCGCGCGGAGGTGGCGGTATGAGCGGCACGGAGACGGAGACGCGCGACTGGCCCCTGTACGAGGTGTTCATCCGCGGCAAGCGCGGCCTCAACCACGTCCACGTCGGCTCCCTGCACGCGGCGGACGACCGGATGGCCCTCACGCACGCACGCGACCTCTACACCCGGCGCAACGAAGGCGTCAGCATCTGGGTCGTGCGCTCGGAACACATCGCCGCCTCCACCCGGGACGAGAAGGACCCCTTCTTCGCCCCCAGCGCCGACAAGGTCTACCGCCACCCGACCTTCTACGACATCCCCGACGATGTCCCGCACATCTAGGAGCTGGGGATGAGCGACGACCACGTGTACATGACCCTGGCCGAGGGGCACGACGACGGTGACGCCCGCTGGGCGTTCGGCACCGGCTTCGAGGACCCGCTGCACGGGGTGGACACCGCCGTGCCCGAGGGCGTCGACGCCGCCGAACTGGCCGCCTGCTGCACGGCGCTCGGCGACGACGCCCTGGTCCTGGCCCAGCGGCTCGCCGAATGGGTCACCCGGTCCCCCGAGCTGGAGGAGGAGGTGGCGCTCGCGAACATCGGGCTCGACCTGCTGGGCCAGGCGCGGCTGCTGTACGCCCGCTGCGGCCAGGTGGACGGCACCGGCCGCACGGAGGACGCCTACGCCTACTTCCGCGACGCCGCCGACTTCCGCAACGTGCGGCTGGCCGAGCTGCCCAACGGCGACTTCGCGGTCTCCGTCGCCCGGCTGCTCGTACTCTCCAGCTGGCGGCTCGCCCACTTCGCCGAACTGGCCTCCTCGCCCGACCCCGTCCTCGCGGCCATCGCCGCCAAGGGCGTGAAGGAACTGACCTACCACCGGCAGTACGCCGCCGAGTGGACCGTACGGCTGGGGGACGGCACGGAGGAGTCCCACACCCGCATGCGGACGGCCCTGGAGGCGCTGGCTCCCTACTGGGACGAGTTGTTCGCCGCGCACGACGTACGGAACGCGGTGCTGTCGGATCTCCGGCAGGTCCTCGACGCCGCGGGACTCGCCATGCCGCGGACCGAGCCGCTGCCCGGCGACGGCCGGCTCGGCGGGCACACCGAGCACCTCGCCCCGCTGCTCGCCGAGCTCCAGAGCGTCGCCCGCGCCCACCCGGAGGCGACATGGTGACCGTGCTGACCGACGTCAGGCGCGCCCGGCACATCGCCGAACAGGTGCCCGACCCCGAGCTGCCCATGCTCACCCTGGCGGACCTCGGTGTGCTGCGCGGGGTCGAGATCGCGGCCGACGGCACGGTCGTCGCCCGCCTCACCCCGACCTATTCGGGGTGCCCGGCCATGGCCGAGATGCGTGCGGGGGTCGCCGCACGGCTGCGGGCGGCCGGCTTCGACCGTGTCGACATCCGTACGGTCCTCGACCCCCCGTGGACGACCGACTGGATCACTCCGGCGGGGCGCCGCAAGCTCGCGGAACACGGCATCGCGCCGCCCATGGCCGCACCGGTGCTGCCCCCGGGGCCCGTGCCGCTGAACCTGTCGCCCATCCGGCGCACCGTCCCCTGTCCGCGCTGCGCGTCGGTCGACACCGAGGAGACCTCCCGCTTCGCGGCCACCTCCTGCAAGGCGTTGTGGCGGTGCCGCAGCTGCCGCGAGCCGTTCGAGTACGTCAAGGAGATCTGATGGCAGAGCTGATGGCACCGACCGCCGGTGCCCCCGCGACGACAGCACGCCGGCGCCGCCCAGCCTTCCATCCGCTGCGCGTCGCCTCGGTGCGGCGTCTGTGCGAGGACGCCGTCGCCGTCGGTTTCGAGATCCCCGGCGACCTGGCGGAGGAGTTCGCCTTCGGCCCCGGGCAGTCCCTCACCCTGCGCCGTGACATCGACGGACGGGACGAGCGGCGCTCCTACTCGATCTGCTCACCGGCGGGATCACCACCCCGTATCGGGGTCCGGGAGGTGGCCGGCGGACTGTTCTCCTCATGGCTGGTCCACGAGGTGAGAGCCGGCGACACCATCGAGGTCATGGCCCCCACCGGAGCCTTCACCCCCGACCTCACCGTCCCCGGCCACCATGTGCTGGTCGCGGCCGGCTCGGGGATCACCCCCATGATGTCCATCGCCGAGTCCGTACTGGCGTCGGACGACCGCTCCAGGGTCACGCTCTTCTACGGCAACCGCCGCACCGACACCGTGATGTTCGCCGACGACCTGGCCGACCTGAAGGACGAGTACCGCACCCGCTTTCAGGTCGCGCACGTCCTCTCCCGCGAGCCCCGCGAGGCCGAACTCCTCTCCGGCCGGCTCGACGGCGACCGCCTCGCCGCCCTCATCGAGGGACTGGTCGACGTGCCGGGCGCCGACCACTGGTGGCTGTGCGGCCCGCACGGCATGGTCCGCGCTGCCCAGGAGGTCCTCGCCGGGCTCAAGGTGCCCCTCGACCGCGTCCACCGCGAACTCTTCTTCGCCGACGAACCGATCGAGTACGCCCGCCACGAGGAGACCGCGCCGAAGGGGCCCGCCAGCCGCGTCACCATCACCCTCGACGGCCGCTCCACCACCGGGCGCCTGCCACGCGGGAGCACGCTCCTCGACGCCGCAGCGCGTGTCCGCCCGGACCTCCCCTTCGCGTGCAAGGGAGGGGTCTGCGGTACCTGCCGCGCCCGGATCACGGACGGAGAGGTGGACATGCGCCGCAACTACGCCCTGGAACCCGCCGAGGTGGACGCCGGCTACGTGCTGACCTGCCAGTCGTTTCCCGTGTCCGAGACGCTGACGGTCGACTACGACAGCTGACCGCGCTGCCCCACCCCTCACGGGCGGGCGGGTGTCAGGACCACTTCCACACCTGGTTGACGCTGCCCGCGCATCCCCAGGCCTGGACCCGCTGGCCGTCCTGACCGGAGGTGGCGGCCTCGGCGTCCAGGCAGAAGCCCTTCGGAAGGCTGACCAGGGTGCTGCCGGACGAGCCGGAGCTGCCGAGCCGCCACTTCTGGGCGCTCAGACCGTCGCAGTTCCTGGCCTGGACCTGGGTGGCCTGTCCGGTGGTGCCGGCGTCCAGGCAGCGGTGATCGCCCTGGTTGACCACGATGTACTGGGAGTTCTGCCCCGCCACCCGGTAGAGGGCCCATCGCTGAGTGGCGGTGCCCTTGCACGCCCAGACCTCCGCCCCGGCGGAGGTGACGTCGAGACATCTCGCGACCTTCCTGGCGCCGACGCTCAGGGTCACGGTGACCTTCCCGAGCCGGACCGGGCCGCGGGGCTCGCCGTAGAGCAGCGTCTTGGTCCGAGCCCCCACCTTCCCGTCGACGGTCGTCCCGGCCGCGGTCTGGAAGACCCTCACCGCGGCGAGAGTCCGCGCGTCGAACCGCCCGTCGGCCGTGACGCGCAGGCCATGGCCGGTGAGGAGGAGTTGCAGGGCGCGCACGCAGTCGCCTTCGGCGCCGGACGTGATCTCGGCGGGGCACGCGTCGGACCGTATGTCCAGTGCGCCGGCGTCCCGGGTGGGCACCGGAGCCGACGACCTCTCGGCCGCCTGGTCGGCGGGCGACGGCTTGGAGTCAGGTGTCGGGGCTGAGCCGGAGGGTGACGAGGCCGGCGTTCCGATGACGGCCGGGGACGTCCCGGGGTCGATGTCGGCCGCTGCCCGGACGTCGCCTTCACTGTCCGGCAGCAGTGCCAGGGTGACGCCTCCGGCGATGACGGCCGCCGCCACGGCCACGGCGCTCATGGCGAGTAACCCGCCGCGCCTCCTGGCGGGAGAGGCGACAGGGCCGCCGGACGTGCCGGGGACGGCGGGTGGCGCCTGCGCGATGGCGGCGGCCTCCGCGGGGGCGGTCGCGGACTTCCGGGTGGAGCGGGACGGGCTGTCGGCCGACCCGGAAAGCTGCTGCCCGATCGCGGTCCTGAACACGGTCTCCGGTAAGGGACGCTGTTCGGGATCCTTGTCCAGACAGGTCCGGATGAACGCGGCCAGCTCCGCGTCGACCGACATCACCTTGTTGAGGGCTTCCTCACGGGGCGGTTCGAAGGCCACCCGGTGCAGTACGTCGACGCCCGTGCCGTCACCGAACGGCGCCTGTCCCGCCACGGCGAAGGTCAGGGTGGAGGCCAGCGAGAAGACGTCCGAGGCGGCGGTCACTCCCGTGCCTCTGACCTGCTCCGGTGACATGTAGGCGGGGGTTCCCACGTTCTGGCCCGTGACGGTGATGGTGGTGGCGTCCGCGGCCTGGACGACGCCGAAGTCGATGACGCGGGCGCCGTCGGCCCCCAGGATCACGTTCGACGGCTTGAGGTCGCGGTGCACGAGCCCCTCGCGCCAGATGGCCTCGATCGCCCGTCCCACGTCGGCCAGCAGCCGCCAGGCCGCCGCCGAGTCGATCGGACCGCGTGCGCTGACGAGCTCCGCGAGGGTGGGCCCGGGTATGTACTCGGTGGCGACCCAGACCAGGTCCTCGTCGCAGCCGCTGCCCATCAGCCGCACGATGTGGGCTCCCTTGACCCGGTTCAGCGCGCCGATCTCACGCTCGAAGCGCTTGCGGAACAGCGGGTCCTCGGCGTACTCGGGCCGGATCACCTTGACCGCCGCGAGGCCCGACCTGCCGGAGGTCTTCCGGCCCAGATAGACCCGGCCCATGCCGCCGCTGCCGAGCACCGACTCCAGCCGGTAGGGGCCCGCCTGTGTCGGATCCTTCTTCCGGAGCGGGATCACGGGCGGCGGGTCCATACCCACTGCCCCATAGGCCATCGTCTCGGACCGGCTGCGGTGGGGGACTGGCATGGGGATCCTGGTCTCTAGCGTGGCGCGTGTAACGGCGAGACTAGCGCAGCACACCTGTTCTACCGGCGAGTTGGTCGGGATGTTCCGCAAGGGGTTTCTGCGGAGCGGAAGTTGTGCCTGTGTCTGGCCAACAGCCCTGCGCACGGCGGTAGTTGGTCCGGACCATCCGCCCCGGCGGCGCCGGTCGGCACCCGGCCGGAGGCCGCCGGAGGGGCTGGCTCCGGGGTGCCGCCGCGGCTCGGTGACCGGGCGACCTGGTGACCGCGTGGCCGGGCCAGCGGGAAACCGCGTGGCCGGGTGGCGGAGGAACCGGGTGACCGCGTGACCAGGTGGCGGAGGGACCAGGTGATCGCGGAGCGGGAGACCGCGGTGGTGTCCCGGTGTTCCCCCGGATGGCCTCCCCTCCTCGCGGCGGCCCGACCGCGAGCCGACAGTGGCAGAGAGCGCGGAACCGGGCTCTCCGCCCACCAGCGGGGCTCTCCGCGCGCGTCGGCCGAGCCCTTCGCCGAGCGGGCAGGGGCCTGGCCCCTACGTCCGGGAGCACGCGTGTCCGTCTACCTGTACCGGCTGGCCCGCTGGGCGTTCCGGCGCCGCCGGCTCGTCCTCGCCCTGTGGATCCTGGCAGCCGGCACCGCGATCACCCTCTCGGTCGTCGGCGGAGGCAAGACCGACAACACCTTCACGGTGCCCGGCACGGAGTCGCAGCGAGCCACCAACCTGCTCAAGGAGAAGCTGCCGGCGCTGAGCGGTGGCCAGACGCAGATCGTGTTCGCGACCCACGGGGACACCAAGGTCACCGACCCCTCGTACAAGGCGGGCGTCGAGGCCTCGATCGAGCGGCTGAAGAAGGTCCCCCAGGTGGGCCTGGTCACCGACCCCTTCGCCGCGAAGTCGGTCTCCGAGAACGGCGATGTCGCCCTCGGGTCGGTGCAGTACGCCGCGCAGCCGACGGACGTGAAGGAATCGACCCTGGACGCGGTCGAGGCCGCCGTGGTCCCCGCGCGGAACGCGGGCGTGGACGTCGAGTACTCCGGCAGTGTCTACCCGGGCTGGAACGAGGCGATCTCGGAACTGCCCGAACTCATCGGCCTGATCGTCGCCTTCGTGATCCTGACGATCACCTTCGGCGCCCTCGTGGCCGCCGGGCTGCCGATCCTCACCGCCATCATCGGGATCGTCGTCACCCTGATGAGCGTCTCCGCGCTGGCGTCCGTCATGACCATCGCCTCGACCTCGACGACTGTCGCCACGATGCTCGGACTGTCCTGCGGTATCGACTACGGGCTGTTCATCCTGGCCCGGCACCGCAACAACCTGCTCACCGGCATGAGCATCGAGGACTCGGTCGCCCTGGCCGCCGGCACGTCGGGCAGTTCGGTGGTCTTCGCCGCGCTCACCGTGATGATCGCGCTGTGCGGACTCGCCGTGGTCGGCATCCCGTTCCTGACCGTGATGGGCTTCGCCGCAGCCGGAGCCGTACTGGTCGCCCTGCTCATCGCCCTGACGCTGATGCCCGCCATGCTGGGCTTCGCCGGGAACAAGGTGGCGAGGTTCATCAGCACCCCGCTGCGCCCGGGCCACCACGAGAGCGTCGCCCAGATCGCGGCGAACGAGCCGGATCGCACCTTCGGGGCCCGCTGGGCACGGTTCGTCGTACGCGGACGGGTGCCGCTGCTGATCGGCGGGACCGCGTTCCTCGTCCTGCTCGCGCTGCCCGCCACCCAGATGGACCTGGGCCTGCCCGGCGGATCCTCGAAGCCGAAGAGCGACACCGCGCGCAAGGCGTACGACCTGACCACGGCCAACTTCGGCGCCGGCTTCAACGGCCCGCTCCTGGTGGTCGCCGACGGTGTGCCCGACGCAGCCGCGGCGGCCCCGATCACCGGGAGGCTGGCCAAGATCCCCGGCGTCGTGTCCGCCGCGCCGATGGCCGCGAACAACGGCGTCGCCGTCATCAGGGTGACCCCGAGCACCGGCCCGAACGACGACGCCACCACCGACCTGGTGAAGCGCATCCGCGACGACCGGACCTCGATCGCGGGTGACACCGGCGCCACGCTCCTGGTCGGCGGCACCACCGCCTCCAACATCGACGTGTCGGAGAAACTCTCCTCGGCGCTGCCGGTGTTCCTGATCGTCGTGGTCGGACTGGCGTTCCTGCTGCTGACGCTGGCGTTCCGCACGATCCTGGTGCCGATCAAGTCCATCATCGGGTTCCTGCTGTCGGTGGCCGCGGCCTTCGGCGCGCAGGTCGCGATGTTCCAATGGGGCTGGGGACAGCACCTGTTCGGCATCACGCCCAGCCAGACGATCAGCTTCCTGCCACTCCTGATGCTCGCGATCATCTTCGGACTCTCCAGCGACTACGAGGTGTTCGTCGTCTCGCGCATCAAGGAGGACTTCACCAGGAACGGTGAGGCGGTCAGGGCCGTGCGACGCGGTACGGGGCTGTCCGCGCGCGTCGTGACCGCCGCCGCGCTGATCATGTTCAGCATCTTCGTGGCCTTCATGTTCACCGACGATCCGACCGTCAAGGCCATCGGGTTCAGCTTCGCCGTCGGCGTGCTGCTCGACGCGTTCGTGGTCCGCCTCACCCTGGTGCCCGCCGTGATGGCGATCGTCGGCGCGAAGATCTGGTACCACCCGAAGTGGTTCGCGACCTACATCCCCGACCTCGACATCGAGGGCGACCGCCTCCAGCACGAGTTCGAGAGGACCCGCCTCGGCGGACCCCCCGACGAGCGGCCGGCCGGGGTCTAGCACCTCCCTCCACCGAACTCGACGGCACCACCGCCCACCGAACTCGGCCCCACCGCCCAACGCCGGCACCCAGCCGCGGCAGACCTCGTCCGCCGCGGCTCTGCTGTGCCCTTCTCAACTTCGGCGAGCAACTATCTCTGCACAGACTGTGGACTCAGCAACATCACCATGCAAATCTGCAATAACTAAGCGCAAAAACTCGATTCTCGCTCTGTTGTGAGTCTTCCGCGTCGCAGGTGCCGACACCGCTCAAGGGCAGGGGAACCATGACCAGACATCGCTGGAGAGGCCGACTGCTGGCCGCTCTGCTGACCACCGCGCTCGCCCTGATAGGGCTTCCGGCGCTGACCACGGCCGCGACGGCGGCCGGCGGACCCAACCTCGCCGCGGGCAGGGCCGCCGCCGCGAGCAGCTCGAACTCCGGGCTCGGGGCGGCCAACGTCACGGACGGCAACGCCGCCACCTACTGGGAGAGTTCGGGATCGGCCTTCCCCCAGTGGGCGCAGACCGACCTCGGCTCCACGGTCCGCGTGGACGAGGTGGTGCTCAAGCTCCCGGGCTCCTGGGAGAGCCGCAACCAGACCCTCTCCGTGCAGGGCAGCGGCGACGGCACCAGCTTCGACACCATCAAGTCCTCGGCGTCGTACGCCTTCACGCCGGGCGCGGGCAACACGGTGACCATCTCGTTCCCGGCCACCCAGACCCGCTTCGTGCGCGTCAACATCACCGCGAACACCGGCTGGGCCGCCGCCCAGCTCTCCGAGCTGGAGGTGCACGGCGCGACCGACTCCTCCGGAAACCTGGCCGCGGGCAAGCAGTTCACCGCGAGCAGCCACACCCAGACCTACGCCGCCGCCAACGCCGGTGACGGCAACCGGGCCAGCTACTGGGAGAGCTCCAACGACGCCCTCCCGCAGTGGGTCCAGGTCGACCTGGGCTCGTCCGTACGGGTCGACCGGGTGATCCTGCGGCTGCCGGTCAACTGGGGCGCGCGGACGCAGACCCTCAAGCTCCAGGGCAGCGCGACCGGTTCGGCCTTCAGCGACCTCTCCGCCTCGCAGGCGTACGCCTTCAACGCGGCGAACGACCAGACGCAGACCCTGAGCTTCAACGCCACCACCACGCGCTACGTCAGGGTCCTCGTCACCGCCAACACCGGCCAACAAGCAGGACAGCTCGCCGAGTTGGAGGTGTACGGGCCGACCACGGGTGACACACAGGCACCCACCGCGCCCAGCCAGCTCGCCTACACCCAGCCCGTCACCGGGCAGATCAGGCTGAACTGGAGCGCCGCCACCGACAACGTCGGCGTCACCGGCTACGACATCTACGCCAACGGCGAGCTGCGCACCTCGGTTGCCGGCACCGCCACCACGTACACCGACACCCAGCCCGCCTCGGCGACCGTCGCCTACTACGTGCGGGCCAAGGACGCGGCCGGCAACCAGTCGGCCAACAGCAACACCGTGACCCGCACCGGTGAGTCGGGCGACACGCAGGCCCCGGCCGCACCCGCCAACCTGGCCTTCACCGAGGCCACCAGCGGCCAGGTCAAGCTCACCTGGCAGGCGTCCACCGACAACGTCGGCGTCACCGGCTACGACGTCTACGCCAACGGCACTCTGCGCCAGAGTGTCGCCGGCACCGTCACGACGTACACGGACACCCAGCCCACGTCGGCGACGGTGACCTACCACGTGCGGGCCAAGGACGCGGCCGGCAACCAGTCCGCCAACAGCAACACCGTCACCCGCAACGGCTCCACCACCGACGACGCGAACCTCGCCGTCGGCAAGGCGATCACGGCGTCGTCCTCCGTCTTCACCTTCGTGGCGGAGAACGCCAACGACGACAGAACCAGCACGTACTGGGAGGGCGGGCCGGGCGCGTACCCGAACAGCCTCACCGTGAAGCTCGGCGCGAACGCCGACGTCAACACCGTTGTCCTCAAGCTGAGTCCGGACGCCGCCTGGGGCAGCCGTACCCAGCGGATCCAGGTACTGGGCCGGGCCCAGAACGCCACCGCGTTCACCAGCCTGGTCGCCGCGAAGGACTACACGTTCGACCCGGCGAGCGGCAACACCGTGCGGATCCCCCTCACGGGCCGGGTCGCGGACGTCCAACTGGCGGTCACCGCCAACTCGGGTGCGCCCGCCGGACAGGTCGCCGAGTTCCAGGTACTGGGCACCCCGGCCCCGAACCCGGACCTCCAGATCACCGGCATCACCTCGGCACCGGCCAGCCCCGTCGAGTCCGACGCGGTGAAGCTGACGGCGACGGTGCGCAACGCGGGCACGGAGGCGTCGGGTGCCACCGACGTCCAGTTCCTGCTGGGCAGCACCAAGGTGGGCACGGCCGCGGTGGGCGCGCTCGCCGCAGGCGCCTCGGCGACGGTCACCGCCGACATCGGCGCGCGCGAGGCCGGTACCTACCAGGTCGGCGCGACCGCCGACCCGGACAACAAGGTCATCGAGCAGAACGAGGCCAACAACTCCCACACCAGCCCCACCGCGCTGGTCGTCAGGCCGGTCTCCAGCTCCGACCTGGTGGCCTCGCCCGTCAGCTGGTCGCCGAGTTCGCCCGCCGAGGGCGACACGGTCACCTTCTCCGTCGCCCTGAAGAACCAGGGCACCGTGGCCACCGCGACCGGGAGCCACGGCATCACGCTCGCCGTGCTCGACTCCACCGGCGCGACGGTCAAGACCCTCACCGGCGCGCACAGCGGCGCGATCGCGGCGGGCGCCACCGCCGCCCCGGTGAACCTCGGCACCTGGACCGCGGGCAAGGGCAAGTTCACCGTGCGGACGGTGATCGCCCCCGACGCCAACGAGTTGGAGGTCAAGCGCGCCAACAACACCAGCAACCAGTCACTGTTCGTCGGCCGCGGCGCCAACCTGCCGTTCGACAACTACGAGGCCGAGGACGGCACCGTCGGCGGCGGCGCCCAGACCGTCGGCCCCAACCGCACCGTCGGCGACATCGCGGGCGAGGCCTCCGGCCGCAAGGCCGTCACGCTCAACAACACCGGCAACTACGTGGAATGGACCGCCAAGGCCAGCACCAACACCCTGGTGACCCGCTTCTCCCTGCCCGACTCGGCCGGTGGCGGCGGCACCAGCTCCACCCTGAACGTCTACGTCGACGGCACGTTCCTCAAGGCCATCGACCTGACGTCCAAGTACGCCTGGCTGTACGGGGCGGAGGCCGGTCCCGGCAACTCACCGAGTGCGGGAGCGCCCCGGCACGTCTACGACGAGGCGAACCTGATGCTCGGCCGGACCGTCCAGGCCGGCAGCAAGATCCGGCTCCAGAAGGACGCCGCGAACACCTCCACGTACGCGATCGACTTCGTGAGCCTGGAGCAGGTGTCGCCGATCGCCAACCCGGACCCGGCGACGTACACCGTGCCGACCGGCTTCTCCCACCAGGACGTGCAGAACGCGCTCGACAAGGTGCGCATGGACACCACGGGCAAGCTTGTCGGCGTCTATCTGCCGGCCGGTGACTACGAGACGTCCAGCAAGTTCCAGGTGTACGGCAAGGCCGTCAAGGTCGTCGGCGCCGGGCCCTGGTTCACGCGCTTCCGCGCACCGTCCTCGCAGGAGAACACCGACATCGGCTTCCGGGCCGAGAACACCGCCAAGGGGTCGTCGTTCGCGAACTTCGCGTACTTCGGCAACTACACGTCCCGCATCGACGGTCCGGGCAAGGTGTTCGACTTCTCCAACGTCTCCGACATCACCATCGACAACATCTGGAACGAACACATGGTGTGCCTCTACTGGGGAGCCAACACCGACAGCGTCATCATCAAGAACTCGCGGATCCGTGACATGTTCGCCGACGGCGTCAACATGACCAACGGCAGCACGGACAACCACATCGTCAACAACGAGGCGCGGGCCACCGGCGACGACAGCTTCGCGCTGTTCTCCGCGATCGACGCGGGCGGGGCCGACGAGAAGAACAACCTCTTCGAGAACCTCACGACGATCCTGACGTGGCGCGCGGCGGGCATCGCCGTCTACGGCGGCTACGACAACACCTTCCGCAACATCCACATCGCCGACACTCTCGTCTACTCCGGCATCACGGTCAGTTCACTGGACTTCGGCTACCCGATGAACGGCTTCGGCACCTCGCCGACGACCCTGGAGAACATCTCG
Source organism: Streptomyces sp. NPDC088747 (assembly GCF_044751025.1). Taxonomy (NCBI): domain Bacteria; kingdom Bacillati; phylum Actinomycetota; class Actinomycetes; order Kitasatosporales; family Streptomycetaceae; genus Streptomyces; species Streptomyces sp. NPDC088747. Next base: position 88,836 of record NZ_JBIVKZ010000004.1, read on the forward strand.
ATCGTCCGCTCGGGCGGCCACTTCTGGGGAGGGCAGACCTTCCCGGGCATCTGGCTGTTCTCCGCGTCGAAGGTCTTCCAGGGAATCCGCGTCAACGACGTCGACATCGTCGATCCGACGTACAGCGGCATCATGTTCCAGACCAACTACGTGGGAGGACAACCCCAGTTCCCGATCAAGGACACCATCCTCACGGACGTGACGATCTCCGGCGCGCGCAAGAGCGGCGACGCCTACGACGCCAAGTCCGGGTTCGGCCTGTGGGCCAACGAGATGCCGGAGGCCGGCCAGGGGCCCGCCGTCGGTGAAGTCACCTTCCACAACCTGAAGTTGAACGACAACGCGGTGGACGTACGGAACACGACGTCCACGTTCAGGATCAACCTGCTGCCGTAGCGCACCCTGTGCGCCGAGGTACGGCACGGTCGGGTGGCGGGGCTCAACAGCCCCGCCACCCGGCCTGTTCGGGGAGCGCGGAGCACTCTCACTCGGTCGTCCCCTCGGGTCAGCGCGCCGCCTGGAACGCCCGGCCGGCTTCCGTGGTCGTCGTGCCGTTCGTGAAGAGGCCACTGTTCGGCTTCGACGGGTCGGAGCCGAGCCCGAACCAGGCGTAACGCTGAAGGTAGGGAAGGGAGTCGAGCGCCTTCGTCGACGCCGTGACGAACGCGGCCTGCTCGGCGGGGGAGGGGAAGCGGGTGCCGTTGGAGAAGTCGATCAAGGCGTACTCGGTGAGCCAGATCGGCTTGTCGTAACGCTGGTGGACGGCCTCGATGTAGGACGTCAACTGCTGCACGGCCTGCGGCGTGCGGAAGTCCCCGCCGTACCAGTGGAGGGTGATGAAGTCCACGCGGTAGCCCTTGTCGGCGGCGCCGGACATGAAACGGTCCAGCCAGCCCCCGCTGACGTCCGCTCCCGTCGCCACCGCCGGGCTGCCCAGGATCTTCCCGGCCTCCATGAGCCGCGGCCACAGTCCAAGTGCCTGCTCGACCGACATGTTCGACTGTTCGGCGAAGTCGGGTTCGTTGAACCCGAGGAGGTAAGGGCCCTGCGCCCGCGCCTCGGCGAGGGCGGCGTCAGTGACGGAGGACGCTCCCCAGATCATGGGGACGAAGGTCGCCGACCCGGGTGTCGTCACCCCCGAATGCTGGGTCGCCCAGGTGTAGTACCAGCTCGCCCCGGACGCGGCGAGCGCCTGGCTCACTCCGTCGAAGGACCACACGCCCACGCCCTTCTTGGCGGAGGAGGCGATCTCCACCGGGGCCGCGGCCACGGCGGTCCGAGTCGGCTTGGGAGTCGGTTTCGCCTTGGGCGTCGGGGACTTGGTGGGGAAGGCGGACATGGCCACCGAGGGGGAGGGGCTCGGGGACGGGGTGAGTGCCGGCGCGGAACTGACCGCGGGCAGCGCCCTGTTCGAGGCCGGGGCCGTGGAATCCGGTGTCAGACGGGCCCCCACCAGTACGGACACCGCCAGCAGAGCCACCGCCGCACCGCCGAGGACCGGCTTGGGGACGGTACGCGCCGATCCCGTACGACCGCTCCGGCGCCCCGGCCGCCGGTGACCGCCGCGACGGGCACGCGCGGAACCTTCCGCATGCCCGTGAGCGGAATCTTCCGCATGCCCGTGATCCGACGGGCCGTTGGGATCGTGGGGACTACCGGGATCGCTTGGGCCGAGGTCGGGAGACGCGGTCCCGTCCCCGGTGACGGCGGCGAGCAGACGGGCCGGATCGAGGCTGGGCGGAACCACCAGCAGGGGCAGGCCGTGCAGCAGCCGTTCCATGGGGAGCAGTCCCTGTTCCACGCCGGTGCAGACCGGGCAGTCGCGGATGTGACGCGCGAACCGCTTGCGCCACAACGGGCCAGGAACGCTGTCCCAGGTCGAGGCGGTCGCCTCCAGTTCGGTGCACCGCGGCACGGCTGCCAGGCCGCGGACCACCAGACGTGAGGTCTCTATCTGGGTCTTCATGCGCCCGAGCCGCACGGCCGCGTGACCGGTCGACACCCCGAGCGCGGACGCCAGTTCGGTGTGCTCCAGCTCGCCGGTCTCCTTCAGCCACCACAGGGACAGGAGTTCCTGGTCGTCCGGGTCGAGCCAGCGGGTGGCCTCGGCGATCTCACGGCGCTGCTCGGTCAGCCCGAGTCGCAGGATGGTCAGCCCGGCGAAGTCCAGGGCCGGGTCGGCTATCGTCTCGGCGTCCTCCAGCCGCGTACTGCGGTCACGGGCCGTCGCCCTGCCGTGTTCACGGGTCCGGACCTGCCTGATCGTGATGGCCACCAGCCAGGACCGGAACGCGGACGGATCCCGCAGTTCCGGCAGTCCTCGCACCATGCGCAACAGCGTCTCCTGTACGACGTCGTCGACGTCGGCGTGACCGTTCAGGGCCCGGCCGACGATGTTGTAGACCAGCGGCAGGCATTGAGCCACCAGATGATCCAGGGCCTGTCGGTCGCCGGCGCGTGCCGCCGTCACCGTCCCGGTGTCCGGTTCACTCCGGCGGATCTTCGGCATGTGGGTCCATTCCTCTGCGTGTGGGTGCAGCTGTGGCAGGCTCCCCGGCCCGTGCTCCGGCCCGTGCGGACGCCCCCTATGAACGGAGACCGGCCGAGGCGGGCGCCGCCAACACAATTCTCGGCAGGAGATTTCGAGATTTGTGTTGGCGGGCTGTCGCCGGCGCGGTCACCGATACGTGCGAACGCACCCGAGGAGCACGAGGAAGGCACAAGAATGGCACGAGGACGCAGTCGACATGCCGCGGGATCCCGGCGAGCCCGGTGGTGGTACGCCGGGGCGGCGGCCCTCGCCACGGCCGTGACGCTCCTGATCGCGTACAGCGTGTGGTCACCGTCAGGGACGAACGGCACCCCCACGGCGGACCGGAACGCCGCCGCCGCGCCGCCCACGGCCACCGCGTCCCCGTCGCGCACCCCGAGTGCCTCGGCCTCTCCGTCGGCGTCACCCCGCCGCAGCGCCTCTCCCTCCGCCCGGCCGAGCGCGTCCGCACGGACCGGAGGCGGCAGGACGGCGGCACCGGGCGGCACAGCCACGAGTACGCCCTCAACGGCGCCGGCCGGGAAACGCCTGATCACCATGGTCAACCGCACCGACAAGACGGTCTGGGCGGTCGCCACCGACACCCCGGCCTATCCCGAGGGCCGCCGGCTGGAGCCCGGCCGGAGCACGTCGGTGACCGTGGCCGACGACTGGGGCGGACGCGTCTGGGGAAGGACGGGCTGCGCCTCCACGGCGGCCGGACCCTGCGCCACCGGTGACTGCACCAGCGTCTGCGACGGCCCCAACCCGCCCACCACACTGGGTGAGTTCTCCCTCGACGCGTACGCCGGCATGGACTTCTACGACGTGAGCATGGTCGACGGCTCGAACCTGCCCATGTACATCAACATCTCCCACACCACGACCACCGACCCGGTCAGCCCCGACGGCTGCTACCGGGGCGTCTGCACGACCGAGGTCGACTGTCCCCGCCAGATGCAGGCGGTCTCGGACGGCCAGCTCGTGGGCTGCAAACCGCCGTGCGCGGCGTTCGGCGGCCCCACGTACTGCTGCCTCGAGGAGTGGGCCGGCCGCGAGAACTGCGTCCCCGCCAAGTGGCCCGTCGACTACACCCAGGTCTTCAAGAAGGCCGCCCCGTACGCCTATTCGTACGCCTTCGACGACAGCGCGACGATGCCGTGCAAGGGCGCCTGCTACTACCGGGTCACCTTCGGCGTCACCGGGTAGGCCGGGCGCCGAGGCGGACGACCGGCGGATCACCCGGTTGGAGGAGTCTGACGACGGAAGGGGCGGGCACCTGGGACAGCACGCTGCCGTGTGCCGTTGCTTCCAGGCGGATCTGCGCCGGCGACAGAAGGTGGGTGCCGTGGTCAACCCCCGAGACGATCACGGCACGCACCAGCTGACCCGCGGCCGTCGGCGGCATCGCGGCGGATCCCCGGACATGCCTGAGGGTTCGGAGGGCCTGGCCGGCAGTACCGTCGGACTTCCTGACGGGACCAGGGAGTGCGATGACGACCGAACACACGACCGATCTCACCGGGGAGGTCGTCGACAGTCTTGAGCGGACCGCCGACCCCCGGCTGCGCGAACTGCTGACCGCGCTCACCCGCCACCTCCACGACTTCGTCCGCGAGACGGAGCCCACGATGGAGGAGTGGGAGCGGGCCATCGGCTTCCTGACCGCGACCGGGCAGATGTGTACGGACACCCGGCAGGAGTTCATCCTCCTGTCGGACGTGCTCGGCGTCTCGATGCTCGTGGAGACCATCAACGGCCACCGCGAGCCGGGTGCGACCGAGTCGACCGTCCTGGGCCCCTTCCACATGACCGAGTCACCGGTCCGCGCGCTCGGCGCGAACATCGACCTGATGGGCGCGGGCGAGCCCTGCGTGGTCAGCGGCCGGGTGCTGGCACCGGACGGCACCCCGCTGCCCGGCGCGGTCCTGGACGTCTGGCAGGCCGACCCCGAGGGCTTCTACGACGTCCAGCGGCCGGACGTCCAGCCCGCGGGGAACGGACGCGGTCTCTTCACGGCGGACGCGGACGGCCACTTCTGGTTCCGCAGCTGCGTACCGAGCCCGTACCCGATCCCGACGGACGGCCCGGTCGGCGAGCTCCTGAAAGCCACCGACCGCCATCCCTACCGGCCCGCCCACATCCACTTCATCGCCTCGGCCGACGGCCACGCCCCCGTCACCACGCACATCTTCGTCGCGGGCAGCCGATACCTCGACTCCGACGCGGTGTTCGCCGTCAAGGAGAGCCTGGTCCAGGACTTCGCCAAGACCGACGACCCCTCTCTGGCAAGGGAGTTCGGCGTTCCGAACCCCTTCCGGTACGCACGCTTCGACCTCGTGCTGGAGCCCGTATGACCACCTCGCTCGACTTCTCCTACGAGAGCAGTCCCGGGCGGGTCGTCTTCCGGCCCGGCGCCGCGCTGTCCGCGACACCGGACGAGGTCGCCGGACTCGGGCTGCACAGGGTCCTGGTGGTCTGCGGGAGCAGGGGTTCGGAGGTGGCGCGGGCGGTCGCCGACGCGCTCGGCGACTCCTGCGCGGGGCTGCACGCCGAGGCCCGTATGCACGTGCCGGTCGAGGTCGCCGACCGGGCCGTCGAGGTGGCGCGGACCGTCGGCGCCGACGGCTGCGTCGCGGTCGGCGGCGGTTCCGCGATCGGCCTCGGCAAGGCGATCGCGCTGCGCACCGGACTGCCGCTGGTCGCCGTGCCCTCCACCTACTCCGGTTCCGAGATGACCCCCGTCTGGGGCCTCACCGAGGACGGCGCCAAGCGCACCGGCCGCGACCCCGTCGTCCAGCCCCGAAGCGTCGTCTACGACCCCGAACTCACCCTCGGACTCCCCGTGCCGCTCTCCGTCACCAGCGGCGTCAACGCGCTGGCGCACGCGGCCGAGGCCCTGTACGCGCCGGACGCCTCGCCGCTCGTCTCCCTCATGGCCGAGGAGGGCGTACGGGCGATGGCCGGGGCTCTCCCGCGGGTGGCCGCCGCTCCCGGCGACCTCGACGCGCGTGGCCGTGCCCTCTACGGGGCCTGGCTCTGCGGATCCTGCCTGGGCGCCACGACGATGGGCCTGCACCACAAGCTGTGCCATGTGCTCGGCGGCACCTTCGGCCTGCCGCACGCCGAGACGCACACGGTGATCCTCCCGTACGCCCTCGCGTACAACGCCTCCGCCGTCCCCGAGGCGATGGCCGCCCTGTCCCGCGCCCTGGGCACCGAGGACGTCCCCCGTGCCCTCCGCGACCTGGCCGGCGGACTCGGCGCTCCCCGTTCCCTCGCCGAACTCGGCCTGAGGCAAGCCGACTTGGCGCTCGCCGCCACGCAGGCCACGGCCACGGCGTACCCCAATCCGCGCGAGGTCACCGTGAGCGGCGTACTCGGCCTGTTGACGGCGGCGTACGAGGGCCGGGAACCGCGGAGCGACGCCGGCCGAGGGAGCGCCGACTAGGGGAGCCCTGGCTACGGGGGCACCGGCCACGGGGGCGATGCCCGCTGGCGGAGCGACGCCGTTGGGCGTGCGGCCTTCGGGCGTCATCCGCACTCCCTCAGGGCTGCCGGCGTTTTCACGGGCAGCCCTTGCGCGCCCTCCTGCCGGGTGGCGGTCCGGGCCCTCCCGCAAACGGCCGACGAGCTCAAGTCACCGCCGCTCGGAGCGGATTGGTCGACACGGATTGGTCGACCCTTCATCGCTCTGACACCTCCTGCCTCTGGAGTTTTCGACCTTGAACCGGAAAGCTGTCCCGGGCATGTCAATACGGCCGCCCCGAACCGCCCCCACACCGCGGTCGACCAGGAGGACGCAGTGAAGAGAAACTCGCGCATCGGCAAGGTCTCCCTCATCTTCGGCAGCGCCGTCGCGCTCGTCGTCGCCTTTCCGGGCATCGCCCTCGCCGCCCCGCCGACGGCCCTGCCGGCCAACGCGAACGGCCTTGAGCAGACGTTCCAGCCCGCCTTCGACTACGACACGGACGGCTGCTACCCGACTCCCGCCATCGGTTCGGACGGGACCCTCAACGCCGGTCTGAACCCGTCCGGCGCGCTCAACGGCTCGTGCCGCGACGCGTCGGACCTGACCAACACCAACGGGTACTCGCGGGAGAAGTGCAACAACGGCTGGTGCGCGATCATGTACGCCCTCTACTTCGAGAAGGACCAGGCCGTGGCCGGCAGCGGTCTCGGCGGCCACCGTCACGACTGGGAGCACGTGGTGGTGTGGGTCCAGGACAACACCGCCAAGTACGTATCCACCTCCGCCCACGGTGACTTCAACACGTACAGCAGCAGCCAGATCCGCTGGGACGGCACGCACCCGAAGGTCGTTTACCACAAGGACGGGATCAGCACCCACTGCTTCCGCCCGGCGAACTCCAACGACGAGCCGCCCGAGAACCACCAGCACGTCTGGCAGTTCCCCCGGCTGGTCGGCTGGGGCGGCTACCCGGCGGGCGTGCGCGACAAGCTGACCGCCGCCAACTTCGGCAGCGCCACCCTCGGTATCAAGGACGGCAACTTCAACTACCACCTGGAGCAGGCGGAGCCCGCCGGCATCCCGTTCGACTCCAACGCCTGACGAACACCGCCGGGGGGTCGGCCGTTCCCGCGGCCCCCCGTCCCGCGGTGCGGCCGTCCCTGCGTACGGCCGTCCCCGGGGCGGTGACCGCCCGTGCAAGTCCGACCACTCACGTGCGGTAGGGTTCACCTGCGTGAACACGGGGGTCACCCCGGGTGAAGCGCATCGGGACGTGGCGCAGCTTGGTAGCGCACTTGACTGGGGGTCAAGGGGTCGCAGGTTCAAATCCTGTCGTCCCGACTGGAGACAGTCGCAAGTGAGGGCCGGTTTCGGAGGTATCCGAAACCGGCCCTTGGTCATTCTTGGGGACCAGTTGGGGACCGGCGCCCTTGACCGGGTTGAGCGGGTCACGGCGATCGGGCTCGGCAGCGAGCGTGGTGCGCGCAGCACGCTGAGGTGCGCTGACAGGGCCGCTCCGGCGGCCGTGATCTTGTGTACGTCGGGGTGCAGGTAGCGCTGGGTGTGGTCAGGGAGCCGTGACCGGCGATCTTGCGGAGGACGTGAACCTGGACTCCGGCGTCGGCGAACCAGGTCAGTCCGGTGTGCCGTAGGTCGTGACGGCGCAGGTGCTCGTAGCCGAGTTTGGTGACCACGTCGTCCCAGTGCGTGGCGTCGCGCAGGACGGCGGTGGAGATGCGTCCGCCGCGCGGGCCGGTGAACAGGCGGGCGTCAGGATTGGGGCCGGCGGCCAGGATGCGCTGAGCGACGAGGGGGCGGATCTCCTCGACGATGGGGACCTAGCGGGCCCGCCTGCCCTTGGTGCCCTTGTCGGTCAGCCCGCCGGGCGCGGGTGTGGTCTGCCGCCGCACGGTCCAGATCCACTGGGTGGTGTCGATTGTTTCACCGCCGTGTCCATTGACGCAGCCGGAAGTCCCAGGAGGGTCCCACAGGACTCTTGCCGTCGACGGCCGGTCTTTCGCTGCTACGCAGGATGAGTGAGGGCTGGGAAGCGACAGGACCGGGAACCTGAGTGCCGGGAAAATGACGCTGGGCCTATGAGCCCATTCCCTGCTGGACCGAGGCCCGTTGACCGTCAGCTGGAGCAGTGGGAAGCCGGCGCGGCCCTCCAGGTTTCCGTGCACGATGTGGACGGCGACTGACCGGGCACCGAGCGGCAAAGCCGCGTTCACGGCGCGGCCTTCGGCGTGGTGATTCGGGCCGCCCCCTCGGACTTCCATCGCCGTCATCGGTGTTCTCGCCTCTGCGCTACGGGTACTTGTGCGTGGGCGCCCGCGACAGCTTCTCGGACGCCCTCCGAGCCATCGTTCAGCCAGTGCGACGCAGGCGCACTGCCGCGACAGCGCCCAGTGCGGCGCCGGCAGCCAGGACGATGAGCCCCCGGACCCAGACGTCCCGTTCGATCTGCGTCGCGAGCAGCACGCAGGAGGCGGCTCCCAGAACCGGGACGGCGGTCGGCGCCCGGAAATGGTCGCGCGAGACGGTGTCGCGGCGCAGGACGAGGAGCGAGGTGTTGACGAGGAAGAACACGACGAGGAGGAGCAGGACCAGAGTGGAGGCGAGGGTGTCCACATCGCCGGTCATCGCGAGGAGGAGAGAGAGCGCCGTCGTCGCGGCGATCGCCGCCCAGGGCGTGCGTCGGCCGGGCAGCACCTTCGTCAGAAAGGAGGGCAGGAGGCCGTCCTGTGCCATGCCGTAGGCCAGGCGTGAGGACATGATGCCGGTGAGCAGGGCGCCGTTCGCGACGGCCACCAGGGCGATCGCGCTGAACAGTTCTGGGGGGACACCGCCGGCCACCCGGACGACTTCGAGCAACGGCCCGCTCGATGCGGCCAGCTTTCCGGTCGGTACGGCTGCCGCCGCGGCGGCGCCGACCAGGGCGTACACCGCACCCGCGGTGATCAGAGCGCCGAAGAGCGCTCGGGGGTACGAGCGGCGAGGGTCCCGGGTCTCCTCGGCCACGTTGACGGACGTCTCGAAACCGACGAAGGAGTAGTAGGCGAGCACTGCCCCACTGAACAGAGCCGCCGCAGGGCCCTCGTTCGCAGTGCCCAGATCCGTCAGCCTCCCCAGGTTCCCGTCGCCGCGCAGCACGATCCAACAGCCCAGCACGATCACGAGCAGCAGCCCGCCGACCTCGATGACTGTGGCGACCACGTTGGCCCGCGTCGACTCGCTGATGCCGCGCGCGTTCAGCAGCGCCAGCGCGACCAGAAACACGATCAGTACGAGCACGATGGGAAGGGTGACGAACTCGGCCAGATAGTCCCCGCCGAACCCCCGGGCCAGGGCGGCCACCGAGACGATGCCGGCGGCCAGCATGCAGAATCCGGTCAGGAACCCGGTGAACGGTCCGAACGCCAGGGTCGCGTAGTGGGACGAACCGCCCGCACGTGGATACTTGGTGACCAGCTCGGCGTAGGAGGCGGCAGTCAGCAGTGCCAGACACAGGGCTGCTACGAGCGGGGCCCACACCGCACCGCCGGCGTCGGCCGCCACCTGCCCGACCAGGACGTACACGCCGGCCCCCAGGACGTCTCCGAGGATGAAGAAGTAGAGCAGCGGCGTGGTCAGCGCCTTCTTGAGCGACGTCGAGGGCTGGGCCGTCTCTGACTGGTCGGGGGGAGTTTTCACACGGTCCCGTATACCCGCCCAGGTGCTCGGCAGGCGGCTCGTCCCTCGGATGCCTGAGGCCGTGCCACGTAGCCGATCTGGACGATGGCGAATGGTGGCCGCAGTGCACGTTCGTCTGGCTGGCGCGGGCCGGGGCGGCCGACCTGAAGGTCTCTCCACGGGGGTCTCGCTCATCGCGGAGGGGCCGGGCGGCGGCAGTGGGAGCCCGGCCCCTCCCCGCGTGCGAAAGGGTGGTCAGACCTCCGTCGGGAACCGCTCCCAGACTCGGTGCGCGCCCATCAGAGTGGTCAACTCACCCAGGACGCGGGCACCGGTGTCGCCGCTGACGACACCCGGCGCATCCGCCGCGATGCCCGCCGCGGCCAGGACTGTCTCCGCACCGGCCCAGCCGCCGATCGCCTTGCCGTGGCGGAAGGCTTCCGACACCAGCAGCCGGACCCGCGGATCGGTGGCGGCGGTCTTCTTCCGGGCGGCGGGTTTGCGGCCCTTGCCCGCCTTCGCGTCCCTGGCCGCGAACGCGTCCGCGCCCGAGCCGAGCGGGCCCGTCAGGAGCAGGGCGTCGTACTCGACCGAGCGGGCCGTGGCGTAGGTGCGCTGCACGGTGAGCGGGTCGCCGGAGGCGTCCAGCTTGCCGCCGGACGGGGCGATGACGAGCGGCACCATTCCGGCCTCGAGGATGGCCTGACGCACACCCCGCACCTCGTCGGCGTCAGAGCCGGCGTCGGCGATGATGCCGATGATCCGGCCGTCCAGTGGCCACGTGTGGCCCAGCTGGGAGAGGGCGGGGCTGGGTGTCGGGTTCGCCAGTTTCACCGTGGGGGCCGGTACGGGCAGGCCGAGGCCGGCCGCGACCTGCTCGCTCAGCGAGGGGTCGATGTTCGCGAGCACCTGGAGCGCCCGTTCCTTGATCGCCTGCTCGTAGCATTTGCCCAGTTCGAACGTGTAGGCGGCGATGATGTGTTCGCGCTCGATGTCGCTCATGCTCAGCCAGAACAGCCGAGGCTGGCTGAAGTGGTCGTCGAAGGAGGCGGGAGCCTCGCGGACCTTGCGGCCCTCCGGGACCGTCACCGGCCGCTCGACGTAGGCCCCCATGTCTTCCCCGGCCAGGAACGGGCAGCCGCCGTCGAGGGAATTGGGCTTGTACGGGGCGGTCCCGCGGTGCACGGCCGTCTGGTGCATGCCGTCGCGCAGCATGTCGTTGACGGGGGAGTGCGGGCGGTTGATCGGCAGCTGGCCGAAGTTGGGGCCGCCGAGCCGAGTGATCTGGGTGTCGAGGTAGGAGAACAGGCGACCGGCGAGCAGCGGGTCGTCGGTGACGTCGATACCGGGCACAAGGTGGCCGACGTGGAAGGCGACCTGTTCGGTCTCGGCGAAGTAGTTGCTGGGGTTGGCGTTGAGCGTGAGCAACCCGATCGGTTGCACCGGGGCCAGCTCCTCGGGCACGATCTTCGTCGGGTCGAGCAGATCGATGCCCTCAAACGTCTGGTCGGCGGTGTCGGGGAAGACCTGGACCCCCAGTTCCCACTGGGGGTAGGCGCCGGCCTCGATCGCGTCGGCCAGGTCGCGGCGGTGGAAGTCCGGGTCCACGCCGTTGGTGATCTGCGCTTCCTCCCAGACAAGGGAGTGCACACCCAGTTTCGGCTTCCAGTGGAACTTCACCATCGAGGTCGCATCGTCGGTGTTGACCAGACGGAAGGTGTGGACGCCGAAGCCCTCCATCATGCGGTACGACCGCGGGATGCCACGGTCCGACATGTTCCACAGCGTGTGGTGGGTGGCTTCGGTGTGGAGGGTGACGAAGTCCCAGAACGTGTCGTGGGCGCTCTGCGCCTGCGGGATCTCCCGGTCCGGATGCGGCTTGCCGGCGTGGATCACGTCGGGGAACTTGATCGCGTCCTGGATGAAGAAGACCGGGATGTTGTTGCCGACCAGGTCGAAGGTGCCCTCTGCGGTGTAGAACTTGGTGGCGAAACCGCGGGTGTCGCGGACCGTGTCGGAGGATCCACGGGAGCCGAGAACGGTGGAGAAGCGGACGAACACGGGAGTCTCGACGCCCTCGCCCAGGAAGGCCGCCTTGGTGACCGCGGAGGCGGTCCCGTAGCCCTTGAAGACGCCGTGGGCGGCGGCGCCGCGGGCGTGGACGACGCGCTCGGGGATGCGTTCGTGGTCGAAGTGGGTGATCTTCTCCCGCAGGTGATGGTCCTGGAGGAGGACCGGGCCACGCGGGCCGGCCTTGAGGGAGTGGTCCGTGTCGTACAGCCGGGCGCCCTGTGCGGTGGTCAGGTAGGACTCGCCCTGTGCCATGTGCGAAAGGTCCCCGGCGGTGGCCTGACCGGTCGGGCTTACGGTGGCCGGGCCGGTCTGGTCGGGCTTGGGCGGCAACGGGGGGCGCGGGGTGGTGGGCTCGGCGACCGGTGGGGTCTCGGCGCCGGGCTTGCCCGGGACACCGTCGGCGGGGCCTGTGCCTGGGGTCAGGGCGTCGACGGCCTTCTTGGCCACGGCCTTCAGGGGAGCCTTCTTGCGCCCCTGCTCAGACTTCGCCGCCGCTGCAGACTTCTTCGCGGCCGGCTTCTTGGCCGTCTGCTCAGCGGCTGTCGGCTTGTCCGCCGCCGACGCGGTCTTCTTGGCCGTCTTCTTACCCGAGCGTTTGCCCGCGGTCGCCGCAGACGAGGCGGTTTTCTTCGACAGCTTCTTGGCAGGCTTCCTGTCCGGCATGCGCTCTCCAACCGTGGGGTGCGGGACGTGCAGTTGAGGGGTGGGGATGTTCTGGGAACGGCGTTGCCGATCGGTTCACGCAGGGCCGTACGCCCGTCGCGCCAGGCGGCGAGAAGGCGCTCACCGAGCCGACCTTCCAGAAAGCCGGTTGACCGGATACCGAACGATGTCGGGTGCGCGCGGGCTCGTCCTCCAGGAGACCGCCGATCACGTCCCGTCGCGCGACCTGCTCATGGACGGCGTCCGCTACTACGTGCTCTTCGTAGAGTCGCAGTGCGGACGGCCCGGCGCCTGCCTTGTGCAGCGCCCGGGTGAGGCGGCGGGCCGAGTTCGCTACGCCTGACTGGGGCAGACGTCAGTTGGTCGGCGGCGGGCGACCGTGAGCCGGCGTGGGCGGTCAGTCGGTCAGCGCTTCTCTGCACGGATGATCACCAGTTCTTCCTTGTCCTCGCCGGGCCCGAGCATCCCGCACTGGCGCAACCAGGGGAGCCGCTCCCGCATGACGGGGCCGAGCGGAACATACGTACGGTTGCTGACCTCGGCCCGCAGCCCGGCCTCCCTCAGAATCCGTACGCTCGCTTCGGGTCCGCTGACCGCGGAGTGCACCAGCAGCAGCGTCCCGCCCCGACGCAGGGCCAGGGGCGAGGCTTCGCAGATCCGGTCCAGGAGGACGCGGCCGTCGGGACCGGCGTCCCACGCGCGGGCGGATCCACGGCTCGGCAGCACCGCGGGCGGGGTCGGGACGTAGGGCGGGTTGCTGACTATCAGGTCGAAGGTGCGCCCTGGCAGGGCACCGAGGAGGTCGCCGCGGTGGACGGCGACCCGCTGCCGGGCGAGCAGGGCGTTGAGACGGACCGTGAAGACCGCACGGCGGGAGATGTCGACGGCGGTCGCACGCGCCCCCAGCCGGGCGGCATGGGCGGCCAGCACCCCGCTGCCCGAGCAGAGATCGAGAACGTCCAGCCCGGCCACGTTCTCGCGGCGTATGGCCTCGGCCAGGAAGTAGCTGTCGGCCTGCGGTGCGTAGACCCCCGGGAGCCGCAGAACTCTGCCAAAACCCGGTCGTCGGCGGGGGGCATCGACGGTGGTCACAGGGCCTCCATGCTGATCAGGACAGTCACCCACTGAGCCCCACGGGGGCAGCGTCAACAATCCAGACTCCGCCTGTTACCGGCGGACCACCACCTGAGGACCGGCTCGTCCAAGCCGCCCCGTGACGTGTGGCTTCCCCCGGGTGCCCCCTCGGGCCCGTCACACACCTTCAGCCACATCTGCCGCACCACGGACGTGGACCGAACCGCATCGCCTGGCCAGGCCGGCGCGTCGAAGGGCAAGCCACGCCGGAACAGACACTCGAGCGGAGGCCACGATGACCTGTACCCGCGTGAGAAGTGCGCGGCGAACCGTCAAGGGGTTGGCTAGCGTGGGAGAGGGTACGCGGCCTGCGTCCACCCGGCTGGTGCGGAGAGGAGCAGCGCCGATGAGCGTGATCGAAGGCTCGGTCGACGTGAACGTGCCGGTCAAGGCGGCCTACAACCAGTGGACCCAGTTCGAGAGTTTCCCCCAGTTCATGGACGGCGTGGAGCGGGTCGACAAACCCCAGGCCACCCTGTCGCACTGGGTGACCCGCTTCGGTGGAGTGACCCGGGAGTTCGACGCGAAGGTCGTCGAACAGCGCCCCGACGAGCAAGTGAGCTGGCACAGCCTGGAGGAGCCCTACCACACGGGGTCCGTGCAGTTCGAGCCCTTGGGCGACACCGCTTGCCGGGTGACGTACCGCGTCGAATTCACTCCGCATGGCCTGGTCGAGCGGGCCGGTGACGCGCTTGGCGCGGTCCGTCGGCAGGTCCACGGCAGTCTGCGGGGCTTCAAGGAGTACGTCGAGGGCCAAGGCGCGGCGACCGGCGAGTGGCGCGGAACCATCAGCGACGGCCATGTGCAGCCGCAGGCCAAGCCGGAGCCCCGGCAAGTGCCGCACTGGCCCACCGGGTGAACGCCGCCCTGCCCTGCTCGTGAGAACCGCCAACGGCAACGAAGCCGTCGGGCAGGGGACCGCCAGCAGGTGATACCGGCCGTCGTTCACCCGTCCGGGCGCACTGCTCGCACGAAACGGCGGTACTGAGCGAAAGGCTGACACGTGCGAGACTCATCGACCGGAGACCCCGGTGGCGAACAGGCGAAAATCACGCCGCCGAAGACCTGGGCGGCCGGTGTACCAGCGGTCGCCCACGCGGTCCAGTACTCCCTGGCCGAGACGTCGCCGCGGCGTACGGCCCTGAACCTGCTCGACCTGAACCAGGCCAAGGGGTTCGACTGCCCGGGCTGCGCCTGGCCGGACCCTGACCCGGGCAACCGGCATCTTAATGAGTACTGCGAGAACGGTGCGAAGCACACCAACGACGAAGCCACCACTCGGCGCATCACTCCCGAGTTCTTCGCGCGCCACTCCGTCACCGACCTGGCGCGGGCCTCGGACCGGTGGCTGAATCAACAGGGCCGACTGACCCACCCGATGGTGAAGCGGCCGGGGTCCGACCACTACGAGCCGATCAACTGGCACGAGGCCCTCGGGCTGCTGGCCGAGGAGCTGCGGAGCCTCGACACTCCCGACGAGGCGGTCTTCTACACCTCGGGCCGGGCAGGCAATGAGCCCGCGTTCGTCCTTCAGCTCTTCGCCCGCGCCCTGGGCACCAACAACCTGCCGGACTGCTCCAACATGTGCCACGAGTCCAGCGGCCTCGCTCTCCACGAGACACTGGGCATCGGCAAGGGCGATGTCAGTCTGGCGGACATCCATCACGCCGACCTCATCCTCACTCTGGGCCAGAACCCTGGCAGCAACCACCCCCGCATGCTCTCGGCGCTGGAGGAGACCAAGCGCAGGGGCGGCAAGATCGTCGCCGTCAACCCCCTGCCCGAGGCGGGTCTGATGCGCTTCAAGAATCCGCAGAAGGCGAGCGGGGTGATCGGCCGAGGCACCAACATCGCCGACCAGTTCCTCCAGATCCGCCTGGGCGGCGACCTCGCTCTCTTCCAGGCCCTGAACCTCCTGCTGCTCGAAGCCGAGGAAGCCGCGCCAGGAACCGTACTGAACCGCTCGTTCGTCGACGCCCACACCAACGGCTTCGACGAGTTCGCCGACCACCTGCGCCGCACCGTCTCCTGGCCCGATGTCCTGGCCGCCACGGGACTGCGGCGGTCACAGATCGAGGAACTGCGCGACCGGGTCCTGGCCAGCGAACGGATCGTGGTCTGTTGGGCGATGGGCCTCACCCAGCAGAAACACGCGGTACCCACCATCCGCGAGGTGGTGAACTTCCTCCTCCTGCGGGGCAACATCGGCAGGCCCGGCACGGGCGTCTGCCCGGTGCGCGGACACAGCAACGTCCAGGGCGACCGGACCATGGGCATCTGGGAACAGATGCCGCAGGACTTCCTCGACGCGCTGGGACGCGAGTTCTCCTTCACCCCTCCCGCCGCACACGGCCTGGACACGGTGAACTCGATCCGTGCCATGGCCGAGGGCCGGATCAAGGTATTTCTGGGGCTCGCGGGCAATTTCGTGCGAGCCACTCCCGACAGCGACTTCACCGCGGACGCGATGCGCCGGTGCCGTCTCACGGCCCACATTTCCACCAAGCTCAATCGTTCCCACGCGGTGTGTGGCGACACCGCGCTGATCCTTCCCACGCTGGGCCGCAGTGAGCGCGATCGCCAGAGCGGCGGCGAGCAGTTCATCACCGTCGAGGACTCCATGAGCCAGGTGCACGCCTCGGCAGGGCGTCGGGAACCGGCTTCGAAGCACCTGCTCAGCGAAGTGGCGATTCTGAGCAGACTCGCCCTCCGCACACTCGGGGACCGAGTGCCCGTTCCGTGGAAGGATTTCGAGGCGGACTACGGGCACATCCGGGAGCGCATCGCCCGGATCGTTCCGGGCTTTCACAACTTCAACGCCCGGGCGGCCAGGCCGGGTGGCTTCGGCCTGCCGAACCCGGTCAACGACGGCGTCTTTCCCACGCCCAGCGGCAAGGCGCTGTTCACCTGCAACGACTTCGAGATGCTGAGCGCCCCGGCGGGGCACCTGCTGCTCCAGACGCTGCGCTCGCACGACCAGTGGAACACGGTGCCCTACACGACGAACGATCGCTACCGCGGCATTCACGGCTCGCGTCGCGTTGTCATGGTCAACCCGGCCGACCTGCGTGCCCTCGGCCTGGACGACGGCGCGCGGGTCGACGTGGTGAGTGTCTGGCGGGACGGTACCGAGCGCCGGGCGGAGGACTTTCGGCTGGTTTCATACTCCACGCCTCCGGGCTGCGCCGCGGCGTACTACCCGGAGGCCAACGTCCTCGTACCGCTGGACAGCGTGGCCGATCAGAGCAACACCCCGACGTCCAAAGGGATCCTGGTCCGCTTGGAGCCGCGTCATCTTGCTGGTCCGGTACCAGGTCTCGGGCCGAACTGATCCCTGTCGCGGTTGGTCCGGTCCGATGTGCTTGCTGCCTCAGCTGGACTGGTCGGGGGAGGGGTAGCCGACACTCTCTGTGTAAACGCGGCCCTGTTCACACAGGGCGTCGATCTCGAGGTTCTCTTCCTCGTTCAGTTGCGCATCCAGCGCGACATCGATGACGCGTCGGGCGGGAGGACCGCCGAGCGACATCCCGATCGACGATGAATCTGCCGTCGGTGTACTCGTCCGCGGTTACGAATGCCTGGCGGGACCGGATCCGGTCGAGGGACACCACGAACTCGTCCAGGTCCTGGAGGACCGCGCGCCAATCTCGCCGTCGCCCTCGACAGCTTGGGCGACGCAACCACGAGTAGCTGTCACCTTGGCCACCCACGTGATGAAGGCACCGGGGTCAGTGTTGGTGGCGTGGTCCTGGTCCCAGCAGTTGTCCGTCCCGGACCAGACCCGCGCCCGTCTCGTCGCAGGCCGACTCGATCCCGAGCACGATCGGTGAGCTCACTCGTCAGCCCCTTCATGCGTTGATGTAGTTATTGCAAATAGTGTGCAATAAGAAGGCCGAGTTGTGTACCCGATCAGGGAAATGCTGGTCACCGCCCAGGGGGGCGCGCCCCTGTTGTCCTCCAGAGCCCTCGAACCCCGAGGTGCCGAGCAGTGAATCCCGCGCGACCAGGTCCAAGCCCCTGCCGTCACCGTCGTCGGGATCGGCGCCGACGGCTGGCGGGGGCTCCCGGGCCCCTCCCGCGTGGCACTTGTGCGAGGCCGAGGTCCGACGACAGTCCACATGGCGTCGATGAAGTCGACCTTCTCAACTGGCAGGACATGGCGCAGCGTTACGCCGCCGCCAAGGAGAGGGAGGGAGGCGGGGCGTGGACTGATGTGCGACTGTCATGGGTAATCCGTGATTGCAACTAATATGCAAGAACATTTTTACCGCAACAGGGAGTGGCTCATGACGACCCGTTGGATACGAGGCGCCGCCGTTGCCGCGGCGATGGTCAGCGGGGTCGCCGCATGCTCGGCGCCCGGCGGCGGTTCCGGCGGTGGCACGTCCGCCGACTCGGTGGTGATCGGGGTGGCCTCGGAGCCGGACTCGCTCAGCCCCCTGCTCGGCTACGGCAAGGACGGCAACTCCAAGCTCTTCGACGGTCTCCTCGCCCGGAACGCCGATCTGAAGCTCGTACCCGCCCTGGCGAAGGCGCTGCCCGAGGTCGGCGCCGACGGCCTGACCTACACCTACACCCTGCGCGACGGGGTCGAGTTCAGCGACGGCGAGCCACTCACCGCCGCCGACGTGGTCTTCACCTACGAGACCGTCCTCGACGAGAAGACCAACAACACCTCCCGCAGCGAACTCGACGCCATCAAGGACGTGCGGGCGGACGGCGACGACAAGGTCGTCTTCACCCTCAAGTACCCCTACGCGCCCTTCGCCGACCGTACGATCCTGCCCGTCGTCCCCGAGCACGTGGCGGGCGACCAGGACCCCAACACCGGCTCCTTCAACACCAAGCCGATCGGCACAGGCCCGTACGTCCTCTCCGCCTGGAGCAAGGGCGAGAAGCTCACCTTCAAGGCCAACCCCCACTACTGGGGCGGCGCGCCGAAAGTGAAGACCGTCACCATGGCCGTCATCGAGGACGACGACGTACGAGCCACCCGGCTCCGCTCCGGCGACCTGGACGGCGCGATACTCCCGCCCAACCTCGCCGCCACCTTCAAGAACGACAGCGACAGGAAGACCTACGGCGCCAAGTCCTACGACTTCCGCACCGTCACCCTCCCCACCCAGAACAAGGTCGCCGGCGACCGGGCGATCCGCCTGGCCCTGGACGCCGCCGTGGACCGCGAGGCCATGGCGGAGAAGATCCTCGACGGCGCGGGCCGCCCGGCATACGGGCCACTGCCGGTCGGCGACCCGTGGTTCACGAAGGGCATCGAACGCCCCCAGGACCTGGACAAGGCCAAGCAGATCCTGGACCGGGCGGGCTGGAAGGCCGGCGCCGACGGCGTCCGTGCCAAGAGCGGCCGGCGAGCCGCCTTCACCCTCCTCTACCCCTCTGGCGACAAGGTCCGCCAGGACCACGCCCTCGCCTACGCCTCAGACGTCAAGAAGGCCGGCATCGACGTGAAGGTGGAGAGCGCCACCTGGGAGGTCATCGAGCCGAGGATGAAGGACGACGCTGTCCTGGCCGGGGGCGGCAGTACCGGAGACCCCGACTTCGGCCTCTACACGCTGCTGTACTCCTCCCTCGCGGGCGACGGCTTCAACAACATGGGCCGCTACGACAACCCGGCCGTCGACAACGCGCTCGACACCGGCCGCCGCAGCCAGGACGAGGCGACACGGAGGGCGGCGTACGACACGCTGCAGCGGGAGCTGGTGAAGGACCCCGGCTACACCTTCCTCACCCACATCGACCACCTCTACGTCCTCGCCGACCGATGGACCGGCCTGACCACCCAACTGGAGCCGCACGAGCACGGATTCGCCAGCGGACCGTGGTGGAACCTCGAGGACTGGCAGCCCAAGCGGTGAGCCCACTGCCCTGGGGGCCCATGGCCCGGCTGGCCGGGCGGCGGACCCTGTTCGCCGCCCCGGTCCTGCTCGTCGTCACCTTCGGCATGTTCGCGATCGCCGCCGCCTCCCCCTTCGACCCGGTACGCGCGTACGCCGGCACAGCCGCTCTCGGCGCCGACCAGGCCACCCTGGACCGACTGCGCGCCAACCTCGGCGTGGACCAGCCCTTCACCGAGCGCTGGTGGCACTGGCTGACTTCGGCTCTCACCGGTGACCTCGGCCAATCCAGCGTGATGCGCCAGCCGGTGGCCGAAGTGATCGGTGAACGCCTCGTCTGGTCCGCGCTGTTGTGCGCCGTCGCATTCGTGGCGGCTGTGCTGATGGGCACGGCGCTCGGTGTGCTCGCTGCCCGCCGACAAGGCGGGTGGCTCGACCGTGCGGTCACCTCGCTCGCCTACATTCTCTCGGCTGCCCCGGTGTTCTGGACCGCCTTGCTCGTCATCTGGCTGTTCGCCCTCCGCCTGGACCTCCTCCCGGCGGGCGGCCTGACCGACACCGTCAGCGAACAGGTCACCCCCGGCCAGGTGGCAAGCCACCTCGTACTGCCCGCCGGAGTCCTCGCCGTCTCCCAACTCCCCTGGTTCACCCTGTACGTCCGCCAGGGCGTCGCCGACGCCCTGGCCGAGGACCCGGTACGCGGTGCCCGCGCCCGTGGCCTGAGCGAACACACCGTCCTGCTCGGCCACGCCCTACGCTCCGGCCTGCTCCCGGTCCTCACCCTGATCGGCTCCCGCGTGCCCGAACTCATCACCGGCGCCCTGCTGGTGGAGAGCGTCTTCAGCTGGCCCGGTATCGCGGCGGCCACGGTGGAGGCGGCCACCGCCGTCGACTTCCCGCTCCTGGCCGCCCTCACCGCGCTGGCCACCGTCGCCGTCCTGGCCGGCAACCTGCTCGCGGACCTGCTCTACGGACTCTTCGACCCGAGGGTGAAGCTCAGTGAAATGTGACTCCCATGGCTGAGGCCGCAGTCGATGCCGATCCGAAGTGGCGGTCGTACGGGACCCGTCGCCGCTCCACCCGCACCGTCCGGGTGCGCACCTCCGTCACCCTGGTCGCCGTGACCGTCCTCGCGGTCCTGCTCGTCCCGCCGCTGGTCCAACTCGACCAACAGGCCGTCGACCTGGCCGCGAAACTGCAACCGCCCTCCTGGGCCCACCCCTTCGGCACCGACGACGTCGGCCGCGACCTGCTCTTGCGCTGCGTCTACGGGCTGCGCGTCTCCCTCTTCGTCGGGGTCGTGGCGGCGCTGACGGCGACGTTGATCGGTACGGCCGTCGGCGCCACGGCCGGAGCACTCGGCGGCTGGGCCGACCGGGGCATCATGCGGCTGGTCGACACCTTCTCCTCCATTCCGCATCTGCTGCTGGGCATCTTCATCGTCGCCATGTTCCGCCCCGGCGTCTGGCCGGTGGTGATCTCGGTCGGGCTCACCCACTGGCTGTCGACCGCCCGGATCGTCCGCGCCGAGGTGCTGTCCCTGCGCTCCCGTCCGTACATCGACGCAGCCGTCTCCGGAGGCGCGTCGAGGTGGCGGGTGACGGTGCGGCATCTGCTGCCCGCCGTACTGCCGCAGGCCGCGCTGGCCGCCGTTCTGATGGTGCCGCACGCCATGTGGCACGAGTCCGCCCTCTCCTTCCTCGGGCTCGGCCTGCCCGCCCACATGGCCAGCCTCGGCAACCTCATCCAGAACGCCCGCGGTTCGCTGCTCGCCGGGCAGTGGTGGCCCACTCTCTTCCCCGGCCTGCTCCTCATCGTCCCGACCCTCGCCATCGCGGGCCTCGCCGGGGCCTGGCGGGAGCGGATCAACCCCCGCCGCCGATCGGAGCTGATGCTGTGAAAGCCGCTGTCCTGTCCGTACGCGGACTGTCGGTGCGTTTCCTCATGCCCGGCGGGCGCCGCATCGCCGCCGTCACCGACGCGCACTTCGACGTGGCGGAGGGGGAGTGCCTGGCCCTGATCGGCGAGAGCGGCTGCGGCAAGTCCGTCCTCGTCTCCGCCCTCCTCGGCCTGCTCCCCACCAACGCCCAGACCACCGGCGAGGCCCGCCTCGGAGACCTCGACCTGCTCGCGGCAGACGAGCGCACCCTGGCCCGCACGGTCCGTGGCCGCCGTATCGGCCTCATCCCGCAGAGCCCGGCCGCACACCTGACCGCCGTCCGCACCATCCGCTCCCAACTGGAGGAGACGGTCGCGGCGTTGACCGGAGTACGAGGGCGCGCGGCCGTCCGTATCGCCGCTGAGGCGGCAGCCGAACGGGCGGCGTTCCCCGCGGACCACCTCGACCGCCACCCGCACGAACTCTCCGGCGGCCTGGCCCAACGCGCCGCCACCGCCCTCGCCCTTGTCGGCGACGCGCCCCTGCTCCTCGCCGACGAACCGACCACCGGACTCGACCGTGACCTCGTGGACCACACGGTCGACGAACTACGCCGCCACGTGGACACCGCCGACCGGGCCCTCCTGGTGATCACCCACGACCTGGCGGCAGCTGAGCGCATCGCCGACCGCGTGGCGGTCATGTACGCGGGTCGCATCGTCGAACTCACCGACGCGACAACCTTCTTCGGTGCCCCCGGCCCACGCCACCCCTACAGCCGCGGCCTCCTGCAAGCCCTGCCCGACCGCGCCTTCACCCCCATCCCCGGCATGCCCCCCGAACTCGGCGATCTCCCCGACGGCTGCGCCTTCACCGCCCGCTGCCACCTGGCCACCACAGCCTGTGCCGCAGTGCCACAACTGACGGACACGGTCGCCTGCCACCACCCGTATGTGCCGGAGGACATCCGTGCTTGAACTGCGCGCCATCACCGCCGGATACGACCGACACACCCGCGTGGTCCGGGACGCCTCCCTCACCGTCGAGCCCGGCGAGGCTGTCGGACTCTTCGGCCCCAGCGGCTGCGGCAAATCCACCCTCGCCCGCGTCGCAGCCCTCCTCCACCGTCCCGACTCCGGGACCCTGACCCTGGACGGCGAGCCAGTACGCCACTGGCGCCACCGCGCCCCACGCACCCAACGCACCGCCATCGGCGTCGTCTTCCAGCAGCCCAGACTCTCCGCCGACCCCCGACTGCCACTCACCGACCTCATCGCGGAACCACTCCGCGCGAACGGCCGCCGGGACGAAGCGCGCGACCGGGTCGCCGCACTCGCCCGCACCGTGGGCCTGACCTCCGACCTGCTGACCCGACGCCCTCACGAGGTCAGCGACGGCCAGCTCCAACGCGCCTGCCTGGCCCGCGCCCTCGTCCTACGCCCCCGCTGGCTGATCTGCGACGAGATGACCGCCATGCTCGACGCCTCCACCAGCGCCGCGCTCGTCACGGCCGTCGAGGAATACCGCACCGCGACCGGCGCCGGCCTGCTCGCCGTGGGCCACGACCAGGTACTCCTCAACCGCTGGTGTGAACGGACGGTCCACTGGGAGGCGCTGACGCTGTCTGGTTGAGCTTCACAGCCAGGGCCGGCCGACTTCAAAAAAGCTCGCGTGTCGAGGTACTGGCAAGTCCTGCCGGCCACGTCGTGCCGCCGACCGAGCTGAGGCGTCCGTTGCCGCCGCCCCGCACCTCCCGGACCACCCTGGCCAAGCTGCTGCTGGACGAGGCCGAGGCGGGCAGGCACGGCAACGGCATTGTCGTACCCCTGAGTTAGCCGTCCGGCGTGGAACTTGAGCAATTCGCGAGCGAGGCTCCGGTGGCGAGCGCTGTTGTAGTGCTTTGGCTGAATCTCGTGGATCGAGAAGCGGGTGAGGCCTACGAGTTCTGGGTATCGAGGCATCCGTGCTGGTGGCCACAACTTGCACGGCATTAAGTACGGTGTTGCGCCTCGTCCTCGGGCGAGTCGGCCCATGATTAGCTGACCAGGAAATAGATGTTCCGGGGGTTGATTCCTTACTGAAGGGCTATTGGGGGAGGGAACGGGGGCGTAAGTGGGCACCGGTGTGTGGACCACACAATTCAATCGGCATCGGATCGGCCTGCCCACCCAGGCCGCTCACCCGGTGCCGACAGCTCGACCGTGTTCGGTCTGCCGGACTCGAAGCCGAGGTCACGGTCGGTCGAGGTGCAGGCGAGGCGTGGGTCTACGCCCGTAGGACCGCCGGGACGGACCCGGCGCCGACGGCATCGCGAAGCTCAGGTGGACGGCGGCCGGTAATGGGCCGCCAATCGGCACGAGGGGAGAGGCCACTCTCCTCGGGTGACGGCCGCGGAAGGCCACTCTCCCTTTTCCGCGGCTTATCGACAGAGGCCGCAAAGAGTTTGACGCACGTGCGGACTTCGTAGCTCAGGTGGTGCCCCTCATTCGGAGTGGGCGCTCCGGCACAAGGCGGGAGAGCGGCATTGGCTAGCCACTCGCATTCGACACGTGTGGTGCGTGGCGACTTCGGAAGGATGTCGAGTCATGGAAAGGCGGGCCATGGACCCGGCAGCCCTGACGGGATCGGCGTCCAGGCAGGCGGGACCGGCGGCGGGGGCCCTGAGGAAGCACCATGACGCTTCCCGGCGAATCGACCGTGGGCCCGCCGCTCCATGAGCCCATCGAGGTCAGGCACGGGGGCGATGGCTGGGAACGGGTGAGTCGTGATCTGCGGGAGTGCGGGACCGCCCTCCTGCACACACGGCTGGCCGACTGGCGACCGGAGGAGGAGGACGGACCTGGGCTGCGCCGACTGCTGGGCCGGGACTGGTCCCGCTACCTCGACGTCACCCATCCCGACACCCGGGTCCGCTACGCAGCCTTCTGTGCTCTGCTGAGGCACGCGGCAGGGGAGATGCTGGGCGGCGATCCCGGGGTCCTGGAGCTCAGTTACGGGCCTGCCGGGCGCCCTTATCTGCGCGGCTGCGACCGGGTCGACATCAGCCTCTGTCACACCGGGGGCCTGCTTCTGGTGGGTCTCACGACCCGGGGGCTGATCGGTGTGGACGCGGACCTCGCCGACCGCCAGTTGTCCGGCTCGGGCCTGGACGGGCACATGTGCACGCCGTACGAGCTGGTCTCGCTCGCCAACCTGCCGGAGCTGGACCGCAGTCCGGCCCTGGTGCGACTGCAGACGCTCAAGGAGGCCTACGGCAAGGCGATCGGGGCGGAGAGACGGCCCCGGTTCACGGAGTTCGGGTTCGGCCCCGACGGCAGGCCCGTGAAGGTGCGCCGGCCGGACGGCACACCCGGCGCCAGTGCCGAGTGGGCGTTCCGTACCTTCCTGCTGCCCAACGGGTACTGCGTGAGTGCCGCCGTGTACGACGCGGGCCTCGCGGCCTCGTTCCCGCACGCCACCTGACGTGAGGCGGGGGAGGGCGATCGTCGGGGTCGCGACGCGTGTGGGGGCGGGGTGCGCGGGCGCCCTGCTTGGGTGTGTGCCTGGGTGTGCCGGGTCGGCGAGTGCGGGGACGGTGCGCGAGGTTTGTCCGTGGGCCGACAGCGACAAGGGCTGGGGCTGGAAGCGTCAGGGCCGCCGGTGTCAGCCGGCGACGGCTGGGCATCTCGCCGGTGACGGCGAGATGCCCCTCGGCCCCGAACCTTCCTAGTCCGCCGCGTCGGGCTGGACCAGCCCCGAAAGCGTGGCGTTGACCCCTGCCTGGAACCGGCTCGTCGCCTTCAGTTCCTCGGTGATCTCGGCGATGTGCCGGCGGCAGGTGCGCACCGACATACCGAGCCTGCGGGCCACCATCTCGTCCTTGTAGCCGTTCGCCATGAGCCGCATGATCGACACCTTGATCTCGTCGGCCAGGGGCTCGGGAGCGCGGGTGCCCGGCTGGAAGGGCGTGGCGCTCTGCCACAGGTGATCGAACACCGAGCACATGAAGGCGACCAGGTTGGGCTCCCTTATGATCACCGCGCCGCGCCCGGGGTCGGGCAGGTTCTGCTCGGGCAGGAAGGCGACCTCCCGGTCGTAGATGATCAGCCGGTCGATCAGTTCGTCGGTGGTGCGTATCTCCGCGCCCTTGGCGGTGACCTCGCTGACGTAGGCGCTGGTGACCAGATCGCTGCGCGCCGTGTGCTGGTAGAGGGTGCGCATCCGGACGCCTCGGTCGAGGGCGGCGACGTTGGAGTCCCGTACGGCGTCCAGGAGTTGGGGCGGCCGGGCGCCGCCGGGCTGGACGGTCAGCATCTCGGTGCGGGCGTGGAGCAGATGCTCGTCGAGCAGCGCGCGAATGGTGTCGACCTCGGTGACCAGGTCGAAGGCTTCCATCTGGTTGCGTTGGCGCCGGCCCTCGAAGTAGGTCGGCATCAGCGACAGCATGCGGGTGCGGACCTCGTTGACGGCCTGCTGGAGCTCGCGTATCTGCCCCTCCGGGGCGCCGAGCAGCTCCGCCGCGGCGGCGTCCGGACTCACCGGGGCCAACCGGTCCGGGTCACCCGGTAAGGGCTGTAGCAGGCGAAGATGACGCAACACGCCCTCGATTCGCCGGACTTCCGCGGTTGACACCTGTAATTCAGCGGCTATTTCTTCTGGAACGAACTCACCCCGTTGGACAGCTTGTCGATATGCCACGGCACTTGAGTGGTCCAGTTCGGCGAACTCCGGTGTGGAACCATTGATTCCCCCCATGCAACTCTGCCCCCCGTGCGGACTCTAGTTGTTGCCATGCAACTTTACGCCAGCGGAGCTCACTTGGAGGAAGTCGGGAGTGGGGGCATCGTAGGGCTCGTCACCTCGCGAGAGGTTTGAGACGCCAAGAGGAAGTAGGGAGCGTCTCGTCTGCAGGAACGAAGTCGAAGCCTAATGGGGGAATTAATGGGGCTCTTCGCATTGAAATACGCCATTTCGGACGGCATGTCCGTGAGTGGGGTCCTGAGTCGCTCGGCGACCGGACCCGCAGCCGCAGGCCCGGTGGGAGCTAGCGCGCGTGTCATGGGTCGGCTACCCGGTTCGGAGGACGACAACGGCTGGCCGCTCATGGAATCCTGACTTGAGTCATGGTGGCCCCTCCCCTGTGCGGGGAGGGGCCACCGTTCTGCGTGGGGGACTTACCGGGCTGAATCGACAGATCCGGAGTCCGCGGACCAGGGCATTACGCCGATACCCCGCCCTGGGAACCGCCCGTGGCCGGCCGGGTATTGCGGCAGCAATTATTCATCGAGTGCTAAATATTCCCGGTCTGGGCAAGGCGAATTCCCGGAGTCGGCATTGACGCCTGCTACGGCAAAGCTGCCGTGAGAACCCGGCTGTCGGCATCCGGGTCCGGGCCGGTGAAAATCTCAGGGGGCCTCCACGGAGGCCAGTGGGAGATCCATGGGGAGATCCTGCCGACGGGTGATCTTGAGTTTGCGGTAGACCTTGGTGAGGTGCTGTTCCACCGTACTCACCGTGATGTAGAGCCTCAGTGAGATCTCACGGTTGGTGTAGCCGTGTGCCGCGAGTGCGGCGACCCGCTGCTCCGAGCTGCTGAGCTTCGAGTCGATCGCGGTGTCCGCCGGGATCAGGGTCCGTTCGCGGGTCAGGTCCCTGGGCGCCCTGCCGGGAATCGTCTCCTCGCACAGGGGTTTGGCGCCACAGGCGTGCGCGAGGTTCCACGCGCGTCGGGTGACCGTGTTGCCCCGGCTGTTCTCGCCCAGGGACTGCAGAGTCCTTCCGAGGTCGGCCAGTGCGCCGGCGAGCTCGATCCGGTCTCCCGACCGGCGCAGCTCCTCGATCGCCTGACCGAGCAGCGCTGGACGCTCCCCCTGCGGCGCCGTCTTCGCACGCATCCGCAGCGAGATTCCGCGCACCCACGGATGGCGGGCGTCGGGTGACGCGAGCTGGTGGTGGATGAGCCGCTCAGCCTGCTGCGACTCGCCCGCCCTCAGTAGCGCCTCGGCCGCGTCCGTACGCCAGGGCAGTACGACGGGCCTGTCCAGATCCCATCGCTTCAGCAGCCGGCCGGCCTCGGTGAAGTCGCTGAGCGCCAGATGCAACTGGTCGGTGGCCAGGTAGTACAGACCGCGGGCGCGCAGATATCCGGGGCCGTGGATGCTGTCGAACAGCTGGTCCTCGGCAGGCCGGTTGAGCCGGTCCGCCGCGGCGGCGTGCTCGCCCGTCATGGTGTGTGTCCGGATGAGCACCGCCATGGGCGCGGAGGCGAAGGACCCCGCCGTCGGTTCCGGCAGTACGTCGAGGGCTGCGGAAGCCCGTAGCTCGGCCCCGCGAAGATCGCCGAGCCGCAGCAGTACCTCCGCGTGGAGGGTGGCGAACAGCGCCTGCCAGCCCGGTGCCCCGCGGCGCTCGGCCTCGTCGGCGAGGCGCTGGCTCCAGTGGGCGGCCCGCTCGGGCTGCGGGGAATGGGAGAGGGAGCGGATCGCCTGGTTGAGCGCGTGGACGGTCGTGTCGGTGAGAACCGCCTGCTCCAGCACCCGTTCCGCCGCCGTGGCCGCGCTGCGGTCCGTCGCGTCGGGCACGTCCCAGTACGAGGTCAGCACCCGGCTGCCGGAGAGCTCCGGGAGATGAAGACCGGTGTCGTCCGTCGCGTTCGCGGTGCCGGCGATGTGATCGTTGATCCTGGCGGCCTCGGCGACGCGCCCCTGGTAGGCCAGCACGTGCGCGACCGCGCCCAGTTGAGGCCCCGTCAGGGTGTCGGCCCTGCGGTTGTCGAGAGGGGCTGTCAGGAGTCCCTCCGCGCCTCTCGGATCGAACCTCCACAGGACAGTGGCCAGCCGGGTGGTGATGTCGACGCGGATCCGCGCGTCGGCACACGCCTCAAGTGCCAGTTCCAGCGCGGCCGCCGCCTGCCTCGGCTCGTCCCGGGCGAGCAGCTGCTCGGCGCGGTTGCGCAACAGGTCCGCCGCCCAGGGGGTTTCCGACCAGGGGATGTCCGCCTGTGCGGAGGCGAGCAGGTGCCCGGTCACGGCCTTGGTGTGCTGACCGGTGTCGTGCAGCAGCCGGGCGACGCGGCGGTGCAGACCGGCCTGCTGCGCCGAGGTGAGCTCGTTGAGCACCGCCGTACGGGCCGCGGGATGCCGGAAGCCGCAGCCGTCGAGAATGCCGGCGTCGGTGAGCGCCGCCATGCCGCGCGCCGCGGCCGAGACGGTGGTGCCGTGCAACTCGGCGGCCCGCTCGGGGGTACCGAGGCTGCCCAGGATGCTGAAGGCGGCGGCCACCTCCCTGGCGGCCCGGCCACTGCGGCGCAGACAGGTGTCCACGGCGTGCGCGAAGAGCCCACCGGTCACCGGCTGGAGCGGCCGGGGCTCGGAGACCTCGGGCCACACGGCACGCCAGTCCTCGAGCAGCGCCCGCACCAGCAGTGGATTGCCGCCGCTCACGTTGTGCAGGTCCTCCACGAGGTGGTGGTAGTGCCTGGGCAACTCCGGTTCGGCGTCCAGGACTTGGGCCACCCCCAGTCGGCTGAGCCGGCGCAGCCGGACGCGCTGGAAGGAGGGGCTGTGGAGCAACTCGGACTGGAGTGAGGAGTTGGCGCTCCCGTGGTGCGGCGTGGCGGTCGCCACGAGGAGGATGCGCTCGGTGCGCACATGCCGGATGAAGTACCGCAGATACTGCAGAGAGAGCTCGTCGGCGTGGTGCAGATCGTCGATGAAGCACACCGCCGGTGTGGCCGCCGCGAAGTCGCGCAGCCAGGTGCAGAACTTACGCATCGACTCCGCCCGCGGCGGGCCGTCCTCCGGATCGGGCAACTCCGGCCGCCCGTACCCGGCCGGAGTGTTGTCCAGCAGTTGGCGGAGTACGCCCAGCGGTCGGCCGCTCTCGGCCTCCGTACCCTCCGCGCGGAGCACCACGGCCTGGGCCGCGGCCCGTTCGGCGGCGACGGCGAGAATAGCGGTCTTGCCGCAGCCCGCGGCTCCTTCCAGGAGCACTGTCCGGGTTCGTCCCGAAAGTGCCTCGGCGCAGGCCGAATCGAGTATGTCCAGTTCTTTGGTGCGATCTTTCAGCCTCACAGCGGTCCCCGTTCCGTGTGAACTG
The DNA here is from genome assembly GCF_044751025.1 of Streptomyces sp. NPDC088747. Taxonomy (NCBI): domain Bacteria; kingdom Bacillati; phylum Actinomycetota; class Actinomycetes; order Kitasatosporales; family Streptomycetaceae; genus Streptomyces; species Streptomyces sp. NPDC088747. The sequence goes on from NZ_JBIVKZ010000004.1 coordinate 118,187, forward strand.
TATGAAACACATGTTCGCGTTGTCCGGTTCGAGTCTATGGACGGCGCAAGGTGCGAAACGCCGGAGGCCGATGGCCGAAAGTTGCACGGCATGAAGTCGCGGCCGGTTCGGCGTGGCGGCTTTACGAACACCGCGGGGCCGCTTTCCGCTGCTCCGCGGAGTGCCGTGGCCGTCACGTCGACGGCGAAGGCCAACGGGCTCCTCGCGGCCGGGATCACGGGGAGACGGCCCAGCTCGGGCGGGGGCCGTCGCATCGGCCCGGCAACAGGGGGGCGGGTGGACGGAACAGGGGTCGGTGCGGGTGGCCGTGGCGCACCGGAATGGATTTAATGCCACCTTGCTCTTCTTCGCTCTTCTTCTCGCCCTTCTTGTTCTTCTCCATTACCGGCCCTCATTTCACCGGCCGGACCAACGGCAGGGCAGGGGTAGGGGCGGGTAAGGGTGGTGAGCCGGATGGCCTCTCGATAACTTCCACTTGATTGCTGTTTGAGTGCGGTTTCAATGTGGACGTCAACGCTGGTCGATCAAGCGCGAGGTGGCCGGGATGAGTAATGAGGAAAAACTCCTCGACTATCTCAAACGGACGACGACGGATTTGCGTGAGGCGCGACGTCGCATCACCGAGATCGAGGAGCGTGAGCGTGAGCCCGTCGCGATCGTGGGAATGGCGTGCCGCTTCCCTGGCGGTGTCTCCTCGCCCGAGGAACTGTGGCAACTGGTCGCGGAGGGACGGGACGGACTCTCGGGCCTGCCGGACGACCGCGGCTGGGATGTCGCCAACCTCTTCGATCCGGAGCCCGGCCGTCCCGGCAAGAGCTACGTCGACCGGGGCGGTTTTCTGCACGAGGCGGGGGACTTCGATCCGGCGTTCTTCGGCGTGGGGCCGAACGACGCGCTGACGATGGACCCGCAGCAGCGGTTGCTGCTGGAGATCTCGTGGGAGGCGTTCGAGCGGGCGGGCATCGACCCGTCGACGTACAGGGGCACCCCCACGGGTGTGTTCGCCGGGGTCAACTACCACGACTACGCGTTCAACAGCAGCACCGGAGCGATCGCGTCGGGACGCATCTCCTACACGCTGGGCCTCGAAGGTCCCGCGGTGACGGTGGACACGGCGTGCTCGTCGTCGCTGGTGGCCCTGCACTGGGCCGTGCGGTCCCTGCGGTCGGGGGAGTGTTCGCTGGCGCTGGCCGGTGGCGTGACGGTGATGGCGACGCCCGAGACGTTCATCGAGTTCAGCCGGCAGCGCGGTCTCGCCCCGGACGGACGGATCAAGGCGTTCGCGTCCGCCGCCGACGGCACGGGGTGGGGCGAGGGCGCGGGGATGCTGCTGGTCGAGCGACTGTCGGACGCGCTGGCCAACGGCCACCCGGTACTGGCGGTGGTACGCGGCTCGGCGGTGAACCAGGACGGCGCGTCCAACGGATTGACCGCGCCGAACGGCCCGTCCCAGCGGCGGGTCATCGAACAGGCCCTGGCCAGTGCCGGACTGAGCACCCGTGACGTGGACCTGGTGGAGGCGCACGGCACCGGAACGGTACTGGGTGACCCGATCGAGGCCCAGGCGCTGCTGGCGACCTACGGACAGGGCCGCCCGGAGGGGTCGCCGTTGTGGCTGGGCTCGGTCAAGTCGAACATCGGCCATACGCAGGCCGCCGCAGGTGTCGCCGGGATCGTCAAGACCGTCCAGGCGATGCGTAACGGCGTGATGCCGAAGACCCTGAACGTGGACGAGCCGACCTCGCACGTCGACTGGTCGCTGGGCGATGTCCGACTGCTGACCGAGGCGCGGGAATGGACACGGGACGGGCGACCGCGCCGGGCGGGAGTCTCCTCGTTCGGGATCAGCGGCACCAACGCCCACGTGATCCTCGAACAGGCACCGGACGCGGAGCCCCGCGAACCGTCGGCGAGTCCGCCCGGGACCGTCCCCCTGCCGCTGTCGGCGCGGGACGACGCGGGTCTGCGCGACCAGGCCGACCGACTACGTACCCACCTTCGCGGGCATCCCGACCTGGACCACCGAGACGTGGCGTACTCGCTGGCGACCGGCCGTGCCGCGCTGGTACACCGGGCGGTCGTCGTCGGCCGTGACAGCGACGAACTGCTGGCCGCACTCGACGAGTTGGCCGACGAATCCCCCGACGAACGGGGGAGCACGGCGCGCGGTGTCGCCACGTCCGGGGAGCGGACCGCGTTCCTGTTCAGCGGTCAGGGCTCGCAACGGGTCGGGACGGGACGCGAACTGTACGAGGCGTTCCCGGTGTTCGCGGACGCGCTCGACGCCGTCTGTGCCGAGTTCGACCCCTACTTGGACCGGCCGCTGAAGGCGGTGCTCTGGTCCGAGCCCGAGCTGCTCGACCGGACGTCCTTCACCCAGGCCGCCCTCTTCGCGGTCGAGGTGGCGCTGTTCCGGCTCCTGGAATCCACTGGCGTCGTTCCGGACTACGTCGCCGGTCACTCGATAGGCGAGCTGGCCGCCGCGCACGTGGCGGGCGTGTTCTCGCTCCCGGACGCGGCCCGGCTGGTGGCCGCACGCGGCCGGCTGATGCAGGCGCTCCCGCCGGGCGGCGCGATGGCCGCCGTGCAGGCGACCGAGGACGAGGTCGCCGGACACCTCGGCGGCGATATCGACATCGCCGCGGTGAACGCCCCGAACGCGGTCGTCGTCTCGGGCTCCGAGGCAGCCGTGAATCGCGTGACCGGGCATTTCGAAGGCCTCGGACGCAAGGTCAGCCTGCTGCGAGTGTCGCACGCTTTCCATTCGCCGCTGATGGAGCCGATGCTCGCCGAATTCCAGGAGATCGCGAAGGAGGTCTCCTATTTCCCGCCGACGATCCCCGTCATTTCGAACGTGACCGGCCGCCAGGCCGAGGACCTGGGCTCGGCGGAATACTGGACACGCCACATCCGCGGCACCGTCCGATTCCAGGACGGGGTGCGGACACTGCTGGCCGCGGGAGTCGGCCAGTTCGTGGAGCTGGGTCCGGACGGCGTGCTGTCGGCCATGACCCGAGCCTGCCTGGACGACTCCGAGGACAGCACGCTCGTCGTCCCGGTCCTTCGCCGGGACAGGCCCGAGGCCGCCGAACTGCTCACCGCGCTCGGCCGTCTCCACGTACGCGGCTCGGCCGTGGACTGGAAACCGCTGCTCGGCGCGGCCTCCCGCGTCGACCTGCCGACCTATCCGTTCCAGCGTCGCCGCTACTGGCTGGAAGGAACCGGTGTCGAGGGCGATGTCGCCGCGGCGGGTCTCCAGCGGGTCGAGCACCCACTGCTTGCGGCGGCGGTGACGCTTCCGGACGGAGGCGGAGCCGTCCTGACCGGGCGGGTCTCGCCCGGCACCCAGCCCTGGCTCGCCGACCACATGGTCGGCGGCGCCGTGCTGTTCCCCGGTACCGCGTTCGTGGAACTGGCGGTCCAGGCCGGTGACCGCGTCGGCTGCGGAACGGTCGAAGAACTGACCCTGCACGCCCCACTGGTCCTGCCCGACCACGGCGGCGTCACCGTCCAGGTGGTGGTGGAGAGCGCGGACGACGCGGGACGGCGCCCCGTCGGGATCTACTCCCGGTCGGGCGGGAGCGGCAACTCCCCTTCCCGCGAGGGAACTTACGCACGCTCGGGCGACGGAGCAGGCGACGAGGTCTGGGTCAGGCACGCCGCAGGCACGCTCGCCCCCGACACGGCCGCCCCCTCCTTCGACCTGACCGCCTGGCCGCCGCCCGGCGCGACCCCGATACCGGTGGACGGCGCGTACGAGCGCCTCGCCGACAAGGGCTACGGCTATGGACGCCTGTTCCAGGGACTGCGGGCGGTGTGGCGGCGCGGCGACGAACTGTTCGCCGAGGCCGCCCTGCCCGAGGACGCCTGGGACGACGCACTCCGCTTCGGTCTGCATCCGGCGCTGCTGGACGCCGTCCTGCACACGAGCGCGGTCTCCGGGGACGCCGGCGACGACCTGGTCCTCCCCTTCGCGTGGAACGGGGTGCGGCTGTTCGCGGCGGGCGCGTCCGTGGTCCGCGCGCGACTGACCCCGGCAGGTTCGGACGGCGTGGCACTGCGCCTCGCCGACGGCGCGGGGCGTCCCCTGGCCACGGTTGACTCTCTGGTGGCCCGCCCGGTGTCGCCCGATCAACTCGCCGTCACCGCGACGGCCTCCGCCGACTCCCTGTACCGGTTGGACTGGACTCCCACGCCGGTGCCCACGGCCCCGGGCGAGCTGAGCTGGACTCCGTGGGACGAGATCGGCGACACGGTTCCCGACGTCGTCGTTCTGCCGGTGCGAGCCGGCGAGGTCCGTACCGTCACCCGCGAGGTGCTCGCGGTGGTGCAGGCGTGGACGGCCGAGGAGCGGTTCGCGGCGTCCCGACTGCTGGTCGTCACCTCGGGCGCGGTGTCGGTGGACGGCGAGGACGTCACCGACCTCGCGGCGGCGGCGACGTGGGGCCTGGTCCGCTCGGCGCAGTCCGAGGATCCCGACCGCATCGTGCTGGTGGACACCGACGCTCCGGACGACCAGGCCGCGCTGGTGCCGTTGGCACTGGGCGAACCCCAGGCCGCCGTACGAGCCGGTGCTGCCCGAGTCCCGCGCCTGGCACGGCTGTCGGGCCCGGCCGCTTCCGGACCTGTCGAGGGATCCGGAGCGGAGGAGGGGGCCGGACAGGACGAGGTAACCGGACCGGACGAGGGATTCGGCACCGGGACCGTGCTGATCACCGGAGGAACGGGCGAACTCGGCGCGCTGCTGGCCCGGCACCTGGTGACGGCCCACGGGGTACGGAGCCTGCTGCTGACGAGCCGACGGGGCCAGGACGCACCGGGCGCCGCCCAACTGGTCCTGGAACTGGCTGAGTTGGGCGCTGACGTCCAGGTGGCCGCATGCGACGTAGGTGACCGGGCGTCCCTGGCGGCGCTGTTGGCCGAGCAAACGCTCTCCGCCGTAGTCCACGCGGCCGGCGTCCTGGACGACGGTGTGGTGGCGTCCCTGACCCCGGAACGGCTGGACGCGGTGCTCGCGCCGAAGGCGATGGGCGCCTGGTATCTGCACGAACTGACCCGCGACATGGACCTGTCGGCGTTCGTCGTGTTCTCCTCCGCGGCGGCCGTCCTCGGTTCACCCGGACAGGGCAACTACGCGGCAGCGAACGCCTTCCTGGACGGCCTCGCCCAGCACCGGCGCGCGCTGGGCCTCGCGGGCCGTTCCCTGGCGTGGGGACTGTGGGCCACCGGGATGGCAGGTGACCTGGACGACGGGGACGTACGCCGGATGGCGCGCTCCGGTGTCCGCGCCCTCACCGCCGAGCAAGGGCTTGCACTCTTCGACGCCGCCACCACCCGGCCGGAACCGTTCCTGGTCCCGATCGCGCTGGACTCCGCCACACTCGTCGGCGGCGCCGGTGAACTGCCGCACGTACTCAGGGGTTTGGACACCGGCCGCTCACGGCGGCGCGTGGCGTCCGGCCCGGCCGCCGCCGGTGTGCTGCGCGAACGCCTCGCCCCGCTGCCCGAGGACGACCGCAGGGCGGCGGTCCTGGAGATCGTCCGCGCCCAGGCGGCGTTGGTGCTCGGCTTCGACGACCCCGGGGCCATCGGGGCGGAGCGCGCGTTCCGCGAACTCGGCTTCGACTCCCTGTCCGCCGTGGAACTGCGCGGACACCTGAACCAGGTGACCGGCCTGCGGCTGCCGGCGACGCTGGTGTTCGACCATCCGACCCCGACAGTCCTGGCCCGGTTCCTGACGGACGAGATCTCCGGCCTGGGCGAGGCGGCCGGCGCCGCACCGGTCGCTGTACGGGCCTTCGCGGACGACGACCCCATCGCGATCGTGGGCATGGCGTGCCGCTATCCAGGCGGAGTCACCACCCCCGATGACCTCTGGAACCTGGTCGAGGCGGGGATCGACGGCATCACGGCGTTCCCCTCCGACCGGGGCTGGAACGTCGGACGCCTCTACGACCCCAAGGGCTCCCGCCCGGGGACCAGTTACGTCGACCGGGGCGGATTCCTGCACGACGCCGCCGACTTCGACCCCGGATTCTTCGGCATCAGCCCGAACGAGGCCCGCTGGATGGACCCGCAGCAGCGACTGCTGCTGGAGGTCTCCTGGGAGGCACTCGAACGCGCCGGGATCGATCCCACGACCCTGCGGGGCAGTTCGACCGGCGTGTTCGCCGGGATGATGTACCACGACTACGCGAACAACAGCAATACGGGCTCGGTGGCCTCGGGACGCATCTCGTACACGCTGGGTCTTGAGGGCCCGGCGGTGACGGTGGACACCGCCTGCTCGTCCTCGCTGGTGGCTCTGCATCTCGCGGTGCAGTCGCTCCGCTCGGGCGAGTGCTCCCTCGCGCTGGTCGGCGGCGTCGCGGTGATGGCGGCCCCCGACGTCTTCGTGGAGTTCAGCGAACAGCGGGGACTCGCGCGTGACGGGCGTGCGAAGTCCTTCGCCGCCGCGGCCGACGGCACCTCGTGGGCAGAAGGCGCGGGGATGCTGCTGGTGGAACGGCTCTCGGACGCCCGCGCCCATGGCCATCGGGTGCTGGGGGTCGTCCGTGGCACCGCGGTGAACCAGGACGGCGCGTCGAACGGGCTGACCGCGCCGAACGGACCGTCCCAGCGCCGCGTCATCCGGCAGGCCCTCGCCAACGCGGGTCTGAACGCGTCGGACGTGGACGCGGTGGAGGCGCACGGTACGGGCACCACGCTGGGTGACCCGATCGAGGCGCAGGCGCTGCTGGCGACGTACGGGCAGGACAGGCCCGACGGACGCCCGCTCTGGCTCGGTTCCATCAAGTCGAACATCGGTCACACCCAGGCCGCCGCGGGAGTCGCCGCGATCATCAAGATGGTCAAGGCGATGGACCACGGTGTGCTTCCGAAGACGCTGCACGTGGATGAGCCGACCCCGCACGTGGACTGGACGTCGGGCGAGGTGGAACTGCTCACCGAGGCCCGGGAGTGGGAGGAGTACGGCCGACCGCGCCGGGCCGGGATCTCCTCGTTCGGGGTCAGCGGCACCAACGCCCACGTCATCATCGAGGCGGCGTCCGACCCCGCCCACACCGAGGAGCCCGCGCCGACCCCGCTCCCGGTCGTCCCCTGGGTGATCTCCGGACGCGACGAGCAGGGTCTGCTCGGACAGGCGGAACGGCTGCGCGCCCATGTGCTGTCCCGGCCCGACCTCGACCCGTCAGGCGTGGGCCACTCGCTGTTGACGACGCGGGCACTCCTGGACCACCGCGCGGTCGTGGTGGGCCGCGACCGCGACGAACTCCTTTCCGGCCTCGACGCACTGATCGAGGACACCGCAGGGCCCGACACGGCGCGCGGGGCCGCGGCCTCCGGTCGGACGGCGTTCCTGTTCTCGGGTCAGGGTGCGCAACGGGTCGGTATGGGGCGGGAGTTGTATGAGGCGTTCCCGGTGTTCGCGGGGGCGTTGCACGCGGTGTGTGCGGAGCTGGATCTGCATCTGGAGGGTGAGTCGCTCCGTGAGGTGATCTGGGGTCGTGCTGATCTGTTGGACCGGACGGTGTTCGCGCAGGCGGGGCTTTTCGCTGTCGAGGTGGCGTTGTTCCGGTTGCTTGAGTCGTGGGGTGTGCGGCCTGATTTCCTGGCGGGTCATTCGATCGGTGAGTTGGCGGCTGCGTATGTGGCGGGGGTGTTCTCGCTCGGTGATGCGGCTCGGTTGGTGGCTGCGCGCGGTCGGTTGATGCAGGCGTTGCCGGCCGATGGCGCGATGGCCGCCGTCCAGGCCACCGAGGATGAGGTCCTTCCGCTGCTGGAGAGCGCGGAGGTGGCTGTCGCGGCAGTCAACGGACCTGATTCGGTAGTCGTGTCCGGGACGGAAACTCAAGTCGCCCGAATAGTCGGGCACTTCACCGCTCTCGGCCGCAAGACATCTCGACTCCGGGTCTCCCACGCCTTCCACTCCCCGCTTATGGACCCGATATTGGACGACTTCCGCGAGGTCGCCGAGAGCGTCACCTTCAAAGCGCCCACCATTCCGGTGGTCTCGAATGTGACGGGCCGGTTGGCGGAGGAACTCGGGTCGGCCGACTACTGGGTGCGGCACGTGCGGCAGGCCGTTCGGTTCTACGACGGTGTGCGGACACTGCTGGCCGCGGGCGTGAACCGGTTCCTGGAACTGGGTCCCGACGGCGTACTGACCGCGATGACCCAGGCCGTCGTGGAGGAGACGACCGGCGACGTCGTGACGACGGGCGCTCCGCGATCCGACATCACGGCGATGGCGGCCCTGCGGCCCGGTCGCCCCGAGGCCGTGACCCTGGTCGCCGCCGTCGGGCGGCTCCACGTGCGCGGTGTACCCGTCACCTGGCGGGCGCTCTACGGTGAACGCCCGCCCGCAGACGTGGAGTTGCCCACCTACGCTTTCCAACGACAGCGGTACTGGCTGGAGGCGTCGGCCGAAGCGGGCGACCTTTCCGGCGCGGGACTGCTGCCCGCCGATCACCCTCTGCTGAGTGCGGTCCTCACGCTGCCGGACTCGGGCGGTGCCGTACTGACGGGCAGGCTGTCGGTCGGCACACGGCCCTGGCTGGCCGACCACCGGGTGCTGGGCCAGCTCCTGTTCCCGGGCAGCGGACTCGTCGAACTGGCGATCCGCGCGGGGGACCACCTCGGCAGCGGGACGCTGGAGGAACTCACGCTCCAGGCACCGCTGGTGCTGCCCGAGCACGGTGGTGTCACCGTGCAGGTGGTGGTGGACGAGGCGGACGAGACGGGTCGCAGGCCCGTCGGCATCCACTCGCGGCCCAGCGAGGGCCCGCCCGACGCGCCCTGGACGCGGCACGCCACCGGCGTACTCACGGCCGATGCCCCCGCCACTGACATGGATCTCGCGGAGTGGCCACCTGAGGGGGCCGCGGCGTTCCCGCTGGACGGCGCGTACGAGCAACTGGCCGCGGCGGGCTACGACTACGGACCGCTGTTCCAGGGGCTGCGGGCGGTGTGGCGGCGCGGGGACGAACTGTTCGCCGAGGTCGCCCTGCCCGAGGACGCCTGGGAGGAAGCCGCACGGTTCGGTGTGCACCCCGCACTCCTGGACGCGGTCCTGCACACGGGCCTGGTGGCCGGGATCGGGGCGGGCCAGGGCGAGTTGCTGCTTCCGTTCGCCTGGAACGGAGTACGACTGTCCGCGTCCGGTGCCCGGGTCGTCCGGGCGCGGCTGGCACCCGTCGGGGCCGACGGGGTCTCCCTGCGGCTCGTGGGTGAGGACGGGCGGCCGGTGCTGTCCGTCGAGTCCCTGCTGTCGCGCCCGGTCTCGCCGGAACAACTGACGGCCTCCGTACCGACGTCGCACGACTCCCTGTACCGCTTGGAGTGGCCCTCGGCGGCACCCGCGAGGGAGGGCCACGAGGTCACCTGGGGTCTGTGGGACTCCGTCGCCGATGTGGCCGACGTACCGCAAGTCGTCGTGCTGCCTGTCGCGGACGGCGAACTCACCGACGTAGTGGACCAGGTGCTCGCTGCTCTGCAGGCTTGGTCGGCGCAGGAGCGGTACGCGGCGTCGCGGCTCCTGGTCGTCACCTCGGGCGCGCTGTCACTCGAGGGCGAGGACGTCTCCTGCCTGGCCGGCGCGGCGATCTGGGGACTGGTCCGATCGGCCCAGTCGGAGGACCCGGGCCGGTTCCTGCTCGCCGACATCGACGAACTCACCGACCTGTCGGGGATGGTCGCGGCCGTCGTGGCCGCCGACGAGCCCCAGGTGGCGATCCGGGCCGGCGCCGGTCACGTCCCGCGGTTGGCACGGGCGGTCGTCGGAGCCGAATCGGGCGACGAAAAAACGGCGTTCGGCACGGGGACGGTCCTGATCACGGGCGGCACCGGGGGGCTGGGAGCGCTGGTGGCGCGCCACCTGGTGACCGAACACGGCGTACGACGACTGCTGTTGACGAGCCGCCGAGGCGGACAGGCCCCCGGCGCCGCGGAGTTGAGCGCGGAACTGGCCGCGCTGGGCGCGGATGTGGAGACGGCTGCCTGCGATGTGGCGGACCGTGACGCGGTGGCCGAGCTGCTGGCCGGCCGTGACCTCTCCGCGGTCGTCCACGCGGCCGGACTCCTCGACGACGGAGTGATCGGGTCCCTGACTCCCGAGCGGATGCGTACGGTACTCGCCCCCAAGGCGCTGGGCGCCCTGTACCTGCACGAACTGACCTGTGAAATGGATCTGTCGGCGTTCGTGGTGTTCTCCTCCGCGGGCGGTGTGATGGGCGCGCCGGGGCAGGGGAACTACGCGGCGGCGAACGCGTTCCTGGACGGCCTGGTCGCCCACCGGCGAGCGCGCGGTCTGCCGGGCCGGTCGCTGGCATGGGGCCTGTGGTCCACCGAGACCGGGATGTCCGGCGGGCTGGAGGACGGCGACGTACAGCGGATGGGCCGGTCCGGGGTCCACGCGCTGACCGTCGAACAGGGCCTCGGGCTCTTCGACGCCGCCCTGCGGACCACCGATTCCCTGCTCGTCCCGATCGGCCTGGAAGTCGGGGCACTGGCCGCCGCGGGCGACACACTGCCGCACGTACTGCGCGCCCTGGTGGGGCGCTCCCGCCGTACCGCCGCGACGGGGACGGGTTCGGCGGCGACTCTGCGGGCCCGTCTCGCGGCGCTGCCCGTTCCCGAACGAGTGCCGGTGATGCTGGAGACCGTCCGCGTCCAGGCGGCCTCGGTACTGGGATACGACGACCCGCACCGCGTCGAGCCGGAACGGGCCTTCCGCGACCTCGGCTTCGACTCCCTGTCGGCCGTCGAGCAGCGCAACCGGCTGAACCAGGTGACGGGCCTGCGGCTGCCGGCGACGCTCGTGTTCGACTACCCGACACCGCTGACGCTGGCCGAACACCTGGTCGACGAGATCATGGGCTTCGCGCCCTCCAACGGTCAGCCCATGGCCGCCCGGGTCCCGGTCGACGACGACCCGATCGCGATCGTCGGCATGGCCTGTCGCTACCCCGGCGGCGTCGTGTCACCGGAGGACCTCTGGGATCTGGTCGCGCGCGGCGCCGACGGAGTCTCGGCCTTCCCGGCCGACCGCGGTTGGAACATCGACCGGCTCTACGACCCAGAGGCGGCACGGCCCCACACCAGCTACGTGAACGAGGGCGGATTCCTCTACGACGCCGCCGGGTTCGACGCCGGGTTCTTCGGGATCAGCCCGAACGAGGCGTGGCTGATGGACCCTCAGCAACGCCTGCTGCTGGAGGTTTCGTGGGAGGCGTTGGAGCGGGCGGGGATCGATCCCTCGACGCTGCGGGGCAGTTCGACGGGTGTCTTCGCCGGAATGATGTACCACGACTACGCCCACAACAGCAGTACGGGCTCGGTCGCCTCGGGACGCATCTCCTACACCCTCGGACTTGAGGGTCCCGCCGTCACCGTCGACACCGCGTGCTCCTCTTCGCTCGTCGCACTGCACTGGGCCATACAGGCTCTGCGGTCGGGGGAGTGCTCGCTCGCTCTGGCCGGTGGGGTGACGGTGATGGCGACTCCGGAGACGTTCATCGAGTTCAGCCGGCAGCGGGGGCTCGCACGTGATGGGCGTGCGAAGTCGTTCGCGGCTGCGGCTGACGGGACGTCGTGGGGTGAGGGTGCGGGGATGCTGCTGGTGGAGCGGCTGTCCGACGCGCGCGCCAACGGCCATCCGGTGCTGGCAGTTGTCCGTGGCAGCGCGGTGAACCAGGACGGCGCGTCGAACGGGCTGACCGCGCCGAACGGTCCGTCGCAGCGCCGCGTCATCCGGCAGGCGCTCGCCAACGCGGGTCTGAGTACGTCGGACGTGGACGCGGTCGAGGCGCACGGTACGGGCACGACGCTGGGTGACCCGATCGAGGCGCAGGCGCTGCTGGCGACGTACGGGCAGGACCGGGCGGACGGGCCGCCGCTGTGGCTGGGGTCCATCAAGTCGAACATCGGTCACACCCAGGCCGCCGCGGGAGTCGCCGCGATCATCAAGATGGTCAAGGCGATGGACCACGGTGTGCTTCCGAAGACGCTGCACGTGGATGAGCCGACCCCCGAGGTGGACTGGGCCTCGGGACAGGTGGAACTCCTGACGGAGGCGCGGGAGTGGCCCGAGGAGGGGCGTCCGCGTCGGGCGGGGATCTCGTCGTTCGGGATCAGCGGCACCAACGCCCACGTCATCGTCGAAGCGGCACCACCCGTCGAAGCAGTGGCCCAGCGCGAGGAATCGGCGGGCGAACTCCCGGTCGTCCCGTGGGTACTTTCCGGCCGGTCCGACGACGGGTTGCGCGGCCAGGCCGAGAAGCTGCGGTCCTACCTCACGGCCCACCCGGGTCTGGACACCGCCGATGTCGCTCTCTCCCTGGCGACATCGCGTCCCGCCATGGAACACCGTGCGGTGGTCATCGGCCGGGGTCGCGACGAACTGCTGTCCGAGCTGGACGCACTCGCAGAGGGCGCCGCTGGTCGAGGAACGGTGCAGGGGGCCGCGGCCTCCGGTCGGACGGCGTTCCTGTTCTCGGGTCAGGGTGCGCAACGGGTCGGTATGGGGCGGGAGTTGTATGAGGCGTTCCCGGTGTTCGCGGGGGCGTTCGATGCTGTGTGTGCGGAGCTGGATCTGCATCTGGAGGGTGTGTCGCTCCGTGAGGTGATGTGGGGTCGGGCTGATCTGTTGGACCGGACGGTGTTCGCGCAGGCGGGGCTTTTCGCTGTCGAGGTGGCGTTGTTCCGGTTGCTTGAGTCGTGGGGTGTGCGGCCTGATTTCCTGGCGGGTCACTCCATCGGCGAGTTGGCGGCGGCGCATGTGGCCGGGGTGTTCTCGCTCGGTGACGCGGCTCGGTTGGTGGCTGCGCGCGGCCGGTTGATGCAGGCGCTGCCGCCCGGTGGTGCGATGGCGGCGGTGCAGGCGACGGAGGACGAGGTCCTACCGCTGCTGAATCCCGAGTCTCTAGCTGTCGCGGCCGTCAACGGACCTGATTCAGTGGTTGTTTCCGGCGCGGAGGATGAAGTCGACCGGATAGTCGGTCACTTCTCGGCTGCGGGCCGCAAGTCGTCCCGGCTGCGGGTGTCGCACGCGTTCCATTCGCCGCTGATGGAACCGATGTTGGACGACTTCCGCGAGGTCGCCAAGAACGTCACTTACAACACACCGGCAGTTCCGATGGTCTCGAATGCGACGGGCCGGTTGGCGGAGGATCACGGGTCGGCCGACTACTGGGTGCGGCATGTCCGCGAGGCGGTCCGTTTCGCCGACGGGGTTGAGGCACTGCGCGAGGAGGGTGTCACCCGCTTCGTGGAACTGGGCCCGGACGGGGTGCTGTCCGCGATGGTGCGCGCTGCTGTGGACGGGCGCGAGGGTGGCGTGCTGGTGGTGCCGACGCTGCGTAGGGAGCATGGCGAGACCGAGACGTTGTTGACGGCCATAGGAGGGCTTCACGCCGGTGGTGTCTCGGTCGACTGGGCGAGGTTGTTCGAGGGTCGTGGCGCCCGGCGTGTTGACCTTCCCACCTACGCGTTCCAGCGCGAGAAGTACTGGTTGGTGGATTCGCAGATCGGCGGGGACGCCCTCTCGATGGGACTCGGATCGGCCGAGCACCCCCTCCTGGGCGCGGTCGTCCCGTCGCCCGACGCGGACAGCGTTGCCCTGACAGGGCGTCTGTCGGTCCACGCGCAACCGTGGCTGACCGACCACGCCGTGGGCGGAGTCACCGTGTTCCCGGGCACCGGTTTCGTGGAGCTGGCGATCCGTGCGGGGGACCAGGTGGCATGTGGCCGACTGGAGGAACTCACTCTGGAGGCACCGCTCGTCCTGCCGGCCGACGGCCACGCCTTCGTTCAAGTGACAGTCGGTGCGGCCGGTGAGGCCGAGCAGCGCCCGGTGTCGGTGTACTCCCGTACGGACATCGACGCCCCCTGGACGCGCAACGCGCTCGGAACGCTCTCCGCCGCCGGAACGGACACGGCCTTCGACCTGCGGCAGTGGCCGCCGACAGACGCCGTACCGGTTGAAGTGGACGGTCTCTACGGCGGCTTGGCTGAAGCCGGATTGCAGTACGGCCCGGTGTTCCGGGGGTTGAAGGCGGCGTGGCGGCGCGGGGACGAGGTGTTCGCGGAGGTCGCGCTTCCCGAATCGGAGGCGGTGGACGGCTTCGGGCTGCACCCGGCGCTCCTGGACTCAGCGCTGCACGTGCTCGCGCTGGACGAAGTGGCCGGTGACGGGGTGGCCCTCCCCTTCGCCTGGTCCGGCGTGGAACTGTTCGCCGCCGGTGCCACGGCACTTCGGGTGCACGTGGCCCCGGCCGGTAGCGACGCCCGGTCCTTCCGGGTGGCCGATATGTCCGGGCGTCCGGTGGCCGTCGTGGAGTCACTGGTGCTGCGCGAGATCGCGCCGGAACGGCTGTCGGCCGCGACGCCCCGGTTCCACGAGTCGCTCTTCAACGTGGAATGGGCGGCGATCGCGCCGACCACGCCGATCGAGCCGACTCGGACCGACGAGATGGCCTGGGCGTTGTGGGACACGCTGAAGCCCGACGACACGGTCCCGGACGCCGTGGTGCTCCCGGTGTTCGGCGGAGCGAACGCCGCCGCCGCGCAGGAGGCCACGCACGAGGTTCTCGCGGTCGTACGGGCCTGGCTGGCCGAAGACCGCTACTTGACGTCCACGCTGCTGATCGCGACCACGGGTGCTGTCGCCGTGGGTGATGAGGACCTCGTCGATCTCGCGGGTGCGGCGGTGTGGGGTCTGGTGCGGTCGGCGCAGTCGGAGCATCCCGGGCGGATCGTCCTGGTCGACCTCGACCGGGTGACGGAGATTCCGGCGGCACTGGCGGCCCTGGGGTCCGGTGAGCCGCAGATCGCCTTCCGCGATGGTCGCCACTACGTGCCGCGGTTGGCGCGGGTCGCGGTGGAGGCGCGGGAGGAGGTCCCGTCGGTGTTCGCCGGGGCCGGGACCGGAGCCGACGATGGCAGCAGTGACCGTGCTGGTGCTGTTCTGGTGACGGGTGCGTTCGGTGCGCTGGGTGGTGTGGTGGCGCGGCATCTGGTGGCGACCCACGGGGTTCGGGATCTGGTGCTGGTGGGCCGCCGGGGTGCTGAATCTCCAGGTGCGGCGGAACTGACAGCGGCCCTGCTGGAGTTGGGTGCTGAAGTCGAGGCGGTGGCCTGTGATGTCGCGGACCGGGATGCGGTCGCGGGGATGCTGGCTGGTCGTGATCTGTCGGGTGTCGTGCATGTGGCCGGGGTGTTGGACGATGGGGTGATCTCGTCGTTGACCGCCGGGCGTATGGACGCGGTCCTTCGTCCCAAGGCGGATGCCGCCTGGAATCTGCACGAGCTGACGCAGGACATGAACCTCTCGGCGTTCGTCCTGTTCTCCTCGGCGGCGGGCGTGCTTGGGGCGCCGGGACAGGGCAACTACGCGGCGGCGAACGCCTACTTGGACGCTCTGGCCGTACACCGGCGGGCGAACGGTCTGCCGGCCCAGTCACTCGCCTGGGGGCCGTGGGACACGGACACGGGAGGCATGGCCGCCCGTCTGGACAACGCGGACGTCAAGCGGATCGCCCGGTCCGGGGTGGAAGGACTGTCCACCGACGAGGGACTGGCGCTGCTCGACACCACGAGCACCCTGGACATCGCGGCACTGATGCCCATACGGATCGACCTCAACGCCCTCGCCACGGCGGACGGAGAGCTGCCCCATCTGTTCAGGGGCCTCGCGCGCAGAACGTCCCGGCGGATCATCGATGCCGGAACGGACGCGGCCGAAGCGCTGCTGCACCGACTGAACGGGCTGACTCCGGACGAGCGCGACGAGGCGCTGCTGGAGATGGTCCGGACACACGCCGCCGGGGTGCTCGGACATCGCGGCCACCACGCGATCGAGCCGGAACGGGCCTTCAACGAACTCGGCTTCGACTCACTCAGCGCGGTCGAACTGCGCAACAACCTCAACTCGGCGACCGGCCTTCGTCTGTCGGCGACGTTGGTGTTCGACTATCCCAACGCCCGCGTTCTCGCTGCTCACATCGCGGCGGAGCTGGCCCCCGACGAGGGCGGGGCCGACGCCGGTGAAGAGGCGGTCCGGCGGATCCTGCGGACCATCCCCCTGAGCCGTCTGCGCGACGCGGGACTGATGGACAGCCTGCTCGAACTCGGCGGAGCGCAGGAGCACGCCCCGGACCCGGCCGACACTCTCGCCGACGAGGTTTCGATCGACGTGATGGACGCGGAAAGCCTTATCACCCTGGCGCTTGAAGGCGCCGGTCTCGATGACACGACGCGGGAAGAGTGAACGACGATGCCTAATTCCGACGAAAAGCTCCTCCAGGCACTGCGGGCATCGCTCAAGGAGACGGAACGGCTCCGGGCGCAACATCGCCGGCTCACCTCCGACCTGCGCGAGCCGATAGCCATCGTCTCGATGGCCTGCCGCTACCCGGGCGGGGTCCAGTCCCCGGAGGACCTCTGGACCCTCGTCAGCGATGAGGCGGAAGGCCTCTCGGGGTTCCCCGTGGACCGCGGCTGGGATCTGGCCGGGTTGTTCGACCCCGAGCCGGGTCGTCCTGGCAAGAGCTATGTGGACCAGGGCGGATTCCTGCACGACGCCGCCGGATTCGACCCCGGCTTCTTCGGGATCAGCCCGAACGAGGCCTGGTTGATGGACCCTCAGCAGCGCTTGCTGCTGGAGGTGTCGTGGGAGGCGCTTGAGCGGGCGGGGATCGATCCGTCGGCGCTGCGGGGCAGTCCGACCGGCGTGTTCGCCGGGATGATGTACCACGACTACGCCTACAACAGCAGCACCGGCTCGGTCGCGTCCGGTCGGGTCTCGTACACGCTGGGTCTTGAGGGCCCGGCGGTGACGGTGGACACCGCTTGCTCGTCCTCGCTGGTGGCTCTGCATCTCGCGGTGCAGTCGCTCCGCTCGGGTGAGTGCTCCCTCGCACTGGTCGGCGGCGTCGCCGTGATGGCGACGCCCGACGTGTTCGTGGAGTTCAGCCGTCAGCGGGGGCTCGCGCGTGACGGGCGTGCGAAGTCGTTCGCGGCCGCGGCCGACGGCACCTCGTGGGGCGAGGGCGCGGGGATGCTGCTGGTGGAGCGGCTGTCGGACGCGCGAGCCAACGGTCATCCCGTACTGGCGATCGTCCGGGGCACCGCGACCAACCAGGACGGCGCGTCGAACGGACTGACGGCGCCCAACGGTCCGGCCCAGCAGCGTGTGATCCGGCAGGCGTTGGCCAACGCGCGGCTGTCGTCCGACCAGGTCGACGCCGTCGAGGCGCACGGTACTGGCACGACACTCGGCGACCCCATCGAGGCGCAGGCGTTGCTGGCGACGTACGGGCAAGAGCGTTCCGAGGAAAGCCCGTTGTGGCTGGGATCGATCAAGTCGAACATCGGACATACGCAGGCCGCCGCCGGTGTGGCGGGGATCATCAAGATGGTCAAGGCGATGGACCATGGCGTCCTGCCGAAGACGCTGCACGTCGATGAGCCGACCCCCGAGGTGGACTGGGCCTCGGGACAGGTGGAGTTGTTGACGGAGGCGCGGGAGTGGCCCGAGGAGGGGCGGCCGCGTCGGGCGGGGATCTCGTCGTTCGGGATCAGCGGGACCAACGCCCACGTCATCATCGAGGCGGCACCACCCGTCGAGGCCAAGTCCGCCGAGGCGCCGGGCGAGCCCCTTCCGGTCGTCCCCTGGCCGATTTCCGCACGCACCGAAGCGGGGTTGCGCGCCCAGGCCGGACGGCTGGCCGCATTCGTCCGCACCGACGGACAACTCACGCCGCAGGACACCGGGTTCTCCCTGGCGACGTCACGCGCACACCTGGAACACCGTGCGGTACTGGTCGGCCGGGACCGCGGCGAACTGCTGGCCGAGCTCGACGCGCTCGCCGAAGGCACCCTTGGCCGCGGAGCGGTACAGGGGGCGGCGAGTACCGGTCGGACCGCCTTCCTGTTCTCGGGTCAGGGCGCTCAACGGGTCGGCATGGGACAGGAGTTGTACGAGACCTTCCCCGTGTTCGCGGCGGCGTTCGACGCGGTCTGCGCCGAGCTGGATCTTCACCTGGAGGGCGAGTCACTCCGTGAGGTGATCCGGTCGCGCGCCGATCTGCTGGACCGGACGCTGTTCACACAGACCGGACTCTTCGCCGTCGAGGTGGCACTGTTCCGTCTGCTCGAATCGTGGGGCGTACGGCCCGACTTCCTGGCGGGCCATTCGATCGGTGAGCTGGCGGCGGCGCATGTGGCCGGGGTGTTCTCGCTCGCCGACGCGGCCAAGTTGGTGGCCGCGCGGGGCCGTTTGATGCAAGCGCTGCCGACCGGCGGTGCGATGGTCGCTGTGCAGGCGACCGAGGGCGAGGTCGTACCGCTGCTGGACAGTGCGGAGGTGGCGGTCGCGGCGGTCAACGGCCCGACCTCGGTCGTGATCTCCGGCGCCGAGGACGCGGTGGACGAACTCCGGGCCCGGTTCGAGGCGCAGGGGCGCAGGACGACTCGGTTGCGGGTCTCGCACGCCTTCCACTCGCCGCTCATGGAACCGATGCTGGACGACTTCCGCGAGGTCGCCGAGAGCGTCACCTACAGTCCTCCGGCCATACCCGTGATCTCGAACGTGACGGGCCGGTCGGCGGAGGAACTGGGGTCTGCCGACTACTGGGTACGGCATGTCCGCCAGGCGGTCCGCTTCGCCGACGGTGTCCAGACACTGCGCGACGAGGGCGTCACCCGCTTCGTGGAACTGGGCCCCGACGCGGTCCTGACCGCCATGACGCAGGCCTGCCTTGAGCCGTTCGAAGAGCTGGTCACCGTCGCCGCGCTCGACGCCGAGCGGCCCGAGACCAGCACGCTGCTCACCGCGTTCGGAACCCTCCACGCCACGGGTGTCCCGGTGAACTGGGACGCCCTGTTCGACGGCCGCGGTGCCGTACGGATCGACCTGCCCACCTATGCCTTCCAGCGCGACCGGTTCTGGTTGCTCGACGCCTCGGCGACCGGCGACGCGACCTCGCTGGGCCTCGGGCCGGTCGAACATCCGCTGCTCCGGGCGGTCACGGGCCTGCCCGGTTCCGGCGGCCTGGTGCTGACCGGCCGGCTGTCGACCGACTCCCATCCCTGGCTCGGGGACCACCGCATGCTGGGCGGTGTCGTCGTGCCGGGGACCGCGCTGGTGGAACTGGCGCTCCAGGCCGGTGACCACGCCGGGTGCCCGGTCGTCGAGGAACTGACGCTCCAGGCACCGCTGGTGTTGCCCGAGTACGGCGGCGTCGCCGTGCACGTCGTGGTGGAGGCCGCCGACGAGACGGGCCGGCGGGTGATCGGCGTGTACTCCCAGGCCGATGCCACCGACCAGTTGTGGGTCCGGCACGCCACCGGACTCCTCGGCGGTGACGCCGGGGAACCGTCGTCCGACCTGGGGGAGTGGCCGCCGCAGGGCGCGACCGCCGTACCGGTGGACGGCGCGTACGGGGAACTCGCTGCGGCGGGTTACGAATACGGACCGCTGTTCCAGGGTCTGCGCGCGGTGTGGCGGCGCGGCGACGAACTGTTCGCCGAGGTCGCGCTGCCCCAGGACGAGGAGCACGCGATCGAGGAGGCGGCCGCGTTCGGCATGCACCCCGCCCTGCTCGACGCGGTCCTGCACACCGCTCTGGTGACCCGGGACGGACATGCCGACAGCGGGATGGTCCTCCCCTTCGCCTGGAACGGCGTACGACTGTTCGCCTCAGGCGCCACGGCATTGCGGGCGCGGCTCACGAAGACGGACTCGGACGGGATGTCGCTGCGGCTGACCGACGGGACGGGCAGCCCGGTGCTGACCGTGGACTCGTTGGTGTCACGCCCGTTGTCGGCCGGACAACTCACCGTCGCCACACCGGCGTTCCACGACTCGCTGTACCGGTTGACATGGTCCCCGGCGAGGTCAGGCACGGGAACCGAGGTGCCGTGGACACTCTGGGACGACGACCGGACGGACACGGTCGAGGTGCCCGCCGTCGTGGTCCTGCCGGTCACCGGCGAGGGAGGTGGGGGCGGCGGGGACGGTCGGCACAGCGGGGACGGCGCGGACGTACGCGCCGCTGTGCTCCGAGTACTTGAGGTCGTACAGGCGTGGTTGGCCGAGGACCGGTTCGCCGGCTCCCGACTCGCCGTGGTGACCAGTGGCGCGGTCGCGCTGGACGGCGAGGACGTCACCGACCTCGCGGGCGCGGCGGTGTGGGGCCTCGTACGGTCGGCCCAGTCGGAAGAGCCGGGCCGCATCCTCCTGGTGGACACGGACGCCCCCGCCGACCTGATCCGGCTGACCGGCGACGCTACGGCGGTCGACGAGCCCCAGATCGTGATCCGCGACGGCGCCGTGCACGTGCCGAGACTCGCCAGGACCCCCCACCAGGACGGTCCGGACAACGACGGCGCCGCGAGGTCCGTTTTCAGCGACACCGGTGCTGTGCTGGTGACGGGTGCGTTCGGTGCGTTGGGTGGTGTGGTGGCGCGGCATCTGGTGGCGACCCACGGGGTTCGGCACCTGGTGCTGGTGGGCCGCCGGGGTGCTGATTCCCCAGGTGCGGCGGAACTGTCGGCGGCCCTGTTGGAGTTGGGTGCTGAGGTCGAGGTGGTGGCCTGTGATGTCGCGGACCGGGATGCGGTCGCGGGGTTGCTGGCTGGTCGTGATCTGTCGGGTGTCGTGCATGTGGCGGGGGTGTTGGACGACGGGGTGATCTCGTCGTTGACGGCCGATCGGGTGGACGCGGTGCTGCGTCCGAAGGCGGATGCCGCCTGGAATTTGCACGAGTTGACGCGGGACATGGATCTCTCGGCGTTCGTGATGTTCTCGTCGGCTGCTGGTGTGCTGGGAGCTCCGGGGCAGGGCAACTACGCGGCGGCGAACGCGTACTTGGACGCTCTGGCCGTACATCGTCGGGCGAACGGTCTGCCGGCGCAGTCGCTCGCCTGGGGACTGTGGAGCGAAGGGATGGCGGGTCAACTCGCGGGCGCGGATGTTCAGCGGATGGCGCGGTCGGGTGTGGAGGGGCTGTCCGTCGACAAGGGCCTCGCCTTGTTCGACGCCGCCACCGGGATGGCCGAGCCCCTGCTGGTGCCGATAACGCTGGACACGAACGCGCTCGCCGGAGCCGGTGACGAGTTGCCGCACATCCTGCGTGGCCTGGTGGCCGGGCGCCGCCGCAGGACGGCCGCGGCGGGCACGCAGGAGGCGGCGGCGTTGCGACAGCGGCTCGTAGCCCTGCCCGAGGCCGAGCGTCGACCGGCCCTCCTGGAGACCGTGCGCGTCCAGACCGCGCACGTTCTGGGGTTCGCCGGTCCGCAGGACGTCGACGGCGGACGCGTGTTCCGTGACCTGGGTGTCGACTCGCTGTCGGCTGTCGAGTTGCGGAACCGGCTGAACCGGGCGACGGGCCTCCGGCTGCCCGCGACCCTGGTGTTCGACCACCCGACGCCACAGGTGCTCTCCGACCACCTGCTCGACGAGATCCTCGGTTCGCAGGAGCCCACCGGATCCGCCCCCGTACTGCGGACCCCGGTCGACGACGAGCCGATCGCCGTCGTGGGCATGGCGTGCCGCTATCCCGGCGGCGTCGTCTCACCGGACGACCTGTGGCGGCTGGTCGCCGACGGCGTCGACGGTGTCTCCGGTCTCCCCACCGAACGCGGCTGGGATCTGGCCGGGTTGTTCGACCCCGAGCCGGGTCGCCCTGGCAAGAGTTATGTGGACCAAGGCGGGTTCCTGCATGACGCCGCCGGATTCGATCCCGGCTTCTTCGGGATCAGCCCGAACGAGGCCTGGTTGATGGACCCTCAGCAGCGGCTGCTGCTGGAGGTTTCGTGGGAGGCGTTGGAGCGGGCGGGGATCGATCCGTCGACGCTGCGGGGCAGTTCGACGGGTGTCTTCGCCGGGATGATGTACCACGACTACGCCCACAACAGCAGCACGGGTTCAGTGGCGTCAGGTCGGGTCTCGTACACGTTGGGTCTTGAGGGTCCTGCGGTGACGGTTGATACGGCGTGTTCGTCGTCGTTGGTGGCGTTGCATCTGGCTGTGCAGGCGTTGCGGTCGGGGGAGTGTTCGCTGGCGTTGGCGGGTGGGGTGGCGGTGATGGCGACTCCGGAGACGTTTGTGGAGTTCAGTCGTCAGCGGGGGCTTGCGCGTGATGGGCGTGCGAAGTCGTTCGCGGCTGCGGCTGACGGGACGTCGTGGGGTGAGGGTGCGGGGATGCTGTTGGTGGAGCGGTTGTCGGACGCGCGTGCCAACGGTCATCCTGTGCTGGCGATCGTGCGTGGCACGGCGGTGAATCAGGACGGCGCCTCCAATGGGTTGACCGCGCCGAACGGTCCGTCCCAACAGCGGGTGATCCGGCAGGCGTTGGCGACCGCGGGTCTCACCACCGCTGATGTGGACGCGGTGGAGGCGCACGGTACGGGTACGACGTTGGGTGACCCGATCGAGGCGCAGGCGCTGCTGGCGACGTACGGGCAGGATCGCCCGGAGGGCAGCCCGTTGTGGCTTGGTTCCATCAAGTCGAACATCGGTCACACCCAGGCCGCCGCGGGTGTGGCGGGGATCATCAAGATGGTCAAGGCCATGGACCACGGCGTACTGCCCCGGACGCTGCACGTCGACCAGCCCACCCCGGAGGTGGACTGGACCGCGGGTGAGGTGGAACTCCTTACGGAAGCGCGGGAGTGGCCGCAGAACGGTCATCCGCGTCGGGCGGGGATCTCCTCGTTCGGGATCAGCGGCACCAACGCCCACGTCATCATCGAAGCCGCGCCGCCCGCCGAGACCGAGACACCGGCGGAGTCCCGGACACCGGTCGAGACCACCGAGCGCTCCGCACCCGCCTCCGTGGAGTGGATCCTCTCGGGCAAGTCAGCCGCAGCACTTCGGGCCCAGTCGGAGAAGCTGCGCGCCTACGTGGAGGCCCGGCCGGAACTGCGCCCCCTCGACGTCGGGTTGTCACTGGCGCTCTCGCGCACGGCATGGGAACACCGTGCCGTGGTCGTGGCCGACGACCGTGATTCCGGACTGCGAGGGCTGGCCGCGATCGCGCTGGACGAACCCCGCCCCGGTGTCGTTCGTGGTGTGGCCACCTCGGGTCGGACAGCGTTCCTGTTCTCGGGCCAGGGCGCCCAACGGGTGGACATGGGACGAGAGTTGCACAAGGCCTTCCCAGCCTTCGCCGCCGCGTTCGACGAGGTGTGCACGGAGCTCGATCTGCATCTGCGGCTGGATCCGCGAACGCATCCGGAGACCGAGTCGCTTCGTGAGGTGATCTGGTCGCGTGCTGATCTGTTGGACCGGACGGTCTTCGCTCAGGCCGGGCTTTTCGCCTTCGAGGTGGCGCTGTTCCGGCTGCTTGAGTCCTGGGGTGTACGGCCTGACCTTCTTGCGGGTCATTCGATCGGTGAGTTGGCGGCGGCGCATGTGGCCGGGATGTTCTCGCTCAGTGACGCGGCCAAGTTGGTGGCTGCCCGTGGCCGGTTGATGCAGGCACTGCCGGGCGGCGGTGCGATGCTCGCCGTCCAGGCCACCGAGGACGAGGTCGCTCCGCTGCTCGACCTCAAGTTGGCCGATGTCGCGGCGGTCAACGGCCCGGATTCGGTCGTGGTTTCCGGTGCCGAGGCCGAAGTGGCGCGCATCAAGGTGCACTTCACTGCTCTGGGCCGCAGAACATCCCGGCTGCGGGTCTCGCACGCGTTCCATTCCCCGTTGATGGACCCGATGTTGGACGCCTTCCGCGAGGTCGCCGAAAGCATCACCTACGACACCCCCGTCATCCCGGTCGTGTCGAATGTGACGGGCCGGCCGGCAGAGGATCTCGGATCGGCCGACTACTGGGTACGGCACGTCCGTCAGGCGGTCCGTTTCGCGGACGGCGTCCAGTCACTGCGCGACGAGGGTGTCACCCGCTTCGTAGAGGTGGGCCCCGACGCGGTCCTGTCCGCGATGGTCCGAGGGCAGGTCGCGGACGACGCCGAAGAGGTCGTCGTGCCGTTGCTGCGCCGGGACCGTTCCGAGGAGCGGGAGTTGCGGGCGGCCGTCGGTCTGATCCACGCGCACGGAGTCGCGGTGGACTGGCGGGCCGTGTTCTCCGGTCGAGGTGCCCGCCTGGTCGAGCTGCCCACGTACGCCTTCCAGCGGCAGGACTACTGGCTCGACACCCCGACGGGCGCGGGTGACGTGTCGGGCCTCGGCCAGGTCGCCGCCGAACACCCCTTCCTCCGCGCCGCCTTGGCGTCCCCGGAGACCGACGGTGTCGTGCTGACCGGCAGGGTGGCGGCCGGCACTCGGCCCTGGCTGGCCGACCACGAGGTGTTCGGCGCCCTGCTGTTGCCGGGTACCGCCTTCGTGGAACTGGCCGTACGGGCCGGCGACCAGGTCGGGTGCGACGTACTTCAGCAACTCACCCTTGAGGCACCGCTCGTGCTGCCCGAGCAGGGCGGTGTCGACGTCCAGGTCATGGTCGGCGCCCTCGACGACGACGGCGCCCGCCGGGTCAGCGTCTACTCCCACCACGACGACGCCTCGCCCGACCTGCCGTGGACACGGCACGCGAGCGGGCTCCTGTCCTCGGGCGGTGTGGTGCCCGGGGAGGACCTCACGGTCTGGCCCCCGGAGAACGCGGCCGCCCTGGACATCACGGACCTCTACGAGACGCTCGCCGAGCGCGGGTTCGGCTACGGCCCCGCGTTCCAGGGGCTGCGCGCCGCGTGGCGAGCCGGTGACGACCTGTTCGCCGAGGTCGCGCTGTCCGAGCACGACCGGGCCGAGGCCGCCGAGTACGGCATCCACCCGGCGCTGCTGGACGCGGCGATGCACGCGGTCTTCCTCGACGGGGACGGCGACGGGGCCGTCCTGCCGTTCGAGTGGAGCGGGGTACGGCTGCACGCCGCCGGAGCACCGGTGGTGCGCGTCCGGATCGGCCGCGGCGATGCCGCGGGGATGAGCCTGCTGGTGACCGACGAGACAGGACAGGCCGTTCTGTCGGTGGAATCCCTGGTGACGCGGCCGGTGACGCCCGAGCAACTCGCCGTCCCGGACGGATCGGACGGCTCGCTGTTCACCGTCGCGTGGTCGGCCACGCCGATCAGTGAGCCGTCGAGCACGCCCGCCGTGGCCGTGCTGGGAACCGATCGCTGCGGACTGCCCGAAGGCGCCCCCGCGTACGCGGACTTGGCGGGGCTCGTGCGGGAGAGGGTCCCGGACGTCGTCGTATGGGCATGCCCTCCCGGCGGTGGCGACGACGTGCCGGCCGGCGTGCGGGCGGTCGCTCACGAGACCCTTCGTCTCGTCCAGGGGTGGCTGGCCGACGAACGGCTGGACGCCGCACGGCTGGTGGTGGTCACCCGCGGCGCGGCCGTCACCGCGGAAGGTGAACGGTCAGGCGATCTCGCGGCCACGGCCGTACGCGGCCTGATCCGCACCGCCCAGACCGAACATCCCGACCGGTTCGTCCTCGTCGACCTCGACCCGGACCCGGACCTGGAGCCGGGCCCGTACCCGGACCTGGACCCGGACCGTGACGCGGATGCCGAGCGCGCAACTCCGTCACTGTCGACGCTGGCGGTCTGCGGTGAACCCGAGTTGGCCGTGCGCGGCGCCGAGGTCCGGGTTCCCCGGCTGGTCAGGGCGTCCGGCGGTACGGACAGCCCGTCTGCCGGTACCCACAGCCCGTCGGCCGGTACCCACAACCCGTCCTTCGGCCCGTCCGGCACCGTACTGATCACCGGCGGTACTGGCGGCCTCGGTTCGCTTGTCGCCCGGCACCTGGTGCGGGACCACGGCGTCCGGCACCTGCTGCTGACCAGCCGCCGGGGGATCGAAGCCCCCGGTGCCCGCGAACTCCGCGGGGAACTCGCCGAGCTCGGTGCCGAGGTCACTGTCGCCGCCTGTGACGTCGGCGACCGTGAGGCCGTCGCCGCTCTTCTCGCCGGAATCGAGCACCCGTTGACCGGGGTCGTGCACACGGCGGGTGTACTGGACGACGGAGTTCTCACCTCCCTCACGCCGGACCGGATGGACACGGTCCTCGCCCCGAAGGCCGACGCGGCCTGGTATCTGCACGAGCTGACCCGTGACCTGGACCTGTCGGCGTTCGTGCTGTTCTCCTCGGTCGCGGGCACGCTGGGCGGCGCCGGGCAGGCCGGTTACGCGATGGCGAACGCGTTCCAGGACGCCCTTGCCGCCCACCGCCACGCGCTCGGTCTGCCTGCGGTGTCCCTGGCGTGGGGCCCGTGGGCCGAGGCGGAAGGCATGGCGGGCGGTCTCGCCGACGCCGACACCGAACGGTTGCGGCGCTCCGGGATGCCGCCTCTCACGGCCACCGAGGGTCTCGCGCTGTTCGACCTGGCGCTGACCGCCGGCACGGCGGAGCTCGTGCCCGTCCGGCTCGACCTCGCCGTGCTGCGGTCGTTCGCCGGCTCCGGCGCGATCCCCGCGATCCTGCACGGCCTGGTCAAGCAGCCCGTCCGCCGGGCCGCCCGGTCCGGTGGCGCCGTATCGCTGCGGCGCCGACTGGACGCACTGCCCGAGGCGGAACGCGACCGCGCCCTCCTCGACCTGGTACGCACGCACGTCGCCGCGGTGCTGGGCCACGAGGACGCCCGCTCGATCGAGCCCACCCGGGCGTTCACCGAACTCGGTTTCACCTCCCTGTCGGCGGTGGAACTGCGCAATCTGCTCGGCGCCGCCACCGGCCTGCGGCTGCCCGCCACGCTGGTCTTCGACCACCCCAGTTCCGACGCCGTCGCCCGGCACATCATGGGCGAGCTCCTCGGCGCGGGGGAGACCGCCGCCCCGGTACGGGCCCAGGCGAGCGTCGACGAACTGATCGCGATCGTGGGCATGGCATGCCGGTTCCCCGGCGGTGTCGCGTCCCCCGAGGACCTGTGGCGGCTCGTCGCCGACGGCGTGGACGCGGTGGCGGAGTTCCCCCGCGACCGGGGCTGGGACGTCGACGGCCTCTACGACCCCGAGCCCGGGAAACCCGGCAAGTGCATCGCCCGTGAGGGCGGCTTCCTCTACGACGCGGCCGACTTCGACGCGGAGTTCTTCGGGATATCACCCCGCGAGGCGCTGGAGACCGACCCGCAGCACCGGCTGCTCCTGGAGACCTCGTGGGAGGCGTTCGAGAGCGCCGGGATCGACCCCGGCGCCCTGCGCGGCACCGCGACCGGAGTGTTCGCCGGAGTGATGTACCACGACTACGGCGGCGGAGCCAGCGGCGGCAGTGTCGCCTCGGGGCGCGTCTCCTACACGCTCGGCCTGGAGGGACCCGCCGTCACCGTGGACACCGCGTGCTCGTCGTCGCTGGTGGCGTTGCACCTGGCGGCGCAGGCGCTGCGGACCGGCGAGTGCACTCTCGCGCTCGCGGGCGGCGTCACGGTGATGGCGACCTCGGGGACGTTCGTGGAGTTCAGCCGGCAGCGCGGACTCGCGGCGGACGGACGCAGCAAGTCGTTCGCCGCCGCCGCCGACGGCACCGGCTGGGGTGAGGGTGCGGGGATGCTGCTGGTGGAGCGGCTGTCCGACGCGCGTGCCAACGGCCACCCCGTGCTGGCGATCGTCCGTGGCACCGCGACCAATCAGGACGGCGCCTCGAACGGGTTGACGGCGCCGAACGGTCCGTCGCAGCGTCGGGTGATCCGGCAGGCGCTCGCCAACGCGGGTCTGGGCACGGCGGACGTGGACGCGGTCGAGGCGCACGGCACCGGCACCCGGCTCGGCGACCCCATCGAGGCGCAGGCCCTGCTGGCGACGTACGGGCAGGACCGGGCGGACGGGCCGCCGTTGTGGCTCGGGTCGGTCAAGTCGAACATGGGCCACACGCAGGCGGCGGCCGGTGTCGCGGGGATCATCAAGATGGTGCAGGCCATGCGGCACGGGGTGATGCCCAGGACACTGCACGTGGACGAGCCGACGCCGCACGTCGACTGGTCCGCCGGGCGGGTGGAGCTGCTGACCGAGACGCGTGAGTGGCCGCGGAACGGCCGTCCGCGCCGGGCTGGTGTCTCCTCGTTCGGGATCAGCGGCACCAACGCGCACGTGATCCTGGAACAGCCCCCGACCCCGTCCGGGACGGACGACACCCCCGACACGTCCGACATCCACAACGCCTCCGACACCTCGAACGCCTCCGACCTCGCCGACCGGTCCCGGCCCGCGGCCTTCCCGTGGGTGGTGACGGGCCGCAGCGCCGACGCCGTCCGTGCCCAGGCCGAACGGCTGGCCGCCTTCGTACGGGCGGACGAGACCGTCGGCATCGCGGACATCGGGCTCTCGCTGGCGACGTCGAGGGCGGTGTTCGACCACCGGGCGGTCGTGCTCGCGGCGGACCGGGAGACCGCGCTGGAAGGTCTCGACGCGCTCGCCGCGGGTGCTGTGCACCCCGGAGTGTCGCGCGGCTCCGGACGTGGGGGTGCCGCGCCGGTGTTCGTCTTCCCCGGCCAGGGATCGCAGTGGGTCGGCATGGCGGTCGAACTCCTCGACTCCTCACCGGTGTTCGCCGCCCGGCTGGCGGAGTGCGGGCGGGCCCTGGAGCCGTTCGTCGAGTGGGACCTGCTCGACGTGCTGCGCGGTGACGGCGGACCGCTGGAGCGGGTCGACGTCGTCCAGCCCGTCCTGTGGGCGGTCATGGTGTCGTTGACCGAGGTGTGGCGCGGCTTCGGAGTGGAGCCCGCGGCGGTCGTCGGACATTCGCAGGGCGAGATCGCGGCGGCCTGTGTGGCGGGCGCGCTCTCCCTCGACGACGGCGCCCGCGTGGTCGCCGTCCGGAGCCGGATCATCGCCCAGGACCTCGCGGGGCAGGGCGGAATGATGTCGGTGGCCATGTCCCCGGAGCAGGCCGCCGGCGTACTCGCCGGGTGGGACGGGCGACTTGAGATGGCGGTGGTCAACGGACCCACGTCCGTCGTCGTGTGCGGCGAGGTGGACGCGCTGGCCGAACTCCGGGCGACGCTGGAGGAACAGGGCGTCCGGGTACGGCTGATCCCGGTCGACTACGCCTCCCACTCGGTGTTCGTCGAGGGAGTCCGCGACCGGATACTCGCCGAACTGGACGGCCTGTCACCCCGGCCGTCCAGGATCGCGTTCTACTCGACCGTGACCGGCGCGCCGCTCGACACCGCGACCCTCGACGCCGAGTACTGGTACGCCAACCTGCGCCGGACCGTCAGGTTCGAGGAGGCGACGCGCGCCCTGCTGGACGACGGCTTCACCGCGTTCGTCGAGTCCAGCCCGCACCCCGGTCTGCTGGTCGGCCTGGGGGAGACCATGGAATCGGCGGGTGTGAGCGGAGTGACGACCGGGTCCCTGCGCCGCGGCGAGGGCGGCGTGGCGCGGCTCCTGGCCTCCCTCGCCGAGGTGTTCACCGGCGGCGTGGACGTCGACTGGAGCGTCGCCTTCGCCGGACACCGGGCC
The DNA here is from genome assembly GCF_044751025.1 of Streptomyces sp. NPDC088747. NCBI lineage: Bacteria > Bacillati > Actinomycetota > Actinomycetes > Kitasatosporales > Streptomycetaceae > Streptomyces > Streptomyces sp. NPDC088747. The sequence continues at coordinate 147,597 of NZ_JBIVKZ010000004.1, forward strand.
GGACGTACGGAGTTGCCCACCTACGCCTTCCAGCGCCGCCGTTACTGGACGGACCAGACCGCGGGCGCCGGCGACGTGACGTCCCTGGGCCTGGACGCCCCCGGGCATCCGCTGCTCGGAGCGGTCGTCCCGTCCGTGTCCGCCGAGGCGGACGGCGTGACACTGACCGGCCGCCTGTCGGTCGGCACACAGCCGTGGCTCGGCGACCACGCCGTGTCCGGTGTGACGCTGTTCCCCGGAACGGGGTTCGTGGAGCTGGCAGTTCGCGCCGGTGACCAGGTCGGATGCGGACGAGTCGAAGAGCTGACGCTGGAGGCGCCGCTGGTGCTGCCCGCGGACGGCGGCGTCTCCGTGCAGGTGGTGGTCGGCGCCTCAGAGGAACCGGACGGCGGACGGCCCGTGACGATCCACACCCGCGCGGACACGGACGGCCCGTGGGTCCGGCACGCGCTCGGAGTACTGGCCCCGGCCGGCACCCCCGCCGACCCCGGGCTCGAACAGTGGCCCCCGGCCGGCGCCACCGAGATCGACGTCACCGGGCTCTACGACAGGCTGGCCGACATCGGTCTGGAGTACGGGCCGGTGTTCCAGGGGCTGAGGGCCGCGTGGCGGCGTGACGACGAGGTGTTCGCGGAGGTCGCGCTGCCCGACCAGGTGGAGGCCGACGGCTTCGGGCTGCATCCGGCGTTGCTGGACGCGGGTCTGCACGCGATCGCGCTGGGCGACGCGGTCGGGGACGGAGTGGTCCTGCCCTTCGCTTGGTCCGGCGTGGAACTCTTCGCCTCCGGCGCCCGGGCCCTGCGCGTCAGGGTGACCCCGACCGGCAGCGGCGTGGTGTCGCTCCAGACCGCCGACCTGGCCGGGAACTCGATCGCGACGGTCGAGTCGCTGGCCCTGCGGGAGGTGTCCCCGGAGCAGCTGTCCGCCGCGGCCGGATCCCCCTTCCACGAGTCGCTGTTCCGCCTGGAGTGGACACCGCTCCCCGCCGCCCGAGCCGGGCGGACCCCGGACTGGATCGCCTGGGACGACCTGACGGACGACACCGCCGTCCCCGAGGTCGTGGTGCTGCCCGTGACGGGTGCGCCGGGTGCCGAAGCGGCGCGTCAGGCCGTGCACCGGGTGCTCGGCGTCGCCCGGTCGTGGCTCTCCGACGACCGGTTCGCCGGCTCCCGCCTTGTGATCGTCACCTCGGGCGCGGTGTCGACGGACGGCGAGGACGTCACCGACCTCGCCGGCTCCGCGGTGTGGGGTCTGGTGCGCTCGGCACAGTCCGAGGACCCGGGCCGGATCGCCCTGGCCGATCTGCCCGACCCCGCCGACGCCGCGAGCGTGCTCCCGGCCCTGGTGGCGTCGGACGAACCCCAGATCGCCCTGCGCGACGGCGTGATCCGCGCGGCCCGCCTGGCGAAGGTGCCCGCCGAACCCGCCGTATCGGCCGCGGTGTCGGAGCCGATCGAGGAGTCCGTGCCGGAGCGCGCCTCGGAGTTCGCGGGCGAGGGCCCGGTGCTGGTGACCGGTGCGCTCGGGGCGCTCGGCGCCGTCGTGACACGGCACCTGGTCACCGAACGCGGCGTCCGGGACCTGCTCCTGGTGGGCAGGCGCGGAGCGGCGACACCCGGCGCCGCCCAACTGCGCGAGGAACTCGCGGAACTCGGCGCGCGCGTGGAGGTCGCGGCCTGCGACGTGGGCGACCGGGACGCCCTCGCGGCGCTCCTGGACGGGCGGAACCTGGGTGCCGTCGTGCACGCGGCGGGCGTACTGGACGACGGAATGATCTCCTCCCTCACCCCCGAGAGCGTGGACACGGTGTTCCGCCCGAAGGCCGACGCGGCATGGCACCTGCACGAACTGACCCGCCACATGGACCTGTCGGCGTTCGTCATGTTCTCCTCGGCCGCCGGTGTACTGGGCAATCCGGGCCAGGGCAACTACGCGGCGGCGAACGCCTTCCTGGACGCCCTGGCCGCACACCGCCGAGCCCACGGCCTGCCCGCCCAGTCCCTGGCCTGGGGGCTGTGGGGAGCGAGCGACAGCGGCATGGCAGGCCGCCTCGACGACAACGACCTGCAACGCGTGGGCCGTTCAGGCGTCGAAGCACTCTCCGCCGAGCAGGCACTCGGACTCCTCGACACCGCGGGCACCCTGGACGCGGCGGCGCTCGTCCCGATACGCCTCAACCTCAGGGCCCTGGCGTCCACGGGCGACGACCTGCCGCCGCTGATGCGCGGCCTGGTGCCGCGCGCCCGGCGCGCCGCCGCGACCGGCCGGGCGGACGCGACCGCCCTCCGCGCACGCCTCGCGGGCCTCCCCGAGGAGGAGCGGGAGCGGGAACTGGGAACACTGGTGATGACGTACGCCGCCGGAGTCCTCGGCCACAGCGGTCCCGAAGCCGTCGATCCCGACCGCGACTTCCTGGAGGCGGGCTTCGACTCCCTCACCGCGATGGAGCTGCGCAACGGCCTCAACGCCGCCACCGGCCTACGGCTGTCCGCGATGGCCGTGTTCGACTCCAAGAACCCCGCCGAACTCGCCCGCCACATCCAACTGCGCCTGGCCGCCGACCTCGACGACCCCGGCACGGCCACCGGCGGCGAGTCCACCGCGACCGAGGACGGCGACACGCTGAGCGACCTGTTCCGCGCGGGCGTGCTCTCCGGGAACATCACCCAGGCGTTCGTCCTCCTCAGCGCGGTCGCCGACATCCGTCCGCGGTTCACCGGGATCACCGACCTGCCGACCCCGCCCAAGCCGGTGGTGCTCGCCGACGGGCCCGGACGGCCACGCCTCATCTGCCTCTCCACGCCCATGGCGGTCGGCGGCGTCCACCAGCACGCCCGGGTCGTCTCCCACCTGCACGGGACACGGCACGTCACGGCGCTGCCGCTGCCCGGGTTCGCGCAGGGGGAGAGCCTCCCCGCCTCGCTCGACGCAGTCACCGAGGTGATCGCCGACAGCGTGGCACGAGCCGCGGACGGGGAGCCGTACGTCCTGCTCGGCTACTCCTCCGGAGGCCTGGTCGCGCACGCGGTCGGCAGCCGGCTTGAGGCGGCGGGCGCCGGTCCCGAGGGGATCGTCCTGCTGGACAGCTTCCAGGTCCGCGACGAGGCCATGACCGTCGGACAGGAGTCCCTCGCACGGAACCTGCTGGCGATGGAGCCGACGTTCGGACGCTTCGGCAGCGCCCGGCTGTCCGCGATGGGCCTGTACGCCAACCTGCTCCTCGACTTCGCCCCCGGCGAACTCCGGGCGCCGGTCCTGTTCGTGCAGGCCTCCGAGTCGTTCATCGCCGCGCCCGGAGAGGAACCGGGCGGGGACCGGTGGCTGGCCGCGCCCTGGGATGCCACCCAGACCCTCAGGAAAGCCCCCGGAAATCACTTCTCACTCGTGCAGGAGGACGCGGAAACCACCGCGCTGATCGTGGACGAGTGGATCGCCACGATGAAGTGAACCCCGGTTCCACGCGGAGATGTCCCGGCCACCCCCCAGAGATAGGGGGTGGCCGGGGCATCTCAGGGGAGTTCCCCGAGCTGTCGCGTAACTAGTGTCGGGATGAGTGCGGAGGTCAACGGACCGGCCGCGGCGAGCAATTGACGGCATGCGTCGTGAGACGAGTCGATCGGGGTGGTTGAGGTGTCGTTGGCTCCCCATGCCAAGGGAAGCGTGCCATTCGGCGAGTACGAGACCTGGTATCGCGTCACGGGCGACCTGCGCGCCGGCGGGCCGCCACTGGTGGTCGTCCACGGCGGGCCGGGCAGCACGCACGACTACCTGCTCAGTCTCACCGCGCTCGCCGAGCTGGGACGGCCTGTCGTGCACTACGACCAGATCGGCAACGGCGGCTCCACCCACCTCCCCGAACGCGGCCCGGAATTCTGGACCGTACAGCTATTCCTCGACGAGCTCGACAACCTGCTCAACAGGCTCGGAATCGCCGAGGATTACGTGCTGTTCGGTCAGTCCTGGGGCGGCACGCTCTCCGCGAAACACGCGGCGGCGAGGCCAACGGGCCTACGCGCTCTGGTCATCGCCAATTCCCCGGCTTCCTATGTCCTTTGGCGCCAGGAAATGAAGGTCCTGCGGGAACTGCTGCCCCCCGGAGTCGACGAGACGCTGGCCCGCCACGAAGCCGCGGGAGAGACCGACAGTGAGGAATACCTCCAGGCGATGACGGTCTTCTACAACCGGCACGTATGCCGACTCCGGCCGTGGCCACGGGATTTCGTGGCGACCCTCATGGAGATCCAGAACGACCCCACCGTCTACAGCACCATGAACGGCCCTAGCGAGTTCCATGTGACCGGCACCCTGCGCGACTGGTCGGTGGAGGACTGCGTCGCCGACATCACGGCGCCCACGCTGCTGATCTCGGGCCGGCACGACGAGGCGACGCCCGCGACCGTGCGGCCGTTCGCCGAGCTGATCCCCGACGTCCGGTGGGAGGTCTTCGAGGAGTCGAGCCACCTGCCCCACCTGGAAGAGCCCGAACGGTTCACACGGGTGATGGCCGACTTCCTCAACGAGTTCGGAGGCTGAAGGTGGACGCGTCCGCAGAGGAGATCATCGAGGCGCTCCGCGACTCGCTGGTGGAGAACGAACGGCTCCGGCAGAACAACGGACGGCTGGAGGCCGCCGCCACCGAGCCGGTGGCGATCGTCGGCATGGCCTGCCGCTACCCCGGCGGCGTCACGTCCCCGGACGACCTGTGGCGGCTCGTCGCCGAGGGCACGGACGCCGTGTCGGGCTTCCCCGCCGACCGCGGCTGGGACGCCGAACGCCTCTACGACCCCGAGCCCGGCGCGCCCGGCAGGAGTTACGTACGCGAGGGCGGATTCCTGCTGGACGCCGCGGAGTTCGACGCGGCCTTCTTCGGGATCTCGCCGCGCGAGGCCCTCGCCATGGATCCCCAGCAGCGGTTGCTGCTGGAGACCTCGTGGGAGGCGCTGGAGCGCGCCGGGATCGACCCCGCCTCGCTGCGCGGTGGCCGGACAGGCGTGTTCGCCGGCGTGATGTACCACGACTACGGCACCAGTTCCAGCAACGGAAGCATCGTCTCGGGCCGGGTCGCCTACACGCTGGGTCTCGAAGGCCCGGCGGTCACCGTCGACACCGCCTGCTCCTCCTCGCTGGTGGCACTGCACCTGGCGATGCGGTCGCTCCGGTCGCAGGAGTGCGCGCTCGCGCTGGCCGGCGGCGTCACGGTGATGGCAACCCCGGAGACGTTCGTCGACTTCAGCGAACAGCGCGGGCTCGCCCCCGACGGCCGCGTCAAGGCCTTCGCCTCCGCCGCCGACGGCACGGGCTGGGGCGAGGGAGCCGGGGTGCTGCTCCTGGAGCGGTTGTCGGACGCCCGCCGTAACGGTCATCCGGTGCTGGCGGTGGTGCGGGGTTCGGCGGTGAACCAGGACGGCGCGTCGAACGGTCTCACCGCTCCGAACGGTCCGTCCCAACAGCGGGTGATCCGGAAGGCGTTGGCGACCGCGGGTCTCACCACCGCTGATGTGGACGTGGTGGAGGCGCATGGCACGGGTACGACGCTCGGCGACCCGATCGAGGCGCAGGCGCTGCTGGCGACGTATGGGCAGGATCGCCCGGAGGGCAGCCCGTTGTGGCTGGGTTCGATCAAGTCGAACATGGGACATGCGCAGGCCGCTGCCGGTGTCGCCGGGGTGATCAAGATGGTGCAGGCGATGCGTCATGGTGTGCTGCCGCGGACGTTGCATGTGGATGCGCCGTCGTCGCAGGTGGACTGGTCTGCCGGTCGTGTGGAGTTGCTGACGGAGGCGCATGAGTGGCCCGAGGTGGGTCGTCCGCGTCGGGCGGGGATCTCCTCGTTCGGGATCAGTGGGACCAACGCCCACGTCATCATCGAGCAGGCCGACGTGGCCGCCGAGGAGGACAACCGGCCGTCCGACTCCGGCTCGGGCGCGGTGCCGTGGGTGCTGTCCGCACGGAGCAGGGACGGGCTGCCCGCCCAGGCCGCACGGCTGCTGGACTTCGTGGCGGACCGTCCGTCGCTGCGACCCGCCGACGTCGGCCTCTCGTTGGCGACATCCCGCGCGTTGTTCGAACACCGCGCGGTCGTGGTCGGACGGGACCGGGACGAACTGCTGTCAGCCCTGCGCACGCTGGCGGACGACGCCCCCGGCGCCGGTGTCGTACAGGGCCTCGCCGGCTCCGGGCGGACCGCCTTCCTGTTCTCGGGGCAGGGTGCGCAACGGGTAGGTATGGGGCGGGAGTTGTACGGGGCGTTCCCGGTGTTCGCGGCTGCGCTCGACGAGGTCTGTGCGGATTTGGACCGTCATCTGGACCGGTCGGTTCGTGAGGTGATGTGGTCCGAGTCCGATCTGCTCGGACGGACGGTGTTCACGCAGGCGGCGTTGTTCGCTTTCGAGGTGGCCTTGTTCCGGCTGGTTGAGTCGTGGGGTGTACGCCCTGACCTTCTGGCGGGTCATTCCATCGGTGAGTTGGCGGCGGCGCATGTGGCCGGGGTGTTCTCGCTTGCTGACGCGGCCAAGTTGGTGACCGCGCGTGGCAGGTTGATGCAGGCGCTCCCGGCCGGTGGTGCGATGGCTGCGGTGCAGGCCACTGAGGACGAGGTCGCTCCGCTGCTCGACCTGAAGTTGGCTGATGTCGCGGCGGTCAACGGGCCCGATTCGGTGGTCGTCTCCGGTGTGGACAGCGAAGTCGCCCGGATCACCGAGCACTTCGCGAGTCTGGGGCGCCGGACGAGTCGGCTGCGGGTCTCGCACGCGTTCCACTCCCCGCTCATGGAACCGATGCTGGACGACTTCCGCGGGGTCGCCGAGAGTGTCACCTTCAACACCCCCGCCATACCGGTCGTCTCGAATGTGACGGGCCGGTCGGCGGAGCAACTCGGATCGGCCGACTACTGGGTACGGCACATCCGCGAGGCAGTCCGGTTCGCCGACGGGGTAAGGCACTTGGAGACGGAGGGCGCCACCAGGTTCATGGAACTGGGGCCCGACGGCGTGCTCACCGCGATGGCCCGGCAGTGCGTGGAGGCCGAGACCGGCGTCCTGGTGCCGGCACAGCGCAAGGACCGTCCGGAACCCGAGGCGCTCCTCCTCGCCGTCGGACAACTGCACGCGGCGGGCGTACCCGTCGACTGGCGTGCCGTCTTCGCCGACCGGGACGCGCGGCCCGTCGAACTCCCCACCTACGCGTTCCGGCGCGAGACGTTCTGGCTCGACTCCACCACCCAGGACTCCGACGTCACCTCCGTAGGCCTCGACCCGGCGGATCACCCGCTCCTCGGCGCCGTCGTGACCACTCCCGACTCCGGCGGAGTGGTGCTGACGGGCCGGTTCTCGACGGCCACCCGGCCGTGGCTGGCCGATCACGAAGTGCTGGGCACCGTGTTGCTGCCGGGCAGCGCCTTCGTGGAGCTGGCGATCCGGGCCGGCGACGAGGTCGGCTGCGACATCCTGCGGGAGCTGACCCTCGGAGCGCCTCTGGTGCTGCCGGAGAACCGCGGAGTCGCGGTGCGGGTCACCGTCGGTGCGGCGGACGAGTCCGGCGACCGTCCGCTGAGCGTCCACTCCCGTCCTGAGGACGCCCCGTCCGCGCAGGACTGGACACGTCACGCCGACGGAATGGTCGGTACCGGCGCCTCCGCCCCCACCCCCGACCTCACCACCTGGCCCCCCTCGGACGCCGCTCCCGTAGACCTGGACGGGGCGTACGAACGTCTTCGCGGCGAGGGCTATGCCTACGGCCCCGTGTTCCAGGGACTGCGGGCGGCGTGGCGGCGCGGGGACGACCTCTACACCGAGGCCGTCCTGCCCGAGGAGGCGAGGAGCGACGCGGCCCTGTTCGGCCTCCACCCGGCTCTCCTCGACGCGAGCATGCACGCCGAACTGCTCGACTCGGAGCGCCGAGGCGGCAGGACACTGCTGCCCTTCGAGTGGACCGGCGTGAAACTGTACGCCTCCGGCGCGTCCGCGGTCCGCGTGCACACCCGGCTGGGGAGGGGCGACGGCCCGACGAGCATGACCGTGACCGACGAGACCGGCAGTACGGTCCTCACCGTCGAGTCGCTTGCGTCCCGGCCCATGTCGCCCGAGCGGACCACCCAACCGGACGGGTCCGGCGACGCACTGCTGCGGACGGTGTGGACACCGCGTCCCGTGGACCACGCCGCCACCGCCCGCTGGGCGATACTCGGCCCCGACCGGGCCGGACTGCCGGTCGACGTACCGGCGTTCGCGGACTTGGTCGAGCTGGCCGAGGCCGGTTCACCTGACGTCGTGGTGTGGTCGCTTCCGGCGGGCACCGGTGCGGATGTTCCGGCGGATGCCCACGCGTTGACCCGTCGGGCTCTGGAGGTTGTCCAGGGGTGGCTGGCGGACGAGCGGTTCGCCTCCTCCCGCCTGGCGGTGGTCACCAACGCCGACACGCTGGCCCAGGCCCCGGTGGTGGGGCTGTTGCGTGCCGCCCAGGCGGAGAACCCCGGTCGCTTCGTCCTCGCGGACGTGGACGGCGAGGACACCTCGCTCCAGATCCTGCCCGCCGCGATCCTGTCCGGCGAAACCGAGTTGAGGGTGCGCCACGGCGAAACCCAGGTACCGCGGCTCACGAAGGCCGACACCCCCGACAACGAGCCGGTGGTGTCGTCGCCGTGGGGTGGTGGTTCGGGGTCGGTGTTGGTGACGGGTGGGACGGGTGGGTTGGGTGCGTTGGTGGCCCGGCATTTGGTGGTGGTGCATGGGGTGCGGCATTTGGTGTTGGCGGGTCGGCGTGGGTTGGGTGCTCCGGGTGTGGGGGCGTTGGTTGCTGAGTTGTCGGGGTTGGGTGCTGAGGTGGTGGTGGTGGGTTGTGATGTGGGTGTTCGGGATGAGGTGAGGGGGTTGTTGGGGCGGGTGCCGGTGGGGCATCCGTTGGTGGGTGTGGTGCATGCGGCTGGTGTGGTGGACAACGGGTTGGTGGGTTCGTTGTCCGGGGGTCGGGTGGATGGGGTGTTGGGTCCGAAGGTTGATGGGGCTTGGCATTTGCATGAGTTGACTCGCGGTATGGGCTTGTCGGCGTTTGTGTTGTTTTCGTCGGTGGGTGGTTCGTTGTTGGCTGCGGGGCAGGGTGGGTATGCGGCGGCGAATGTGTTTTTGGATGCGTTGGCTGTGTATCGGCGTGGTTTGGGGTTGGTGGGTACGTCGTTGGCGTATGGCCTCTGGGACGTCGACACCGGCGTGGACCGGGCCGACGCCGATCGACTGGCCCGCCTGGGCATGCCCGCGATGCCGGCTGATACCGGCCTGGAACTGTTCGACGCCGCTTTGCGTACGGACGACGCCGTACTCATGCCGCTCCGTCTCGACAGGGCGGCGCTGCGGGCCCGGGGCGACGACGTTCCGGCACTGCTGCGCGGTCTGACCGGCGGAACCCGGCGCGCCGTCCGCGCCCGCGCCGAGAACTCGCTGCGTACGCGCCTGGCAGGGGCTGCACCGGAGGAGCGTGCCGCCGCCCTCCTCGACATCGTGCGGAGCCACGCGGCGGCCGTGCTGGGCCACACCTCCGCGAAGGCTGTCGAACCGGATCGGGCTTTCCGGGAGTTGGGCTTCGATTCGTTGTCGGCGGTGGAGTTGCGGAACGCGTTGCGGGTGGAGACGGGGTTGAGTCTTCCGGCGACGTTGGTGTTCGACTATCCGACGGCTCGGGTGGTCGCCGCGCATCTGGACGCCGAACTCGCCGGAACGGCGGGAGACCCGGTGACTCCGGTGCCGGGGCGGGCGGTTGCTGACGATGATCCGATCGTGATCGTGGGGATGGCGTGCCGTTATCCGGGTGGTGTGGCGTCGCCTGATGATCTGTGGCGGCTGGTGGCTGACGGGGTGGATGCGGTGTCGGCGTTCCCGGTGGACCGTGGGTGGGACATCGAGGGCATCTATCATCCCGAGCCCGGGAGGCCCGGTAAGACGATCGCGCGTGAGGGTGGATTCCTTTACGACGCGGCGGAGTTCGACGCGGACTTCTTCGCGATCTCGCCGAGGGAGGCGGCCGACACCGATCCCCAGCAACGGTTGCTGCTGGAAGCGTCCTGGGAGGCCTTCGAACGCGCCGGAATCGACCCGGTCTCGCTGCGCGGCAGCCGTACGGGTGTGTTCGCCGGCCTCATGTACCACGACTACGGATTCCGGGCCGACACCGCGAGCACCAGTGGCGGGAGCCTGGTCTCCGGACGTGTCTCCTACGTGTTCGGCCTGGAGGGGCCGGCGGTCACCGTCGACACGGCCTGTTCGTCCTCGCTGGTGGCGCTGCACCTGGCAGCGCAGGCACTTCGGTCCGGGGAGTGCTCCTTGGCCCTGGCAGGCGGCGTGACGGTGATGGCCACCCCCGGCATGTTCGTGGAGTTCAGCCGTCAACGCGGTCTCGCACGGGACGGACGCTGCAAGTCCTTCTCGGACGCAGCCGACGGGGCGGGCTGGGCCGAGGGAGTGGGCGTCCTGCTGGTGGAGCGGTTGTCGGACGCTCGCCGTAACGGTCACCCGGTGCTGGCGGTGGTGCGGGGTTCGGCGGTGAACCAGGACGGTGCGTCGAACGGTCTCACCGCTCCGAACGGTCCGTCCCAACAGCGCGTCATCCGGCAGGCGTTGGCGACTGCGGGTCTCACCACCGCTGATGTGGACGTGGTGGAGGCGCATGGCACGGGTACGACGTTGGGTGACCCGATCGAGGCGCAGGCGCTGCTGGCGACGTACGGGCGGAACAGGCCGGACGACAGTCCGCTGTGGCTGGGTTCGATCAAGTCGAACATGGGTCATGCGCAGGCTGCGGCTGGTGTGGCGGGGATCATCAAGATGGTCAAGGCCATGGAGCATGGTGTGTTGCCGCGGACGTTGCATGTGGATGCGCCGTCGTCGCAGGTGGACTGGTCGGCGGGTCGTGTGGAGTTGCTGACGGAGGCGCGGGAGTGGCCTGAGGTGGGTCGTCCGCGTCGGGCGGGGATCTCCTCGTTCGGGATCAGCGGTACCAACGCCCACGTCATCATCGAGCAGGCTGACGTGGCCGCCGAGCCGGAAAGGCCCACCGCCGACGCCGATTTGGGTGTCCTGCCATGGGTCGTCTCCGCCAAGTCCCCCGAGGGGCTGCGGGATCAGGCGAAGCGGTTGCACTCGTACCTGCTGGCCCGCCCGGAGGTCGACCGCCTTGACGTCGGTCTCTCCCTGGCGACCTCACGCACCCCCCTGGAGCGACGCGCCGTGGTGCTCGCGGGGGACCGGGCCGCCGCCCTGGACGGCCTGGCGACGATCGCCGCCGGGGAGTGGGGCGCCGATGTGGTTCACGGCGTCGGATCCACCGGCGCGACGGCGTTCCTGTTCTCCGGTCAGGGTGCGCAACGGCTGGGGATGGGGCGTGAACTGCACGCCGCCTTCCCGGTGTTCGCCGCGGCGTTCGACGCGGTGTGCGTGGAGCTGGACCGCCATCTCGACAGGCCGCTCCGCGATGTGGTGTGGAGCGAGCCCGAACTCCTGGACCGGACCGTTTTCACGCAGGCCGGTCTCTTCGCCTTCGAGGTGGCGTTGTTCCGGCTGCTTGAGTCATGGGGCGTACGGCCTGACCGACTGGCGGGTCATTCCATCGGTGAGTTGGCGGCGGCGCATGTGGCCGGGGTGTTCTCGCTCAGCGACGCGGCCAAGTTGGTGGCCGCGCGGGGCAGGTTGATGCAGGCACTGCCGACCGGTGGCGCGATGGCGGCGGTGCAGGCCACCGAGGACGAGGTCGCTCCGCTGCTGGATCTGAAGCTGGCCGATGTCGCGGCGGTCAACGGGCCCGACTCGGTGGTCGTCTCCGGTGTGGACAGCGAAGTCGCCCGGATCGCCGAGCACTTCGCGAACCAGGGACGCAGGACTACCCGGCTGCGGGTCTCGCACGCGTTCCACTCCCCGCTCATGGAACCGATGCTGGACGACTTCCGCGAGATCGCCGAGAGCATCACCTACGGCAAGCCCGTCATACCTGTCGTCGCGAACCTCGGCGGTGAGGTCGTCGACGCCGGTGCACTGGGCTCCGCCGACCACTGGGTCCGGCACGTCCGTGAGGCGGTCCGGTTCATGGACTGCGTACGGCAGTTGGAGACCGAGGGTGTGACCCGGTTCGTGGAACTGGGGCCGGACGGTGTCCTGTCCGCCATGGCTCAGGCCTGCCTGCGCGAGCCGGACGACGCGATCGGCGTTCCCACGCTGCGCAAGGACAGGGCCGAGCCGGCCACCCTGCTCGCCGCCGTTGCCCGACTGCACGCGAGTGGTGCCCAGGTCGACTGGCACGGGGTGTTCGCCGGACGCGGTGCCCGTCGCGTGGAGCTGCCCACCTACGCCTTCCAACGCCGTCGGCACTGGCTGGACACCCAGGCAGCCTCCGGTGACGCGTCGGGCCTCGGGCAGTTGGCCGCCGAACATCCCCTGCTCGGTGCCGTGGTCGTCTCACCGGACTCCGGCGGCATGGTCCTGACGGGCCGGTTGTCGACGGCAGCCCAGCCGTGGCTGGCCGGGCACGAGGTTCTCGGCACCGTTGTGTTCCCCGCCTCGGGCTTCGTCGAGCTGGCGATCCGCGCGGGCGACCAGGCGGGATGCGACGTGCTGGAGGACCTGACCGTCGACGCGCTGCTGACCCTGCCTGCGAACGGCGGCGTTGACGTCCAGGTCGTGGTCGGTGAACCCGACGAGGGCGGGAAGCGGCCGCTGGCGGTCCACTCGCGCCGCGAGGACGGCCCGTGGACCCGGAACGCCACCGGCGTCCTCGCCTCCGGCGCACCGGCACCCGCCTTCGACCTCGCCGCCTGGCCCCCCGTGGGCGCGGACCCGGTCGACATCGGAGACCTCTACGACCGACTCGCGGACCGGGGCCACGACTACGGGCCCCTCTTCCAGGGGCTGCGGGCCGCGTGGCGCCGGGGCGACGAGGTGTTCGCCGAGGTCGCCCTGCCCGAGGAGACCGGCGACCGCTTCGGCATCCATCCGGCGCTCCTCGACGCGGCGACGCACCTTCAGGTGTTCCGCGACGAACAGGAGGGCGGCGGGGACGGAGACGATGACAGGGGCGGAGACGGCAACAGGGACGGGGACCACGGCGGGCCGAGGTTGCCGACCACATGGAGTCACGTCGTCCTGCACGCCGCGGACGCCACCTCCCTCCGTGTCCAACTGGTGCGCACCGGACAGGACATGACGTCGTTGCTCGCGACCGACGAAGCCGGCCGACCTGTCCTGTCGGCGAAGTCGCTCACGTCGAGCCCGGTGTCACCCGCGCAACTCGACGCCGGCCCCGACGGGTTCCTGGACTCGCTGTTCCGCATGGACTGGAACCCGGCCCCGACAGCGACCGGTACGGACGAGGTGTCCTGGCTGCCCTGGGAGGACATCGCCGACGCCGTCGACCTCACGGGCAACGCCCCCGACGTCATCGTGGTGTCACCCGAGCCCGGCGACGACGCCGAGGCCGTCCACCGCAGCACCCGACGGACGCTGGGCGTCCTCCAGGAGTGGATGGCCGACGAACGGCTCTTCGCCTCCCGGCTCCTGATCGTGACGCGCGGTGCAGTCTCCCTGCACGGCGAGGACGTGACGGACCTCGCGGGCGCCGCCGTCTGGGGCCTGATCCGGGCGGCTCAGCTCGAACACCCCGGCGCGATCGTCCTGGCCGACCTGGAGGCGTACGCCGGCTCGGACGCATTTCCGGGCTCGGCTGCACCCCTCGGCTCGGCTGCGTCCCCCAGCTCGGACGTGTCCTTCGACGTGAACGCGCTCACCAACGCCGCCGCGTCCATCGACGTAGCCGCGCTCATGGCGACGGACGAACCGGAACTGGCTGTCCGCGCGGGCGTGACCTACCGGGCGAGGCTGGCCCGGGTGCCCGAGCGACGTGAACCCCACCGCCCTGCCTCCGTGTTCGGCCACGACGGCACCGTGCTGATCACGGGAGCGATGGGCATGATAGGCCGCCACGTGGCCCGCCATCTGATCACCACCCACGGAGTCCGACACCTGCTGCTGGCAGGCCGCCGCGGCATGGAAGGCACCGGCGCGGCAGCTCTCCACGACGAGTTGACGGCCCTCGGCGCGACCGTCACCATCGCCGCCTGCGACGTCTCCGACAGGGAATCCGTCGCTCGGATGCTCGCCGGGATCAACGCCGAGCACCCGCTCACCGGCGTCGTGCACGCGGCAGGCGTCCTCGACGACGGCGTCATAGAGTCGCTCACCCCGGAACGGATCGACGCGGTGATGCGCCCCAAGGTGGACGCCGCGTTCCATCTGCACGAGCTGACCCGGGACTTGGACCTGTCGGCGTTCGTGCTGTTCTCGTCCGACTCCGGGGTCTTCGGCAACGGCGGGCAGGCGAACTACGCGGCGGCCAACACGTTCCTGGACGGACTTGCCGCCCATCGCCGCGCCGCCGGGCTGGCCGCCCAGTCCCTGGCGTGGAGCCTGTGGGCCGACGCCAGCGAGATGACCGCGCAACTGAGCGAGGTGGACAGGCTGCGCATGGAGCGGATCGGCATCATCGGGATGTCGGCCGCCGCAGGACTGGAACTCTTCGACACCGCCGCGACGGTGGACGAGCCGATGCTCGTCCCGATCCAGCTGAACGAGTACGCCGCACGCGCCAACCCCGACGAACTGCCGCGCAAACTGCACGGCCTGTTCGGCGGCTCGCGTCGGACCGTGCGGGCGCGGCCCGACGGCGGCGAGGCACTCGCCCGCAAGCTCGCGGGCCTGGCCGCTCCCGAACGCGAGGAACTACTCCTCGACCTGGTACGCGAACGAGTCGCCATGGTCCTGCGGCGCGACTCCGCGAGCGAGGTCGAACCGGACCGGGCGTTCCGCGAGCTCGGCTTCGACTCACTCACCGCGCTGGAACTGCGCAACACCCTCAGCGCCGCGACAGGCCTGCGGCTGCCCGCCACGCTGCTGTTCGACCACCCGACCGCCCACGCGGTGGCCCGGGAGATCGGCAGAGCGGCCGGTCCCCAGGAGGACGACCCGGCGAGGCCCGTCCTCACGGAGATCGAGCGGCTGGAAGCGGCACTCTCGGCGTCGGCACGGTCCTCGTCCGCCGACGGCGCGCACTCCCGCATCACCGCTCGCCTTGAGGCGCTTCTGCGGTCCTGGCGGGACGGGCACGACCGGCCCGCCGAGACAGAGACGAACAGCGACCCCGAATGGGCCGACGACAACGAACTGTTCGAGGCCCTGGACAACGAACTCGGAATCTCCTGACACCCTGATCCGCGCTCTCCTGCGAGATTGGCTCACGTCCGATGGCGAACGACGACAAACTGCGCGGCTACCTCAAGCGCGCCACGACCGAACTGCAGCAGACCCGCCGGCGCCTCCGCGACATGGAGGACCGGGAACGCGAGCCGATCGCGATCATCGGGATGGCGTGCCGGTATCCGGGCGGGGTGGCATCTCCCGAGGATCTGTGGGAGGTGGTGGCCGGTGGCGTGGACGTGGTGTCGGAGTTCCCGTCGGATCGGGGCTGGGATGTCACGGAGTTGTTCGATCCCTCTGGTGAGCGGCCGAACACGAGTTATGTGAACTCGGGTGGGTTCCTGCATGACGCGGCCGGTTTTGACGCGGAGTTCTTCGGGATCAGTCCGAACGAGGCGTTGACGATGGATCCGCAGCAGCGGTTGCTGTTGGAGACCTCGTGGGAGGCGCTGGAACGCGCCGGAATCGACCCCGGCTCACTGGCGGGAAGCGCGACCGGCGTCTTCGCCGGCCTCGTCTACCACGACTATGTGGGCAACACCAACACCGGTGCCATCGCCTCGGGCCGCGTCTCGTACGCACTGGGCCTTGAGGGCCCGGCGGTCACCGTCGACACCGCGTGCTCCTCCTCGCTGGTCGCGCTCCACCTGGCGGCACAGTCGCTCCGCTCGGGCGAATGCTCGCTGGCCCTGGCCGGCGGCGCCGCGGTCATGGCCACCCCCGACACGTTCGTGGACTTCAGTCTTCAGCGTGGGTTGTCGCGTGATGGCCGGTGTAAGTCGTATGCGGCTGGGGCGGATGGTACGGGGTGGGGTGAGGGTGTGGGGATGCTGTTGGTGGAGCGGTTGTCGGATGCCCGAGCCAATGGCCATCCGGTGTTGGCGGTGGTGCGGGGTAGTGCGGTGAATCAGGATGGTGCGTCGAATGGTTTGACGGCGCCGAATGGTCCTTCGCAGCAGCGGGTGATTGTGCGGGCGTTGGCGAGTGCGCAGGTGTCGTCGGATCAGGTTGATGTGGTGGAGGGGCACGGTACGGGGACGACGTTGGGTGATCCGATCGAGGCGCAGGCGTTGTTGGCGACGTACGGTCAGGGTCGGTTGGTCGGGGATCCGTTGTGGCTGGGTTCGGTGAAGTCGAACATCGGGCATGCGCAGGCTGCGGCTGGTGTGGCGGGGATCATCAAGATGGTCAAGGCCATGGAGCATGGTGTGTTGCCGCGGACGTTGCACGTGGACGCGCCGTCGTCGCAGGTGGACTGGTCCGCTGGGCGTGTGGAGTTGCTGACGGAGGCGCGGGAGTGGCCCGAGGTGGGTCGTCCGCGTCGGGCGGGGATCTCCTCGTTCGGGATCAGTGGGACCAACGCGCACGTCATCATCGAAGCGGCCCCCGCACCGCTCGCCGAGGAGGCCGAGGAGAACGCGGCCGAGCCCGTACCGGACACCGACACCACCGTACGGAGTAACGACACTTCGACCGCACCGGGTAACGACACCTCGACCGTGCGGAGTTCGGTCGTGCCGTGGGTGCTGTCCTCCCGCAGCCGCGAGGGCCTGGCCGCCCAGGCGGCGAGACTGCTCAACCACGCCGGGGAGCATCCGGACCTCGACCCGGTCGACGTCGGCTTCGCCCTGGCGACCTCGCGCGCGGCCCTCGAACACCGCGCCGCTGTCGTCGGTGACGATAGGGAGAGTCTGCTACGAGGCCTCGCCGCTCTGGCGTCCGACGAGCCCGACACCGCAGTCGTACGGGGCTCTGTCCGGTCCGGTGGTGCGACGGCGTTCCTGTTCTCGGGTCAGGGTGCGCAACGGGTCGGCATGGGAAGGGAGTTGTATCAGGCGTTTCCGGTGTTCGCGGCGGCGTTCGACGCGGTGTGCGCGGAGCTGGATCTACATCTGCATCTGGAGGGTGTGTCGCTCCGTGAGGTGATGTGGGGTCGGGCTGATCTGTTGGACCGGACGGTGTTCGCGCAGGCGGGGCTTTTCGCTGTCGAGGTGGCGTTGTTCCGGTTGCTTGAGTCGTGGGGTGTGCGGCCTGATTTCGTGGCGGGTCATTCGATCGGTGAGTTGGCGGCGGCGCATGTGGCGGGGGTGTTTTCGCTCGGTGATGCGGCTCGGTTGGTGGCTGCGCGCGGTCGGTTGATGCAGGCGTTGCCGGCCGATGGTGCGATGGCTGCCGTCCAGGCCACCGAGGGTGAGGTGCTTCCGCTGCTGGAGAGCGCGGAGGTGGCGGTTGCGGCAGTCAACGGCCCTGATTCGGTGGTCGTGTCCGGGACCGACGCTCAAGTCGCCCGGATAGTCGGGCACTTCACCGCTCTCGGCCGTAAGTCGTCCCGGCTGCGGGTGTCGCACGCGTTCCATTCGCCGCTGATGGACCCGATGTTGGACGACTTCCGCGAGGTCGCCGAGAGCGTCACCTACGGAACTGCCGCCATCCCTGTGGTCTCCAACGTGACGGGCCGGCTGGCGGAGGACCTGGGGGACGCCGACTACTGGGTGCGGCACGTTCGCCAGGCGGTCCGCTTCAGCGATGGCGTAGCGCACCTGTGCTCAGCGGGCGTGACCCGTTTCGTGGAGCTGGGTCCCGACGGCGTACTGGCCGCGATGACCCGGAACTGCCTCGACGAAGCGTCCGCCGCGACCCTCGTCGTCCCCGCCCTGCGGGGGAGCGGAGCAGAGGTCACGGCGCTGCTCACCGCCGTTGCCCAGCTCCACGTCAACGGCGCCTCACCGGACTGGCACGCGGCCTTCACCGGACGCGGCGCGCGGAACGTGGAACTGCCCACCTACGCGTTCCAGCACCGGCGCTACTGGCTGGAGGCATCCGCCGAAACCGTCGACGTCACCTCCGCAGGCCTGGACCGCACCGGCCACCCGCTGCTCGGCGCGACGATCGCCCTGGCCGACTCGGGCAAAGTGGTGCTCACCGGCCGAATGGCCGTGGGCGCCCAGCCATGGCTCGCCGACCATGTCGTCGGCGGAGTCGTGCTCTTTCCCGGAACGGGCTTCGTGGAACTGGCGATCCGTGCCGGGGACCAGGTCGGGTGCGGGCGCATCGAAGAACTGACCCTCCGGACACCTCTCGCCCTGCCACAGCGCGGCGGTGTCCAGGTACAGGTCGTGGTGGGCGAAGCTGACGCCCTGGGGACCCGGCGCGTCAGCGTCCACTCCCGCGACGAGGGCATGTCGGTGTGGACGCAGCACGCGGCCGGAACGCTGACGCCCGGCGCAGACAACGGCCGTGACCTGGAAGAGTGGCCACCCTCGGGCGCCGTACCCGTGGAACTGGACCGGTTCTACGAGGGACTTGCGGAGTCGGGTCTGGAGTACGGCCCGGTGTTCCGGGGGTTGAAGGCCGCTTGGCGGAGTGGCGACGAGGTGTTCGCGGAGGTCGCGCTTCCCGATCAGGTGGACGGCGACGAATTCGGCCTGCATCCAGCGCTGTTGGACGCGGGTCTGCACGCGGTCGCGCTGAGCGGTGCGGTCGGTGACGGGGTGGTCCTGCCCTTCGCCTGGTCCGGTGTGGAACTCTTTGCCTCCGGTGCCGGCGCGCTGCGTGTGCGCGTCGTTCCGTCAGGCAGGGGAGCGGTCTCTCTTCAGGTCGCGGACGCCTCGGGACGCGCGGTCGCCTCGGTCGAGTCGCTGGTGCTGCGGGAGATCTCCGCCGAGCAACTCAGTGCCGCCCGTTCGGTGTTCCACGAGTCGCTCTTCCGCGTGGACTGGTCGCCGATTCCGGCAGCCCCCTCCGACGCTCCGGTCGACTGGGCCGCCTGGGACGAACTGGCCCCTGATGACGACGTTCCCGCGGTCGTGGTTCTGCCGTCCACCGGGGGCACGGACCCGGCCTCCGTCCGGTCGGCCGTGCATCGGGCTCTGGACGCCGTACGGTCCTGGCAGGCCGAGGAGCGGTTCGCCGACGCGACGTTGGTCATCGCCACGCGCGGGGCTGTCTCCTCGGAGAGCGAGGACGTCACGGACCTCGCGGGTGCGGCGGTGTGGGGTCTGGTGCGGTCGGCGCAGTCGGAGAATCCGGGGCGGATCGTCCTGGTCGACCTCGATGTGGAGACCGGTCTTGCCGCCGCGGTGGCGGCTGCCGTCTCGGGTGAGCCGCAGTTGGCGATTCGTGAAGGTGTGGTTCATGCGCCGCGGTTGGCGCGTGTCGCGGTGGAGGTACGGGACGAGACCCCGCCGGTGTTCGCCGGAGCCGGAGCCGGAGCCGGAGCCGACGATGGCGACCTCGACGGAGACCTCCATGGCGGCCGTGCTGGTGCCGTTCTGGTAACAGGTGCGTTCGGTGCGCTGGGCGGAGTTGTCGCTCGGCACCTGGTGGCGACCCACGGCGTTCGGGACCTGGTGCTGGTGGGCCGCCGGGGTGCTGATTCCCCAGGTGCGGCGGAACTGTCCGCAGCCCTGTTGGAGTTGGGCGCTGAGGTCGAGGCGGTGGCCTGTGATGTCGCGGACCGGGATGCGGTCGCGGGGATGCTGGCCGGGCGCGAGCTGTCGGGTGTTGTGCACGTTGCGGGGGTGTTGGACGACGGGGTGATCTCGTCGTTGACGGCCGACCGGGTGGACGCGGTACTGCGTCCGAAAGCGGATGCCGCCTGGCACCTCCATGAGCTGACCCGCGACATGAACCTCTCGGCGTTCGTGATGTTCTCGTCGGCTGCTGGTGTGCTGGGTACGTCGGGGCAGGGGAGTTACGCGGCGGCGAACGCGTTCCTGGACGGGTTGGCGGCCCACCGTCGTGCTGGCGGGCTGCCCGGTGTGTCGTTGGCCTGGGGCCCCTGGGCTGCGGGCGTGGGCGGTATGGCGGGCAGGCTCGCGGGCACGGATGTTCAGCGCATGGCGCGGTCCGGTGTGGAGGGACTGTCCGCCGACCAGGGCCTCGCCCTCCTGGACACCGCAGTCTCGCTCGGTGAGGCCGCGCTGGTCCCCATCCGGCTCGACCCCCGGGCTCTCGCCGCCTCCGGTGCCGTCGAGGTGCCCCACCTGTTGCACGGGCTCGTACCGAGAGTGCGGCGCTCCGCCACGGGCGCCCGCGCGGACACCGGATCGCTGCGCCGACAGTTGGCGACCCGGCCCGAGTCGGAGTGGCACGACGTCCTGCTCGGCATGGTCCGCACCCAGGCGGCCGTCGTCCTCGGACACGCCGGTCCGGCGGCGATCGATCCCGAGCGGGCGTTCCGCGACCTCGGCGTCGACTCCCTGTCGGCGGTGGAACTGCGCAACGGGCTGGGGGAAGCCACCGGCCTGCGGCTGCCCGCCACGCTGGTCTTCGACTACCCCACGCCGGAAGTGCTCGCCCGGTACCTGCTGAGCGAGGTGTCCGGCTCGGCGGACGACGGCCTGGTTCCCGCGGCGTCCGTCGCCTCGGACGACGAGCCGATCGCGATCATCGGGATGGCGTGCCGGTATCCGGGCGGGGTGGCTTCTCCCGAGGATCTGTGGGGGGTGGTGGCCGGTGGCGTGGACGTGGTGTCGGAGTTCCCGTCGGATCGGGGCTGGGATGTCGCGGAGTTGTTCGATCCTTCTGGTGAGCGGCCGAACACGAGTTATGTGAACTCGGGTGGGTTCCTGCATGACGCGGCCGGTTTTGACGCGGAGTTCTTCGGGATCAGTCCGAACGAGGCGTTGACGATGGATCCGCAGCAGCGGTTGCTGTTGGAGACCTCGTGGGAGGCGCTGGAACGCGCCGGAATCGACCCCGCCACGCTGCGGGGCAGCGCGACCGGTGTCTTCGCCGGGATGATGTACCACGACTACGCGGCCAACAGCAGCACGGGCGCGATCGCCTCCGGCCGCGTGGCCTACAACTTCGGCTTCGAGGGCCCGGCGGTCACCGTCGACACCGCGTGCTCCTCCTCGCTGGTCGCGCTGCACTGGGCCGCCCAGGCGCTGCGCTCGGGGGAGTGCACTCTTGCGCTGGCCGGCGGTGTCGCTGTCATGGCCACCCCCGAGGCGTTCGTGGAGTTCAGCAAGCAGCGCGGTCTCGCCGCCGACGGACGCAGCAAGTCGTTCGCCGCGTCCGCCGACGGCACCGGCTGGAGCGAGGGCGTCGGCATGCTCCTCGTCGAACGCCTCTCGGACGCTCGGCGCAACGGCCACCCCGTGCTGGCCCTAGTCCGTGGCACCGCGACCAATCAGGACGGTGCCTCGAACGGGCTGACGGCGCCGAACGGTCCCTCGCAGCGCCGGGTGATCCGACAGGCGCTCGCCAACGCCGGATTGACGACAGCGGACGTGGACGCGGTGGAGGCGCACGGCACCGGCACGACGCTCGGCGACCCGATCGAGGCGCAGGCGCTGCTGGCGACGTACGGACAGAACCGCCCGGAGGACAACCCCCTGTGGCTGGGGTCCATCAAGTCGAACATGGGCCACACGCAGGCGGCGGCCGGTGTGGCGGGGATCATCAAGATGGTCAAGGCCATGGAGCACGGTGTTCTGCCGCGCACACTGCACGTCGATGAGCCGACGCCGGAGGTGGACTGGGCCTCCGGGGATGTGGAGTTGTTGACCGAGGCGCGGGAGTGGCCGCAGAACGGTCACCCACGTCGGGCGGGTGTCTCCTCGTTCGGGATCAGCGGCACCAACGCCCACGTCATCATCGAGCAGGTTCCGGCATCGCCGACCCCGAACCCGACCTCGAACCCGGCCGCAACCGACGAAGCCCTTGCGGGTGCCACTCCGTGGGTGCTTTCCGGCCGGTCCGAAGACGGCTTGCGCGCCCAGGCCGAGAACCTCCGGTCGTACCTCACCGCTCACCCCGAACTGGGCTCCACCGACATCGCGTTCTCCCTGGCGACGGCACGCCCGGCCATGGAACACCGCGCCGTGGTGATCTCAGCCGACCGTGACACGGCCCTCGACGGCCTCGCGGCCATCGCCGCCGGCGAACTGCGGCCAGGCGTGCTGAGGTCAGGCGTGCTGCGGTCAGGCGTACTGCGCGACGTGGCGACCCCGGGTGCGACGGCGTTCCTGTTCTCGGGTCAGGGTGCGCAACGGGTAGGTATGGGGCGGGAGTTGTACGGTTCGTTCCCGGTGTTCGCGGGGGCGTTCGACGTGGTCTGTGCGGAGCTGGACCTGCACTTGGAGGGTGTGTCGCTCCGTGAGGTGATCTGGGGTCGGGCTGATCTGCTGGACCGGACGGTGTTCACGCAGGCCGGTCTCTTCGCCGTCGAAGTGGCACTGTTCCGGCTGCTTGAGTCCTGGGGTGTACGTCCCGACCGGCTTGCGGGTCATTCGATCGGTGAGCTGGCCGCGGCGCATGTGGCCGGAGTCTTCTCGCTCAGCGACGCGGCCAAGTTGGTGGCCGCGCGAGGTCGGTTGATGCAGGCGCTCCCGACCGGAGGTGCGATGCTCGCCGTCCAGGCCACCGAGGACGAGGTCGCTCCGCTGCTCGACCTCAAGTTGGCCGATGTCGCGGCGGTCAACGGCCCGGATTCGGTCGTGGTCTCCGGTACCGAGGCCGAAGTGGCGCGGATCACGGCGCACTTCACTGCCCTGGGCCGGAAATCATCCCGCCTCCGGGTCTCCCACGCCTTCCATTCCCCGCTGATGGACCCGATGCTGGACGCCTTCCGCGAGGTCGCCCAAAGCATCACCTACAACACCCCCGCCATCCCGGTCGTATCGAACGTGACGGGCCGGCCGGCGGAGGAACTCGGATCGGCCGACTACTGGGTACGGCACGTCCGCCAAACGGTCCGGTTCGCCGACGGCGTCCAAACCCTGCGCGAGGAGGGTGTCACTCACTTCGTGGAACTGGGCCCGGACGGGGTGCTGTCCGGGATGGTGCGCGCTGCTGTGGAGGGCGGCGTGGTGGTGCCGACGCTGCGTAGGGAGCAGGGCGAGGCCGAGACGCTGTTGACGGCGGTCGGACGGCTTCACGCAGGCGGTGTCTCGGTCGACTGGGCGAGGTTGTTCGAGGGTCGTGGCGCCCGGCGCGTCGACCTTCCCACCTACGCGTTCCAGCGCGAGCACTACTGGCTGGATGTACGGAGCTACTGGCGCGAGGCGTGGGCCGGTTCGGCGATCGGTACCGGAGACATCGCCTCCGCGGGCCTGGAGGCATCGGGTCACCCGCTGCTCGGCGCGGTCATCTCCTCGCCGGACTCGGACGGTGTCGTCCTCACGGGCCGTCTGTCGGTCCACGACCAACCCTGGCTGCGCGACCACGAGGTCTTCGGCAACGTCGTGTTCCCTGGCACCGGACTCATGGAACTGGCGATCCGCGCCGGAGACCAGGCGGGCTGCGGCACGCTGGACGAACTGACCCTGGAAACGCCCCTGGTGCTGCCCGCGGAGGGCACGATCTCCGTGCAGGTGGTCGTCGGGGACGCGGGTGAGACGACCGCTCGTCCGGTCGCGGTCTACTCACGCGCCGACACCGACGCGCCCTGGACCCGCCATGCCTCGGGCCATGTCTCAGCCGGTGGCGCCGAGCCCGCCTTCGGACTTGAGCAGTGGCCACCTGCGGAAGCCGCCGCGCTGGAGATCACCGGGCTGTACGACGACCTGGCGGAGGCGGGCCTGGAGTACGGGCCGGTCTTCCGGGGGTTGAAGGCCGTGTGGCGGCGTGGGGACGAGCTGTTCGCGGAGGTCGCGCTTCCCGAATCGGAGTTGGTGGACGGTTTCGGGCTGCACCCCGCGCTCCTTGACGCCGCTCTGCACGCGATCGCGTCGAACGCCGAGGACGAGGGCACGGTTCTGCCGTTCGCCTGGTCCGGCGTGGAACTGTTCGCGGCCGGCGCCACGGCGCTTCGCGTCCGGATCACCCCGACCGGCTCCGCGGGCGTCTCCCTCCAGCTCGCGGACCCGGCGGGCCGTCCGGTGGCGTCGGTACGGCAGCTGACGTTGCGCGGAGCTTCAGCCGACCAACTCGCGGCAACACGACCGGAGTTCCACGACTCGCTGTTCCACGTCGTCTGGTCACCGCTCGGAACCCCGCCCGCCGCCGACCAGCCCTCCTGGGCGCGCTGGGACACGCTGGCAGCCGGTGCCCCCGTACCCGACGTCGTACTGCTGGAGCTCCCGGCCGGTGATGTGACCGCCGTACGCCTCGCCGTACGGCGCGTGCTCGACGTCGTGCAGACGTGGCTGGCGGAGGAACAGTTCGCCGAGTCCACGCTGTTGGTGGCCACCTCGGGTGCCGTCGCGGTCGGTGACGAGGGCATCGACGATCTTCCGGGTGCGGCGGTGTGGGGTCTGGTGCGGTCGGCGCAGTCGGAGAATCCGGGGCGGATCGTCCTCGTCGACCTCGATGTGGAGACCGGTCTTGCCGCCGCGGTGGCGGCTGCCGTCTCGGGTGAGCCGCAGTTGGCGATTCGTGAGGGCGTGGCTCATGCGCCGCGGTTGGCGCGTGTCGTGGTGGAGGTGCGGGACGAGGTTCCGTCGATTTTCGCCAAAGCCGCAGTCGACGATGGCGACCTGGGCGGAGACCTCCATGGCGGCCGTGCTGGTGCTGTGCTGGTGACGGGTGCGTTCGGTGCGCTGGGCGGAGTTGTCGCGCGGCACCTGGTGGCGACCCATGGCGTTCGGGACCTGGTGCTGGTGGGCCGCCGGGGTGCTGAATCCCCAGGCGCGGACGAACTGTCCGCAGCCCTGCTGGAGTTGGGCGCCGAGGTCGAGGTGGTGGCCTGTGATGTCGCGGACCGGGATGCGGTCGCGGAGATGCTGGCTGGTCGTGATCTGTCGGGTGTCGTGCATGTGGCCGGGGTGTTGGACGACGGGGTGATCTCGTCGTTGACGGCCGACCGGGTGGACGCGGTACTGCGTCCGAAAGCGGATGCCGCCTGGAATCTGCACGAGTTGACGCGGGACATGAACCTCTCGGCGTTCGTGATGTTCTCGTCGGCTGCGGGTGTGCTGGGAGCTCCGGGGCAGGGTAACTACGCTGCGGCGAACGCGTACTTGGACGCTCTGGCCGTACATCGTCGGGCGAACGGTCTGCCGGCGCAGTCGCTCGCCTGGGGACTGTGGAGCGGGGGGATGGCGGGCCAGGTGGACGACGCCGACCTCCGTCGCCTGGCCCGCACCGGCCTGGAGGCGCTGTCCGCCGAACAGGGACTCACGCTGCTCGACACGGCGAGTGCGGTGGACGAGGCCGTGCTCGTGCCGATGCGCCTGGACCTCAAGGCACTCGGTGCCGCCGGCGGCGAGGTGCCGCATCTGCTGCGCGCCCTGGTCCGGCGTCCGGTACGCCGAGCCGCCGGCAGGGGAACCGGCGTGACAACAGGGCTTGGACGGCAGCTGGTCGGTCTGTCCGAGACCGAGAGGGAAGCACTGCTCCTGGAGATCGTGCGCGGCAGTGCCGCGGCCGTCCTGGGGCATCCGGGCCCCTCCTCCATCGATCCCACCCGTGCCTTCGGCGAACTCGGATTCGACTCGCTGTCGGCGGTGGAGTTCCGCAACGCGCTGAACGAGGCCACCGGGCTGCGCCTTTCGCCGACCTTGGTGTTCGACTACCCGACGCCGACCGTGCTCGCCCGCCACCTCAAGGACGAGGCGACGGGAACCGTCGAGGACACTCCGCTTCCCTCCGCCGCCCGAGTGGACGAGCCGATAGCGATAGTGGGCATGGCATGCCGTTTCCCCGGAGGTGTCGAGGCGCCCGACGACCTGTGGCGGCTGGTGGCCGACGGCGTGGACGCGGTGTCGGAGTTCCCCCGCGACCGCGGATGGGACATCGGACGCCTTCACGACCCCGAGGGCACCCGACCGGACACCAGTTACGTCGACGTCGGCGGATTCCTGCACGACGCCGCGGAGTTCGACGCGGCCTTCTTCGGGATCTCGCCGCGCGAGGCCCTCGCCATGGATCCCCAGCAGCGGTTGCTGCTGGAGACCTCGTGGGAGGCGCTGGAACGCGCCGGCATCGACCCCTCGTCCCTCGGCGGAAGCCGGACCGGGGTGTTCGCCGGGGCGATGTACCACGACTACGCCCACAACAGCAGCACGGGTTCAGTGGCGTCAGGTCGGGTCTCGTACACGTTGGGTCTTGAGGGTCCTGCGGTGACGGTTGATACGGCGTGTTCGTCGTCGTTGGTGGCGTTGCATCTGGCTGTGCAGGCGTTGCGGTCGGGGGAGTGTTCGCTGGCGTTGGCGGGTGGGGTGGCGGTGATGGCGACTCCGGAGACGTTTGTGGAGTTCAGTCGTCAGCGGGGGCTTGCGCGTGATGGGCGTGCGAAGTCGTTCGCGGCTGCGGCTGATGGGACGTCGTGGGGTGAGGGTGCGGGGATGCTGTTGGTGGAGCGGTTGTCGGATGCGCGGGCCAACGGTCATCCTGTGCTGGCGATCGTGCGTGGCACGGCGGTGAATCAGGACGGCGCCTCCAATGGGTTGACCGCCCCGAACGGTCCGTCTCAACAGCGGGTGATCCGGCAGGCGTTGGCGGCAGCGGGTCTCACCACCGCCGATGTGGACGCGGTGGAGGCGCACGGTACGGGTACGACGTTGGGTGACCCGATCGAGGCGCAGGCGCTGCTGGCGACGTATGGGCAGGACAGGCCCGACGGACATCCGCTCTGGCTGGGTTCCATCAAGTCGAACATCGGTCACACCCAGGCGGCCGCCGGTGTGGCGGGGATCATCAAGATGGTCAAAGCCATGGACCACGGCGTACTGCCCAGGACGCTGCACGTGGACGGACCGACGCCCCACGTGGACTGGACTGCGGGTGAGGTGGAACTCCTCACGGAAGCGCGGGAGTGGCCGCAGAACGGTCACCCGCGTCGGGCGGGGATCTCCTCATTCGGGATCAGCGGCACCAACGCCCACGTCATCATCGAAGCGACACCCGCGCCGCCTGAGGCCGACGAACGGCCGGCCGGGACGGTACCGGTGCTGTGGCCGGTCTCCGCGCCCAACCGGGACGCGACGGCCGCCCAGGCCGCACGACTGCTGGAATTCCTCCGGGAGCACCCCGAACTCGACCCGCAGGACGTGGGCTTCTCCCTTGCCACCTCGCGCGCCGCCCTCGACCACCGTGCCGTGGTGGTGGGCAGGGACCGTGAAGAACTCCTCGCCGGACTCGGCAGACTGGCCGCCGCCGACCACAACCACCGTGACCCTGGCCGCACGGAGGGCGCTACCGCATTCCTGTTCTCGGGTCAGGGTGCCCAACGGGTAGGTATGGGACGGGAGTTGTATGAGGCGTTTCCTGTGTTCGCGGGGGCGTTCGACGTGGTCTGTGCGGAGCTGGACCTGCACTTGGAGGGTGTGTCGCTCCGTGAGGTGATCTGGGGTCGGGCTGATCTGCTGGACCGGACGGTGTTCACGCAGGCCGGGCTTTTCGCCGTCGAGGTGGCGTTGTTCCGGCTGCTTGAGTCCTGGGGTGTACGTCCTGACCGGCTTGCGGGTCATTCGATCGGTGAGTTGGCGGCGGCGCATGTGGCTGGAGTCTTCTCGCTCAGCGATGCGGCCAAGTTGGTGGCTGCCCGTGGCCGTTTGATGCAGGCGCTGCCGTCGGGTGGTGCGATGGTCGCTGTCCAGGCGACCGAGGGCGAGGTTGCTTCGCTGCTCGACCTGAAGTTGGCCGATGTCGCGGCGGTCAACGGCCCGGATTCGGTCGTGGTCTCCGGTGCCGAGGCTGAAGTGGCGCGGATCAGGGCGCACTTCACTGCCCTGGGCCGGAAGTCATCCCGCCTCCGGGTCTCGCACGCCTTCCATTCCCCGCTGATGGACCCGATGCTGGACGACTTCCGCGAGGTCGCCCAGAGCATCACCTACAACACCCCCGCAATCCCGGTCGTCTCGAACGTGACGGGCCGGCCGGCGGAGGAACTCGGATCGGCCCACTACTGGGTACGGCACGTCCGTCAGGCGGTCCGTTTCGCCGACGGCGTCCAATCACTGCGCGACGAGGGTGTCACCCGCTTCGTAGAACTGGGCCCCGACGCGGTCCTCACCGCCATGGTCCAGAACTGCCTGGACGACGAGCCGTCCGTACCCCTCGCCCTCGTGTCCGCGTTGCGCGCGAACCACCCCGAGTCGACCGCCTTGCTGACCATGCTCGGACGGCTTCACACGGCGGGAGCCGATGTCGACTGGCACGCGGTGTTCGCCGGACGAGGGGCTCGCCTGGTCGAACTGCCCACCTATGCCTTCCAGCGCGACCGGTACTGGCTCTCGGACTCCTCGGCGGGCGACGACCCCGCGGCGATGGGTCTCGGCCCGGCCGGGCATCCCCTGCTCGGTGCCGTGGTCGGTCTGCCCGGTTCCGACGGGGTCGCGCTGACCGGCAGGCTGTCGACCGGGGACCAGCCGTGGCTTGCCGACCACCAGGTGTTCGGCTCGGTACTGCTGCCGGGAACCGCATTCGTGGAACTGGCCGTACGGGCCGGCGACCAGGTCGGCTGCGACGTACTCGAACAACTCACCCTGGAAGCGCCGCTCGTCCTGCCCGAGCAGGGTGTCGCGCTCCACGTGGCCGTGGGCGAGCCCGACGAGTTGGGCCGCCGCACGGTGAGCGTTTACTCCCGGCACAACGACGGCACAGCCGGGCAGGAAGCCTGGACCCGTCATGCCGAAGGCATGCTGGCGCCGACCACGAGCACCGGACTGCTGTCCGTCGACCCGGACCGTCGCCCCTCCGCCGATCCGGACCAGTGGCCGCCCGCCGGCGCGACCCCCATCGACCTGGACGGCGTGTACGACCGCCTCACCGGACGGGGTTTCGGATACGGGCCGGTGTTCCAGGGACTGCGGGCCGCGTGGCGGGCCGGCGACGACCTGTTCGCCGAGGTCGCACTCCCCGAGGACGCGCGCGCCGAGGCTGCCGCGTACGGGATCCACCCCGCGCTGCTCGACGCCGCCATGCACGTGATCCTGCTCGACGACGGGGAGGAGGCACTGCTCCCCTTCGAGTGGAGCGGAGTCGCTCTGCACGCCACGGGTGCTCCGGCGCTCCGCGTCCGGGTGTCCCCGCTGGGCGGCACCGCGATGAAGCTGGAGGCCGCCGACGAGGCGGGACGGCCCGTGCTCAGCGTCGAGTCGCTCGCGTCGCGGCCCATCTCGCCCGAGCAACTCACCGCGCCGGGCGGTCCGGACGGCTCACTCTTCACCGTGGCCTGGTCTCCCGCGCCCGACACCGTGACGCGGCCCGACGTGCCGCTGGCCCTGCTGGGATCCGACCGCTGCGGCCTCGACGACGACGTACCGGCGTTCGCGGACTTGGTCGAGCTGGCCGAGGCCGGTTCGCCCGAGGTTGTGGTGTGGTCGCTTCCGGCGGGTTCCGGTGAGGATGTTCCGGCTGATGCGCATGCGTTGACCCGTCGGGCTCTGGAGGTTGTCCAGGGGTGGCTGGCGGACGAGCGGTTCGCCTCGTCCCGGCTCATGGTGGTCACACGTGGGGCCACCACTGCCGCCGGACCCGGACAACTCGCGCAGGCACCGGTGTGGGGCCTGGTGCGCGCCGCGCAGGCGGAGAACCCTGGCCGGTTCGTCCTGGTGGATCTGGACGGCGCGCAGATGCCGTCCACCGTCCTGGCCGCGGTGGCGGCTTCGGGCGAACCCGAGGCGGCGGTACGCGCCGGACGGTTCCACGTACCCCGGCTGGTCGATGCGGCACCGGTGGTGTCGTCGCCGTGGGGTGGTGGTTCGGGGTCGGTGTTGGTGACGGGTGGGACGGGTGGGTTGGGTGCGTTGGTGGCCCGGCATTTGGTGGTGGTGCATGGGGTGCGGCATTTGGTGTTGGCGGGTCGGCGTGGGTTGGGTGCTCCGGGTGTGGGGGCGTTGGTTGCTGAGTTGTCGGGGTTGGGTGCTGAGGTGGTGGTGGTGGGTTGTGATGTGGGTGTTCGGGATGAGGTGAGGGGGTTGTTGGGGCGGGTGCCGGTGGGGCATCCGTTGGTGGGTGTGGTGCATGCGGCTGGTGTGGTGGACAACGGGTTGGTGGGTTCGTTGTCCGGGGGTCGGGTGGATGGGGTGTTGGGTCCGAAGGTTGATGGGGCTTGGTATTTGCATGAGTTGACGCGTGATTTGGGTTTGTCGGCGTTTGTGTTGTTTTCGTCGGTGGGTGGTTCGTTGTTGGCTGCGGGGCAGGGTGCGTATGCGGCGGCGAATGTGTTTTTGGATGCGTTGGCTGTGTATCGGCGTGGTTTGGGGTTGGTGGGTACGTCGTTGGCGTATGGCCTCTGGGACGTCGGCACGGGCATGGCCGGAGACCTCACCGAAGCGGACGCCGACAGGCTGCGACGGCTGGGCATGCCGGCGATACCGGCGGACGAGGCGTTGGCCCTGTTCGACGTGGCTGTCTCGGCGGAGAACGCCGCGGTCGTGCCGCTGCACCTGGACAGGGCGGCGCTGCGGGCCCGGGGCGACGACGTTCCGGCACTCCTGCGTGGTCTGACCGGCGGAACCCGGCGCCCGGTCCGCGCCCGCGCCGAGGCGTCGGGAAGCCGGGAGGTGCTGCGGCGGATCACCGGCCTGGACGAGGCCGAACGCCGAGCCATACTGCTGGAGTTGGTCCAGTCGCAGGTGGCTGCCGTGCTCGGCCACACCTCCGCGAAGGCTGTCGAACCGGATCGGGCTTTCCGGGAGTTGGGCTTCGATTCGTTGTCGGCGGTGGAGTTGCGGAACGCGTTGCGGGTGGAGACGGGGTTGAGTCTTCCGGCGACGTTGGTGTTCGACTATCCGACGGCTCGGGTGGTCGCCGCGCATCTGGACGGCGAACTCGCCGGAACGGCGGGAGACCCGGTGACTCCGGTGCCGGGGCGGGCGGTTGCTGACGATGATCCGATCGTGATCGTGGGGATGGCGTGCCGTTATCCGGGTGGTGTGGCGTCGCCTGATGATCTGTGGCGGCTGGTGGCTGACGGGGTGGATGCGGTGTCGGCGTTCCCGGTGGACCGTGGGTGGGACATCGAGGGCATCTATCATCCCGAGCCCGGGAAACCCGGTAAGACGATCGCGCGTGAGGGTGGATTCCTTTACGACGCGGCGGAGTTCGACGCCGACTTCTTCGCGATCTCGCCGAGGGAAGCGGCCGACACCGATCCCCAGCAACGGTTGCTGCTGGAAGCGTCCTGGGAGGCCTTCGAACGCGCCGGACTCGACCCGCACACCCTGCGCGGCAGCGCGACCGGCGTCTTCACCGGCCTCATGTACCACGACTACGCGTTGGACGTGGACGCCGCCAGCACCAACGGAGGCAGCCTCGCCTCCGGACGTGTCTCCTACGTGTTCGGTCTGGAGGGTCCGGCGGTCACCGTCGACACGGCCTGTTCCTCCTCGCTGGTCGCGTTGCACCTGGCAGCGCAGGCACTCCGGTCCGGAGAGTGCTCCTTGGCCCTGGCAGGCGGCGTGACGGTGATGGCCACCCCCGGCATGTTCGTGGAGTTCAACCGGCAGCGGGGTCTCGCGGGAGACGGCAGGAGCAAGTCGTTCTCGGCATCGGCGGACGGCACCGGCTGGGCCGAAGGCGTAGGCATGCTCCTCGTGGAGCGGTTGTCGGACGCCCGCCGCAACGGTCACCCGGTGCTGGCGGTGGTCCGCAGCTCGGCGGTCAACCAGGACGGCGCGTCGAACGGTCTCACCGCTCCGAACGGGCCGTCCCAACAGCGTGTCATCCGGCAGGCGTTGGCCACCGCGGGCCTCAACACCGCCGACGTGGACGCGGTGGAGGCGCACGGCACCGGCACGACGTTGGGTGACCCGATCGAGGCGCAGGCGCTGCTGGCGACGTACGGGCAGAACAGGCCGGACGACAGCCCTCTGTGGCTGGGATCGATCAAGTCGAACATGGGCCACGCCCAGGCCGCCGCCGGTGTCGCCGGAATCATCAAGATGGTCCAGGCGATACGCCACGGCATCCTGCCCAGGACCCTGCACGTGGATGAGCCGACCCCGCACGTCGACTGGTCGGCCGGACAGGTGGAGTTGCTGACCGAGGCGCGGGAGTGGCCCGAGGCGGGTCGTCCGCGCCGGGCGGGGATCTCCTCGTTCGGGATCAGCGGCACCAACGCCCACGTCATCATCGAACAGGCCCCGGACTCCACCTGGTCGTCCGATCCCACCGCGTCCCGTCAAGCGGACCCCGCAGACGCCGAGTCCGTATCCGGTCAAGCGGACCCCGCAGACGCAGACGCAGAGGCCGAGTCCGGTCAAGTGCAGCCCGCAGAAACCGAGTCCGCTCGGACGGACATCCGCCCCGTGCCATGGGTGCTCTCCGGCAAGTCCGCCGAAGGGCTGCGCGGCCAGGCGGAACGGCTGGCGGCCTTCGTCCGGACCGGAGGAGACCTCGCCGCGGCCGACATCGGGTTCTCGCTGGCCACGTCCCGAGCGGAGTTCGACCACCGCGCGGTCGTGTCGGTGGCGGACCGTGACTCCGGCCTGACGGCCCTAACCGCCCTGACCGCCCTGGACGCGCTCGCCACGGACGGCGTGGACGGGAACGTCGTACGGGGCGTGGCCGAAGGAGACGCACGGGCACCGGTGTTCGTCTTCCCCGGACAGGGATCGCAGTGGACCGGGATGGCCGTCGAACTCCTGGACTCCTCACCCCGCTTCGCCGCCCGCATGAAGGAGTGCGCCCAGGCCCTCGAGCCCTACGTGGAGTGGGACCTGCTCGACGTGCTGCGCGGTGACGGCGGACCGCTGGAGCGGGTGGACGTCGTCCAGCCCGTCCTGTGGGCCGTCATGGTGTCGCTCACCGAGGCCTGGCGGGAGTTCGGGGTGGAGCCCGCAGCCGTCGTCGGACACTCCCAGGGCGAGATCGCGGCCGCCTGCGTGGCCGGCGCACTCACCCTCGACGACGGGGCCCGGGTCGTGGCGGTGCGCAGCCGCATCATCGCCGAGGATCTCGCGGGCCAGGGCGGCATGCTCTCCGTGGCGCTGTCCGCCGAGAACGTCACCGAACTGCTGAGCGGCTGGGACGGACGCCTGGAACTCGCCGTGGTCAACGGTCCCGCCTCTGTCGTCGTGTCCGGCGAGACGGACGCGCTGGCGGAACTGGAGAAGACGCTGAAGAGCCGGAACGTCCGTGTCCGCATGGTCCCCGTGAACTACGCCTCCCACGCGATGTTCGTCGAGGGCGTCCGCGACCGGATCCTCGCCGAGCTCGACGGGCTCGACCCCAGGCCCTCCCGGATCGGCTTCTACTCGACGGTGACCGGCGGCCTGGCCGACACGGCGACACTGGACGCCGCGTACTGGTACGCCAACCTGCGGCAGACCGTCCGCTTCGAACAGGCCACGCGCGCGCTGCTGGACGACGGCTTCACCGCGTTCGTGGAGTCCAGTCCCCACCCCGGTCTGCTGGTCGGCCTCGGGGAGACCCTGGAGTCGCACGGCACCGCCGCCGTCACCGTCGGATCGCTCCGCCGGGGCGAGGGCGGCGCGCGACGGCTCCTCACGTCGGTCGCCGAGGCGTGGGCGGGCGGGGTGCGCGTCGACTGGAGCGCCGCGTTCCGGGGACAGCCGGCCCGGCGGGTCGAACTGCCCACCTACGCCTTCCAACGCCGCCGGCACTGGACCGACGCCGTTGCGGCCGCGCCAGGGGCGGACCCCGCCGACGCCGCGTTCTGGGACGCCGTGGAACGCGCGGACCTGACCTCTCTGGCCGACCGTCTCGATCTCGCTCCCGAGAAACTGGGCGACCTCGTCTCCGCCCTCTCGACCTGGCGCCGACGGCACCGCGAGGACTCCGTCGTGGACTCCTGGCGCTACCGGATCGTGTGGAAACCCCTGGCCGAGCGCCCCGGCAAGCCGCTCACCGGAACCTGGCTCGTCGTGATCCCCTCCGGGCTCGCGGCCGGAACGGTCGCCGCGATCACCGAAGGGCTCGCCGGGCACGGTGCGAACGTCGTGCCCCTGGAGACGGACGGGGATGAACGAGCAGCTCTCACAGGGCAGTTGAGCGCCGAGCCCTCAGACGGCGTCCTGTCGCTGCTCGCGCTGGACACCCGGCCGCACCCCGACCACCCGACGCTCACCCGGGGCGCCGCCGCCACGATCGCACTGGCGCAGGCACACGGCGACGCCGGGCTCACGGCGCCGTTGTGGTGTGTCACCCAGGGCGCCGTCGCCGTGGACGGCCCCGGTGAGCTGACCGATCCGGCACAGGCGTCCCTGTGGGGCCTCGGCACCGTGCTCGGGCTCGAACGCCCCGGCGCCTGGGGCGGGATGGTGGACCTCCCGGGGGATCTCCCCACGGGCCTCGACGCGAACACGGTCCGACGACTGTGCGCCGCGCTCAGTGGCGCGGACGGGGATCAGCTCGCGATCCGCCCCGCCAAGACCGCCGCCCGCCGCATGGTGCGTGCCACCCTCGGCGACACACCCGCCGAGCGGAGCTGGCGGCCACGCGGGACGGTCCTGGTCACCGGCGGCACCGGCGGGATCGGCGCCCACGTGGCCCGATGGCTCGCGGGCAACGGCGCCGAACACCTCGTCCTCACCAGCCGTCGCGGCCCGGCGGCCGAAGGCGCGGCGGAACTGGAGGCCGAACTGACGGCGCTGGGCGCCCGGGTGACGATCGCGGCCTGCGACGTCGCCGACCGGGACGCCCTCGGCCGCCTGCTCGACTCCGTCCCGGGAGAGCTGACGGCGGTCATGCACGCCGCCGGTGTGCTCGGCACCGACGCGCCCCTGGAAGGACTCACCCTGGAGGAGTTCGCCGCCGTCGGCCGCGCGAAGGCCGCCGGAGCGGCCCACCTGGACGAACTGCTCGCCGACCGCCCGCTGGACGCCTTCGTGCTGTTCTCCTCGGGATCCTCGGCCTGGGGCGGCGCGGGCCAGTCCGCCTACGCCACCGCCAACGCCTACCTGGACGCACTCGCCCACCGGCGCAGGGCCGGGGGACGTACCGCGACCGCCGTCGCCTGGGGCGCGTGGGACGCCGGGATGATCGACGCCGAGACCGGCGCCGCGACCCGGCGGCTCGGACTGACCGCGATGGAGCCGCGGCTCGCGATCGTCGCGCTCCAGAAGGCGCTCGACCACGACGACGGCACCCTGGTGGTGGCGGACATCGACTGGGCCCGTTTCGCGAGCACGTACACCCTCGCGCGGCCCCGACCGCTCCTCGACGACCTCCCCGAGGTCCGTGCGGCCCTCGCCGGGGGAGAGGACGAACAGCCGTCCGCCGAACCCGCGTTCGCGGCCGGCCTCGCCGCGATGTCCGAGGCGGAGCGCGGCCGGGCCCTGCTCGACCTGGTGCACACCCACGTGGCGGTGCTCCTCGGCTACGACGACAGCGCGGAGCTCGACCCGGCACGCGCCTTCAAGGAGCTCGGGTTCGACTCGGTCGCCGCCGTCGAGCTGCGGACCAGGCTGAGCGCGGCCACCGGCCGGAAACTGCCCGCCACGGTGGCGTTCGACCACGCCTCACCGGCTGCGCTCGCCACGTTCCTGCAGTCCCTCATGCGACCGGACGGCGCCGTCGAAGTACCGGTCACCGCCGAGCTGGACCGGCTGGAGGCGGCCGTCGCCGGCCTCCCGCCGGAGGAGATCGAGCGCACCCGGCTCACCGAGCGGCTCCAGGCACTGCTGGCGACGCTGAACGAGTCCCTCGGCACGCAGGACAGCATCGCCGTCGCCGACCGGCTGGAGAACGCGACGGCCGACGACATCTTCGACTTCATCGACAAAGACCTTGGCATGGCCTGACGGAGGCGCAATGGCGAACGACGAGAAGCTCCTCGGCTACCTCAAGCGGGTGACCGCGGAACTCCACCAGACCCGTCAGCGGTTGCAGGAGGTCCAGACCCAGGAGCGGGAGCCCATCGCCGTCGTCGCGATGAGCTGCCGCTACCCGGGCGGCGTCCGCTCCCCGGAGGACCTGTGGCGGCTGGTGGAGAAGGAGACCGACGCGATAGGAGCGTTCCCCGCCGACCGCGGCTGGGACACCGACCAGCTGTTCGACAGCGACCCCGACCGGCCCAACACCAGCTACGTCCGCGAGGGCGGCTTCGTCCACGACGCGGGCGAGTTCGACGCCGCCTTCTTCGGGATCTCCCCACGCGAAGCCCTCACCATGGACCCCCAACAGCGGATCGCGCTGGAACTCTCCTGGGAGGCGTGCGAACGCGCCGGGATCGACCCGTCGAGCCTGCGCGAGAAGCAGGTCGGCGTCTTCGTCGGATCCGGCGGCCAGGACTACGCCTACGTACTGGACACCATGCCCGAGGCGGAGGAGGCGTACCTGAGCACCGCCAACGCCGCCTCGGTGATCTCCGGCCGGATCTCCTACACGCTCGGTCTCGAGGGTCCCGCGCTGACCGTCGACACCGCGTGCTCGTCCTCGCTGGTCGCCCTGCATCTCGGCGCCCAGGCGCTGCGCCGCCGCGAGTGCGACCTCGCGCTCGCCGGCGGTGTCCTGATCATGTCGCTGCCCGCGCCGTTCATCGCGTTCAGCAGGCAGCGCGGCCTGGCGCCGGACGGACGCTGCAAGGCGTTCTCCGACGCCGCCGACGGCACCGGCTGGGCGGAGGGCGCCGGAATCCTGCTCCTGGAACGGCTGTCGGACGCCCGCCGCAACGGTCACCCGGTGCTGGCGGTCGTACGGGGTTCCGCGATCAACCAGGACGGCGCCTCCAACGGCCTGACCGCGCCCAACGGCCCCTCGCAGCAACGGCTGATCCGCCAGGCGCTGGCCGAGTCGCGGCTGACGGCCGCCGACGTCGACGCCGTCGAGGGCCACGGCACCGGCACCACGCTGGGCGACCCGATCGAGGCGCAGGCACTGCTGGCGACGTACGGGCAGGACCGGCCGGAGGACCGTCCGCTGTGGCTGGGCTCGATCAAGTCGAACATCGGGCACGCGCAGGCCGCCGCGGGCGTCGGCGGTGTCATCAAGACGGTGATGGCACTGCGGAACGGGCTGCTGCCCAAGACGCTGCACGTGACCGAGCCCTCGTCGCACGTGGAGTGGTCCGAGGGCGGCGTACGCCTGCTGACCGAGACCATCCCGTGGCCCGACAGCGGCCGGCCGCGCCGGGCGGGTGTCTCCTCCTTCGGTGTCAGCGGGACCAACGCCCACATGATCATCGAGCAGGCGCCGGACGAGACCGAGGAGGAGACTCCTGAGCTGCGCGACCCCGCGTCCTGGCCCGCCGGGGCCCCGGTCCCCTGGCCGGTGTCCGGGCGGGACGCCGCCGCGCTGCGCGCCCAGGCCGGGCGGGCCCTGGCGCACGTGGCGAGCGGCGCACCGGCGGGCGCGCTCGACGTCGGATACTCGCTGGCGACCGGCCGTGCTGCCCTGCACCACCGCGCCGTCGTGCTGGCGGGCGACACGGAGGAGGGCCTGCGCGGGCTGGCCGCGGTCGCCGACGGCGAACCGAACCCCGCCGTACTCGCCGGCTCCGCCACCGGCGGTCTGACGGCCTTCCTGTTCTCGGGCCAGGGCGCGCAACGATCCGGCATGGGCCGCGAACTGTACGAGGGATTCCCGGTGTTCGCCGAAACCCTCGACGCGGTGTGCGCCGAACTCGACCGGCACCTGGACCAGCCGCTCAAGGACGTGATCTGGTCCCCGGACGGACCCCTGGACCAGACCGTCCACACCCAGGCCGGACTGTTCGCCGTCGAGGTGGCGCTGTTCCGTCTCCTCGAATCCTGGGGAGTGACGCCCGACTTCGTCGCCGGCCACTCCATCGGTGAACTGGTCGCCGCCCACGTCGCCGGCGTCTGGTCGCTGGCGGACGCCGCCACCCTCGTCGCCGCGCGCGGACGGCTGATGCAGGCGCTTCCCCCGGGCGGGACGATGGCCGCCGTACAGGCCACCGAGGACGAGGTCACACCCGTACTCGGCGCCGCCGCGGTCGCGGCGGTCAACGGACCCGGCTCCCTCGTCGTCTCCGGTGCCGAAGCCGAAGTCGACCGGATCACCGCACACTTCGCCGCCCTGGGCCGCAGGACGACCCGCCTGAAGGTGTCGCACGCCTTCCACTCGCCGCTCATGGAGCCGATGCTGGAGGAGTTCCGCCGCGTCGCCGAAGGACTCACCTACGCCGAGGCCGCCATCCCCGTCGTCTCCAACGTGACCGGCACCGCGGCCACCGAACTGGCCTCACCCGACTACTGGGTACGCCACGTCCGCGACGCCGTCCGCTTCGCCGACGGCGTCGCGCACCTCCGCTCCGAGGGCGTCATCCGGTTCGTGGAACTGGGCCCCGACGGCGTACTGACGGCGTTGACCGAGGACATCATGGACCGCGCGCGGGACACGACGGCCCTCGCCGTGCCGGTGCTGCGGCGCGAGCACCCCGAACCCGCCGCGCTGCTCACCGCCATCGCTCGCCTGCACGTCGCCGGCGCCCCCGTCGACTGGAACGCGGTGTTCGCCGGACGCGGCGCCCAGCGGGTCGACCTGCCGACCTACGCGTTCCAGCGCAGGCGGTACTGGCCCGACGCGACAGGCACCCCCGCGGGCGCCGCCGACGCCGTCGGCGGCGCGGGGCTTCGGCCCGCCGGGCATCCGCTGCTCGGCGCCGTGGTCGCCACGCCCGGCTCGGGCGGCGTCGTCCTCACCGGACGGCTGGCGCTCGGCACACAGCCCTGGCTGGCCGACCACGACCTGCTCGGCAGCACGCCGCTGCCGGGCGCGGCGTTCGTCGACCTGCTCGTGCGCGCCGCCGACGAGGTCGACTGCGCGACGATCGACGAACTCACCCTCCACGAACCGCTGGTGCTCCCCGCCCGCGGCGCCCTCGCGCTCCAAGTGGTCGTGGGCCCCGCGGAGTCAGGCACCGGGCGGGAGATCACGAGGCAGGTGAAGGTCTACTCCCGGTCCGCGGACGCCGCCACGGACCTGCCGTGGACGCACCACGCCTCCGGCCTGCTCTCCCCGGACCGCGAACTCCCCTCCTTCGACCTGGCCGAGTGGCCGCCGCGAGGTGCCACCGCCATCGACGTCGACGACGCCTACGAACGGCTGCTCGTCCAAGGGCACGGCTACGGACCGGTGTTCCGGGCACTGCGCGGCGCCTGGCGGCGCGGCGACGACCTGTTCGCCGAGGTCGCCCTCCCCGAGAGCGGCGCCGGCGCGACCGGGTTCGGCATCCACCCGGCGCTGCTGGACGCGGCGACCCACCTCGACCTCATCGAGGGCGCGACCCACGGGGGCGGCGGAGTCGAAGCACGGCTGACGACCGGCTGGAGCCGGGTGAGCCTGTACGCGTCGGGCGCCAAGGCCCTGCGGGTACGGATCTCACCGGCGGACGGCGGAGCACGCGCCCTGGAAGCGGCCGACGAGACCGGGGCACCGGTGCTGTCCGCCGCCGCCCTGACGACGACCGGCGTCACCGCCGAGCGGCTGCGCTCCGCGGGGAGCGAGCGGCACGACCCGCTGTTCCAGGTCGCCTGGACACGCACGCCCCTCGAAGCGCCGCGCCTCACCTGTGCCGTGGTCGGCACGGACCTGCCGGGAGCGGGCGACGGGCTTCCCGCGTTCGCGAACCTTGCCGCCCTCGCCGAGGCTGACGTACCCGAACTGGTCCTCGTCGCGCCGCCCGCGCACGGCCCTGGCGGCACGCCAGCGGACGTGCACGGCGCCTCCCACGCCATGCTGGAGCTGGTGCAGACCTGGCTGGCCGACGACCGGTTCGCCGCGTCCAGGCTCGCCGTGGTGACCGAGGGCGCGGTCGCCGTGGCCGGCCACGAACACACCACGGACCTCACCGGCAGCGCGCTCTGGGGCCTGGTCAGGGTCGCCCAGGCCGAACACCCCGGCCGGTTCGTCCTGCTCGACACCGACGGGACCCCCGAGTCGGCACGGGCACTGCCCGCGGCGGCCTCCCTGACCGAACCCCAGATCGCGCTGCGCGCCGGCGAACCGTGGATCCCGCGGCTGGCCGACGGGGGACCGGCACCCGCGAGTCCCGCGCCCTGGAATCCCGACGGCACCGTGCTGATCACCGGCGGAACGGGCGGCCTCGGCTCCCTCGTCGCCCGGCACCTGGTCACCGGGCACGGTGTACGGCGACTGCTGCTGGCGAGCAGACGCGGTATCGACGCCCCCGGAGCGGCCGCACTGCGCGACGAACTCACCGCACTGGGCGCCAGGGTCGAGATCGCCGCGTGCGACCTCGCCGACCGGCGTGCCACCGCCGCCCTGCTGGACGGACGTACGCTCACCGCCGTCGTCCACACCGCGGGTGTCCTGGACGACGGGGTGATCTCCGCCCTGACGCCCGAACGGGTGGCCGCCGTGCTGCGCCCCAAGGTGGACGCGGCCTGGAACCTCCACGAACTCACCCGCGGGCAGGACCTCGCGGCGTTCGTCCTGTTCTCCTCCGTGTCCGGCACGCTGGGCGCCCCGGGGCAGGGCAACTACGCCATGGCGAACGCCTATCTGGACGGGCTCGCCGAGCACCGGCGCGGCCTGCGGCTGCCCGCGGTCTCGCTGGCCTGGGGGCCGTGGGCCGAGGCGGGGATGGCCAGGCGGCTCGGCGACGGCATCCGCGGGCACGAGCGCTCCGGGATACCGGCGCTGTCGACGCAGGACGGCCTCGCGCTGTTCGACCGGGCGCTGGCGCACGGCGCGGCCGTCCTGGTGCCTGTCCGGTTCGACATCGGCGTGCTGCGCTCGCACGCCGGATCCGCCGCGCTCCCGGCCATGCTGCACGGACTGGTCAGGGTCCCGGCCCGGCAGGCCGCCCGCGACGGAGGGACCGCCCTGCCCGCCGTACGCCTGGCGGGTCTGAGCGGCCCCGACCGGGACCGGTTCCTGCTGGAGCTCGTCCAGGGGCAGGTCGCGGCGGTACTCGGCCATGACGAGGGCGGTTCCGTCGAGCCGGACCGGGCGTTCAGCGAGCTCGGTTTCGGCTCGCTCACCGCGGTCCAGCTGCGCAACGCCCTCAACGCCGTCACCGGCCTCAGGCTGCCCAGCTCGCTCGTCTTCGACCATCCGACGTCCCGCGCCGTCGCCGCACTGCTGCTGGCGGAACTGGCGCCGGACGGCGAGACGGGGCCCGCGCTGGACGACGAGCTGCGGAACCTGGAACTGGCGCTGGAAGCGGCCGCACCCGACGAGGCGGAGCACGCGCGCGTCACCGCCCGGCTGCGCGCCATCACCGCGGCGTGGGTCGCGTCCGCACAGCCGGACGCCGACACCGCCGCCGGGCTGAACCTGGCAGCGGTGTCGGCGCAGGAGATGTTCGCCATCCTGGACGGCGAGCTGGAGACGCCCGCCTGAGCAGGCCCGGGTCAGCCGCCGGCGGACCCGGGGACGCTCTCGGCGAGCGGCGTCCCGGAGACGTCGGCGGCGGTGACCGGGGCCACGGCCTGCTGCCTCAGCAGCAGCGTGGCCACCACGGCGGCGACGACCATCACGACCGCGCCGATCACGGCGTTGACGTTCAGCCCGTGGACGAACGCCTCCCGGGCGCCCTCCAGCAGCCCGGACCCCGAGGGCTCCGGCAGTTGCTGAGCCACCTCGGAAGCTCCGCCCAGCGTCTCGCGCGAGGCGTGCAGCGCCTCCGGTGACATCCCGGACGGGACCGTGTCCTCCATGTCGGTCCGGTAGATCGCCGCCCCGATGCTCCCGAGGATCGCGACACCGAGCGCGGCGCCGAGCTGGTTGGCGGTCTCCGAGAGTGCCGACGCGGCGCCCGCACGCTCCGGCGGAGCCGCGCTGAGGATCATGTCGGCGGTCAGTGTCAGCGCGACGCCGAGCCCGGCGGCCACGCAGACGACGCCGCCCACCAGTACCGCGAGGTTGGAGTGCACACCGACCTGGGTCAGTACGAGGAACCCGACCGCCGTGATCAGCAGTCCCACGCACACGATGTACGCCGGACGCACCGTGCGGGCGACCCCGGTCGCGACCGTGGTGGCGAAGGCCACCGCCACCGGCGCGGGCAACGACCACAGTGCGGCCTCCAACGGGCCCATGCCGCGCACGAGTTGCAGCCACTGGGTCGAGAAGAGCGCGAACCCGACGAGCGCGAAGAACGCCACGACGTTCACCGCCATCGGCGCCGAGAAGCTGCGCAGCCGGAACAGGCTCAGGTCGATCAGCGGATGGCGTGCGGTGCGCTGCCGTTGGACGAAGGCGGCGCCGATCAGCGGTCCCGCGATCAGTGCCAGCACCGCGACCAGGCTCACACCGTCCTGCGCCATCGACTTGATCCCGTAGATCACCGGCAGCACGGCGCCCAGCGACAGCACCGCGCCGAGCAGGTCGAACCCGCCGGGCCTCGGATCGCGGTACTCGGGGATCAGCCGCGGGGCGAGCGCCAGCAGCAGCACCATCGCCGGGACGTTGATCAGGAACACCGAACCCCACCAGAAGTGGTCGAGCAGCACTCCGGACACCAGCGGTCCCAGTGCGGCGCCGCCGGCGAACCCGGCCGTCCAGATCGCGATCGCGGTGCGTCGCTGGGCGATGTCCTGGAACATGTTGCGGATGAGCGCCAGCGTGGACGGCGCGAGGATCGCGCCCGCCACACCGAGCAGCGCACGGGTGCCGATGAGCGCCCCCGCGCTGCCGGCGTAGGCGGCGGCGACCGAAGCGGCGCCGAACAGCGCGGCACCGATCATCAGGAGCCGTCGGCGCCCGAACCGGTCCCCGAGCACGCCCATCGGGATCAGCAGGCCGGCGAGCAGGAATCCGTAGATGTCGAGGATCCACAACTGCTGGGCGCTGCTCGGTTCCAACGACGCCGTGATGAACGGGACGGCGAGGTAGAGGACTGAGATGTCCATCGAGATGAGCAGATTCGCGAGGACCAGGACGGCGAGTCCCACCCACTCTCGCCGCCCGGCCAGCTTGGGTGATTCGGTGATGGACATTGATCCTCCGTCGGGAGACATGATCGGTCGGAGCCGGGCCGTTCTCGGCGGGCCGGCGTGGTTCGCTCAGGGCGCGCCGGTCGAACCGGCCGCCGCCGCGAGGCGGGATCGGTCGATCTTCCGGTTGGTGTTCAGCGGGAAGGACTCGACGTGCCGGAACGCCCGCGGCAGCATCCCCTCGGGCAGCTCCCGCCGCAGTTGCCGGGCGAGCACCGAGGGGGAGCCGGGAACTCCGGTGTAGAACACCACCAGTTCAAGCCCCCCGCCGGCCGCCGGGCGGGTCACGGTCACCGCGTCCTCGACTCCGGCGCACGCGCGTACGGCGTCGTCGACCTCGGCGAGTTCGACCCGCCATCCCTGGATCTGCACCTGGGCGTCCAGCCTGCCCAGGTAGACCAGTTCACCGTCGTCCAGCCGCCGGACCCGGTCGCCGGTGCGGTACCAGGTCCGCCCGCCGTACCGGAGGAAGCGGCCCTCGTCGTCGGCGGGGTCGAGATAGCCGGACGTCATCTGC
The DNA here is from genome assembly GCF_044751025.1 of Streptomyces sp. NPDC088747. NCBI lineage: Bacteria > Bacillati > Actinomycetota > Actinomycetes > Kitasatosporales > Streptomycetaceae > Streptomyces > Streptomyces sp. NPDC088747. Next base: position 191,060 of record NZ_JBIVKZ010000004.1, read on the forward strand.
GGGCCGGTGATGCACAGTTCGCCCTCCGTTGCGGCCGGGCTCCCGTCAGGACCGAGCAGCAGATGGTCGTGGCCCTCGTGCACGGCGCCGATCGGCGCGTTGCCGTTCACCCCGAGGGCGGGGGAGAGCCGCGGCGACCAGCGGTGGCCGGTGACGGTGACGGTGAGCTCGGTCGGGCCGTACAGGTTCTCCACCGCCGAACGGGGCGCGGCGCGCTGCCAGTCGGCGGCATCCGCGCACCGCAGCGCCTCACCGGCGAACAGGCTCCAGCGCAGTGACGGCAGCGCGCCGGGCGCCAGGCCTCCCATCCGCCGGACGAGGGCGATCGCGCTCGGCGTGGAGAACCACACGCTCAGCCCGCGTTCGGCGGCGAACGCGGGCAGGTCGGTGTAGGCGCGGACGGGCACGGTGTGCACACTCGCCCCGGCGCCCCAGGCGCAGAACAGGTCGAACACCGCGCAGTCGAAGTTCAGCCCGAAGGTCTGCGAGAAGACGTCCTCGGGGCCGAAGTCGTAGCGGGCGTCCAGCAGCGAGAAGTAGTGGTGCGTGCTCGCGTGCGTGATCGGCACGCCCTTGGGGCGGCCGGTCGAGCCCGAGGTGAAGAGCATGTAGGCGGGGTCGTCCGGCGCGACCGGGCGCGGCGTGTCCAGGGCGTCGCGCGGGCCGGCCGGTATCACCGGGAACCGGTCGGCGCTCCCCGGTTCGGACGCCAGCACCGGGAGGTCCAGTTCGGCCCCCTCCAGTGCGGCCAGCCCCGCCCGGTCGGCGATCACCGCGGACACTCCGGCCGCCTCCAGCATCCGCCGGGTGCGGACGGCGGGAAAGTCCGGGGCGAGCGGTACTGCCGCCGCGCCGGCGTACAGCGTCGCGAGCAGTCCGGCGTAGGACGCGGGGCCCTTCTCCGCCAGCACGCCGACGGCTCGGGGCGGGCCCGCGGGCGCGGCCAGCAGCGATCCCGCCCACCCGAGCGCCCGCTCGTGCAGAGCCTCGTAGGTCATGGTCCCGGCGTCGGTGCGGAAGGCGGGACGTCCGGGTGAGGCGGCCAGGCCGCGCAGGAAGCGCCCGTGCAGCGCGTGTTCGGGTATGTCATTCATTCCGTCATCCGTGGAAAGGGGTCGATAAGGGTTGTCCGCCGCGCGGGCGGCTGCTTAGCGTGGTCCACGGCACACGTCATTTCCTCGGCCCCGACACCATTCAGGAGTGAGCATGTGGGATTCTCGATTCGAGGAACTTCTGCGGCAGCGGCTGCCTTTTCTCCCGGCCGACGACTCGCTGGCCCGGGACAGCAGTCTGCGTGACTTCGGCCTGGATTCCATGGGTGCGGTCGAATTGCTGGCGTCGCTGGAGAACACCTTTCAGGTACGGTTCGTCGACGAAGCGCTCGACATGGCCAACTTCGCCACACCCGGCACACTCTGGACGACGCTCTCCCGGATGAGAGAAACCGCCGTCTGAAAGGTTCAGCAGTGACGCCGACGGGATTCGCGGGCATTTACTGATCATTTTCGCGGTGGTCATACGGCGACATCCCGGCGGCGTGGCCGCATGGCCATCTGCGGACTGAGCGCGACGACCTCGAAATGGTCCGTCACGCCCCGCACCCGTCCCCACAGATTGTCGGGACCGCACACATGGAGCGTGCCGACGCCGAGGCCCCGCAGGGTCTCCATCACCGTCGGCCACCGCACCGGCCGTACCGCCGCGTCCAGCAGCAGCGTGCGCAGCTCCTCGCCCGTCCTCAGCAGCGAACCGTCGTGGTCGGAGACGACCGGGAGCGCCGGGTCGCCGAAGGCGACATCCGCGTACACCTCGCGCTCCAGCGTCTCCCGCAGCGACCGGAACGCGCTGGAGTGCATGGGCGGGCGCATCGTGGACAGGGGCAGCCCGCCCAGTGCCCGCAGCCGCGCGTTCAGCCATTCGAGCCGGTGTTCGCGCAGCGAGAGCATGTAGAAGTCGTGGTCGACGTGGCAGGAGATGTCGTACCAGTCGCCCCGGTCGTCCAACTCCCGCAGCACCTCGGCCAGTTTGTCCTCGGGGGTGCGGGCGAACGACTGGGTGACCACGTCACGGTGCTCGCGGGTGAAGTACTCCTCGATGCGCCGGCCCGTGGCGGCGGTCAGCCGCACCGCCTCGGAGAAGTCCAGCGCGCCGGAGTGCACCGCCGCGGGCGTCCCGCCGAAGCTCGGCCCCGCGTAGGCCACCGGCTCGGGCCCGAGTGTCTCGGCCGCCCACTCGGCCATGGCCAGGCAGTTCACCAGGAACGCGATCCGTGCGGATTCCTCGTAATCACCCTCAGCGGCGCGGAAACGATCGAGAAGAGAGTATCCGAGCACCTGGTCCGCCGCCGCAGAAAGTCGACGGGCCGCCGGATTCATGAGCATGAATTTCCCGACGTTCGAGAAACTCGCCGGACTGATTGCGGGAAAGACGATCGCGGCTTCCGTACGGAGGCCGGTATCCATATATCTTTCTCTCCTCGGGAGTAGGATCTGCCGCCGGTAGTGTGGCTTCCCAAGTCTGCACATCACCCCCGTACCGGCAGTACCCCTAATACCCCCTAAGCGAGGGCCCGCTGAACGGCGCGCCTTGTCCGCCCCGAACGCGCCATGGTAGGGAGGCCTCTATATTGCCGATTCACGCGCTTGCTCGCTAGTAGAGGTGAACCGTATGAGCGTGAACACGAAACGACCGGCCCGTGTCCAGAACACGGTCGACAACCTTTATCGGTACCTGATGAGAGCATCGGAGTCCACGCCCGACAAACCCGCGGTGGTCGAACTCGCGGACAGCGGGGACGGCCTGGCGACGACCACCTACGCGCAGTTGCGCGAGCGGGCCGAGACCTGTGCCGACGCGCTCGCCGACCTCGGACTCGACGTCGGCGACCGGGTGGTTCTGGAGTCGGACACCTCGGCGTCGGCGATCGGGCTGTACGCGGCCTGCTGCCTGCTCGGACTGCCGTTCGTCCCGGTGAGCCCCGAGACCCCGACCAAGCGGCTGCTGTCGATCATCGACAGCGCGCGCCCCGCCCTGTACCTGCAGACCACCCGCGGGGGCCGCGACGGCATCCCGCCCGAGGTCGGCACCGCCAGGTTCGGCCCCGACGGGCTGACGGTCGAGCGCGCCCCCCAGCCGAGGACCCGGCACCGGCGCGAGGTCGTCCCGACGGACCCGGCGTACATCATCTTCACCTCCGGCACGACCGGCCGCCCCAAGGGCGTGGTCATGAGCCACCGCGCCAACACCGCCTTCTTCCGCGCGGTGTTGGAACTCGGCCTCGTCACGCCCGACGACCGCGTCGCCACCACGTCACCGCTCCAGTTCGACTTCTCCCTGCTCGACATCGGCATGGCGCTCGGCGCCGGGGCGACCGTGGTCGCGGTACCGCGCGACCGGCTCCGCTGGCCGCGGCGCTTCCTCGGCTTCCTCCGCGACGCGGGCGCGACCCACGTGCACGGAGTGCCGTCCATCTGGCGGCCCGTGCTGCGCACCGAACCCGACGCGCTGGCAGCGCTCGCACTGCGCCAAGTGCTCTTCTGCGGCGAGGAGTTCCCGATGGGTGAACTGCGCCGGTTCCAGGCGCTGTCGCCGTCGACGCGGATCGTCAACTGCTACGGCGCCACCGAGTCGATGGCGTGCTCGTTCACCGACGTGCCGAACCCCCTCCCCGACGACCTGGAGCGGCTGTCGATCGGCTTCGCGCATCCGGGAGCCGAGATGATGCTCGCCGACGAGCGCGGCCGGCCGGTCACCGGGACCGGCGTCGTCGGGGAGATCTACCTGCGCGGCCCCTCGCTGTTCAGCGGCTACTGGAACGACCCCGACGCCACGCGGGCGGCGCTCGTGCCCGACCCGCTGAGCCCGGCCTCGGGCCAGATAGTTTTCCGCACCGGCGATCTGGCGCACCGGGGTAGCGACGGCGAGATGTACTTCCGATCGCGCGCCGACTCGCAGGTCCAGATCCGCGGCAACCGCGTCGAACTCGCGGAGGTGCAGCGCCGGCTCATGGAGTTCCCGGGCGTCGCCGCCGCGGTGGCGATGGTGGTGCCCGGCTCCGGTGCCGACCCGCTGCTGTGCGCCTTCGCCGTCATGGAGCGCGGCGTCCCCGAACCCGACCGCAGGGAGCTGCGCGCCCACTGCGCGGAGGCGCTGCCCGACTACATGGTCCCGCAGGAACTCCACGTCCTGGAGGAGCTGCCCGTCACCGAGAACGGCAAGGTCGACCGGACGGTGCTCGCCGCGCGCCTCACCACCGGCCACGCGGCCCGCTGAACGCCTCACCACCGGCCAGGCGGCTCGCTGAAGGCCGAGCTCCGTCGCCGGCCGGCGCACGACCGGCGGCACCCGCTCGTCCCGCATCCGAATCGGCGGAATCGGCGGAATCGGCGACGACGGCGCACCGGATTCCAACTCCCGTACGGCTAAGGGCTGTCCCGTAATCCCCGGTGGATCAGCGCGCGGCGTCAGATGCGGTGCATCGCAAGGCGGAGGGTCGTCCTCATACTGGGCGTATTCGGGCGATCCGACAACGCGGCGAGGTGCCGTAGCTGTCGTCGTGCGCCCGCCGGGGATTACGGGACAGCCCTTAGGGGCCCATAAGGGTTGGTGGCCGTAGGGGCCGCGGGTAGCGTTCGGCGCGAACGGTGCATTGGCCCACCCGATTCCCGCCGTTGGGCGTCGCGAGGCGCGACCATCCCATTTCCGTGGCCGGCTGTGACGCCACATTTCCCATTCCGAAAACGCGGACAGGAAACAGGTCCGCGGACAAGACACGGAGAAAACAGATGAAGGTATTCGTCACTGGCGGAACGGGCGTCGTGGGCACGGCGCTGGTGAGCGAGCTGTGCTCCCGCGGCGTCGAGGTCTCGGTCCTGACCCGCAGCGCCGAGAAGGCCGACGCGCTGCCCGACGGCGTCCGCGGCGTCGTCGGCGACCTGCTGGACTACAACCTGCTGCTGGAGGAGTTCGGCGCGGCGGACGCGGTGTTCCTCAACCTCCCCGTCGGCGAGGCCGAGACCTACCAGGGCATGCTCGCGGTGGACGCCGCCAGGCGTGCCGAGGTCGGGCACCTGGTGTACGTCTCCACCCAGGATCTGGAGAACCTGTTCACCCCGCCGCACTGCGGGGTGAAGGTCGCCGTCGAGAAGTCGCTGAAGGCCTCCGGCGTCCCCTACACGATCCTGCGCCGCAGCGAGCTGATGCAGAACGACGTCGGCGCCAAGGACATGCTGCTCATGGGCGTGTACGGCATCCCGCTCGGCGAGATAGGCGTGTCCCGGGTGGACGTCCGCGATGTCGCCGAGGCCGCCGCGATCATCCTCACCTCACCCGGCCACGACGGCGTCACCTACACCGTCACCGGCCCCGAGCCCGTCACCGGACAGTTCGTCACCGACACCTGGAAGCGCGTGCTCGGCGTCGAGATCGCCTACGTCGGCGGTGACCTGGACTCCTGCTCGCTGATCCTCAACCAGATGATGCCGCAGCACCTCGCCCGCGACCTGTGGCTGATGTACGAGCACTACGACCACAACGGCTACGTCGCCGCGGCCGAGGACATCGAGGCCGTGACCAAGCTGCTCGGCCGCCCGCCGCGCTCCTTCACCGAGTTCGCCGAGGAGATGGCCGCGGCCTGGAAGGCTGCCTGACCCGGAATCGCGGGGCCCTGGGAGACGTCGGCGAACGGTGTCACGATCGTGGAGTGCGCGGATGAGTGAATTCGGTGAACCCGGTGGCACGGACGGCGCGGAATTCGCCGCCAGGCTGGCCGCCGGGTCGGCGGCGGAGAAAAACCGCCTGCTGCTCGACCTGGTGCGTGCCGAAACGCTCGCCGTGCTGCGAAAGGCCGATCCCGGGGCGTCGGAGAGCATCGACGCCGAAAGGCCCTTCCGGGACATAGGAATAGATTCCCTGGGCCTTGTCGAACTGCATTCCAGACTGACGGCGGTGACCGGCCTCTCCTTGCCGGTGACCATCGGATTCGACCATCCGAGCCCGGCGGAACTGGCCGAGTACGTGCGCGCCGAAGCGCTGGGGCTCCCTGCCGTCCAGCCGCTCGCCCCGGAGCGGCCGGCCGCCGACGACGACGAGCCGATCGCGGTCATCGGGATCGGGTGCCGCTTCCCTGGCGGAGTCGCCTCACCCGAGGACCTGTGGCGGCTCGTCGCGTCCGGCACCCACGTGATCTCCGACTTCCCGGCCGACCGCGGCTGGGACCTGGACGCCCTCTACGACCCCGACCCGGACGTCCCCCGCACCAGCTACGTCAGACAGGGCGGATTCCTGGACGGCGCGGGCGACTTCGACGCGGCCTTCTTCGGCATCAGCCCCAAGGAGGCCCTGGCGATGGACCCGCAGCAGAGACTGCTGCTGGAGACCTGCTGGGAGGCGCTGGAACGCGCGGGCATCGACCCCGGCCGGCTGCGCGGCACCGAGGCCGGCGTGTTCATCGGCGTGGAGCCGCACGAGTACGGCCCGAAGACCCATCAGGCGCCCGACGGGCTGGACGGGCACCTGATGCTCGGCAACCTGCCGAGCGTGGTGTCCGGCCGCGTCGCCTACACCCTCGGTCTGGAGGGGCCGACGCTGACCGTCGACACCGCCTGCTCGGGTTCGCTCACCGCACTGCACCTGGCGGTGCGGTCGCTGCGCGGCGGCGAGTGCGCGCTCGCGCTGGCCGGCGGGGTGACCGTGATGTCGAGCCCGGGCACGTTCACCATGTTCAGCCGGCAGCGCGGCCTGGCCGCGGACGGCCGCTGCAAGGCGTTCGCCGCCGCCGCGGACGGCACCGGCTTCGCCGAGGGCTCCGGAGTCCTCGTCCTGACGCGGCTCTCGGACGCACGCCGCTCCGGACACCCCGTTCTCGCCGTGGTACGCGGCAGCGCGATCAACCAGGACGGCGCGAGCAACGGCCTGACCGCGCCGAACGGACTCGCCCAACAGCGCGTCGTGCAGCGCGCGTTGGCCGACGCGGGCGTCACCGCCGCGCAGGTCGACGCCGTCGAGGCGCACGGCACCGGCACCCGCCTCGGCGACCCGATCGAGGCACGCGCCCTGATTGCCTCCTACGGCACCCACCACACCGCCGACCGCCCCCTGTGGCTGGGCTCGGTCAAGTCGAACATCGGGCACACCGGTGCCGCGGCGGGAGCCGCCGGCCTGATCAAGATGATCATGGCGATGCGGCACGGCACGCTGCCTGCCACCCTGCACGTGGACGCGCCGTCCCCGCACGTCGACTGGTCGGCCGAGACCGTACGGCTGCTGACCGCGCCGGTGCCCTGGGAGCCCGCCGACGGACCACGCCGCGCGGGCGTGTCCTCGTTCGGCGCGAGCGGCACCAACGCCCACGTGATCATCGAGCAGGCACCCGACGCCGAACCCCACCCCGTAGAGGCCGGGCCGGTCGCGGACCGGGTGACGCCCCTCGTGCTGTCGGCGCGCGGTGAACCCGCCCTGCGCGCCCAGGCGCGGCGGCTGAGCTCGCTCCTCGCCGCGCCCGACCCCCCCTCGCTGGCCGACGTCGCGTACTCGGCGGCCACGACACGGGCCGCCCTTGGCCACCGCGCGGCGGTCGTCGCCGCCGACCGCGAGGAGGCGGCACGCGCCCTGGCCGCCCTCGCCGACGGCGGCCCGCTGTCCGCCGGCCCGGTCCCCGACCCCCGCACCGCGTTCCTCTTCACCGGCCAGGGCAGTCAACGGCCGGGAATGGGACGGCAGTTGTACAAGGCCTTCCCGGTGTTCGCGCGGGCGCTCGACGAGACCGCCGCGCACCTGGACATCCAGCTCGAAGTGCCGCTGCTCGACGTGCTGTTCGCCACCGACCCGGCCAGATCCGCCCTCCTCCAGCAGACCGACTACGCCCAACCCGGCCTGTTCGCCCTGGAGGTGGCGCTGTTCCGCCTGCTGGAGTCGTGGGGCATCGCACCCGACTACGTCGCCGGTCACTCGGTCGGCGAACTCACCGCTGCCCACGTGGCGGGCGCGCTCTCCCTGGAGGACGCCGCGCTGTTGGTCGCCGCACGCGGACGCCTCATGCAGGAACTGCCGCCGGGCGGGGCGATGGTCGCGCTCCAGGCGTCCGAGGAAGAGGTGCTGCCGCGCCTGACCGGAAACGCCGGGATCGCCGCCGTCAACGGGCCCGAGTCCGTGGTGGTCTCCGGTGACGAGGACGCGCTCGCGCGGATCACGGACCACTTCGCGGCCGAAGGACGCAGGACCCGGCGGCTGCGGGTCTCGCACGCCTTCCACTCGCCGCTCATGGAGCCGATGCTCACCGAGTTCCGGCGCGTCGCCCAGGTGATGGACCACATGCCCCCGCGGATCCCGATCGTGTCGAACGTGACGGGACGCCCCGTCGTGCCCGACGCCGAGTACTGGGTGCGGCACGTCCGCGAGGCCGTCCGCTTCCACGACGGCGTCCGCTGGATGGAGGCCGAGGGAGTCACCACCTTCCTCGAACTCGGCCCCGACGCCGTGCTGTCGGCGATGGGCCCCGACTGCCTCGCCGACGAGAGCACGGACGCGGCCTTCGTGGCCGTCCTGCGCGCCGGACGCGAGGAGGAACGCGAGCTGGTCGCGGCCGTCGCCCTCGCCCACACCCGTGGCGCCGGCCCGAACTGGGCGGACTTCTTCGCTGAACGCGGCGCCCGGCGCGTGGACCTGCCGACCTACCCGTTCCAGCGAAGGCGCTACTGGCTGGAGGAGGCCGTTACGGCACCCGGGCGGGACACCACCGGCCATCCGCTGCTGGACACGGCGATCGGCCTGGCGGACACCGGCGGGACGGTACTGACCGGACGCCTGTCGGTGCGCACCCAGCCCTGGCTCGCCGACCACGTCATCGCCGGCACCGTACTGCTGCCCGGAACGGCCTTCGTCGACATGGTGATCCGCGCCGGGGACGAGGTCGGCTGCGGCACCGTGGAGGAACTGACGCTGGAGGTACCCCTCGCGCTGCCGGCCGAGGGCGGCGTCACCGTGCAGGTCGTCGTCGGCCGGCCCGACGAATCCGGCCGCCGCTCCACCGACGTCCACGCCCGGCCGGACGACGACAGCACCTGGACACGGCACGCGAGCGCACTGCTGGCTCCGTCCACCCCCCTGGACACGCCCCCGCCGTCGCCCGGCACGACGCAGTGGCCGCCACCGGACGCCGAACCGGTCGACGTCTCCCAGCTGAACCAGCCGGGCTCCGCCTACGAGTTCGGCCCCATGTTCCAGAACCTGCGCGCCGCGTGGCGCCGGGGCGACGAGGTGTTCGCCGAGGTCGCCCTGCCCGAGGAGGCACATTCACAGGCCGCGCGGTACGGACTGCACCCGGCCCTCCTGGACTCCGCGCTGCGCCCCGCCGACCTCGTGGGCGACCGCGCCCGGACGGGCGACGAGGCCTGGCTCCCGTTCGCCTGGAACGGCGTGACCCTGCACGCCTCGGGCGCGACGGCCCTGCGCGTACGGATCTCCCCGGCCGGCCCCGAAGCGGTGTCGCTCGACATCACCGACACCTCCGGCGCCCCCGTCGCGACGGTGGCCTCCCTCGTGGAACGCCCCGTACCCGTCGCACACCTCACCGGCACCGCGAAGCGACCCTCGCTGCTCCAATTGCGCTGGGAACCGACGCCGACGCCCGCCGCTCCCGCCCGAGGCGGCTGGGCCGCGCTCGGCACCGGTGAATTCGGACCGGACGCCACGGAGTACGCCGACCTGGACGCCCTGAGCGCCGCCATCGCGTCCGGCGCTGCCGTACCCGAAGCGGTGCTGGCCCCGTTCCCGCCCACGGACGGCGAACCCCACGACGCCGCGCGGGCCGCGACCCACCGTCTGCTCGACCTGCTCAAGCGCTGGCTGGCCGAGGAGCAACTCGCCTCCTCCCGTCTCGTGCTCGTCACCGAGGGCGCGGTGGCCGCGCGCGAGAGGGAGACCCCCGACCTCGGCAGCGCACCGCTGTGGGGCATGGCGCGCTCGGCCCAGGCCGAGCATCCCGGCCGGTTCGTCCTCGCGGACCTCGGCGCCGACACCGCGCGAGGGCTGCGCGGCGCACTGGCCACCGGGGAACCCCAGTTCGCGGTGCGCGGCGACACGGTCCTGGTGCCCCGGCTCGCCGACGTCGCCGCACGCGACACCGCCCCGGCCGCCCCCTGGGACTCCACGGGCACGGTGCTCATCACCGGCGGGACCGGCGGACTCGGCGGCCACCTCGCCCGGCACCTGGTCGTCGAGCACGGCGTCAGGCACCTGTTGCTGGCCGGCCGCAGGGGCTCGGACGCGCCCGGCGCCGCCGACCTCGCGGCGGAGCTGACCGGCCTCGGCGCCTCCGTCACCGTGACCGCCGTCGACGTGGCCGACCGGGACGCGCTGGCGGCACTGCTGGCCGCGGTCCCGCAGGACCACCCGCTCACCGGCGTCGTGCACACCGCGGGCGTGGTCGCCGACGGCCTGGTCGGGACCCTCACCCCCGAGCGGGTCGACGACGTACTGCGCCCCAAGGCGGACGCGGCCTGGCACCTGCACGAACTGACCCGGGACCTGGACCTGTCGGCGTTCGTCCTGTACTCCTCCGTCGCGGGCCTCATGGACGGCCCGGGGCAGGGCAACTACGCCGCCGCGAACGTCTTCCTCGACGCGCTGGCCGAGCTCCGCCGCGCCGCCGGCCTCCCCGCGAACTCCCTTGCCTGGGGCCTGTGGCCGGGAGACGGCATGGGCGCCCGGCTGGACCAGGCCGCCCTGCGCCGCGCCGACCGCTCCGGCCTGGTGCCCCTCACACCCGGTGAGAACCTCGCCCTCCTCGACCTGGCCCTGAGCGAGGGCCCGGCCGTGTCCGTCCCCGTCAGGGTGGACGCCGCCGCGCTCCGCGACCGCGCCGACGGCGTGCCGTCGGTCCTGCGCGGCCTGGTCCGCGGCCCGGCCCGGCGGACCACCTCCGCGACCGCCCCGGCCGCCGGGGGAGCGCCGCTCGCCGCCCGGCTCGCCGGACTGCCCGAGGCCGAACGCGACCGTGTCGTCCTGGACCTGGTCCGCACCCGAGTCGCCCAGGTGCTGGGGCACGACGGCGCGGACGCGATCGAACCCCGCCGCGCCTTCAGCGAGATCGGTTTCGACTCGCTCGCCGCGATCGAACTGCGCAACGGGCTCAACGCGGCCACCGGGCTGCGGCTCCCCTCGACCCTGGTCTTCGACTATCCGAACCCCACCGCTCTCGCCGCCCACGTGCTGGCCAAGGCGTCCGGCACGGGGGCGACCGCCGCCGCCCGGCCCACCGCCGCAGCCACCACCACCGTCTCCGACGACGACCCGATCGCGATCGTCGCGATGGCCTGCCGTTACCCCGGCGCGGTGGAGTCGCCCGAGGACCTGTGGCGGCTGGTGGCCGAGGGCCGGGACGGCGTCACGGCCTTCCCCGAGGACCGCGGCTGGAACGTGGCGGACCTCTACGATCCCGAGCCGGGCAAGCCGGGCAAGAGCTACATCCGCGAGGGCGGCTTCCTGCACGACGCCGCCGACTTCGACGCCGGCCTCTTCGGGATCAGCCCCCGCGAGGCCCTCGCGATGGATCCGCAGCAGCGGTTGCTGCTGGAGACGTCCTGGGAGGCGCTGGAGCGTGCCGGGATCGACCCGCTGTCGGTCCGCGGCACCGCCACCGGTGTGTTCGCCGGGATCATGTACCACGACTGGGCGACCCGGCTGGCGAAGATCCCCGAGGACCTCGCCGGTTACCTCGGCAACGGCAGCGCGAGCAGCGTCGCCACCGGACGCGTCGCCTACGCGCTCGGCCTGGAGGGCCCGGCGGTGAGTGTGGACACCGCCTGCTCCTCCTCGCTGGTGGCCCTGCACTGGGCCATGCAGTCGCTGCGGCGCGGCGAGTGCTCCCTGGCACTGGCCGGCGGAGTGACCGTGATGGCCACCCCCGACACCTTCGTGGACTTCAGTCTTCAGCGTGGGTTGTCGCGTGATGGCCGGTGTAAGTCGTATGCGGCTGGGGCGGATGGTACGGGGTGGGGTGAGGGTGTGGGGATGCTGTTGGTGGAGCGGTTGTCGGATGCTCGGGCCCTTGGTCATCCGGTGTTGGCGGTGGTGCGTGGTAGTGCGGTGAATCAGGATGGTGCGTCGAATGGTTTGACGGCGCCGAATGGTCCTTCGCAGCAGCGGGTGATTGTGCGGGCGTTGGCGAGTGCGCAGGTGTCGTCGGATCAGGTTGATGTGGTGGAGGGGCACGGTACGGGTACGACGTTGGGTGATCCGATCGAGGCGCAGGCGTTGTTGGCGACGTACGGTCAGGGTCGTTCGGTCGGGGATCCGTTGTGGCTGGGTTCGGTGAAGTCGAACATCGGGCATGCGCAGGCTGCGGCTGGTGTGGCGGGGATCATCAAGATGGTCAAGGCCATGGAGCATGGTGTGTTGCCGCGGACGTTGCATGTGGATGCGCCGTCGTCGCAGGTGGACTGGTCCGCTGGTCGTGTGGAGTTGCTGACGGAGGCGCGGGAGTGGCCCGAGGTGGGTCGTCCGCGTCGGGCGGGGATCTCCTCGTTCGGGATCAGCGGGACCAACGCGCACGTCATCATCGAAGCGGCCCCCGCACCGCTCGCCGAGGAGGACGCGGCCGACCCCCAGCCGCTGCCCGGCCCCGGATCCGTGTCCGCCGGGGGAGCGGTCCCCTGGGTGATCACGGGCAGGACGCCGGAAGCCCTGCGGGCGCAGGCCGCCCGGCTCCGGGCCCGCACGGACGACCTCGGTGACCGGGACCCGGCCGCCGTCGGCCACGCACTGGCGACCACGCGCGCGGCGATGGAGCACCGCGCGGTGCTCGTCGGGTCCGGCCACCAGGACCTGGCGCGCGAGTTGGACGCACTCCTGAACCAGGACACCCCGCACGGCATGATCCAGGGACCGGCGACCGACGGTGGGCTCGCGTTCCTCTTCACCGGACAGGGCGCCCAACGACCTGGAATGGGAAGGGAGTTGTACGGCAGGTTCCCGGCCTTCGCGAAAGCGTTCGACGCGGTCTGCGCTCTGCTGGACGAACATCTCGAACGCCCCCTGCGCGAAGTGCTGTGGGAGGAGACAGAACTCCTCGACGAGACCGCCTGGACCCAGGCAGGACTCTTCGCAGTCGAGGTCGCGCTGTTCCGGCTGCTGGAGTCCTGGGGCCTGCGGCCCGACCACCTGGCCGGCCATTCGATCGGCGAGATCGCGGCGGCCCACGCCGCCGGCGTGCTGTCCCTGAACGACGCCACGACGCTGGTCGCGGCGCGTGGACGCCTCATGCAGGCGCTCCCACGCACCGGGGCCATGGTCGCGGTCGCGGCCCCCGAGGCGCAGATCGTGCCCCTGCTGACCGCCGGGGTGGCGATCGCCGCGGTCAACGGCCCGTCCTCGGTGGTGATCTCGGGCGAGACGGACGCGGTCCTCGACACCGCCGCGCGGCTCGCCGCCGACGGCACCAGGACGACCCGGCTGCGGGTCTCCCACGCGTTCCACTCCCCGCTGATGGAACCGATGCTGGAAGACTTCCGCCGCGTCGCCGAGAAACTCACCTACGGCCGCCCGCACATCCCGGTCGTGTCGAACCTGACCGGTGAGACCGCCGACCAGGGCTCGGCCGACTACTGGGTGCGCCACGTCCGGGAGCCGGTCAGGTTCGCCGACGGCGTGCGGTTCCTGACGGCCGCCGGTGTAACCACGTTCGTCGAGGTCGGCCCCGACGCGGTGCTCTCCGCGCTGGGCAGGGAGTGCGTCGACGGCGACATCGAGTTCGTGCCCTTGCTGCGCCGCGACCGGCCCGAGGAGCACGAACTCGTGTCCGGCGTGGGCACGGCCTACGCCCGCGGCGCGCACGTGGACTGGGACGCCTTCTTCGCCGGGCGGCCCCGTGACACGTCGATCACCCTCCCGACGTACGCGTTCCAGCGGCGCCGTTTCTGGCTCGACGCGGGCGACCACGCACACGGTGACGTCGGCCTCGCCGGGCTGGAACCGGTCGACCACCCGATCCTGCGCGCGGCCCTGGACACCCCGGGCTCGGACCAGGTCGTCCTCACCGGCCGCCTGTCCAAGGACGCCCAGCCCTGGCTGGCCGAACACGCCGTGCTGGGTTCGGTACTGCTGCCCGGCACCGGATTCGTGGAGCTGGCCCTCACGGCGGGTGCCCACGTCGGCTGCGGCACACTCACGGAACTCACCCTGGAGGCGCCGCTCGTCCTGCCCGACCGGGGTGCGGTGGCCCTGCGGGCCGTCGTGGACGGTCCGGACGACGACCGGTCCCGGACGATCGCCGTCCACTCGCGCCCCGAGAGCGAGCCGGACGCGCCCTGGACCCGGCACGCCACCGGCGTGCTCGGAGCCCTCACCGAGGAGCCCGCGTTCGACCTCGCCGTATGGCCACCCGCCGGGGCCACCCCCGTCGACGTGACCGACGCCTACGAACTGCTCGCCGATCGGGGTTACGGCTACGGCCCGGCCTTCCGCGGGCTGCGGGCCGCGTGGCGTCGCGGGGACGAGGTCTTCGCCGACATAGCCCTGCCGGACACCGCCCGCGACGACGCGGCGCGCTTCGGCCTGCACCCCGCGCTGCTGGACGCCGCTCTGCACGCCGAGTCCCTGGACGACGACGGCGCGACGAGCGTCCCCTTCGCCTGGGAAGGCGTGACACTGCACGCCGCGGGCGCCTCCGCCGTACGCGTGCACTCCCGACCGGCGAGGGACGGTGACGCCACGTCACTGCTGATCGCCGACGAGTCCGGCCGGCCGGTGGCGACCGTAAAGTCCCTGACCGGCCGGCCGCTGTCGGCCGAGCAGCTCGCGAGCACCCGGCGCGGACCGCTGTTCCGCGTCGCCTGGACCCCGTGGTCCGGCCCCACCGGTACCGCGGAGCGGTTCGCCGTCGTGGGCACCGGCCGGTTCGCGCCCGGCGGCTCCTGGTTCGAGGACGCGCCCCGGTACGCCGATCTCGCCGCCCTGGCGGAAGCGGCGGCGCCCGTGCCCGGACTCGTGCTGTTCCCGTGCCCGGCGCCTGCCGGTGAAGTCCTCCCCGGCGTACGCGCGACGACCGACGCGGTGCTGGAGGTCCTGCGGGACTGGCTGGCCGACAAGCGTTTCGCCGAGTCCCGGCTGGCCGTCGTGACGGCGCGTGCCGTGGACGCCGGTGACGGACCGATCGACGTGCGGCAGGCACCGGTGTGGGGCCTGGTCCGCGCGGCACAGGCCGAGAACCCCGGCCGGTTCGTCCTGCTGGACCTCGACCCGGACGCCACCGGCGCCACCGCCCCGCCGCTCCCCGTCGACGTCGACGAGCCCGAACTCGCGGTGCGCGGCGCCGAGGTTCTGGTGCCCCGGCTGGTTCGGACAGCGGGAGCCGTGACCCGTGACCAGGTCGCCGCCGCGACCCGTGAGCAGGACGCCGCCGTGACCCGTGAGCAGGACGCCGCCGTGACCCGGGATCCGGACGCCGCCGTCACCTGGGACCCCGACGGCACCGTCCTCGTCACCGGCGGGACCGGCGGACTCGGCGCCCTGGTGGCGCGGCACCTGGTCACGGCGCACGGTGTACGTCGGCTGGTGCTGGCCGGGCGGCGTGGACCGGCGGCGCCCGGCGCCGCGGAACTCGCCGCCGAGCTGACCGGCCTCGGCGCCGAGACCGAAGTGGTCGCCTGCGACACGGCCGACCGTGACGCGCTGGCCACGCTCCTGGCCGCGATACCGGCGGACCGGCCCCTCACCGGCGTGGTGCACCTGGCGGGGATCCTCGACGACGGGCTGATCGACTCACTGACCCCGGACCGGATGGACGGGGTGCTGCGCGCCAAGGCCGACGCCGCCTGGCACCTGCACGAACTGACCCTGGACACCGGCCTGTCGGCGTTCGTGCTGTTCTCCTCGGTCAGCGGCCTGATGATGGGCGCCGGCCAGGGCAACTACGCCGCCGCGAACACCTTCCTGGACGCCCTCGCCGTACACCGCCGCTCGCTCGGCCTGCCCGCGACGTCCCTCGCCTGGGGACTGTGGGACGAGACCGTCGGCATGGGCGGCCGACTCGGCGAGGCCGACCGGAAACGTGTCCGCGCCTCCGGAGTCCCGCCGCTGGCACCCGCCGAAGGGCTCGCCCTGTTCGACGACGCGCTGGCGGCAGGCGAGACACTGCCGGTGCCGATCCGGCTCGACGCGGCGGCACTGCGCGCCGCCCACGACGGCATCCCCGCGCTGCTGCGCGGCCTGGTGCCGCCCGCACCCGCCGGACCCACCCGTACCGCCGCCGCGGGGCCCTCTCTCGAACGGCGGCTCGCCTCGCTCGCCGGCCACGAGGAGCGGGAGGCGCTCCTGCTCGACCTGGTGCGCGCCGAGGTCGCGGCAGTCCGGCACGACGACCCCTCCGCCATCGACCCCGGGGCCCCGTTCACGGCGCTCGGACTCGACTCGCTCGCCTCGATCGAACTGCGCAACCGGCTGGGCGCCGCGTCCGGGCTCCGGCTGTCCGCGACGCTCACCTTCGACCACCCGACGCCCGCCGAACTGGCCGCGTTCCTGCTGGACGAACTCCTCCCCGAGGGCGCGCCCCCGGACGAGGACTCGGTCCGGTCGGCGCTCGCCACGATCCCGCTCGCCCGGCTGCGCGAGTCCGGACTGCTCGACACCCTGCTCGGCCTCGCGCGGACCCGTGCGCCGGAACCCGAGAGCGTGCCCTCGCCACGGCAGGCGCCGGACCACGACGACGACCGGACCGAGGAGATCAGGAGCATGGGCGTCGAGGACCTGCTCCGTGCCGCCCGCCGCGCGGCGACGACCTGAGCGACCCGGGCGGAACGGACCGACCTTGAGATGGAGGGACCGGCAATGACGGAAACGATGGACCGCATGGCCGACCAGGCGCTGCGGTACCCCACCGACGAGGACCTGCTCGCCCAGGTGCTGCGCCCCTACCGGGCGAAGAACTGCGAGTACCTGAAGACGGCCGTGGTCGGCGTCGACGCTGACCCGGACGGCAGGAACCGGGTCGGCGCCGCCTGCACCTTCCAGATCCCCGAGTCGTGCTACATCGACGACACCGGACACTTCAACTCCGTGGAGTTCAACATCTGTTACAACCAGATGTTCTACTACCTCATCGCGAAATCCGTCCGCGAGAGCGCGCTCGAACCCTTCGCGCACTGGACGATGGACGACTTCTGGGCCCGCCAGCTCGGCGACATCCTGATCACCGACTTCCGCAGCACGTTCCGCCGGCCGATGGGCGCACGCCTCTTCCACGGCGAGATCGAGATAGCCGACGTCGCCGAGTGGGACGGCAGCGACATCCGCGACGCCCTCGTGGTGATCCGTACCAAGTGCCGCTACTGGGACGACCGGGGCGGCGACAGCCACGGCGAGGTCACCGTCGCGATCCTCAATCCGCCGCAGAGCGGTCCCTGACCAGCACGCGGGAGACGCGATGAACGACGCAGCCGAACGTTCCCCCTCCGCCGCGGGACCCTGGCCGCCCGCCGGAGCGACCCCGGCCCGCCCGGACGACCTCTACGCCCTCCTCGCCGCGCGTGGCTACCAGTACGGCCCCGCGTTCCAAGGGCTGCGCGCGGCCTGGCGGCGCGGTGAGGAGATCTTCGCCGACATCACGCTCGACAGTGCCCTCGGCGCCGCCGCCGCGTCCTACCTCCTGCACCCCGCCCTCTTCGACGGCGCCCTGCACGGAGCGCTGCTGCCGGCCGAAGGCCGACAGGACGGCCTGCTGCTGCCGTTCATCTGGCGCGGGGTGCGGATGCGGAGATCCGGCGCCCGCGACGTCCGCCTGCACATGGCGCCGAGCGGCGACAACGCCGTGTCGCTGACCCTCACCGACACCGACGGGCGGGAGGTGGCCTCGGTCCGCTCACTCGCGTTCCGCCCGGTCACCGCCGAGCAGCTCGACCGCGAAGGCCAGGGCGGCACCCTCCTGCGGGTCGCCTGGAACCAGGTACGGGTGTCGCCCGACGACGCCGTGAAAGAAGCCCACTGGGCCTTCCTCGGCACCGACCACCTCGGCGTGACCGGCACCCTGAAGTCCGCCGGCCGGCAACCGGGGATCTATCCCTCGCTGCGCGCCCTGGACGCCGGGCTGCGCGACGGCGACGCCGTCCCCGACGTCGTCGCCGTCTCCTGCACGGACGAGACCGCCGAGGCCCGCGCCGCGACGCAGCGCGCCCTCGTCCTGGTCCAGGAGTGGCTCGACGACGAACGGCTCCAGGACGCCCGCCTCGTCTTCGTCACCCAGGGCGCCGCCGCCGCGCGTACCGGCGAGGACGTGCCCGACCTCGCCGGCGCGGCCGTATGGGGTCTGGTCCGTGCCGCGCAGTCCGAACACCCCGGCAGATTCCACCTGGTGGACGTGGACGACGTCGAGTCCTCCGGCGGCGCCCTGGTGTCCGGCGTGGAGGCGGGGGAACCCCAACTGGCCGTCCGCGACGGCGGCCTGTCCCGCCCCCGGCTGGTCCGCTGCACACCCGGGACCTCCACACGCCGCCCCGGCACCGGGGGGACGGTACTCGTCACCGGCGGCCTCGGCGCGCTCGGCGCCCTCGTGGCCCGCCACCTGGTGCGCCGGCACGGCGTCCGCAGACTCGTCCTGCTCGGCCGCCGCGGCCCCGCCACCCCGGGAGCCGCCGAGCTGGCGGCGGAGCTGGCCGAACTCGGCGCGGAAGCAAGGGTCGTGGCCTGCGACGCGGCCGACCGCGCCGCCCTGGCGGAGGTCCTCGCGAGCGTGCCCGACCGCCACCCCCTCACCACCGTCGTGCACGCCGCGGGCGTCGTCGACGACGGCACCGTCTCCGAACTCACCCCCCGCAAGGTCGAACGGGTACTGCGCCCCAAACTGAACGCCGCGCTGAACCTGCACGAGCTGACCCACTGCGAACTGATCCTGTTCTCCTCGGTGTCCGGCCTGATCGGCAGCGCCGGGCAGGCCGCCTACGCCGCCGCAAACACCTTCCTGGACGCCCTCGCACACCGCCGCCGTGCCAGCGGCCTCCCCGGCGTCTCACTCGCCTGGGGCCTGTGGGAGGACGGCATGGGCGCGGACCTCGGCACCGCCGACCTCGCCCGCATGCGGCGCGGCGGTCTGGCACCCCTCTCCGCAGCGCAGGGGCTGGCCCTGCTGGACGCGGCCCTCTCCCGCACCGAACCCGCGCTGGCTCCCGTACGGCTGGACGACGGTGCCCTGCGCGACGGCGGAGGAGCCCTTCCGGAGATGTTCCGGGACCTGGCGGCGCCCGCTCCCGGCGGGGCCCCGGCTGCCGGGCGGCCCACCGAGGCCGAGGCGCTGCGCGAGCGGCTCGCGAAGCTGCCCGAGGCCGAACGCGACGACGCCGTACTGGAGTTCGTGCGCGCCCAGGTCGCCGCCGTCCTCGGCCACCAGGCCCCCGGCGGCGTCGACCCGGGCCGGGAGTTCCGCGAGATCGGCCTCGACTCGCTCACCAACCTGGAGCTGAACCGACGGCTCGCGGTCGCGACCGGACTGCGGCTGCCGATCACCCTGTCCTTCGACTACCCGAGCCCCGCCGAGCTGGCCGGGCACCTCGCGCGACGCCTCGCCTGACACGCGACCCGCGCGGCCGGCGGCTCACCCGACGAAAGGGACCGGACATGCACGTAGTGATCGTCGGTGGCGGTGTGATCGGCCTCGCCACCGCGTGGCGGGCGCTCGCCGGGGGACTGGACGTCACGGTCGTGGACCCCGAGCCCGCGAGCAAGGCGTCGTACGCCTCGGCGGGCATGCTCCCGCCCGCCAACGAGCAGCTCTACGACGACGACCCGCTCCGGCGCCTCTACCTGGCCTCCCGCGACCGCTACCCCTCGTTCGTCGCCGAACTGGAGGAAGCCTCGGGCCGGTCCGCCGGATACCGCCGCGACGGTGTCCTGGACGTCGCCCTCGACGACGCGGGCGTCGTCGGCCTCGACCACGCGCACCGCTTCCACAAGGCGCACGGGATCAGGACCGAGACCCTCACCGCCGAGGAATGCCTCGCGTACGAACCCAGGCTCGCGCCGACGGTGCGCGGCGGCCTGTTCGCCCCCGACGACGGAGCGATCGATCCCCGGCGGCTGACCGCGGCGCTGCTCACCGCGATCGAGCGGCTCGGCGGCACGCTCGTCGCCGACCGGGCCACCGACCTCCTGGTCGAGGGCCGCGCCACGGGCGTACGGCTGGCCGGCGGCGGCAGCGTGACCGGCGACAGGACCGTTCTCGCGGCGGGCTGCTGGACCCATCTGCTCGGCGGCCTGCCGCCCGGCGTGGTCCCGGAGGTCCGGCCCGTCAAGGGCCAGATCCTGCGGCTGCGTTCCGCCGAGCCGTTCCTGTCCCGCACCACCCGCGGCCTGATGGGCGGATCGGCGGTCTACCTCGTGCCGCGCCCCGACGGCGAGCTGGTCGTGGGCGCGACCTACGAGGAACTCGGCTACGACACCACCGTCACCGCCGGTGGTGTCGCCGAACTGCTCGACAAGGCACGCGCGGTGCTGCCCGAGGTCACCGGCCTGGCGTTCGCCGAGGTGACCGCCGCGCTGCGGCCGGGCTCGCCCGACGACCGCCCGCTGATCGGGGCCACGTCGGTCCCGGATCTGCTGCTCGCCACCGGGCACTTCCGCATCGGGGTCCAGCTCTGCGCGGTGACGGCCGACGCGCTCGCCACGGTACTGGCCGGCGGCGAGCCGCCCGAGGTGGTCCGGCCCTTCGCGGCCGGGCGTACGGTCGGTGCCGTGTAGGTCCGCGATCCCGTCCCGCTTACGCTCCTTGCCCTGTCAACTCCCGCGACTGGTGCGGACGTTCGGCCGGCGTACTCCAACGGCCGTGTTGCACATCGGCGTTCGGTCGGCGCCCCTGACGCCCGTGACTCACGGGGGTGTTCGAAGGGCGCCTTGTGAGGCCCGCGATTCCCTCACGGCGTTCGCCGGTGCCCTTCGCAGGGCACCGGCGATTCACGCGGTCACTGCATGGGCGGTTCGCTCGGGATGCGTATGGCCCGCGCCGTCGTACGGGCAGCCCCGTCGCACGGCGCGGGCCACTCCGCGTGCGGCTCGCGCCGATACGCGGGCGTCTGCACCTTGTCGCACGGCTCAGCCGCTTACGCGAAGACACGTCCGGCGTTCTCCAGGACGCCGGCGAGGGTTCCCACCGCGTTGCGTGTCCACACCGGTTCGCTCTGCCCGCGTGAGCGGACCAGGATCGTCCGCCTGCCCGTCTCGTCCGGCGCCCCGACCGCCAGATGCAGCAGGACGGCGCCGTCGGGGGCGAAGGTGACCGGGGTGTGCAGCACCAGTTCCTCGATCTCGTCGCAGCCGGTCTCGTCCGCCGCGTGCATCGCCAGTTCCACCAGGGCCGTGCCGGGCAGCAGCACCGTGCCGAGGATCGTGTGGTCGATCAGCCACGGCTGGGCCGCGAGGGAGATCCGTCCGGTGAACAGATGGCCCCCGTCGGGCAGTTCGGTCGCGGTCGACAGGAGCGCGTGGCCCGCCTCGTCCAGCCCGAGTCCGGCCGCACTGCCCACTGGGGCGGGCGCCTCCAGCCAGTACCGCTGTCGCTCGAACGGATAGGTCGGCAGGTCCACAAGGCGTACGTCCCCGGCCGCGCCCCAATTCACCCTGGTGGCGCGGGCCTTGGCGAGGGCGGCGGTGAGCGTGTGGGCCTCGGACCGGCCCGGGCGCAACAGCGGGAGCAGGAGCGGACCCTCCGTGTCCCCGTCCGTGTCCCCGTCCGGTCCGGTGAACACGGACTCCGCCAGGGAGGTGAGCACGCCGCTCGGGCCGAGCTCCAGGTAGGTGGTCACGCCTTCGGCCCGCAGGCTCTCCATGCCCTGCCCGAACCGGACGGCCTCACGGACGTGCCGGACCCAGTAGTCGGGCGTCGCGATCTCCGGCCCGGCGATGGCGCCGGTGACGTTGGACACGACCGGGATCGCCGGCGGCCGGAACGCGAGCGTCTCGGCGACGCGCCGGAAGTCCGCCAGCATTCCGTCCATGTGGGAGGAGTGGAAGGCATGACTGACCGTCAGCCGCCGTGTCCTGACGCCGAGTCCCTCCCAGTGGGCGGCGACGTCGAGAACCGCGTCCTCGTCGCCGGAGACGACGGTGGCCCGCGGCCCGTTCACCGCGGCGATCGACACCGCTCCCCGCAGCGAGGCGGCCACCTCGTCCTCCCCGGCCTGGACGGAGACCATCGCGCCGCCCCCGGGAGCCTCCTGCATGAGACGGGCCCGTGCCGCGACGAGTACGCACGCGTCGGAGAGCGGGAGCACACCGGCGAGATGGGCCGCGCTCACCTCGCCGAGCGAGTGGCCGAGCAGATGACCGGGTGCCACGTGCAGGGAGCCGAGCAGCCTGAACAGGGCGACCTGGAGGGCGAACAGGCCTGGCTGGGTGTAGCGGGTCTGATGCAGGGCCTCGGCCTCAAGGGTGCCCGGCGCGGCGAACACGACGGATTTCAGGGGCCGTTCCAGATGCGGGTCGAGGTGTTCGCAGACCTGGTCGAACGCCTCCGCGAACGCCGGATAGGTCTCGTACAACTCGCGTCCCATGCCTGGGCGTTGGGAGCCCTGGCCGGTGAACAGGAAGGCGGGCGTCCCGCTGCCCGCGGCCTCGCCGACTGACTCGGAGGACAGACCGTCGGCCACGGCGCCCAGACCGGCGAGCAGGTCCTGGCGGGTCTCGCCGACGACCGTCGCGCGGTGTTCGAACTCGGCGCGGGTGGCGGCGAGGGTGTAGCCGATGTCGGCCGCGTCCAGGCCGGGCTGTCGGCTGATGTGGTGATGGAGCCGCCCCGCGTGGGCGCGCAACGCCTCCTTTGACCTGGCCGACAGCAGCCACGGCAGGGGTGCCGTCGCGGTGTGCGGTGCCTCGGCACGTACCGGAGCCTGTTCGAGGACCACGTGCGCGTTGGTGCCCGAGATGCCGAAGGAGGAGACCGCCGTCCGGCGCGCCCGGCCGGTGTCGGGCCACGGCGTCGCCCGGTCCAGCAGGGCGACCTTGCCCTTCGACCAGTCCACGTGCGGGGACGGGGTGTCGGCGTGCAGCGTGCGGGGGAGCCGGCCGTGCCGCATCGCCATCACCATCTTGATCACGCCACCGACACCGGCCGCGGCCTGCGCGTGCCCGATGTTCGACTTGAGCGACCCGAGCCACAGCGGCCGGTCCCGGCCCTGCCCGTACGTCGCGATGAGGGCCTGTGCCTCGATCGGATCGCCGAGTGCCGTGCCCGTGCCGTGTGCCTCGACCGCGTCCACGTCGGCGGCGTCCAGCCGGGCGGCGGCGAGCGCCTGACGGATCACCCGCTGCTGGGCCGGTCCGCTCGGCGCGGTCAGGCCGTTGCTGGCGCCGTCCTGGTTCACCGCGCTGCCGCGCAGCACCGCGAGTACGGGATGGCCGTTGCGCTCGGCGTCCGACAGCCGTTCGAGGAGCAGCAGACCGGCGCCCTCGCTCCACGCCGTGCCGTCGGCCCCGGCCGAGAACGGCTTGCAGCGGCCGTCGGGAGCCAGGCCGCGCTGCTGGGCGAACTCCACGAACATGCCGGGAGAGGCCATCACCGCGACCCCGCCCGCCAGCGCGAGCGAGCACTCGCCCTGCCGCAGCGACTGCGCCGCCTGGTGCAGCGCGACGAGCGAGGACGAACAGGCCGTGTCGACGGTCACCGCCGGACCCTCAAGGCCGAGGGTGAAGGCGATGCGCCCGGAAGCGAGGCTCGGCGAGCCGCCGGTGAGCAGGTAACCGCCGAGCCCTTCGGTGGAGTCCTGGAGCCTTGGCCCGTACTCCTGCGCCGTCGCGCCCACGAACACACCGGTGCGACTGCCGTGCAGTGAGCCCGGGTCGATTCCGGCCCGCTCCAGCGTCTCCCAGGCGACCTCCAGCAGAACCCGCTGCTGCGGGTCCATCGTCGTCGCCTCCCGGGGGCTGATCCCGAAGAACGCGGCGTCGAACCCGTCGGCCCCGTCGAGGAAACCGCCGCGCCGCACGTAGGTCCTGCCGGGGGTCCCGGGCTCGGGGGCGTACAGGGTGTCGAGGTCCCAGCCACGGTCGGCGGGGAAGTCCGTGATGGCGTCCGTGCCCGCGGTCACCAGGTCCCACAGCTCACCCGGGGAGCCGACTCCGCCGGGGTAGCGGCACCCCATCGCGACGATCGCGATCGGGTCGCCGTCGTCCGTCGCGGTCCGGGCCGGGCCGTCGGCGCTCACGCCGGGGCCTCGCCCCTCGGCGATGTGACGGGCGAGTCCGGCGGGCGTGGGGTGGTCGTAGACGATGGTGGCCGGGACGGGGAGGCCGGTCGCGGCGGCGAGCCGTTCGCTCAGCTCGACCGCGAGCATCGAGTCGACGCCCAGATCCTTGAACGTCCGGTCGGCGTCGACCGCGTCCGCGCCGACGTGCCCGAGCACGGCGGCGGAGTGGGCGCGGACGAGGTCGAGCAGATCGCCCCCGTACGTCTCGGCCGACGGCTCGGCGCGCGGGGGCACGGGCACGGGCGCGGGCGTGAGCCGCTCCCGCTCGGGCCAGTGACGTTCCCGCTGGAAGGCGTAGGTCGGGAGGGGCACACGCCGGGCGTCCTCGGCGGCGAACACCTCGGGCCACGACACCTCGTGACCCCGTACGTGCAGTTCGGCGAGCGTCAGGAGAAGCGAGGACCGGAAGTTCTCGCCCCGACCCGGCGCGGGCACGACGACCGCGTGGGTGGCGCCGTCGAGGAGGCGCTCCCATTCGTCCGCGGTACGCACGGCCCGCGGGCTCAGGTCGAGGAACGTGGGGGGCACGGCGGCCCCCGCCAGCGCGCGGATCGCGGCGTCGGCACGCGAGGGCGAGTGCGGCAGGCGCGCCCAGTGGGCGTCGTCGAGCGTGGTCGTGTCCATGGCTTCGCCGGTGACGGACGAGTAGAACGCGATCGTGGACGGCCGTGGCGTGACGGGCCCGGGTGTCGAGTCCAGCGCGTGCGCCGTGACGATCCGGGCCGCGTCCTCGACGGTCAGCGCCCCGGCGATGTGCGCGGCGGCTACCTCACCCTCGGCCTGCCCGACGACCGCCGCCGGACGGATGCCCAGGGACTCCCACAGCCGGGCAAGCGCGACGGCGACGGCGAACCCGGCGGGTCCCACGATGTCGTCCCGGTCCGCCCGCGGCGCGCCGGGGGCTCCGTTCAGGACGTCCGTGAGGGACCAGACGGTACGGGCGTCCAGCGCGGCGCCGCAGACGTCGATCGCCGTGCGGAACGCCGGTGACCCGGCCATCAGTTCGCGGACCGTCTCGGTACGCAGTGGACTCCCGCCGGGGAAGACCAGCACGACGCCACCGGGGGCGCCGGCCGCCGTATGCCTGACCACACCGGGATCGTCTCGGTCGGCGGCGACGGCTTCCAGACCGGCCAGCAGCGTTTCGCGATCGCTGCCGACGACGGCCGCGCGGTGCTCGAAGTGCGTACGGCTGGTGGCGAGCGACCAGCCGATGTCACCGGGCGACTCCGGCCCGCGCACCAGCTGCGCCCCGAGCCGTCCGGCCTGAGCACGCAGCGCCCCGGCCGTCCGGCCGGAGAGCACCCACAGCACGGGCCGGGCATCCGCCTCGCCCCGCCCGACAGGGACGGGTACGTCCGGCACGCCGCCGAGCACCACGTGACAGTTCGTCCCGCCGATTCCGAAGGAACTCACCCCTGCCAGCAGCGGTTCCGCGGGGCGGGGCCAGGGGCCGTGCTCGCGCCGCACGTGCAGTCCGAGCCGGGCGAGGTCGATACGGGGGTTGGGGGTCTCGAAGTTGAGGCCGGCCGGAATCTCCCCGTGGCCGATGCTCAACGCGGCCTTGATCAGGCCGGTGATGCCCGCGGCCGCCTCCAGGTGACCCACGTTCGTCTTGGCCGACCCCACGTGCACCGTGGGTCTGGAGCCGGCGTCGCCGAGCGCGCCCGCGAGCCCGGCGGCCTCCAGAGGGTCACCGACCCGGGTGCCGGTGCCGTGCAGCTCGACGTACTGGAGCGCGGCGGGGTCCACCCCGGCCCGGCGGCAGGCCAGCCGGATCGCGTCGGACTGCGCGGCGGCACTGGGTACGGTCAGCCCGTCCGTGCCGCCGTCGTTGTTGACGGCGCTGCCCCGGATCACCGCGTACACGTGGTCGCCGTCGGCCGACGCCCGTGCCAGCGGCTTGAGCAGCACCACCCCGCCGCCCTCGCCCCGCACATAGCCGTTGGCCCGCGCGTCGAAGGTGAAGCAGCGCCCGTCGGGGGACAGCCCGCCGAACCCGGCGACGGCGGCGCCGCTCCCGGGCACGATGTTGAGGTTCACGCCACCGGCGATCGCGAGCTCCGCCTGACCGGTGCGCAGGCTCTCCGCGGCCATGTGCACCGCGACCAGGGAGGACGCCTGCGCCGAGTCGACCGTCATGCTCGGGCCACGCAGGCCCAGGGAGTACGACACCCGGTTGGCGATGATGCCGCGCTGAACGCCGGTGAGGGTGTGCCGGGTGGCGTCGACGGGGTCCTGGACCAGGGCGGCGAAGTCGCTCGACATCGCGCCGACGAACACGGCCGTAGGGCTGTCCCGCAGGTCCGCCGGCACGATCCCGGCGTCCTCCAGCGCCTCCCAGGCCAGCTCCAGCACGAGTCGCTGCTGCGGGTCCATCGTCGTGGCCTCGCGCGGCGAGACCCCGAAGAAGCCGGCGTCGAACCCGTCGATGGCGTCGAGGAAACCGCCGTACCGCAGGCCGGGCCGGTCCAGCCCCGGCGCGGCGGGGTCCCAACGGTCGGGCGGAACCTCGGTGATCGCGCTCGCGCCATCACGCAGCAGGGACCAGAACGCGGCCGGGGAGGGCGCCCCGGGGAGCCGGCACGCCATGCCGACGATCGCGACCGAGTCGCGTTCCTCGACGGTCATGACGCCGAGGGCCCCGTACTGTGCGCGGCCAGCACCGTCTCCAGCCGGTCCAGGGTCTCGGCGGGCCGCGCGGTCAGGTAGAAGTGGCCGCCCTCGAAGACCTCAAGACCGAACGGCCCGGTGGTGTGCTCCCGCCACGCCCGCGCCTCCTCCATCGTCACCTGCGGGTCGCGGTCGCCGGTGAACACGGTGACCGGGCAGCCGAGCGCGGGGCCGGGCGCGCACGCGTAGGTCTCGACGGCGCGGTAGTCGGCGCGGAGCGCCGGGAGGAACATCCGCTGGAGCTCCTCGTCGTCCAGCAGGGAGTCGTCGGTGCCGTTCAGCGTCTTGAGCTCGGCGATCACGCCCTCGTCGGTGCGCAGATGGACCGACTCCTCCCGGCGGCACGAGGGCGCCCGGCGTCCCGACACCACCAGCGCGGCCGGGGAGACACCGTCCTCGCGCTCCATCCGCCGGGCCACCTCGAACGCGACGACGGCGCCCATGCTGTGGCCGAACAGGACGGGCCGCTCGGCCAGTACGGGCCGCAACGCCGCGAAACTCAGGTCCGCCAGCGTCCCGATGTCGGTGAGCGGCTCCTCGGAACGCCGCTCCTGGCGACCCGGATACTGGACGGCGAGCACCTCCACCCGCGGGTGGAGTGCCCGTGCCACCGGGAAATAGAAGCTCGCCGCGCCACCGGCGTGCGGAAAGCAGACCAGCCGGGCTCCGGCGTCCGGGGCAGGCCGGAAGCGCCGGACCCACGCGTTGCTGTCGACGAGCGAATGCGTCATGGCGTTCATCTTCTCCTGCGGGCTAAAGAGCGGGCATTCGATCATGATGCCGTCACCGGTAATTCAACCCAACCCCTAGCCTCCCCTAATAAAGCCGGGGGTTCTTGAACCGGCGTCGAGGACTGGGGGACCTTGAGGCCGTCCGGATTTTCTCCTGGCCGCTTCCCTTGGCCACGGTGACCGGCTGAGGAGGAGCTGTATGACCATGGTCGCGGGGGATACGGCGGGTGTGAACGACGCGGAGGGAGTTCCGGGTCCCGCCGCCGAGGCGGACGCACGGCCGCCGGACATGCGGGCGGGAATCGCCGAGTTGCTCCAGGTCAGGGCCGAGGCCGAGCGAGGCCCTTCGCCGGCCGCGACCGAACAGCAGCACGCCCGGGGGAAACTGACCGTCCGTGAACGGCTGGACCTGCTCTTCGACCCGGGAACCTTCCGCGAGATCGAGCAGTTGCGCCGACACCGCGCCACCGGATTCGGCCTCCAGGACCGGCGCCCGTCCACCGACGGAGTGGTCACCGGCTGGGGCCTGGTGGCGGGCCGGACCGTATTCGTCTACGCCCATGACTTCCGCATCTTCGGCGGCTCCCTCGGCGAGGCCCACGCGGCGAAGATCCACAAGGTGATGGACCTGGCCGAGGGCGCGGGCGCGCCCCTGGTCAGCCTGAACGACGGTGCCGGGGCACGTATCCAGGAGGGTGTCACCGCGCTCGCCGGATACGGCGGGATCTTCCGCCGGATCGTCCGGGCGTCAGGGGTGATCCCGCAGATCAGCGTGATCCTCGGGCCGTGCGCGGGCGGCGCCACCTACGCTCCCGCGCTCACCGACTTCGTGTTCATGGTCCGTGACACCTCGCAGATGTACATCACCGGCCCGGACGTGGTGAAGGCCGTCACCGGCGAGGACGTCAGCCACGAGCAGCTCGGCGGCGCGCAGGTGCACGGCTCGGTGTCGGGAGCGGCCACCCATGTCTGCGACAGCGAGAGGGAATGCCTCGAAGAGGTCCGCTATCTGCTTTCCCTGCTGCCGTCCAACAATCGCGAGCTGCCGCCGGCAGTTCCCGCGGACGACCCGCCCGGACGGCGTTGTGAAGCACTCCTCGACATCGTTCCGCCGGACCCGAAAAGGTCGTACGACATGCGTGCGGTGATCGAGGAGATCGTCGATCACGGTGAATTCTTCGAAACGCATTCCCGGTGGGCCACCAATATCATTTGCGCATTCGCACGCCTTGCGGGTCAGGTCGTCGGTATCGTCGGAAACCAGCCGTCGGCCATGGCCGGAGTACTCGACATCCACGCCTCGGAAAAGGCCGCGCGATTCGTGCAGACCTGCGACGCCTTCAGCATTCCGCTGGTGACCCTCGTCGACGTGCCGGGCTTCCTCCCGGGCACCGACCAGGAGCACGACGGCATCATCCGGCACGGCGCGAAACTGCTGTACGCGTACTGCAACGCGACGGTGCCACGCGTCCAGGTGATCCTGCGCAAGGCCTACGGAGGGGCCTACATCGTGATGGACTCACGCTCCATCGGCGCCGACCTGTCCTACGCCTGGCCCACCAACGAGATCGCCGTGATGGGGGCCGAGGGCGCGGCGAACGTGGTGTTCCGGCGCGAGATCGCGGCCGCCCCGGATCCGGAGGCGGTCCGGGACCAGCGGATAAAGGAGTACCGCCAGGAGCTCATGCACCCCTACTACGCCGCCCAGCGCGGGCTCGTCGACGACGTGATCGACCCCGCCGACACCCGCGCGGTGCTGGTCGACGCGCTGGCGATGCTGCGCACCAAGGACGCGCCACTGCCGTCCCGCAAACACGGCAACCTTCCGATGTGACGACGGGAACGACCATGGAGACCCCCGAGACCCCGCTGCTCTCCTTCGTGCGAGGAGCGCCCACCGACGAGGAGGTGGCGGCCCTGCTCGCCGTCGTACACGGCCGAGCGAGCCGCACGGACCCCGAGACTCCGGACCCCGGGACTCCGGAGCCCGCGAACACCGGCCCGCGCTGGGCCCAGACCCGGACCTACCGGGTGCCTCGGGCCTGGACCTCGCGCTAGGCCCCCTCCGATTTCGCGGAGACGCGACCGGAGTCACAGCAGGTCGGTGACGGTCACCGTGACGTGCGCCGGCTCGGCCTCGGTCGGGAAGGTCTTCGCCAGGTACTCCTCCACGGCGCGGCAGGTGGCGCGCGCGACGTCCACCGTGCGGGCCTGCCTGAGCGCGACGAGGTGGATCTCGACATGCCACGGGTCGGCGCCGCTGAGCCGGCTCATCCGCACCCCGGCGGAAGACGTCCCGCCCGCGGCTCGTTCCGGGCGGGACACGGTGGAGCGCAGCCGTCCGGCGAGACCGGGCTTGAGGAAGGCCACGCCCGGCACGCTCTCCACGGCCCGCGCCACCTCGTCGACGAGAGTGCTGTGCGCGGTGTACTGGCTCATGGGGTGCTGCCCTCCTGACCGGCGGCCGGGGTGCCGACGAGGTCGGTGATACGGATGTCCACGGCCGTCACGACCAGACCCAGCTCACTGTCCGCCGCCGCGCGCACCCGCCCGCGCACCTGTTCGGCGAGGCCCGGCAGCGAGACGTCCGACGGTGCGTGGATGTCGAGGCGGACCTCCACCGGGCCCGATCCGGTGGGGCTGTCGTCCGAGGCGGGGGGGACCAGACGGCAGGAGCCCGCGCGCACACCGGGCACGGTCTCCGCCGCCGCGCGCAGCGTCCGGGCGGCGACCGCCTCCATGATCCAGAGATCCTCGGCGGGTTCCCCAAGGGGCAGCGGACGACCGGGGCGCAGTTCGAGGCGTACGACGTCCATCACGCGCCGCGTCACCGAGGCCGCGTCGTACTCCGAGGAGTCCGTCGGATCGTCACGCAGGTTGCGTACGGCCGATTCCAGACCGTCGAGATCCCGCATTGCCGCCCGGCAGTGCGGGCAGGCGGCCAGGTGCGGATCGTCCGCCCGCTCCTCCCAGGCCTCCCAGACCTGGGACAGCAGCCGCCCGCACGGCAGTTGCTCGTCGTCGTCCATGCCGCTGCGCGCGGCGGGCGGGTCGGTGTGAGCGGTCATCGCCAGGCCCCCATTGCTTGTGTCAGGCAGCGTCGTGCGCGGAAGACACGGGCGCGGACAGCCTCCTGGCTGATTCCGACCGCGTCCGCGATGAATTCGTAGGACTGGCCGTCCAGTTCGCGCAGCACCCAGCAGGCGCGCTGTTCGGCGGTCAGCAGGTCGAGGGCCTCCCGCAGTTCCCGGACCGCGTCGCGGGCCTCGGCGATCCTGGCGGGGGAGGCGTCCCACTCGGGCGCCGGTACGTCTCCCGCCGCCTCAAGGGGTGCCTCGGGTCTGCGGGCACGCAGCACGTTCAGGCTGCGGTTGGTGACGATGCGGTACATCCAGGTGCCGAAGGCGGCGCGGCCGTGAAACTCCGGAAGCCGCCGCCAGGCGCTGATGAACGCGTCCTGCACGGCGTCCTCGGCCTCCGGCCGGTTCCCCAGCAGGCGCGTGGCCAGCCGGATCAGCGAGGGAGCGTGACGCTGTACGAGGGTGCCGAAAGCATCCTCGTCGCCTTCGGCGGCCCGTACCGCCAGCAGCGCGTCGGGCACCTCGTCCTCCGTGTCCGGCGGAGCGGTCTGTCTGCGGGCCACCGCCACGGGGCGGCTCCTCTCGTCTCGTCCTGCACGGTTGGACACCGCCGGGAGCGTCCTGTGACGCGGGAGATCGGACATGCGGCGTCCACGGCACCGGACACCCCGCTCGGACCCGGTTCTCATCCGATCGGGCCGCCGACCAATCCACGGGGCACTCGGGCCCGGATTCCCCCTGACGGACGACGAGGAGAGCTGAGGTGAGCCGTCATGTCGGCACTCTTCCGTATCCGGGTCCTCGCCACGTCGGGCACCCGGATCTGGTGCGCCGCGGCGGGACGCCTGACCGTGCGCACCAGCCGCGCCCTGCACGACGAGCTGACCGACAGGTGCGCCGGAGCGTCCGTGGTCGTCCTGGACCTGCGGGAAATCCAACTCCCCGCGGACGGCGACCTGCTGGCGCCGCCCTGGCCGGACGGCCCCCGCGCCGTCCACCTGCTGGCCCCCACCTCCCTGCGAGGGCGTACGGCCGTCGACGTACGCGTCCACTGGCACGCCGACGTGGACACCGCGTGGTCGGCGTGGTGCGCCCCGCCCGCCGCACAGCCCGGGAAGTGACCCGTTCACGCCCGGTGGACCGGAATTCTCCGGGTATCCGCGTCACAGAGGCGTTCAGGCCGGGTCTACCGGAGTGAGAGCAGCTCACCAGTGGACAGAGAGGACGTGCCATGACCACGCAGACCGCACCGACCGCCAAGGACGTATCCGTCGCGCGGGGCGGCAACCCGGTTCAGAGCACCACCGCGCTGACCGGAGGCGTCTCCGGAGCCGACCAGCCGGCCGCCGACCGTGGCAGGACGTCGATCGCCGATGTCGTCGTGGTGAAGGTGGCGGGTATCGCCGCGCGGGAGATCCCGGGCGTGTACGACATGGGCGGCGGCCTCTCCCGCACCATCGGCGCCGTCCGCGACCGGGTACCGGGCGGCCGGCCGAACGTCGGCCGCGGAGTGAAGGTCGAGGTCGGCGAACGCCAGACGGCCATCGACCTCGACCTCGTGGTGGAGTACGGCGTCCCGATCACGGACGTCGCCCGCGACGTGCGGGAGAACGTGATCTCCGCCGTCGAACGCGTCACCGGCCTGGACGTGGTCGAGGTGAACGTCACCGTGAACGACGTACACCTGCCGGAGGACGACGCCGACGCGTCGGCGCCGGACTCCCGCGTGGAGTGACAGGACCGGTGTGTGGCAGGGCCTGACAGCCGTCGAGAGGGGAGCAGCCAGTGAGCAGGTCGTTCGTGGGCATGGTGGCCGGGATGGCGTTGGCCTTCGCCGGATTCTTCGGGGGGTTCGGGGCGTTCCTGCTGGTGGCCGCGCTGGGTGGCATCGGGTGGGCGGCCGGCCGGTGGTTCGACGAGGGCGGCCGCGTCCAGGACCTGCGGGACGGTTACGGACGGAGCCGTCGATGACCGCGCCCGCCACGCGGGGTACGACGGTCATCTCGGACAGGGCGGTCCGCAGGATCGCCGAACGGGCCGCCACCGAGGCGCTCCCGGCTCCGGGCGCCGTCACCACGAAGGGGTCGGCCACGGTCCGCGGTCGCCGGGCGGACGTGGCCGTCGAGGTGACCCTGCCCTACCCGACGCCCCTGCCCGAGGCTGTACGCCGGCTCCAGGAGTATGTCCAGGGCCGTACGCGGCAGTTGACCGGCCTCGACGTCGGCGGACCACGGGTCGGCGTCACCGCGCTCACCCCGCTGCCGGGCGCCGACCCGCTCCTGACGCCGCCCGGTGCGCCGGCGGACTCCCGTGCCCGTACGGCCGGCGAGGGCCGGACGCCGCGGCGGTGGTGGTCGCGGCGGCGGCTGCCGCTGGCGATGCTCACTCTGGGCGCGGCCCTGGCCTGCGGAGCCCTGGCGGTCGACCTGATCCTGGTGCACGTCGCCCACCGCCCGGCGGCGGCATGGCGCACGGGCACGCTGCACTGGCTGTCGGGGCACGGCCCCGGTGACCCGGCCGTCCTGACCGGTGCCTGCGCGGTCGCGGCCCTCGGCCTGCTGATGTTCACCCTGGCCCTGGCGCCCGGACACCGCCGACTGCTCACGGTCGTCTCGCCGGCGCCGCACCTGCGCGCGGCCGTCGACCGTGCCGCGGTCGCCGCCCTCGTCAGGGACGCCGTGGCCGGGACGGCGGGGATCGGCCCGGTGAAGGTCCGGGTGCGCCGGCACCGCGTCACCGTCCGGGCCGGCCTCGCCTTCGGCGACCGCGCGCTCGCGCTCGACGAGGTGCGGAACGCGGCCCGCCGCGCGCTGGCGGACTGCGCCCTGCGCCGCACGCCCCGACTCCGCGTCACCGTCCGGCCCGACACCACGTGGGACCCCGGCACGGCCGAAAACAGCGGGGGAGCGGGACGCCCGCCGTCCACCGAGGAGCGCCCGTTGACCACCGCGGAGCACCCGCCGTCCCCCGCGAAGCACCCGTTCCCCGCGAAGCGCCCGTCGGCCGCCACGGAGCGCCCGTCGGCCACCGAGGCGGCACGTCCCCCGTCCACCACCGAACGCCCGTTGACCACCGAGGCGGCACGTACGCCGTCCGCCGCGGACGGGCGGACGGCCACCGAAGGGGCGGACCAGTGACGCAACGCCTCCGCACCGGCCTCAACCGGGCCGTCCTGGCGAGTGCCGGGCTCGTACTGCTCCTCGGCGGGGCATGGCTGGCCGTCGCCCCCGCCTCATGGGCCCCGCGACTCCCGGGCCGGTGGCCCGACTTGGGCACGTACACCACGCTCCTGGACACGGAACGGCTCACCGCACTCCGTACGCACGGCTGGTGGACGCCCACGGTCATGGCGGCGTCCATCGCCGCGACCGTACTCTTCGCACTGTGGTGCGCCGGGCAACTGCGCGGCGGATCCCGTCCCCTCGTGCCGCTGCCCGCGCCGGGCAGCGCGCTGCGGACCCGGGCACTGGAGGATGTCCTGACCCAGCACGCCGCCGCCATCGGCGGCGTGGCACGCTGCCGTACCCGTGTGCTCGCACGGCGAAGGCACCTGCACGTACGCATGCACGTGTGGCTCCACCCGAGCGCAACCCCCGCCGCAGTCCTGCCCGCCCTCACCGCGCTCGCCGCACAGACGGAGACAGCCATCACGCCCTACCGCGTCCGCACCGAGGTCCGCCTCGCCGTGCGTTCCCACCGCACGCCGCATGTCCGCTGAACCGCAGCCGGCACCGGCGGGCCGCACCTCCCGGGTGCTCGCCCCGATCCGCCGCGGCAACCCCGTGCCCGTCTCCTGGGGGCCCGCCCTGCGCCGTACCCCGGTGTCGATGTGGGACGACGACGTGACCGACTACGCCGCCGCCCTCACCTACTACTCCATCCTGGCGGTACTGCCCTCCCTGCTGGTCACCGTCATCGCGTTCAGCCTGATCAGCCCGGACACGGCCGAGAACTTCATCGCCCACGTCAGCGCCTACGCGCCCGCCCAGTCGGGCACGGAGCTGCACGACGTGCTGGCCCGGACGCTGCGGGACGGCTCGACCGCCTGGACGCTGCTGGTCGGCGGCACCGTGAGCGCCCTGTGGTCGGCCTGCAGCTACCTCGCCGTCTTCCGCCGCGCTCTGCACCGCATGCACGACGTGTCCGACCGCCGCTCCCCGTGGCGCAGGGCCCCGCGCATCGTGCTCACCGCCCTCGTCCTGCTCGGCCTGCTGCTCGTCTGCGCCCTCGTCCTGCTGCTCACCGGGCCGGTCGCCGAGTCACTCGGCGGGATCCTGGGACTCGACGTCATCGCCGCGTGGGCCTGGAACCTGCTGCGCTGGCCGCTGATGCTCTGCCTGGTGGCGCTGCTGGTCGTGGTCGTCTTCCACACCGGCCCGCCGTCGGCCCGCCGCCGCGGACACAGCCTGCCCGGCGGCGCGCTGGCGGCCGGACTGTGGCTCGCCGGCTCCGTGGGCTTCGCCCTCTACACCTCCGTACTGAGCACCTACAGCAGGCTGTACGGCTCTCTCGCGGGCGCCGTCGTCTTCCTCATCTGGCTGTGGCTGTCCAACCTCGCGCTGCTCGCGGGCGCCCAGTTCACCGCCGAACTCAACAAGCAGACGGCACCGGCACCCGCGGTGCCACAGCACTGAGACACCCGGGCGGTGTCAGGCCGCTCTGCCGGGCCAGGTGGGCGACGACGTGTCCGCGTGCCGGCCCCGCTCCACGGCGTAGCAGCGCACCAGCAGGTTGGCGGTGTACTGGTGCGAACCGCTGTCGTCCAGCAGGTGCTCCTCGGCGAGGGCACTGAGGATCTCCCGCGCCTCCGCGGGCGTGCAGTCCGCGTACGCGGCGAACTCCTCCGCCCGGAAGGGGGCGGCCGACAGCATCCCCAGACTGGGGAAGGCACGGCGCGCCATGCTGGGCAGGGCTCTGAAGGACGTGTCCAGCAGCGCGCGGACCGAGGTGGAACCGGACGTACCGGTCCGGAGCAGATCCAGCGGAGAGGTCTGGTCGAGTTGCGCCACCATGGCGGACAACGGCTCCTGGGGGCGGCGCTGGAGCCGGAGGGCGAGCACCTGAAAGGCGTAGGGGAGCCCGCCGCAGGCCTCCGCGAGCAGCGCCGCGGCCTCTGGCTCCGCGTCCGTCCGTGCCGGTCCGACGAGAGCCGCGAGCAACTCGGTGGCCTTGTCGGGAGGCAGGCTCGGCACGGTCAGCGGGTGGACGTCGTGGCGGACCGTCAGGCGGTCCAGACGCCCCCGGCTCGTGATGAGGGTGGCGCAGCCGCGGCCACCGGGCAACAATGGCTCGACCTGGTCGGCGGAGACGGCGTCGTCGAGCACCAGGAGCAGCCGCTGGTCGGCGACGACCGAACGCCACAGCGCGGAGACCTCGTCCACGTCTCCCTGGATGAGCGAGACGGGGATGCCCAGTTGGCGCAGACAGCGCTGGAGGGCGGCCGCCGGGGAGAGCGGAGGCCGGCGCGGATCACCGCCGTGCAGGTCCACGTAGAGCTGCCCGTCGGGAAACCGGTCACGCGCCCGGTGCGACCACTGGAGGGCGAGGGTGGTCTTGCCGATTCCTGCCATGCCTTCCAGCAGCACGGTGCCGGACTGTCCGAATTCGTATGGCGACCCCGTCAAGACCGCGTCAAGAAAACCGAGTTCCTGGTCACGTCCGGTGAACGCGCGGCAGAGCGGGGGCAGTTGGGCGGGGCGGGTGATCGGGCGTGGCCGGGTGACCGGGCGGGGCCGGACGGCCGGTTCGCGGGAGGCCGTACCGCCGGGCCCGTCCAGGCCGTGCGTGTCGGTCGCCCGGAGCAACTCCTGGTAGAGCTCCTGGGTGGCCGTGCTCGGGTCGATGCCCAGCTCCTCGGAGAGCAGCCGGCGGGTGCGGTCGTAGCGGGCCACGGCCTCGGCGCTGCGGCCACTGCGGTGCAGCGCGGTCATCAGATTCCGTAGCGAGACCTCGTCGTACGGGCGGCTCTTGGCAACGTTTTCCAGCTCCGGGAGCAGGACGACATGCCGGCCGGCGCGCAGCTCCGCCGCGTGGCATTCCATCAGCACCGCCGTCCGCTCGGCGGCGAGGGATTCCCGGACCGCCTCCACCCAGGGGCCGGTGAGGCCGAGTAGGGGTTCGCCGCGCCAGAGGGCCAGCGCGGCCCGGTAGCGTGCCCCGGCGGCCACGGCGTCGGAGGCGCAGGCGCGGGCGGAGACGACGAGGCTGCGGAATCTGTGCAGGTCGACCTGGGAGGGATACACCCTGGCCATGTAGCCGCCCGACGAGCGGACGATCGCGGGTGCGTCGGCCTCCTCGGCGCCCTGTCCGGCGGAGGGCAGCAGCCGGCGGAGGCGGGCGACGTAGCTGTACAGGACGGCTCGGCCGGTGGGCGGAAGGTTCTCGTGCCACACGCGGTCGAGCAGCGCGTCCAGGGGGATGACCCGGTTGGCGTCGATCAGCAGTGCCGCCAGGACGCACTGCTGCTTCGCAGGTCCGAGTCTGATCTGCCGGTCCCCCTGGTGCGCGGTCATGGCTCCGAGCAGGTTGAAGCAGATGGCATGAGACACAGCCGTTCCCTCACCGGTAGATGGCGGAGCTTGTCGAGACCACGCCGCACATCTCAACACGTGACCGAGCCGTCACGGTAGGAGGCCGAAGCCCCGAAACGGGGCGAGGGGTATGTCATCAGCCAATGCAGATTTCTGTCAGGTTTGCTCAATATCCGTCAGACAGCATGTGCCTACCGACCAGAAGTCATCACATGGCCGACACGGGCCGACTGCCCGACAAGATTGGCGGACACCCATGGGTACCGATCCGACCGGTGGAAGCGAAGCCGCGGAGCTGCCAGGCCTCACCGACGCCGAGCGCATCATCGTCAACGGAGTCGCCGACTACTACTGGCAGAACGACGGCATGCCGCACGAGCGCGGACGTGTCATCGGCTGGCTGATCATCAGCGACCCGACCGAGCAGACGACCGCCGAGCTGGTCGACCGCCTCGGCACCACCCGCGAGGCGATCGACCGCGTCGCCGACCAACTCGTCCCCGCCCACGTGGTGCTCCGCAGGGACATCCCCGGCACCGACGAGTACGCCCTGTTCATGAACAACGAGTCCTGGCCCAACGCCGTCCTCGAAGTCTTCGCCAACATCCCGGAGTTCGACCGGATCCTGCGTGACGCCCAGGACACGCTGAAGGACGAGGACCCGGAGCGGCGCCTGCGACTCGACCGCACCCAGCACCTCTTCGGCTTCATCGCCAAGGAGGTCCCCGAGCTGCTGACCAGCTACACGGCCCAGGAACAGGCCACGGCCAAGGCCTCGTGACGGGGGTCCGGGACGGCCCGCGGCGGCAGCCGGTCCAGGACCTGCTCTCACCCGAACCCGATGTCGTACTGCGCCTCGCCCAACTCCCGGTGACGGTGGACGAGGAGACCGCCCAGGACCTGTCGCGGGTGCTCTCCGGCCCGGAACTGCAGCGCGCCGCCCGCTTCCTGCGCCGGGCCGACCGGAACGAGTACGTCCTCGCCCACTGGCTGCTGCGGCACACCCTGTCGGCCGGCACGTCCGTACCGCCGAGGAGCTGGGACTTCACCGAGGAGCGGTACGGCAAGCCCCGGATCGCCCAACGCCACTGCGACGCCAGGGAGTTCAGCCTCTCCCATTCGGCGGGCACCTGTCTGGTCGCGGTCTCGACCGCCGGCCGAAGGGTCGGCGTGGACGTCGAACGACACCGGCGGGCGGACGGCCCGCGGACACTTCCGCGCAACTCCCTTTCCCCTCACGAACACCGAAGGCTGGCCGCCCTGCCCCCCGAGCGGCGACAGGCCGAGTTCATCCAGCTGTGGGCACTCAAGGAGGCCCTGGCCAAGGCCATGGGCGTCGGACTGCGCCTTCCGTTCGCCGACGTGGACTTCTCCTGGCGGAACGGCCGCCCGTCGCTGGGCAGGAGCGCCGCCGTGCCCGAGCCGGAGCTCTGGACGTGTCACCGCCTCGACGCCCCAGCCGGCTTCCGCGCCGCCCTGTGCGTGCGCGCCGCGAGCCCCACGACCGCCGCGCCTACCCGAGGAGTACGGGAGACATGACCACCCTGGACGGGTTCGCACCCGCCGGAGTCCGGCAGCCCGCCGAGGCGCTCGGCAGCGCGGAGTTCCGACGACGCCACGGTGTGCGCCTCGCCTACGTCACCGGCTCGATGTACAAGGGCATCGCCTCCGCCGCGCTCGTCGGACGGATGGGCCGGGCCGGCCTGCTCGGCTACTTCGGCACCGGCGGCCTGCGACCGGAGAACATCGACGACGCGATCGGACGGATCCGCGGCGCCGTGGGCCCCGACGGCCCGTACGGCATGAACCTGCTGGCCCATCCCGACGACCCGCGCCGCGAGGAGGCCGCGATCGACCTCTTCCTCGCGCGGCGGGTACGGCGGGTGGAGGCCGCCGCCTTCATCCAGCCGAGCGCGGCACTCGTCCGCTACCGGCTCAGCGGCGTCCACCGGGCCGCCGACGGCTCCGTCGTCGTACCGAACTCCGTCATGGGCAAGGTCTCCCGCCCCGAAGCGGCCCGCGCGTTCCTCAGCTCCGCGCCGGCCCACCTGGTCTCCTCGCTCGCCGACTCGGCGGCCATCGGCGCCGAGGAGGCCGCGCTCGCGCCGTACGTACCGATGGCGGACGACCTCTGTGTCGAGGGGGACTCGGGCGGCCACACCGACCAGCGGCAACTCATCACCCTGCTGCCCGAGATCGTCCGGCTGCGGGACCGTACGGCCGCGGGGCGGACGGTGTGTGTCGGCGCGGCCGGCGGCATAGGGACGCCGGAGGCCGCCGCCGCGGCCTTCCTGCTGGGCGCCGACTTCGTGCTGACCGGCAGCATCAACCAGTGCACCGTGGAGGCGGGCACCGCCGACGACGTCAAGGACCTCCTCCAGGCCGCCGGTGTGCAGGACACCACCATGGTCCCGGCCGGGGACATGATGGAGATCGGCGCCAGGGCGCAGGTGCTCGGAAGAGGGCTCCTCTTCCCTGCCCGCGCCAACAAGCTCTACGAGCTCTACCGGCGGTACGACTCCCTGGAGGCCATCGACGCCGCCACCCGCCGGCAGTTGCAGGAGAGGTTCTTCCGGCGCAGCTTCGAGGAGATCTGGCAGGAGACCGCGGCCCACTACGCGACCCGCGACCCGCTCGAACTGGCCCGCGCCGAAAGCGATCCCAAGCACCGGATGGCACTGGTCTTCAAGTGGTACTTCGTGCACTCCACCCGGCTGGCGATGGCGGGCAGCAGCGAACGCCGGGTGGACTACCAGGTCGCCTGCGGACCCGCCATGGGAGCGCTCAACGGCTTCGTCGCCGGCACCTCGCTGGAGAACTGGCGCGCCCGCCACCCGGACACACTCGCCGACCTGCTGATGGCCGAAGCCGCGAAGCTGCTCCACCACCGGCTGGCCCAACTGGCCCCCGGCTGAACGTGGTTGCCCCGCGCCGCCGCCCGGCCCCCCACCGGCGCCTCACCGACCCCCCGGAGTGACCGTCATGACGCTCGTCCATCTCTTCCCCGGCCAGGGCGCCCACCGGCAGGGCATGGGACGCGACCTCTTCCCCCGCTATCCACACCTGGTGCGGCGGGCGGACGCCCTGCTCGGCTACTCGATCGAGGAACTCTGCCTCGACGCGCCGGCCGACAAGCTCTCCGACACCCGCTACACCCAGTGCTCGCTCTACGTCGTCGGCGCGCTCGGCTACCTGGACCTGGTCCGGGAGAGCGGCGAGGTACCCGACTACGTCGCCGGCCACAGCCTCGGCGAGTACGTGGCCCTGTTCGCCGCGGGGGCCTTCGACTTCCTCACCGGACTCGAACTGGTCCGGTACCGCGCGGAGGCGATGGCCAAGGCGGGGCCCGGCGCGATGGCGGCGGTCATCGGCCTGACCGAGGAGGAGCTGGGCGACGCCCTGCGGGAGAACCCCGAGGTGGACATCGCCAACCTGAACGCCCCCACCCAGATCGTCATCTCCGGCACCGCGGCCGACGTACGGGCGGCAGGCCAGTGCCTGAACGGGCGGGCGGAGGCCGTGATCCCGCTCAAGGTCAGCGGCGCCTTCCACTCCCGGCACATGGCCGCGGCGGCCGAGGAGTTCGGCGCCGACCTGCGGCGCCACCGGCTCGCACCGCTGCGCATCCCGGTCGTGGCCAACACCACGGCCCGCCCGCACACGGACGACCGGCTCGCCGACGAACTGTGCCGGCAGCTCACCTCGCCGGTGCGGTGGACCGAGACCGTGCGGTTCCTGCTGGAGCGGCCCGAACCCGTGCTGCGCGAGGTCGGCCCCGGTCAGGTGCTCACCGGCCTGGTCCGGAAAATCCGTGAAGCGGCGCCGGTCGGCGCGGAGAGGTGACCGAGGTGGCCGCAACCGAGTTCAGTATCAGCGAGCAGGACATCGAGTCCTTCGCAGCCGCCAGTGGTGACGTCAACCCCCTGCACACCGACGCCGGTTACGCCGCCAGGACGTCCTTCGGAGCCCCGATCGCGCACGGCGCGCTGGTCACCCTGCACGCGCTGGCGGCCCTGCCCGGCCGGCGTACTCCACGCAGCGTCACGGGGATCACCGCGCGGTTCCACGCTCCCGCCCGTCCCGGGCAGACCTACCGGCGTTCCGCCGAGCGGACCGAGGACGGGTTCAGCGTCCGGGTGACCGACGGAAGCCGGCTCCTGCTGGACCTCGTGGTGCGGACCGCGGCGGGCAGGTCCCGCGGGGACACCCCGGTGGACGTGGCGGGGCCCCGGCGCACGGAATGCGACCACGTGTCCGTCGAGCGGACCCGCGCCGGGGACCGGCGGGAAGCCGGCTGCCCCGCCGCCGTCGACCGGTGGCGGGAACTGCTCGGCGCGACGGGCGCCGCCGCCGCGGGCATCTCTCCCCGGCACGCGATGCTGCTGGGCTGGGCGAGCTATCTGGCGGGCATGGAGATACCCGGCCGGGACGCCCTGGTCTCCGGACTCACCCTGCACTTCGACGACTCCGTCGCCGGCACGGCGGGCGAGCTCCGGGTCCGTGAGACCGACGGCCGCTACGGCCTCATCGACCTGACGGGCACACTGCCCGGCCACGGCCGCGTCGAGGTGCGGGCGCTGGCCCGCCGGACGGTGCCCGAGTCCGACGTCGCACAGCTCCGCGACCTGATGCCCGCCGACGCCCCCGGAACCGGCCGCACCGCACTGGTCGTCGGCGGCAGCCGTGGCCTCGGCGCGAGCCTCACCCAGGCCCTGGCCCTGGCTGGTTACACCGTCTACCTGAACCACCGCCGCAGCGCGGACGACGCCGAACGGGCCCGTGCCGCCCTCGGCGAGCTCGCCGAACGGGTGCGCCTGCTGCCCGGCGACGCCGCCGACCGGTCCTGGGCGCAGGCCGCCAGGGACCGGATCCTCGCCGAGCGGGGACGCCTGGACGTCCTGGTGCTCAACGCCTTCCCGCCGGTCACCGCGCTCACCCTGGAACCGGAGACCGACGGGCGCGCCGCCGACTACCTGCGCGACGCCCTGGAAGTCGCCCGGGTGCCGCTGGCCGCTCTCCTGCCCACCCTCGCGGAG
Organism: Streptomyces sp. NPDC088747; assembly: GCF_044751025.1. Classification (NCBI taxonomy): domain Bacteria; kingdom Bacillati; phylum Actinomycetota; class Actinomycetes; order Kitasatosporales; family Streptomycetaceae; genus Streptomyces; species Streptomyces sp. NPDC088747. The sequence goes on from NZ_JBIVKZ010000004.1 coordinate 233,328, forward strand.
GACTCCGGCCACCTCGTCGCCGTCTCCACCGCCTGGGTGGACTCCCCGCCGCCGGGCTGGTCGCACTACGTGACCGCCAAGCTGGCCCTGGAAGGCCTGGTGCGCGCCGCCGCGGCGGAACGTCCGGGGCTGGACTGCACCGTCGTACGGCCCGGACGCATGCGGACCGCGTTCTCCGACTCGGTACTCGGCTCGAACGAGGTCCTGGCCACCGAACAGGTCGCCGCGACCGTCGTGACCGGTCTCGACACCGGGCGGACTCCCGGACAGGTCACGGTCGTCGACCGGTTCGACGCCACCGCACCCGTCGCCGCACCCCCTACCACCGAGTCGGCTGCCACCGCACCTTCCGCCTCCGCCGCGCCGGCCGCCGCCGGGCGGCTCGTGGTCTCCGCGACCTTCACCACGGACCCGCTGGAGGACGGACTGCGGGCCTGGACCGAACGCCTGGACCTCGGACTCGACGTCGTACGCGCCGACTACAGCCAGGTCTTCCAGCAGTTGCTCGACCCGTCCAGCGAGAGCGGCCGCAACTCCGCCGGCTGCAACGTCGTCCTGCTGCGCCTGGAGGACTGGCTCGGCGACGACCCCGAGCGCACGGTGGACGAATTCGCGCGCGGGGCCGCCCAGTTGTGCGGCCGGTCGCTGGTGCCGCTGCTCGTCATGACCTGCCCGGACTCTCCGTCGGCCGACCGCGCACGGCTTGAGGTACTGCGCCGGCGACTGGCCGACGCGTTGGCCGGGGTTCCCGGCGCGCGGCTGCTCGACGCCGAGGAGTGGCGCGCGGGCGGGCGCAGGATCGCCGACCGCCACGACGCCCGGCGACTGCGCCTCGCCCACATCCCCTACGACGCCACCGGATACGCCGCTCTCGCCACCGCGACGGCGAGAGCCGTCCGCGCCGCACTCGTCCCGCCCGCCAAGGTGCTGGTGCTGGACTGCGACAACACCCTGTGGCGCGGCGTCCTCGGGGAGGACGGCCCGCACGGTGTGGTCGTCGAGCCGGGACACCGCCGGCTCCAGGAGTGGGCACTTGAACTGCGGGCCAGGGGAGTCCTGCTCTGCCTCGCCAGCAAGAATGAGGCCCAGGACGTGTCCGAGGTCCTGCGGATACGCGACGACATGCCGCTCGGCGAGGAACACCTGACGGCACGCCGCGTCGACTGGGAGCCGAAGTCCGCCAACCTCGCCGACCTCGCGCGCGAACTCGACCTCGGTCTCGACTCGTTCGTGATGATCGACGACAACCCCGTGGAGATCGCGGCGCTCCGCGCGGCCTGCCCGCAGGTGCTGTCCCTCACCTGCCCGGCCGACCCCGCGGACCTCCCCGGCTTCGTCGACCGCGTCTGGGCCTTCGACCGGCTGGAGATCACCGACGAGGACCGTGCCCGCGCCTCCTTCTACGAGGCGGCCGGCCGGCGCCGGGAACTGCGCGGGGCCACCGCCACACTGGCCGACTTCATCCAGGAGCTGGACCTGCGCGTCGACGTCCGCCCGGCGGAGGGGGCCGCCCTCACCCGCGTCGCCCAACTCACCCAGCGCACCAACCAGTTCAACGCCGCTCCCGCCCGCCGCCAGGAGCCCGAACTGCGGGCGATGCTCGCGGACCCTGCCGTCCGCTGCCGCACGGTCCAGGTCGCCGACCGCTTCGGCGACTACGGCGTGGTCGGCGCCGCCGTGCTGCGCGTCGACGGACCGACGGCCGACCTGGAGACGTTCCTGATGAGCTGCCGGGTGCTCGGAAAGGGCGTCGAACACGCCTTCCTGGCACGGCTCGCCGCCGAGGTGGCGGACGAGTGCGCGGTGCTGCGCGTGACCTACCGGCCCACCGGGCGCAACCAGCCGGCCCGGCGGTTCCTGGACTCCGTGGCGGCGGACCGGGCCCGAGAGGAGGCCGACGGCTCCGTGGTGTACGAGCTGCCGGTCGAGGCCGCCGCCGCGATCGCGTTCCGCCCGGAGGCCGCCGCCGAACAGCCCGGACCCGCGGACCGGCCCAGGACGGACCGTCCCTCGGCGGTACCGGGGCACCACGCACTGGCCGCCATCGCCGAGACGCCGACGGCCACCGACGAGGCCGCCCCCGGTACCGCCGATCCGCGCGACTCCGCCACCTCCACGACCGGCAGTGGCAGGCGGACCGCGCTCGCCCGGATCGTGCGGGTCGTGGCCCGGACCCTGGGACTCCCCGCGGCCTCGCTGAACGCCGGCACCACCCTTGAGGAACTGCGGCCCTCGTCGCTCGCCGTCGTGGACGCCACGGTGGCACTGGAGGAGTGGTACGGCGAACTGTCCCCCACCGTGCTCTTCGAACACCGCACCCTCGGAGCACTGGCCGACGCGCTGGCTCCCGCGGACCGGACCGAACAGAGCGAGCAGAGCGAACAGACCGAACAGAGCGAGCAGAGCGAGCAGAGCGAACAGACCGAACAGGCCGAACAGGCCGAACGCCCCGCCTCCGTCCCCGCCCCTCCGCCGCGCGTCGGTCCCGCCCCCGGCACCGATGCGGTCGCCGTCATCGGACTGGCCGGGCGCTATCCCGGCGCCCGCGACGTCGACGAGCTGTGGAACAACCTCCTCGCCGGACGGGACTCCGTCGGCGGGATCCCCGTCGAGCGCTGGAACCACGAGGCGCTCTACGACCCCGAAGGCGGCCCGGGCCGTACCTACTCGCGGTGGGCGGCGCTGCTAGACGGCGTCGACGAGTTCGACTCCCTCTTCTTCGGGATCTCTCCCGCCGAGGCCGAACTGATGGACCCCCGCCAGCGGCTCTTCCTGGAGACCGCCCACCAGGCCATCCAGGACGCCGGCTACACCCCCGACGGTCTCGGCCGGGACACCGCCGTGTACGTCGGCGCGATGGCCAACGACTACGGCCTGTTCAGCGCCCAGGGCGCGCTCACCGGAGACGCCCCCTATCCCTGGGCGGAGAGCTATCAGATCGCCAACCGCGTCAGCTACCTCTTCGATTTCACCGGCCCGAGCCTGACCGTCGACACCGCCTGCTCGGCATCGGGAACGGCGCTGGAACTGGCCTGCGGCGCGGTCCTCCGCGAAGAGGTCACGGCCGCGGTGGCGGGCGGGGTCAACCTCGTGCTGCATCCCGCCCGGCACATCCAGTACGCGCAGATGGGCATGCTGGCGCGCGGTGGCCGCTGCCGGGCCTTCGGCGCCGGAGCGGACGGCTTCGTACTGGGCGAAGGCGTGGGAGCCGTCGTCCTCAAACGGCTCGACCGGGCGCTGGCCGACGGCGACCACATCCACGGAGTCATCCGTTCCGCCGTCGCCAACTCCGACGGCCGTACCAACGGTTTCACGGTTCCCAGCCCCGCCGCTCAGGCCGCCCTGGTGCGGAAGGCACACCGGGCGGCCGGGGTCGAGCCCGAGTCGATCGGCTACGTGGAGGCCCACGGGTCGGGCACCGCGCTCGGCGATCCCATCGAGGTGCGGGGGCTCACCGAGGCGTTCGGGGGGCCGGGGGAGCGGGAGTCCAGGACCGGGATCGGCAGCATCAAGAGCAACATCGGTCACCTGGAGTCGGCCGCCGCCGTCGCCGGGCTGACCAAGGTGCTGCTCCAACTCCGCCACCGCACCCTCGCGCCGACCCTGCACGCCGATCCGGTCAACCCGCACATCGACTTCTCCCGCACCCCGTTCCGCCTCCAGGACTCCGCGGAGCCGTGGCGGGCGACGGACGGTCCGCTGCGCGCCGGACTGAGCTCGTTCGGCGCCGGCGGAGTCAACGTCCACCTGGTGGTGGAGGAGCCCCCGCCCGTGGCCGGGACCGACGGGGACCTCGCGGGTCGACCGCACCTGGTCGTGCTCTCCGGCCGGGACGAGGCGGACCTGCGGGACTACGCGGGCCGGCTGAGGTCCGCGCTGCTCGCGGGCCCGGAACACCGCCTCGCTGACATCGTTTTCACCCTCCAGGCCGGCAGGCAGCCGCGGGACGAGCGACTGGCGTACCCGGTGACGGACCTGCCGCAGCTGCTCGCCACCCTCGAACTGATCGCGGACGGCCGGTCCGCCGAGGTGGCCGGACTGGTGCGCGGCCGGATCGGGGACGGCCCCGCGCTCGGCGACGTGTTCGGTTCCGGCCCGGAGGGCGTCACCTTCCTGCGGGAACGGCTGCGCGCCGGTGACCTCGCGGTGCCCGCCAGGCTGTGGGCGCACGGCGCGGACCTTCCCTGGGCCGAACTGACCGAACCGGGGCGCCGACGGGTCAGCCTCCCGCCGTTCCGGTTCGCGCCGGTCAGGCACTGGCTCCCGGCCGCACTGACCGCCGCGCTGCTGCCGGGCGGCGGGGAGACGGCGAAGAGCACCGGAGACATGGAGAGCCCGCAGGACACCGGCGGTTCGGGGTCTCCGTCGGAGACGGTGCTCTACCGCGCGGCCTGGGCACCCGCCCCCTCGCCGACGCCCGGCACGTCGTCTCCCGCACCTGTTCCGTCGGCTTCCGTACCTGTTCCACCTTCTCCTGCACCTGCCCCGTCGTACGACGGGCTGCTCGTGGTGACGGTCGGCGGCGAGCCGTCGACAGGGGGCGCCGAGGTGGTCCCCGGCGTGGCGACAGCGCACGCCGTGGACGTGGAGGGCGTACCCGGTCTCCTGGAGGCCAGGGCGCCCCGGATCCTCGTACTGGACCTGCGTCCGTACCACGGGCAGCCGCTCTCCCTGGAGGCCGCCGCCGCCCTGCCGCTGATGCTCGCCCGCTGGTCCTCCGAGCACGGCCGGCCCGTCGAGTGCGCGGTGGTGTGCCGTCCCGGTGATCCCGCCGTGACGGCCCTGGACGCGCTCGGCCGGTCACTCGCCCTCGAAGGCGTACGGCTGCGTCTCGGCCGGATCGAGGTGGCCGACCCGGGACTCCCATCCGTGCGCGAGCTCCTGACGGAGGCATGCGGACCGGACCAGCAGGTCCGCATGCTCGGTTCGCGGCGCTGGACGATCCGGGCCGCGGCGGTGGCGCGGGTCCCCGCCGAACCGCTCCGCGGCGCCGGGTCACCCGCGCTCGGCGGCGGGGTGCTGATCACCGGTGGCGCCGGCGGAGTCGGGCGGCTGATGGCGGCCCGGCTCGCCGAACGGCACCGGGTTCCCGCACTCGTCCTGCTCGGCCGCTCGCACCCCTCCCCGGACACCGAGCGGCTCCTCACCGGCCTGCGGCGCCACCGGACGCGGGCCTTCTACCTGCGAGCCGACGTCACCGACGAGGACTCCCTCGGCGCCGCCCTGGACCACGCCCGCGAACTGACCGGGGGACTGCGGGGCATCATCCACGCGGCCGGTGTCGTCGACGACGCCCCGCTGACGGCCAAGACGCCGCGGTCACTGCGCACGGTCCTGGCACCGAAGGTGGACGGCACGCTGCTCCTCGACCGGCTCACCGCCTCCGACGAACTGGACTTCCTCCTCCTCACCTCGTCCTTCGTCGGCTGGACCGGAAACGCCGGCCAGTGCGACTACGCGGCGGCCAACCGCTTCCTCGACGCCTTCGCCGAGCAACGCGAGGAACGGCGGGTCCAGGGACTGCGACACGGACGCACGGTCTCCGCGGCCTGGCCGCTGTGGCGGGACGGCGCCATGCGGATGCCCGCGGACGTCGTACGGCTGACCGAGACCACCACCGGCCTCAGGCCGATCGCCACCGCACAGGCGCTGCGCGCACTCGACGAGTTGCTGGTGGCCGAGTCGGGCGCCTACCTCGTCGGCCACGGCGACCAGCTTCGGATCGCCGCGGCGCTCGGCGCGGACGTCGTCGTCGCCGGGGACGCCGCACCGGTGGCGGCCGACGCCGGGACACCCCAGGAGCACGGGACGCTCCCGGAGCACGGGACGACGCTCCCGGAGCACGGGACGCTTCAGGAGCAGCTGACGGCGGAGGTCTCGGCCCTGCTGAAGCTGCCGCGGAACGTCCTGGGAGCCGACGAGCGGTTCGGTGACGTAGGCATGGACTCCGTCCTGACCATCCGGCTCGTCAACCGGCTGAACGAGTTGTTCGCACTCGCCCTGACACCGGTGACGCTCTACGAGCACCCCACGGTCGCCGCGCTGTCGACGTACCTGACGGGACGTCACGGGGTCACCGCCGTCCGGGTGCCCGAGGCGTCGGCGGCCCGCTCGCCTGCCGTCTCCGCCTCGGAGACCGTCCCCTTCATCCCGCGGCCCTCCGCCGGTACGGGGGCGGAGCCGATCGCGGTCATCGGCATGGCCGCGCGTTTCCCCGGTGCGGGCGACGTCGAGGAGTTCTGGGCGAATCTGCTGTCCGGGCGCGACTGCGTCGGCGACGGCGCGGAGGGCACTCCGGGCGAACGGGTCGGCGGGCCGGTGCGGTCCTGGGCGGACGGCGACGGACCGCAGGGCGGATTCCTGGCCGACGTGGACGCCTTCGACGCGGCCTTCTTCGGCGTCTCGCCCCGCGAAGCGGCCCTGATGGACCCGCAGCAGCGGCTGTTCCTCCAGGAGTGCTGGCACGCCGTCGAGGACGCCGGCCTCGACCCGCGTACGCTCGCGGGCTCCCGCACCGGCGTCTACGTCGGCGCGACACTCAGCGACTACACCGAACTCCTCGCACGCGGTGGGGACACCGCCCACGCCTACCTGGCCCCCGGCAACGTACACAGCGTCATCGCCAACCGCGTCTCGCACCAACTCGATCTGCGCGGCCCCAGCGAGGCGGTCGACACCGCCTGCTCCAGCTCCCTGGTCGCCCTGCACCACGCCGTCGCCGCCCTCCGCTCCGGCGGCTGCGACCTCGCGCTGGCGGGCGGCGTCAACGTGCTGCTGTCGCCGACGTACTTCGACTCGCTGGCGGGCGCCGGGATGCTGTCCGCCACGGGCCGCTGCCACACCTTCGACCGGGCGGCGGACGGTTACGTCCGGGGCGAGGGCGTGGCGGCCGTCCTGCTGAAACCGCTGGCCCGTGCGCTGGCCGACGGCGATCCGGTGCACGCCGTGATCCGGGGCACCGCCGTCAACCACGGCGGCCGGGCGCACTCGCTCACCGCGCCCCGGCCATCCGCCCAGGCCGAGGTGATCACCGCCGCACTGCGGGACGCCGGTGTGCCGGGCTCCTCACTGGCGTACGTCGAGACGCACGGCACCGGCACCGCGCTCGGCGACCCGATCGAGATCGAGGGCCTGCGCACCGCCCTCGGCGGCCCGGACGGCTCGGGAACCGGCTGCGTCCTCGGGGCGGTGAAGGCCTCCATAGGCCACGCCGAGTCGGCGTCGGGCATGGCCGGGCTGATCGCGGTCGTCCAGGCGATGCGCCACCGCACCCTGCCCGGCACGCCCCATGTGCGAGACGTCAACCCGCACATCGACCTCTCGGACGGCGTCCTGCGGCTGGTCACCACTCCCGAACCCTGGGAGCGGAGCGATCCTGGGGAACCCCGGCGGGCGGGCGTCAGCTCGTTCGGCTTCGGGGGCACCAACGCGCACACCGTCCTGGAGGAGGCGCCAGAGTTCCCGGCGGCTCCGGTCACCGGCCGCGAACCCCAGGTGGTGACCCTCTCGGCCACGGACGACGAGCGCCTGCGCGCCTATGCGAAGCGGCTACGTGTCTTCCTGGACGGCGACCACGCGGCGCTCGCCGATCTCGCGCACACCTCCCGCACCGGCCGCACCGCACTGCCGAGCAGGCTGGCCGTGGTCTGCCACGACACGGCCGAACTGCGCGAGCGGCTCGACGACTTCCTCGCGGGACGCGACCACACCGGGCCGGTTCACGGCACAGTCCCCCCGGCCCTGGCCGAGGCGCTGCGCACCTGGACGGCGGGCGGCCGGGCGGACTGGGAGAGCCTGTATCCGCAGGGCGGACGGCGGGTGCGCTTCCCGCTGTATCCGTTCGACACCCGGCCGCGCTACGGCCCCCCGGGCACCTCCGAGTCCGCACGGCCGGTCATCGCGGCAACCGCCCCCGAACCCGAGAGGGAGGCGCCTGCCGGCCGGACCCGCCACGAGCCCGCGCTGCTGGTCCGTGAATGGCGGCCCGTGCAGGCCCTTCCCGCCGCACCGGACGGTCACCGCCGGGTGAACGTCGTACTCCTCGGCCGCGAGACCACGCTGCCGGTGACCGCCGCGCTGCCCGGCACGGAGGACGCCGACTGGATCGTCGTACGGGAGCGTTCGACCCTGCCCCGGCTCGGGCGGGACGAGTACGAGCTCGATCTGGACGACGGTGAGGCGGGCCGCGCACTCGGGGAGCGGCTGCGCGCCGCCCACCCGCGGCTGGACGCGGTGGCGGATCTCGTGGACCTGGCCGGTCCGCCCACGCCGGCACGGCAGTTCGGGCGGCTGGGGCTGCTTCAGGCCCTGGTGCCCGCGGCCGGGGGCCGACCGCTGCGGCTGTTGCACCTCACGCACTCCGCGACCGACTCGCCCTGGCCCGCGGCGGCCCGGATGGCCTCCCTCGTCAGGTCGCTCGGGGCCGAGTACTCCCACGTGTCGGCCGCCACGGTCGAGTGCGACCCGCCGATCGCCGACGGCGAGGCGCTGATGGGCCTGGTACGGAACGAACTGGCGCTCGGCACGACAGAAGGAGCGGCGGAACCCGAGATCCGGCTCACCGGCGGACGGCGGCTGGCACCCCGGCTGGTCCGGCTGCCGCACGACGGGGATCAGCCACTGCGGGTCGACCCGTCCCGGACCTACCTGATCACGGGGGGCACCGGCGGGCTCGGTCTCGCGGCCGCCCGGCGACTGGTCGAACGCGGCGCCCGCCGACTGGCGTTGCTCGGCCTGCGCCCCCTGCCCCCGCGCCCGACCTGGAGCCGGGACACGTCCGACGAGCGCATCGCGGCACTGCTGGAACTCGAAAGCCTCGGTGCGCGACTCGACCTGCACAGCGGTGAGTTGACGGACATCGCGGCGGTGCGCTCCTTCCTCGGCCGGGTGCGCGGCGAACTCGGGCCGATCGCGGGCGTCCTGCACTGCGCAGGGTCGGTCGATCGCAGGACACCTGCGTTCGTCCGCAAGGAACTCGGCTCGATACGCGACACCTGGCGGCCCAAGGGCGAAGGGCTGTTCGCACTCCTCGACGCACTGCGCGAGGACGAACCCGACTGGGTGGTCCTGTTCTCCTCGTTGTCGGCCGCCCTGCCGAAACTGGCCGTCGGACTGGCCGACTACGCGTCGGCCAACGCGCTGCTCGACGCCGTGGCGGAGCGGGCCACCGGTCGCACCCGCCATGTCTCGGTGGGCTGGGGGAGCTGGACCGGCGCCGGCATGGGCGCGGTGCGCAGCCCGCGCTACTCGGAGCTGGGGTTCGCCCCGCACACCGTCGAACAGGGCCTGGACCTTCTGGAAGCCGCGTTGGCGTCCGGCCGGTCCCACCTGGTGGCCGCGGCGGTCGACCCCGCGGTGTGGCCCACCCGGTCGGCGTCCCCCGAGCGGTCAACGGTCCCCGAGCGGTCACCGTCGCCCGCTCGTGCGCACGAGGACGGTCACGAGCACGAGGACGGTCACGAAGAGGAGGACGGTCGCGAACAGGAGGAGGCAGGCGTGCACGAGAGTGGTGGTGTCCGTGCGGACGGCGGGGCGCGCGAACCGGAGACCGGTGGCGGCGCCGCCGTCGCCGGGGCGATCGCCGAACTGCTGGCCCGCGCTCTGCTGATGCCGGTCGAGCGGATCGACCACGGGACGAACTTCGGCCAACTCGGCGTGGACTCCATCCTGGTGGCCGGCATCGTCGCCGACCTGGAGGAACGCGTCGGCGAGCCGCTGTCGCCCTCCCTGGTCCTTGAGTACCCGACCGTGGAACTGCTCGCCGCGTATCTCATGGCGGAACACCCCGCCGGAACGGCTCGCTGGACCCGGTCGCAGAGCGAGCCCGACCTCGCCGGGGTCGCCGGGGTCGCCGGGGTCCCTCACGCGAGCGACCGTCCGGCGCCGGCCGGCCAGGTCACCCACGGAGACGGTGGCCGACGGCCGGGCCACGGGCTGGTGGCCGTGATCGGCGCCGCCGGCCGCTATCCGGGCGCTCCCGACCTCGACCGCTACTGGGAGCTGCTGCGCGAGGGGCGTAGCGGCATCACCGAGGTGCCCGCCTCCCGTTGGGACCACCGCCGCCTGTGGTCGCCGCAGGCCGCGCCCGGCCGCAGCGTCAGCAAGTGGGGCGGATTCCTGGACGGCATCGAGGAGTTCGACCCGCAGTTCTTCGGCATCGGTGCCGCCGACGCCGCCCATGTCGATCCGCTGATCCGCCTGTCACTGGAGACCGTGGAACAGACCCTGCGCGACGCCGGTTACCGGCGCGAGGACGTGGCCGGCGAGCGGATCGGCTTCTTCATGGGGTCCGGCACCAGCACCTACGGCAGCCGGGTGCCCGTTCCGCACCGCAACACGGTGACCGGCCTCAACCAGAACTTCATCGCCGCGCACGCCGCCCACGTCTACGACCTGCGCGGGCCCCACCTGACGGTCGACAGCGCCTGCTCCTCCGCGTTGTCCGCGCTGTACCTCGCACTGCGCGCGCTGGACGCGGGCGACTGCGACGCCGCGCTCGTCGGCGGCGGCGACCTGCTGCTGGACGAGACACCGTTCCTGAAGCTCAGCGCCTCCGGTGCCCTCTCGCCCGACGGCGCCTGCCACGTCTTCGACGCCGGCGCCAACGGCATCGTGCTCGGCGAGGGCGTCGGAGCCGTCCTGCTGAAGCCGCTGGAACGGGCGCTGCGCGACGGCGACCGGATCCTCGCGGTGATCGAGTCCTGCAAGCTGAACAACGACGGCCGGACGATGGGACTCACCACCCCCAGCCCGCAGGCGCAGGAGCAGTTGGTGGCCGACACCCTGGCCGCCGCCGGGGTCACCGCGGACACGGTGACGTACGTCGAGGCCCACGGCACGGGCACGATGATCGGCGACCCGATGGAACTCCAGGCGCTCACCCGCGCCTTCCGCCGTACCTCGGACGCGGTCGGCCACTGCGCGGTCGGCAGCGTCAAGTCCAACATCGGGCATCTGCTGATGGCCGCCGGTATGGCCGGGCTCCACAAGGTGATCCTCTCGCTGGTTCACCGCACCCTCCCGCCGACCCTGCACTGCGACCGGCCCAACCCCCGGTTCTCCTTCGCCACCTCGCCCTTCCGCCCCGCCCTCGCCACCGCACCCTGGGAACCGGCGGGCGGCGTCCGGCGCGCCGGGCTCAGCGCGTTCGGCTTCGGCGGTACCAACGCCCACGTACTGGTGCGTGAACTGCTGCCGGACGAACGGGAGTCGTACCGGCCGGCCCGTACGCCACTGCCACCGGTCGAGTACCGCCGGGCCCGCCACTGGCTCGACGCCCCCGCGCCGGCGGAGCACCGCCGAACCGCCAGACCGCTGCTCGCGCTGGAGCCGGAACCCGGTCTGCCCCTGCCCGCTGCGCCCCACCCCGGCCCCGCCGTCCCCGACCCGGGCCCCCGGCCCGTGGCCGTGCCCCGCCGACCCGTGCTCGAACTCCACGAGGAGCTGACCTGACGATGTCGACCGTGGTTGATCCCCGCTTCGAGGCCGACCAGCACCGGCTGGCCGGCCGCCACCTGGTCACCAGCGTCACCGCCCAGGACGAGATCGTGCGTGGCCACCTCGTGCACGGCACCCCCGTCCTGCCGGGCGTCTTCTTCCTCGACCTGGTCCTGAGACTGCTGCGCCACGCCGGCGTGGACCCGGCCGCGGCCGAACTGCGCCGCTGCCTGTTCATCGCCCCCGTCGTCGCCGCGGGCGACCGGGACCGGCAGTTGCAGATCGCCGTGGACTCGCCGTCCCCGCAGGGCGTCCTGCCGGTGACCGTGCGCAGCCGTCCGACCAGCGGCGGTGTCGTGCTGGACGAGGCCTGGGAGACCAACTTCCAGGCCGAGATCCGGCTGTCCGCCGCCGAGCCGGCGGGTCGCGTCGACACGGACCGGCTGAAGTCCGCCGCCGACGAGGTCTGCGACGCCGACACGCTGTACGCCTTCGCCCGCCAAGTGGACATCCACCACCGGGACTTCATGAAGGTGGACGGGACCGTCTACCGGGGGGACGGCTTCTCCCTCGGCGACGTCCGCCTCGGACCCGACGCCCAGGAGTACCTGGACCACTTCCACATCCACCCGGTCACCCTCGACTTCTCCACCCTCGTTCCGTTCCTCCAGTTCGAGCCGGACCAACGGGAGCGCGCCGCGAGGCCGTTCATCCCGATCTACATCGAGTCCTTCCGCGCGTACGGCCGGCTGGGCGCGGCGGCCCAGGTGTACGTCCCGCGCGTCGAGCAACGGGAACTGGACGCCGAGACCGTCACGGCGGACCTCCACATCTGCCACCCGGACGGCAGCGTCGTCGCCCGGATCACCGGCTTCCGCGCCAAACGGGTCCGCACCGCCGACCTGATCACCAGGCTGGCCGAGAGCGAGACAGGCACACCGTCCGCTCCGCCCGCGCCGCGTTCGCTGCCGCCGGCCGAGCAACTCCGGGAGGAGCAGCCGGGGGAGGAGCACCGCAGCCTGGAGGAGGCGATCAGCGACCTGGTGGCCAAGGCCCTGGACAGCGGGGACGCGCCCGTGGACCAGGAGCGGGGGTTCTACGACCTCGGGCTGGACTCGGTCAACCTGCTGACCATCGCCGTCTCGCTGGAGAAACTGCTCGGCACCGAGCTCTATCCGACGCTGCTGTTCGAGTACCCGACCGTGAACACGCTGGCGGCCCATCTGAAGAGCCAGGGGCACCGGTTGACCGGCAGCGGCGCCCCCGCGCCGCAGGAGCAGGGCGAGCCGGCCGTCGTGGAGGTCCCGGTCCCCGAGTCACCTTCCTGGCCGGCCGCCGAGGTCCGGCTCCCGGATTCCCGGCCCGAGGACGACAGCGGGCACATCGCGATCGTCGGTCTCGCCGGACGCTACCCGGGGGCGGCGGACATCCGTGAGTTCTGGCGGGTGCTGCGGGACGGCCGGGACTGTGTCACCGAGGTGCCCGCCGAACGCTGGGACCACGCGCCCTGGTTCGCGCCCGGACGCCGCGAGCCGGGAAAGACCCACGGCAAGTGGGGCGGATTCGTCGACGGCATCGAGAACTTCGACCCGCTGTTCTTCAACATCTCGCCACGCCAGGCCGAGTTGATGGACCCGCACGAGCGGCTCTTCCTGGAGACCGCCTGGCAGACCGTCGAGGACGCCGGCTACACCCCGGAGGAGCTGGGCCGGCAGACCGGCGGCGCCGTCGGCGTCTTCGCGGGCGTGATGTGGAACGACTACCAGCTGCACGCCATCGAGGAACTCGCCCGGGACAACCCGCAGATCGTCGCCTCCACCTTCTCGCTGATCACCAACCGGGTCTCGTACGCCTTCGACTTCCGCGGCCCCAGCGTCTCGCTCGACACCGCCTGCTCCTCCTCGCTGACCACCATCCACCTGGCCTGCGAGGCGATCCGGCGCGGTGAGTGCAGGGCCGCCCTCGCCGGCGGGGTGAACCTGTCCCTGCACCCCTTCAAGTACCTCCGGCTGGCCGAGAACAACCTGCTGTCCACGGACGGCCGTTGCCGGGTCTTCGGCGAAGGCGCCGACGGCTATGTGCCCGGTGAGGGAGTCGGAGCCGTACTGCTGCGGCCGCTGGCCGAGGCGGAGGCGGCCGGGGACCACATCTACGGCGTCATCCGTGGTTCGGCCGTCCAGCACTCGGGCCGTACCAGCGGCTTCGCCGTGCCGAGCCCGGACGCACAGGGCCGGGTGGTCCTGGAGGCGCTGCGGCGGGCCGACGTCGAGGTGGAGACGATCACCAGCATCGAGGCGCACGGCGCGGGCACCACGCTGGGCGACCAGATCGAGATCGCCTCGCTGACCAAGGCCTACCGCCGTTCCACCGACCGCCGCGGATTCTGCGCGGTGGGCTCGCTGAAGTCCAACGTCGGCCACCTGGAGGCCGCCGCGGGTATCGCGGCCCTCACGAAGGTACTGCTGTCCATGCAGCACCGGACCATCGTGCCGACACTGCACACCGAGCGGCTCAACCAGGAGATCCCCTTCGACGACAGCCCGTTCTACGTCGCGCGCGAGCGGCGGGACTGGCCGCGGGTGAACGAGCCGCGCACCGGCCTGCCCGCGCCACGACGGGCCGGGATCAGCGCCTTCGGCTTCGGCGGCGCCAACGTCCACATGGTGGTGGAGGAGTACGAAGGGCAGGCGGAGCCCAGCGGCGGCGGCGTCGGCGTACGGACGGGAACGGCCGACGCCCGGGTGGCACCGTACGACCCGCAGGTCGTGCCGCTGTCCGCGCGGACCCCCGAGGCGTTGCGGGCCCAGGCCGACCAGTTGGGCCGTTTCCTGGCCGAGCACCCCGAAGCGCGCTTCGGCGATGTCGCCCACACACTGCGCGTGGGACGACGGGCCATGGAACACCGGCTGGCGGTGGTGGCCCGGGACACCGCGGAACTGATCGACCTGCTCACCCTGTACGGAGCGGGCCGGACGGACCCCGACCGGCTGTTCACCGGCCGGGTCAGGCGGGGTTCCGGCGGCCCGGCGCAGGGCAGCGGTCCGGCCGGGACCGCTGCGGCCTGGGTCGTCGGCTCGGACGCCGGCTGGTCGGACACCGGCTGGTCGGGCACCGGCGGGCGGCGGATCTCACTGCCCACCTACCCGTTCGACCGCCTCCGGTGCTGGATTCCGATGGCCGACCGGACTCCGCCCCCCGAGGTCGCCCCCGCGCGGACGCCCGCCGCCGAGGCCACGGCCCCGGGCGAGAACATCGAGGCGCCCGCGGACCTGCTGGTCTACGAGCCCGTGTGGGCGTTCCGGCCCGCGAGCGCCGAGCGGCCGGACGGCGTGCTGCTGGTGCTGGACGACGACACCGAACGCCTGACCGAGCTGCGCCGCCTGGCAGGCCGGGTGATCGCCGTGCGGTCCGGGACGGCCTTCGCCCGCACGGGCGCCGACGAGTTCACGGTCGACCCGTCGGCCGAGGAGGACCACCGTGCCCTGGCGCGGGCACTCGGCGACGAGGGTGTCGACCCCGCCGCCGTACTGCATCTGTGGCCGCTCCGTCAGGACGGTTCCGCCGCGCGTGACGGGGCGTTCGCGCTGGCCCGCGCCTGGCTGACGTCCTGTGTGGGCACCCTGCCCGTCGTGTACGCCCACGCCGGCGCGCAGGAGGACCCCGAGCACGCCGCCGTGGGAGGTCTGGCCCGCGGCGTACGGAGGGAACAGCCCAAACTGGCGCTGAAGACGCTGCTCCTCGATCCGGCCCTCGGCATCCCGGACCAGTGCCGTGCCCTGCTCGCCGAGGCCGCCGCCTGGCAGGACATCGAGGTTCGGGTCGGCCCCGCCGGACGTGAGGTGCTGGGCTTCCGGCGCGTTCTGTCGGCCGACGGTCCTGTCGTGCCCGTGGCCAGGGACGGTGGGACCTACCTGATCACGGGTGGCGCGGGAGGACTCGGACGACTGGTCGCCCGGCATCTCGCGGGACGGGCCCGGGTGGGGATCGCCCTCCTCGGCCGCTCCCCGCGCGGAGCCGAGCAGGAGGCGGCGGTCGCCGAACTGGTCGCGCTGGGCGCCCGGGCCCAGTACTACAGCTGCGACGTGACCGACCGGCTCTCGGTGGCCGGGACCGTGTCGGCCGTGGTGGCCGAACTCGGCCCGCTGACAGGGGTGTTGCACGCGGCGGGAGTCGTCGAGGACGGGCTGCTGCTGAGCAAGGACAGTGCGGGGATCCACCGGGTCACCGCGCCCAAGATCGTCGGCACCCGGCTGCTGGACGAGGCCACCCGCGATTCCGCGCTCGACTACTTCCTCCTCTTCTCCTCCACCACCTCGGTGCTCGGCACGGTCGGCACCACCGACTACACGGCAGGCAACCGCTACCTCGACGCGTTCGCCCACCACCGCGAGACACTGCGGGCCCGCCGCACCCGGCACGGACGCAGCCTCTCGGTCAACTGGCCGCTCTGGGCCGAGGGCGGCATGCGCATCAACCCCGCCGTGGAGCGCACGGTGCTGGAAGTCAACGGCCTCGAACCACTGGACACCCCGGACGGACTCGCGGCTCTGGAGTTCGCCCTCCGCCACGAAGCCCGCCAACTCGCCGTGTTCCGGGGTGACGTGGCCCGCCTGGAACAGCGGCTCACGATGCACCGTGCGGAGGCGGACGCCGGTACCGGTACGGGCACGGGCACGGTTGCCGAGGTCGGCCGCCCCGAGGTCCAGCGGACCGGCGTCAGCGCCGAGGCGCTGTGCCAGGAGCTCGTTGAGATCTTCGCCGAGGTCCTGAAGCTCCCCGAACAGGACCTGGACCCGGACGAGGATCTCGCCGACTACGGAGTGGACTCGATCGCGGCGATGCGCGCGCTCGACATACTCGAACAGCGCTACCACACCGCCATCGTGCCGTCCGTGGTCGCGCGCCGCCGGACCCTGCGGGCGCTGGCGGAGCATCTCGCCGGGGAACTCCCGGCCGCCGCCTCGGACCGGGCCGACACTTCGGACCCCGCGGCCTCGGAGCCTGCCGCCACCTTGGACCCGGCCGCTGCTTCGGGTCGGTCCGGTACTCCGGGCCGGTCCGATACTCCGGGCCGGTCCGATACTCCGGGCCGGTCCGATACTCCGGGCCGGGCCTCCGTCTCGGACTCCGCCTTCGGTCAGGTCTCCGCCGCCCCGGAGCGTTCCCCCGTCTCCCATCCGGCCCCGGCCCCGGCCCTGGCCCTCGTACCGGACCAACTCCCCGCCCCTGTCCCGGTTCTCGCCCTCGGAGCCGAGCAGACCCCCGTCCTCGCCGCCGCTGAACCGCGTCCCGCTTCGCCGGGGGAGATCCCGTCCCCGGTCAGCACGCGGTCGGCCGGTACCTCCGCCGGGCTCGGCGCCGGGACGCGGTCCGCGTCCGTGTCGGCGACCGTGCGCGGGCCGGCGGCGCCGACCGGGCGGATCGCCGTCGTGGCGGCGTCGGTCCGGGTGCCGGGAGCACCCTCCGTCGAGGAGTTCTGGCAGAACCTGGTACGCGGCATCCACTCGGTGTCCGCCACCCCCGACGACCGCTGGTCGCCCGCCTGGTTCGAGGGCGCCGACCCCGACGTGGTCGACGCGGCCCGCTGGGGCGGGTTCATCGACGGCATCGACCACTTCGACGCGGAGTACTTCGGCATCAGCGAACAGGACGCCGCCTGGATGGACCCGCAGCAGCGGCTCTGCCTGGAGCTGGCGCAGGAACTCCTCGACCGTGCGGGCTACTCCCGCAAGGAGGTCGCCGGAGAACAAGTGGGCGTCTTCCTCGGAGTCGGCGCCAACGACTACGTCCGCCGCAACTGCATCGGCGGCCCGCCGACCACTCCGCAACTCCTGGTCAGCGCGCTGCCCAACATGGTGGCCACCCAGATCAGCCATGTCTTCGACTTCCGGGGCCCGTCCCTGGCCGTGGACACCGCCTGCTCCTCCTCCCTGGTCGCCGTGCACCAGGCCGCGCAGAGTCTGCTGACCGGGGAGTGCGACTACGCCATCGCGGGCGGCTGCGAGCTGCTGCTCGACCCGTTCGTCTACCTCGGCCTCGGCCGCGCGGGCGTGCTCTCCCAGGACGGGCACAGCCGGGTCTTCGACCGGGCGGCCACCGGCACCGTCCCGGGCGAAGGGCTCGGGATGGTGCTCCTGAAGACCGAGGAGCGGGCCCTGCGCGACGGCGATCAGGTGCTCGCCACCCTCCTCGCCTCCGCGGTGAACAACGACGGCCGGACCCTCGGCCTCACCGCCCCCAGCCACGAGGCGCAGACGGACCTGCTGCGCACCGCGATGCGGGCCGCGGGCGTCGACTCCTCCACCATCGGCTACCTGGAGGTCAACGGGTCCGCCAGCCGCTTCGGCGACCCGATCGAGATCCACGCGGCGGCGGAGGTCTACCGCAGCATGGGCAGCGACACCCAGCACTGCGCGGTCGGCTCGGTCAAGTCCAACCTGGGCGCGCTGCTGCACGCCGGCGGCATCGCCTCGCTGGTCAAGACGGTGCTCGCGGTGCGGCACGGATACCTGCCCGCCACGCTGCACTGCGAGGATCCGCATCCGAGGCTCGGCTTCGAGCGCACCCCGTTCCGCCCCGTCACGTCGGGCCGCCCGTGGCAGTCGGAACCCGGGCTGCCACGCCGTGCCGCGGTGTCCTCCTTCGGGTTCGGCGGCACCAACTGCCATGTGGTGCTGGAGCAGGCACCCGACGGCCACCGACCGCGCCGTACGCCGCTCGAACTCACCGGCTTCGAACGGCGCCGCAGGTGGATCACCGCGGGCGCCGGCAGCCCCGGCAGTGACCTGCCGCCCTCCACCGCCCCCCACCCGGGCGCGCCGCAGGCCGCCCGCACAGCCACCGCCGAGGAGGCGAACGCCATGACCTCGGGCGACGACGTACTCGATGCCGTCACCGGCTATCTCGACGAACTCGTCCGCGAACTCCTGGGCACACCGGTCGCGCCCGACCCCGGCGGCTTCCTCGACCTCGGGCTCACCTCGGCCGACCTGATGACCCTGAACGACCGGATCGAGGCCGACCTCGGCCTCCCCCTGGTGCCCACCGTCTTCTTCCGTTACCCCGACGTGGCAAAGCTGGCCGCGCACCTGTGCGCCGAGTTCCCCGAGGAGTCCTCCCGCCTGGCGCGGCCCGCACACCAGCCCGCCGAGGAGTCAGCCGACGGCGCGATCGCCGTCATCGGCATGGCCGGCCGCTTCCCCGGCGCCCGCGACACCGCCGAACTGTGGCAACGGCTGCTGAGCGGCGCGGACCTGGTCACCGACGTGCCGCAGGACCGCTGGGACCATCGCGCGGTCTACGACCCGCGGGGCGGCGACGGCCGTACGGACTGCCCGCGCGGCGGCTTCCTCGCGGACGCCGACCGGTTCGACGCCGCTCTCTTCGGGATGTCGCCCGACGAGGCGGAGGCCACGGACCCGCAGTCCCGGATGCTGCTCGAAGTGCTCTGGGAGAGTGCCGAGGACGGCGCGGTGGCCGGCCGGCTCCAGGGCTCGGACACCGGGGTGTTCGTGGGCCGCTCCTTCCGGGACTACGAGGAGGAGATGATCCGTCGCGACCGCCCGGTGGGGCCGTACGAGCCCATCGGCACCGCCGTGTCCATGTCCGCCAACCGGCCCTCCCACTTCTTCGACCTCACGGGCCCGAGCCTCACGGTCGACACCGCCTGCTCGGGCTCGCTCTACGCCGTGCACCTGGCGGTGGCCGCGCTGCGGCGCGGAGAGTGCGCGATGGCCTTCGCCGCGGGCACCAACCTCATCCTCACGCCCCGGCACTACACACAGCTCTCCGCGATCGGCGCGCTCTCGCCGAGCGGCGCCTGCCACGCCTTCGACGAACGGGCCGACGGCTATGTGCCCGCCGAGGCGGTCGCGGCCGTCCTGCTCAAACCGCTTGCCGCCGCGCTGCGTGACGGCGACCCGGTGCACGCGGTGATCCGGGGCACCGCCGCCAACCACGGCGGCAGGGCCGGCGCCGTCACCGCCCCCAACCCCGAGCGGCAGAGCACACTCCTCGAAGCCGCCTGGGCCGACGCGGGCGTCGCCCCGGACACCATCGGCTATCTGGAGGCGCACGGCACGGGCACCAAGCTGGGTGACCCCGTGGAGGTCGACGGCCTCGTCGCGGCCTTCGGCCGGCACACCTCCCGTACCGGCTTCTGCACCGTCGGCACCGCCAAGGCACACCTGGGCCACACCGAGGCCGCGGCGGGCCTGACCGGTCTGATCAAGGCTGCGCTGACCGTACGGCACGGCCTCATCCCGGCCATGCCGGGCTACGGCCGCGCCAACCCGTACTGCGACTTCGACAGCGGACCGCTCCGCGTCAACGGAACCACCGAACGCTGGGAGCCCGCCTCCGGCCTGCCGCGCCGCGCAGGTGTCAGCTCGTTCGGTTTCGGCGGGGCGTGCGCCCACGTCGTGGTCGAGCAGTCCCCTACGTCGCCGAGGCGCACGCCGTCGTCCGAGGGGCCGCTGGTGTTCCCGTACTCGGCGGCCGACCGCGGGCGGCTGCTGGAGGTGATCGCCCGTCAGCGGGCCTACCTCGCCGACTCGGACGAACCGCTCGACTCCGTCGCCGCCACGCTGCAACGAGGCCGTATCGCGCTGAACACCCGTGCCGCCGTGGTCGCGTCCGACCGCCGGGCACTGCTGCGCGGCCTGGACGAACTCCTGGCGGCAGGATTGACCGGCGACGCGCTGCGCCTGGTGGGCACCGACCCGTCGGCCGACGCGGCGCGGACGGCACGCCGCTGGACCGAGGGGGGCACCGTGGACTGGTCGGCCCGCCCCGAGGCATCCGCCCCCCGGCTGGCGACGCCCACGTATCCGTTCGCCCGCGACCGCTACTGGCTGTCCGCTCCCACCACCGGTGCCGCCGGCCCCGAGCGCGCCCCCGCCCGCTCCACGGTGCCACCCGGCGCACCGACACCCGTCGTCACGCCGCCGCCCAGGCCGCTGACCGGACCGCCCGCGCCCGGCCTCGCGACGACAGTCTCCCCGACACCTGCCGCCAGGTCCGAGCAGGCCACCACCGCCGCCGGGTCCGGACCGGCCGGAGCCGCCGGGCACGCCGTGGACTCGTACCTGCGCGGCAGCACGTACGACGGCCGGCGCGTCGCGACCGCTCTACGGAGTCTCGGTACGACCGCCGCCCGGATGCTCGACGCGGATCTGCGCGGTCGCCTCGGCGGCGATCCGCTGGCCCCCGGAGCGCTGGCGTCGTCGGCCGCCGACCCGTCGTACGATCGGCTGACCGGAGTGATCGAGGGTGTGCTGCGCCGTGGCCGGGCGGCCGACCCGAGCCCGTACGCGCCGGGAGAGCTGGACACGCTGCTCGCCCGGTACCCCGAACTCTCCGCCCACGTACGGCTGGTCGGCGAGTGCCTGCCCGCCCTGCCCGACGTGCTGGGCGGCCGGGTCGACGCGCTGGAGCTGTACTTCTCGGGCGACAACCCGAACGTCCTCGCCGACATCTACCGGGGCAACGCCATCGCCGACCACTACAACGAACTGGTCGCGCGCGCCGTGCACGGTTTCGCCGCCGCACGGCTGGCCGCCCACCCGGGCCGGCCGGTGCGGATCGTCGAGGTCGGAGCGGGCACCGGCGGGACCAGCGACCGGGTCCTGCGGCTCCTCGCGACGCTCGGCCCCGACGCCCGGCACGTCGACTACCGCTACACCGACGTCTCGGCGTCCTTCTTCCGCGCCGCCGAGCGGGAGTTCGGCGGCCACGGCGTCCCGCTGCGCTTCGACGTGCTCGACCTGGAGAAGGAACCCGCCGCGCAGGGCTTCGAGCCCGGCTCGGCCGACCTGGTGCTCGCGGCCAACGTCGTGCACGCCACCCGGCGGATCTCCCGCAGTCTCGGCAGGCTGCGGACCCTGCTGGCCGAGGACGGCCTGCTGGTACTCAACGAGGTCACCTGCAACCTCGACTACCTCGCCCTGATGTTCGGCATGATCCCCGGCTGGTGGGCGTTCGAGGAACCCGCCGAACGTCTGCCCGGCGCCCCGCTGCTGGACGTACCGCGCTGGCGGCAGGCGCTCGTGGCGGCCGGGTTCGCGGGAGTCCGTCCGTTCGGTGCGGCCGATCTCGACGAGACCGACCTGGACCAGTCGGTGCTGCTCGCGACAGCCTCAGGTCCGGTGCGTGAGCAGGCCGCCGCGGAGTCCCCGGCCGAGTCCGCTGCCGAGGCCGCCGCGGCCGTGCCCCTCACCGCACCGGACGCCGCATCGGGAGACTCCCTGATCGCCCATCTCAGCGCGATCTTCGCGGAGTTCCTCCGGCTGCCCGTCACGGACATGGACCCCACCGCGACCTTCGACCGCTACGGTCTGGACTCGCTCGGCGCGATCCAGCTGGTCCGCAGGCTGGAGAAGGACTTCGGGAGGCTGCCGAAGGTGCTGCTCTACGAGCGCACCACACTCGACGCCGTCGCCCAATACCTCCGTGAGCACGCCCCCGAGGCCTGCGCCCGCTTCACCGCGACCCCGACGCCCACGCCCGGCCCGGCACCGGTGCCGGAGGAGGACGAGGCGGCCGCCGACGATCCGGTCGTCGTCGTAGGCCTCTCGGTCCGGTTCCCCGGCTCGCCGGACGCGGACGCGCTCTGGCGCAACCTGCGCGACGGCGCCGACCTGGTCACCGAGATACCCGCCGAGCGGTTCGACTGGCGGCGCATCCACGGAGACCCGGTCCGCACCCCCGGGCGTACGAACAGCAAGTGGGGCGCCTTCATCGACGGCGTGGGCGAGTTCGACGCCGCCTTCTTCGGGATCTCGCCGCTGGAAGCCGACCTGATGGACCCTCAGCAGCGGCTCTTCCTCCAGGCGGCCTGGGCGGCGGTGGAGGACGCCGGCCACCGGCCCTCGGAGCTCAGGGGCACCCGGACCGGTGTGTTCGTCGGCGCCACCTCGCACGACTACGACGGCCACCTCACGGCCATCGGCAGGGACCGGGAGGCGCACTCCAGCAGCGGACTCGCGCACTGCATCATCGCCAACCGGGTCTCCTACCTGATGGACCTGCGCGGACCCAGCCAGTCCGTCGACACGGCGTGCTCCAGCTCGCTGTTCGCCCTGCACGCGGCCGTCCGGGCCATCCGCGACGGCGACTGCGACCAGGCCGTCGCGGGCGGCGTGCACCTGGTGCTCACCGAACCGCTGTACGTGGCACTCGGCCAGACCGGCATGCTCTCGCCCACCGGACGCTGCCGCACCTTCGACGAGTCCGCCGACGGGTTCGTACGGGGCGAGGGGGTCGCCGCCGTGCTGCTCAAGCCGCTGAGCCGGGCCCTCGCGGACGGCGACACCGTGCACGCCGTCATCCGGGGAACGGGCACCGGACACGGCGGCCATGTGCAGTCCCTGACCGTGCCAAGTCCCGCCGCCCAGGCGGACCTGATCTCCTCGGTGTTCCGCAGGGCGGGAGTCGACCCGCGCACGGTGACCTACATCGAGGCGCACGGCACCGGCACGGTGGTCGGCGATCCCATCGAGGTACGCGGTCTGCGGCTCGCCTTCGCCGAACTCACCGGAGAACAGGGCGACGTGGCGGCCCCCTGGTGCGGCCTCGGCACCATCAAGTCCAACATGGGCCACCTGGAGGCGGCCGCCGGCATCGCGGGCCTGGTGAAGGTCGTACTGGCGATGCGGCACGGCACGCTGCCCGCCAGCATCCACTACCGGCGGCCCAACCCCCTGCTGGAGCTGGAGGGCAGCCCGTTCCACGTCGTCGGCGCCACCCGGGAGTGGCGCCGCCTGACGGACGCCGCCGGACGGGAGGTCCCGCGCCGGGCCGGCATCAGCTCGATGGGCTTCGGCGGCGGCAACGCCCACGTCCTGCTGGAAGAACCGCCCGGCCGGGAGGCCACCGCGCCGACAGCCGAGGGCCCGCGACTGGTACTCCTCTCCGCCCGCGACGAGGACCGGCTGCGCGCGTCCGCGCGGCGGCTGCTCGGCCACCTGTCCGCACACCAAGTCCCGCTCCCCGACCTGGCGTTCACGCTGGGGGAGGGCCGGGACGCGATGACCGCGCGGCTCGCCCTGGTCGCCTCCGACCAGGACGGGATCCGGGAGCAGCTCGGCGCCTTCCTGGAGGGGCGGCCCGGCCGGTACGCCGTCGGCACCGCGGGAGCGCACGCCCCGCGGCCCGGGGACCCCGTGCCCGACGACCTCCTGGACCGGGGCCGGGCCTGGGCGGCGGGGGCCGACCTCCCCTGGTCCGTGCTCGGCGGCCCGCGCGGGAGCGCCCGGCGGGTGTCCCTGCCGTCCTACCCGTTCGCGCCCGAGTGGCACTGGGCCCACGGCCCGGAAGTGACCGGGGCGGCGGGAACGCCGGAGGTGCCTGGGGCGGCGGGGACGCCGGAGGGCTCCGGCGGTTCGGCGTACGGCGTGCCGGGAGCGGTCGGGAGCCCGGCGGCGGAAGGCGCGGCCGACGGCCGGCTGCAGGGCGTGCTGGAGGCGCTTCAGCGCGGTGAGCTGTCGGTCGACGAGGTCGACCGGCTGATGACCACGAGCGAGAACGGATCCCACGTATGACCGACGAGTCCGCTTCTCTTCGCCGGAACATCCTGGCCCGGGTCGACTCCGGCGAGCTCACGCCCGCCGAGGCGATCTCGCTGCTGCGACCCGGCGGACACAGCCTGGCCCTGTTCCGCCCGCAGTGGGAGCGGCGGCCTTCTTCCGGGGAGGGACGGTCCGCGTTCCGGGAGGGGCGGTCCGTCTCCGCCCAGGCCGGGGCCGATCCGCTGGGCCTGACGGTCGTGGCCACCGACAGCCGGTCGCTCACCGCGTCGCCCACCGGTGCGCTCCGCGTCGCTGTCGGCGCCGCCGGCCCGCTGCCCGAGGGCACGGCGCACCTCGCCGATCCGACGGACACGGCGGCCTGGGCCGCGCTGTGGGCGGACCGGCGCCGGACGGGTCGGCCGCCGAGCCACGTCCTCTTCCTGGTCGACGTCGCGGCAGACGCGGCGGAACACGCTCTCGACCCCGTCTTCGCGGCCGTGCGCGCGCTGGTCGCCGACCGGGAGAACGGGCCGGTCGAACTCGCGTGCGTGGTCACAGGACCCGGCCGGGAAGCGGTGGCCTCGGCCCTGGGCGGCTTCTGCCAGATCGCCGGCTTCGAGGACCGCCGTATCCGCGCCGTCGCCGTCGAGGCACCCGACCTGCCACCCGGACCGGCCGGGGCCGGGGAAGCCCTCCGGCTCGGGCTCACCGAACTGGCCCAGGCCCGGCCGGGCGCCGCCCAGGTCCGCAACGACCGGCGAGGCCGCGCCGTTCGCACCGTGCTGCCCGCCGCGGCACCGGCGGAGAACCGGCCGGTCTTCCGGCAAGGAGGCGGCTATCTGATCACCGGAGGCGCGGGCGGCATCGCGCTGCGCCTCGCCGAGCTGCTGGCCGAGCGGCACGGTGCCCGGTTCGTCCTGATGGGACGGTCCGAACCCGGGAAGCGGATCGACGCGGCCCGCGCGCGCATCGGCGCCCTCGGGGGAGCGGCCCACTACGTCCGTGGGGACGTCGGCGATCCGGCGGACGTCGAGAGCGCCGTGCGGTTCGCCCTGCGGGAGTTCGGGGCGCTGCACGGGGTCCTGCACTCCGCGGGGATCAACAACGACGCCTATGTGGTCAACAAGGATCCGCGCGCCGTGCTCGCGGTGACAGTCCCCAAGCTCGTCGGCGCCCGGAATCTCGACCTGGCCACCGCCGACCTGCCGTTGGACTTCCTCGCGCTCTTCTCCTCCACCGCCGCCTACCTGTGCATGGCCGGCCAGAGCGACTACGCCGCGGCCAACCGTGGCCTGGGCGGGTTCGCCGCGGCCAGGGAGGCACTGGTGAGGGAGGGACGACGGAGCGGCCGTACCGTGTCCGTCTGCTGGCCGCTGTGGAGCGGCGGCGGCATGGACCTGGAGCAGAGCGACAAGCGGGTGCTGGAGGAGCTCCAGGGCATGGTCGCCATGCCCCCGGCCGAGGGACTCGCCGCGCTGGAGGCGGCCGTCCGCGGCGAGGGCGCGGAATGGCTGGCCGTCTACGGGAACCCGTCCCGGGCCGCGGAATTCATCGCCTCACGGATGGCGGACCGGCCCGGCGGCGCGCTGCCGGATGACACCCGGTCCGCCGGCTGGGCCGTCCACGAACCCGCCGGCGCCTTCGCCGCCGACCCGGCAGCCGCCGCCGGATCCGTCAACGGCCTCAGCGCACGCCCGGCCGCCGCGGACCTGGACGCCGTCCCGGCCGTTCGCGGCTCGGCGCCCGACCCGGCGATGAACCCGGACCCGGCCTCAAGTGCGGGCGTGGGCTTGGTCGTTGCCGTGGAGAGGTGGCTGTTGAAGCTGGTGTCGGAGACCGTCCGCCTGCCTGCCGGACGGTTGCGCCGCGAACAGGAGTTCTCCACCATCGGCGTGGACTCCATCCTGATCCGGAAGCTC
Organism: Streptomyces sp. NPDC088747; assembly: GCF_044751025.1. Lineage (NCBI taxonomy): Bacteria > Bacillati > Actinomycetota > Actinomycetes > Kitasatosporales > Streptomycetaceae > Streptomyces > Streptomyces sp. NPDC088747. The sequence goes on from NZ_JBIVKZ010000004.1 coordinate 259,189, forward strand.
ACCACCGTGCTGGAGGACGAACTGGGCCCGCAGCCCGTGACGCTGTTCTTCGAGTACCGCAACGTGGCCGAGCTCGCCGCCCAGTTGGTGCGCACCCACGCCGACCGGCTCAGCCGCCTGCTCTCCTCCACCCCGGCCGCCCCCGTCACGGAACGGGAAGCGGCCGTGACCGGGCCGGGGCCGGGGAAAGCGGCGTCCCAGGAGCCCATCGCCGTCATCGGCCTGGCCGGCCGCTACCCCGGGGGCGAGGACCTGGAGGAGTTCTGGCGGTCCCTGTCCGAGGGCCGCGACTGCGTGGGCGAGATACCACCGGACCGCTGGGACCACGCCGAGTACCACGCCCCCGGCGCCCGTCGGCCCGGCATGTCGTACGGGGACTCCGGCGGCTTCCTGACCGACGTGGCCCGCTTCGACGCCGCCTACTTCAACGTCTCGCCGCGTGAGGCGGAACGCAGCGACCCCAAGGAACGGCTCTTCCTGGAGGTCGCCGCCGGCGCGCTCCAGGACGCCGGCTACTCGCGGAGCCTGCTCCACGAGCGCACCCGCGACCCGCGCGGACGCCACGCGGTGGGCGTCTTCGTCGGCGTCACCGGCTCCTCCTACGGCCTCCTGGGCGCCGAGGAATGGGGCCGGGGCAATCGCGTGATCGCACCCGCGATGGACTTCTCCGCGGCCAACCGCCTCTCGTACTGGCTCGACGCGCACGGCCCGAGCATGGTCGTCGACACCGCCTGCTCCGCCTCGCTGACCGCGCTCCACCTGGCCTGCGAGAGCCTCCGCTCCGGCGAGAGCCGCGTCGCCGTCGCGGGCGGCGTCTGCCTCAACGTCCACCCGAGCAAGTGGGTCGTCCTCTCCGAACTGCGGATGCTCGCCCCGGGCGGACGCTGCCGGGCCTTCGGCGCCGGAGGGGACGGCTTCGTGCCCGGCGAGGGCGTCGGCGCCGTCGTCCTCAAGCCGCTGTCGGCCGCCGTCGCGGACGGCGACCCGATCCGTGGCGTCATCCGCGGCACGGCCGTCAACCACGGCGGCCGCACCAACGGCTACACCGTGCCCAGCCCGCAGGCCCAGGGCTGGGTGGTCGCGGACGCGCTCCGCGCCGCCGGGGTCGACGCCCGCGACGTCGGATACGTCGAGGCCCACGGCACGGGCACCCAACTGGGCGACCCCATCGAGGTGGAGGGGCTGCGCCGGGCCTTCGGCGAGTACACGGACGAGACCGGCTTCTGCGCCCTCGGGTCGGTGAAGTCCAACATCGGGCACGCGGAGTCGGCGGCGGGGATCGGCGGCCTCACCAAGATCCTGCTCCAGATGGAACACGGCACCATCGTGCCCACCCTCCACAGCGAGGACGAGAACCCCACCCTCGACCTCGCCCGAACCCCCTTCGTGCTGCCCCGTGCCGCCCAGCCATGGGAGCGGCGCGGCGACCGGGCCCGACTGGCCGCGCTCAGCTCCTTCGGCGCCGGCGGAGCCAACGCCCACGTCGTCGTCGAGGAGTACCGGCCGGCCGTACGGCAGCCCGGACCGCCCGCACGGCCCGAGCTGATCGTGCTGTCCGCGCGCGACGAGGAGCGGTTGCGGGCCGTGGCCGCCCGACTGGCCGAACACCTCGAACGGACCGACGCCGCCGAACTCCCGCTCGACTCGCTGGCCGTCACCCTGCAACAGGGACGCGACCAGCTCGACACCCGGCTCGCCCTCGTCGTACGGGACGTCGCCGAGATCGTCCCCGCCCTGCGCGCCCACCTCGCCGGCCGCGCCGTACCCGGCCTGCTCACCGGACGCGCCGATCTGGCGGCGCCGGCCGACCAGGACCCGGAACAGCTGCTGCGCCTCGCCGAGTCGGGACGGCTCGGCGAACTGGCCAGCGCTTTCACGGGCGGCGCGGACATCCCGTGGCAGCGCGTCGACCGTCCGGGGGTACGCCGGGTTCCGCTGCCCACCTATCCGTTCGCGGGCGGACGCCACTGGCTCCGTAGGACCTCCCGCAAGCCGGAACCCGAGTCCGTCACCGTCCGGCTGGACCCCGCCGACCCGCTCGTCGCCGACCACGTGGTGGGCGGCCGCAGGCTCGTCGCGGGCGTCCTGCAACTCGAACTCGCCAGAGCGACAGCGGAGTTGGAGGGCGCCGGTCCCTCGGCCCTGACGGACGTCCGCTGGCGGGTGCCGCTGGAGGTCGACGACGCCGGGAGCGACGTACGGGTCGTGCTGCGCCCGGCGGCCGACGGGGCGACGTACGAGATCAGCACGGGGGAGGGCGGCGACCGGACGGTCCACAGCACCGGCACGGTCCGCCGGGGCGAACACGACCCGGCCGAACGCCTTCAGCTGGACGCCCTGCGCGCACGCTGCCGGGAGACCATCAGCGGCGCGGAACTCTACGAGCTGGCCGCCGCCGCGGGCCTCGACTACGGCCCCGCCTACCGCCGGGTCCGCACCCTGCGACGCGGTTCCGGTGAGGCTCTGGTGGAACTGGAACCGGAGCATCTGGAACCGGCGTCGGAGCCCGCCGCACCCGGATCCATACCCGCCGGTCTGATCGACAGCGCCCTGCACGCGGTTCAGGGCATCCTTCCCGACGACCTCGCGGCCCGCACCCCGGTCCCCGCGGCCGTCGCGGCGGTCCGCCTGCTCGGTGAGCCCGGCGCGGCCCGTTACGCGTACGCCCGGCTGCTGCGCTCGGACGGCACCACCGCCCGCTGCGACGTGGTCGTCGCCGACGAAAGCGGTCAACCCGTGGTCGTTCTGGACGACTTCACGGTCGCGGGCCGGGCCCGCCCCGCCGGGGAGCCGGTCACCTACATGCGACCGCAGTGGTCCGCCGTCGAGCCCGCACGCCCGGCCGACACCGGACGCGGGCGTGCCCTGGTGCTCTCCACCACCGACGACTTCGGCCTGGGCGCGCGGCTGGCCGAGCGGTCTGCGGACACGCTGGTGGCCGACCTCGACCGTCTCGACCCCGCCACCGACCTGCCACGGCTGCTCGCCGAGGCGGGGCCTGCCCCCGACGTGTACTTCCTCGGCGGAATCGACCGAACCCGCTACAGCCACGAGGACTTGGACCACCTGGAACGCAGCCAGGAGCGCGGTGCGGTCGCGCTCTTCCACCTGGCACGCGCCTTCGCCGCCGCACGTCCGCGCGGCGCCCGGCTCACCGTCCTCACCGCCGGCGTCCAGCAGTTGGACCCGGCCGTGCCCGCCGAGAACCCCTTCGCGGCCTCGCTGATCGGCCTGACCCGGTCGCTCGCCCGGGAGTTGCCCTTCCTCAAGACCGGTCTGCTCGACCTCGACTCGGCCGAACTCGCCGAAGGCGTCGGCACGGACGCCCTTTTGGACGCGGTCACGGCAGCCGCCGACGAGAAGACGGTCGCAGAACGCGCGCGGCGGGGCGGCGTGCTCCTGGAGTGCGGACTCGCCGAGGCGCAACTGCCCCCCACCGACGAGGAGTCGCTGCCACTGCGCCGTGGCGGTCGCTATCTCGTGCTGGGCGGAGCGGGCGGCCTCGGCTCGGTGATCGCCCGCCATCTCGCGACGCGGTACGGAGCCCGGCTGGCGCTCGTCGGCAGGCGGCCCGGCGACGAGCTGCCCGCCGGATACCTCGACGGACTGCGCGAGGCGGGCGCCGAAGTGCTGTACGAGTCGGCGGACGTGACCGACCCCGAGGCGATGGACCGTGTCGTCCGGAGGGTCCGCGAACGCTTCGGGTCGATCGACGGCGTCGTGCACTCAGCCTTCGTCCTCGCCGACCGCACGCTGGAGCGGATGGACGAGCCCACCTTCCGAGCCGCCCTCGATCCCAAGGCGCGCGGCACGGTGGTGCTGGAACGGGTACTGGCCGATCAGGACCTGGACTTCGTGGCGCTGTTCTCCTCCGCGATCTCGCACACCGCCAACCCCGGCCAGGCCAACTACGCCGCCGGGTCCACCTTCCAGGACGCCTTCGGGCGCTACCTGAGCGCCCGACTGCGCCGTCCGGTGCGGCTCTTCAACTGGGGCTTCTGGGGCGAGAGCGGCTCGGTGGCCACGGACGAGTACCGGGCCCGGATCAGTACCTCGGGAGTGGAGCCGCTCAGCGACGAGCAAGGGCTCGACGCCTTCCGCCGGGTGCTCGCCGCGCCGGTCACCCAGATCGCGCCCATCCGGCTCACCGCACCGCCGGGCGGGCCTGCCCGGCGGCTTCAGGAGCCCTCCGGCAGGCCCGCCCTGGCAGACGCAGCCGCCGAAGGCGCGGGCGCGGGGGCGGGCGCCGGGTCGGAGACGCTTCCCGGCCGTGACTACTTCGACGGGGTGGAGCGCCTGGCCAGGCAGCAGATCATGGACGCGCTGCGCGGTCCCGCGGGTCTGCGCCCGGGGGAGCGGACCGATCCGGACCGGCTCGCCGAGCGTCTGTCGGTGGTGCCCGGCCGGCGACGCCTGTTCGCCGCCGCGTACGCGGCACTGGTGCACGGCGGCCACCTCACGGCCGACGGCACGGTGACCGCACTGCACCACGACGCCCCCGCGCTCAGCGCCGACCTGGCCGTGACCCACCCGCACAGCACCGGCGCGCTGGAACTCATCGCCGACTGTGCCGCGGCGCTGCCCGACGTGCTCGCGGGCCGCAGAGCGGGACTTGAACTCCTGTTCCCGGGCGGCTCCGACCGGCGGGTCGCCCCGCTGTACCACGACGACCCGCGGTCGGCCTTCTTCAACGACGTCTGCGCCGGTGCCGTACGGGCGGCGGTCGCGCGCGTGCTCGACGACGATCCGCGAGCCGAGGCCTCCGTACTGGAGATCGGCGCCGGAACCGGCGGAACCAGCCGCCCGGCCCTCGCTGCCCTCGCGCCGTACGCCTCACGGCTGAGCTACGACTTCACCGACCTGGCCACCGGTCTGGTGCGGCGGGCTGAGCAACGCCTGGGTGCCGAGCACCCGTTCGTACGTTTCCGGGTGCTGGACGTGTCCACCGATCCGCAGGCGCAGGGGTTCCCGGCGGGCGGCTGGGACGTGGTGCTCGCCGCGAACGTCCTGCACGCCACCCCCGACCTGCGGCAGACCCTCGCCAACTGCCGCCGGCTGCTGCGTCCTGGCGGCGTCCTGGTCCTCAACGAAGCCACCCGGGTACTCGACTCGGTGAACGTCGTCTTCGGCCTGACGGACGGCTGGTGGGCGTACCGGGACGGCGAACTGCGGCTGCCGCACGCGCCGTTGCTACGACCCGACGCCTGGCGGGCGGTACTGGCCGCGTCCGGTTTCCGGGACGTCCGCGTCCAGGGCGTGCCCGGAGCTCCCGACGCCGAGTCGGGGCAGCACATCCTGATCGCCGAGCACGACGGCTGGACGGAGGTGCCGGGCGAGGCCGCGACATCGGCGACCGTGTCCGCGGCACCGGTGACCGTCCCCGTGCCGTCCCCGCCGGTGCCGCCGCGGGTACAGGACGAGGTGACCGTCGCCGCGCCGTCGGCCGACGCGCTCAGCCGGGCGGTCGCCTGGCTGACCGGGGCGTTCGCCGACGTCCTGCGCATCCCGGCTGGGGAGCTGGAGTCGGCCGCGCCCCTGGAGGTCTACGGCGCCGACTCGCTGATCACCATGGAGGTCGCCGACCGCGTCGAGCGCGAACTGGGCGCGGACATCGGCCCGTTGCCCTTCCTCGGCGGCACCATCGGCTCCGTCGCCGAAGTGCTCGCCGCGGCGGGAAAGTTCGGCGACGACGGCACGAGCGCGGCGCCGGACGCCACCGGCGTCGACCAGCGGGCCGCGGCACCGGCCGCCGGGACCGGTGAACCGGCCGTCGACATGGCTGAACCGGCCGTCGAGACCGGTGGGAACGTCGAACCGGCTGTCGAGAAACCTGAACCGGCCGTCGTCCCCTGGGATGTGACACCCGCGCCGGGCGCGCGCTCCGACGTACAGCCGGTGTCGCCGCGGAACAGCCGCCCGCCTCAGCCCATCGCCGTCATCGGGCTGGCAGGCCGGTACCCCGGAGCCGACAGCCTGGACGCCTTCTGGGAGAACCTCCGTACCGGCCGGCGCTCCATCAGCGAGGTTCCCAAGGACCGTTGGACGCTCTCGCAGCACCACGACGCTCCCGGCAGGGCCCCGCACCGCTGGGGCGGCTTCCTGGACGGCGTGGATCTGTTCGACCCACGTCTCTTCCGGATCTCGCCCCGTGAGGCGGAACGGATGGACCCGCAGGAAAGGCTGTTCCTCCAGTGCGTCTGGGAGGCGCTGGAGGACTCCGGCAGCTCCGCGGAGGTTCTCGGCGCGCGGGCCGGTGCGGCGGGCGTGGGCGTGTTCGCCGGCGTCAGCGGATCCCCGTACCAGCAACTCTCCTTGGAGCGCTGGGGACTTGGCCGCCGCGAAGCCCCGCCCTCCGGGGCCTGGTCGGTGGCGAACCGGGTCTCGCACGTGTACCGCTTCGGCGGTCCCAGTCTCGCGGTGGACACCGTCTGCTCCTCCTCGCTGACCGCGCTCCACCTGGCCTGTGAGTCACTGCGCGCCGGAGAGTGCGCGGCGGCGGTGGCCGGCGGCGTCAGCCTGGTGCTCCACCCTTCCCATCATCTGGCCCTGTCCGCGGCGACCATGCTGTCCTCCGACGGCCACGGCCGTGCCTTCAGCGCGACCGCCGACGGAATCGTCACCGGCGAGGGCGTCGGCGTGGTGGTCCTGAAGCCGCTCGACGCCGCGCTCCGTGACGGAGACCGGGTGCACGGCGTACTCCTCGCCTCAGGCATCAACGCCAACGGATCCACCGGCGCCTACGCGACACCGGACCGCACCGCGCAGCACCGCCTGACCAGCGCCGTGCTCGACCGGGCCGGTCTGGTTCCAGGGGACATCCAGTACGTGGAGGCGGCGTCCGCCGGCTCCCCGCTGGCCGACCCGCTGGAGGTCCTGGCGCTCGGCGACCTGTACGGCCCGGACGGCGGCCTGTACGTCGGCTCCGTGAAACCCGCCATCGGCCACCTGGAGGCGGCCTCGGGCATGGCACAGCTCACGAAGGTGCTGTTGCAGCTCAGGCACGGGCGGCTGGCGCCCACGCTCGACTGCGACCCACTGCACCCAGACATCGAGAACTCCGGTCTCCGCCCGGTCCGCACGGACACCCCGTGGGTACGGGCCGCCGGCGGTCTCCGGCGCGCGGCCGTGAGCGCCTTCGGCGCCGGCGGTGCCAACGCGCACGTCGTCGTCGAGGAGGCCCCGCCGGCCCCGCCCCGGGAAGAGCATGGCCCGGACCGGCCGCAGGTCGTCGTGGTCTCGGCCCACCGGGAGGAGCAACTGCGGCTCGCCGTACGTCGGTTGCGTGACCGCCTCGCGGCGGCGGGCGCCGCCCTGCCGCTGCCCGACGTGGCCCGGACCCTGCAACTCGGCCGTGCCGCGCTCGCGTACCGACTGGCCTTCGTCGCCAAGGACACGGCCGGAGCGGTGGCCGCGCTGACCGCCCACCTGGACGGCCGGGGCACCGAGTACGGAGTACTGACCGGCCGGGCCTCGCGCACACCGCACCCGGCCGCCCTCACCACCGACGATCCGGCGGCCGTCGACGATCAGGCTGCGCTCGCCGCGGCCTGGATCTCAGGAGCCCCCGTGGACTGGACCGAGCAGGACCGCGACCAGGAACGCCGGGTCGTCCCGCTGCCGCACTACCCCTTTGCCGAGGAGCGTTACTGGATGTCCGACACACCGGCTCCCACCTCCCTTGCGGAAACCGTCCCGGCAGTCGCGGGTACGGACTCGGCGGCCGAGCCCGCCGGTCCCATGGCCGCCCCCGCCGGGCCGCTCGCGTCCGTCCCGACGCCCGTTGAGCCGACCACCCATGCGTCCGTGCCCGTGCCCGAGCCCGTCCCGGCTTCGACGACCACGGCGGACCGCGTGCGTGCCGCGGTCGTCTCCGGGATCGGCGAGGTGCTCGGGGTCTCCGCCCGCGACGTGGATTTCGCCGACCATCTCAGCGACTACGGCTTCGACTCCGTGAGCGTGCTGGCCCTGGCCGCCCGTCTGGAGACCGACCTGGGTGTGCCGGTCAGCCCTACCGCGCTGTACGCCGCTCCGGATCTCGCCGGGCTGGTGGACCTCATCGCCACGACCTCGCCTGCCCAGGCGGCTCCGGAGCCCGCGGCGCCGACTCCGGTCTCCGTGCCCGCTTCTGTCTCCCCGGTGGCGACCCCGGTCTACGAGCCCGCCCCGGCGATCGCCGAGCGGACGTCCGAGTTCGCTCCGACGTCCGTCACGCGGACGCCCGCCGTGGCCGCCCCCCGCACCGGCCCCGAGCCGGTCGCCATCGTGGGCATGGCCGGAGCGTTCCCCGGCAGCCCGGACCTGGAAGCCTTCTGGGCCAACCTGATCGCGGGCCGCGACCTGGTCGGCACCGTCCCCGCGGGCCGGCCGGACGAGGCGGCTCCCGAGGGAACAGGCGGGTTCCTGAGCGACATCGACCACTTCGACGCCGAGTTCTTCCGGATCTCGCCTCGTGAAGCCCGGCTCATGGACCCCCAGCACCGGCTCTTCCTCCAGTCGGCCTGGCGTGCCGTGGAGGACGCAGGCCACGATCCGCTCGGCCTCGCCGGCAGCGACACGGGGGTGTTCGTCGGCGTCGCGTCGTCGGAGTACTCGCAGCTCCTGCTGACACGCGGCGTTCCGGTGGACGGGCAGATGGCGACAGGCAACGAGCACAGCATGCTGGCCAACCGCCTCTCCTTCCTGCTCGACCTGCACGGCCCGAGCGAGCCGGTGGACACCGCCTGCTCCAGCAGCCTGGTGGCAGTGCACCGCGCCGTCCGGGCGATCCAGGACGGCGACTGCTCGGCGGCCCTGGCGGGCGGCGTGAACCTCATCCTGAACACCAACGGCTTCCAGGCCTTCGGCAGTTCGGGGATGCTCGCCGCCGACGGACGCTGCAAGAGCTTCGACCACCGGGCGGACGGTTACGCCCGGGGCGAGGGCGTCGGCACGCTGTTCCTCAAGCCGCTCAGCCGCGCGGAGGCGGACGGCGACGCGATCCACGCGGTGATCCTGGGCAGCGCCGTCAACCACGGCGGCCGGGCCACCTCCCTGACCGCTCCCTCCCCGACGGCCCAGGCAGCCGTGATCAGCGCCGCGCTCAAGCGCGCCGGGGTCGGGGCGGACACGATCGGCTACGTCGAGGCGCACGGCACCGGCACGGTGCTCGGCGACCCCATCGAACTGCAGGGCCTCACCCGGGCGTTCCGGCACAGCGGGTGGAACGGCTCTGGACGTGGCTGCGCACTCGGCACGGTGAAGACCAACGTCGGTCACCTGGAGACCGCGGCGGGCGTCGCCGGCGTCATGAAGACCGTCCTCGCCATGCGGCACCGCATGCTGCCGCCGCTGCTGCACCTGGACCGCCCCAACCCGCTGCTCGAACTGGAGCGGAGCCCCTTCCACCTGGTGGACACCGCCCGCCCCTGGGACAGCCTCACCGTGAACGGCCGGGAGGAGCCGCGCCGGGCCGGTGTCAGTTCGTTCGGTTTCGGCGGTGCCAACGCCCATGTGGTGCTTGAGGAGTACCGCGGCCGTCCGGCGGGTCCTGTCGCTCCCGGGCCACGACTCGTCGTGCTGAGCGCCGTTCACGAGGAGCGGCTGACCGAGTACGCCGCCGACCTGCTGGCGCATGTCGAGCGTGCCCTGTTCCGGGGCGCCGACGCGGATGCCGATCTGGCCGATCTCGCCTGGACCCTGCAGACGGGACGGCCCGAACTCCCCTGCCGTCTCGCCCTGGTGGCGTCCAGTGGCGAGGAACTGACCGCCGCACTGCGCGCCGTGGTCGAGGGAACCGTCCCCTCCGACGGCACCGTCGCACTGGGCCGGGCCGACGGCGGGTCCGACATCGCGGCACTCGTCGGTCCGGATCCCGCACGGCTGCTCGCCTCCGGAGCAGAGGAGGGTCTGCGCCGCATCGGCTCCCTCTGGGTACGTGGAGCGACGATGGACTGGTCGGCACTGCGAGGTGGCGGACGCCGACCGGTCCGGCTGCATCTGCCGACCTATCCGTTCGCCCGGGAGAGCTACTGGCTTCCCGAGACCGCGGTCACGACGGCGTCCCCGGCCCCCGCGGCGCTGCTCCCCGCCGTCGAGCCGGTCCTCGAGAACCCGCCGCAACCGAAACCGCGAGCCGGCCGACCCACCACTCCCACGACGACTGCCCGCCAGGCTCCGGTCCGGGGTGAGGCGCCGGCCCCTGCTTCGGTTCGGGTGGAGGCTTCGACCCCGGCTCCGGACCGGCTTGAGGCTCCGACTCCTGCCCCCGCGCGGGTGGAGGCCCCGGCTCCGGACCGGCTTGAGGTTCCGACTCCTGCCCCCGCGGGGGTGGAGGCTCCGGCCCCGGCTCCGGACCGGCTTGAGGTTCCGACTCCTGCCCCCGCGCGGGTGGAAGCTCCGGCCCCCGCCTCGGTTCGGGTCGAGGCGCCGGCTCCGGCTCCCGCCCGGGGTGTGGCTCCGACCCCCGCTCCCGCCCGGGTTGAGCCTCCCGCCCCGGCTCCCGCGGGCGCCCCCGCTCCCGTCCCGACTCCGAATCCCGCTCGGCCCGAGCCCCCCGCCCCCACCCCGACCCGGCCCTCTGCCCCCACCCCGCCCCCGCTCGCCGCCACCGCCTCGCCGCAACCGTCGGCCGGAGCCGTGGAGGAACTCGGCGCCATCATCGCGGAGGGCGTCGGCATGACCGCCGGCAGTCTCGACCTCGACCGGGACTTCGCCTCGTACGGCATCGACTCCATCGCCGCGCTGCGCATCATGCAGCGCGTCCAGGCCCGGTTCGGCGAGGACGTCCCGATGGCCGCCATCTTCGAGTACTCCACGATCCGCGAGCTGGCCGCCCACCTCGCGGCGGACGGACACGCGACGGACGGACATGCGGCGGACGTACCCACGGCGGACGGGCCCGCGACCGGTGGGCCCGAGGCCCAGAGGGAGCCCGCACGGGACGAGCGACCCCCGGTGCCGCTCGAAGCGAAGGTCTTCGAACTGGCCCCGCCCGCTGACCACGAGAGCCCGCCCGTCTTCGCCCTCTACGGCGACACCGGTGAACTCAGCTGGCTGGTCAGTCTCCTCGACGGTCTGACGGGAGGAGGAGCGGTCCTGGGCGTCCAGGCGCCGGGCTTCGGGACGCGGCCGCCCGCCGCCACCGCCACGATGGCCGGACTCGGCCAGGACTGCGCCACGGCGATCCTGCGGGAACGGCCGACCGGACCTTTCCGGCTGGCGGGATACTCGACCGGCGCCCTGGTGGCCGTCGAGGCGGCCCGGCTTCTCGCCGAACAGGGGCATGAGGTCGAGCGGTTGACCCTGGTCGCCCCCGCCGTGCCAGGACGGCCCGCGGGCGGCGACGGGGCCGACGAGGTCCGGGCCGCCGCGATCGACCTCGGCGAGGCATGGGGAGCCCGCGAGCGGCTGGACGAGGTGCTGCTGCCGACCGGTTCCGACGTACCCACGGTGGCGGCCGGCGCCGCGCGCCTGCTGAGCGCACAGGCCGAACCACCCATGCCCGAGGAGAAGTTGGCCCCCTGGCTGGCGGCGGCAGGTGCCTGGCGCGGCGCCCTCGGCCGGGCCGCGGCGGACTACACGCCCAAACCGCTGACAGGCGCGGCCCGTACGGTGATCCTCGCAGTCGCCGACGCCGAACCGGCCGCGTGGCATCGCCTGGTCGTCCCGCCACCGGTTGTCCGCGAACTTCCTCCAGGCATAAGCCTGTTGGGCGACCCGATGGCTTCCGTCCGACTCCGCGACGCGGACGCGGACGTTCCGGAGTCGGAGTCGGAGTCGGAGCCAGAGCCGGAGCCGGAGCCGGAGCTGGACGCGCTGCCGGAGCCGACGCCGGTTCCCGAGCCGGAAGCGGACACCGCGGACGGGTTCGAGAACGCCGACGAGGACGAAGGCGCCCATCTGGTGTCCGTCAACGGCGGCGGCGAGCGTCCCGCCACCTTCTGGACCCACCACCTCTTCGGCGATGTCAGCTACTGCGTCTACCTCTCCCGCCATCTGGGGCCCGACTACCCGGTGTTCGCCATGGAACAGGTCGACTACGAGCTGACGTTCAGGTCGTTCGACGACATCCAGCAGATGAGCGCCGCCTACCTGGCCGCGCTTCGCCGGCGCAAGCCGCACGGCCCGTACCGGATCGGCGGCTGTTCCTTCGGCGGCGTGGTCGCCTACGAGATGACGCAACAGCTGCTGGCCGCGGGGGAGGAGGTCTCCCACCTGTACCTGGTCGACCCGCTGATGCCCGGCACCGGCGCGTGGGACGGCGTCGACGCGAGCGGTATCGAGGAGAGCGAGGGCGAGAACCTGGCCCTCATGCTCATCGGCAACTCGGCGTGCCAACTGTGGCGGGTCGACGAGCAGATCGGCGTGGACATGCTGCGGGGCCTGACCCTCGACGAGCAGTTCGACGCCATGGCCCGGCACGTCGTCGGGAACTCGCCGGCCACCCTGGCCCACGACCACGTGCTGAAGCTGATGCGCAGCAAGTGGGACGTGCTCCAGCTCAACGGCAAACTGCTCGACGGCTATGAGGCGGTGCCGCTGCCCGTCGCCGTGGACGTCACCGTCTTCCACGCCGAGCGGGGTTTCTCCGCCCCGGGCAACCCCTTCGGCATGCCGGCCATCCCGCGCACGGACGGGGACTCCAGCAACGGGCTCGCCGGGCTCGTGCCCGCCAGGTGCCTGACCGTCCACGCCATGGACGCCGACCACTTCACCATCGTGCTGGAGGAGAACCTCCAGCGGATCGCGGGCCTGCTGCGGCCCTCGCTGGACGAGGAGTGAGCGATGGATTTCAGTGTCTACTTCTTCGCCGCGGACGACCGGCGGACACCGCGCGAGCGGTACCGGTTCATCCTCGACGTGGCCCGCTTCATCGACTCGCGCGGGTTCCGGGCGATCTGGGTCCCCGAACGCCACTTCCAGGAGTTCGGCGGGAGCTTCCCCAACCCGTCGGTACTGGCCGCCGCCATCGCGGCGGTCACCGAGCGGATCCAGCTGCGCGCGGGCAGCGTCGTCGTGCCGCACCACCACCCCGTGCGCATCGTCGAGGAGTGGTCCCTGGTCGACCAGTTGTCCGGCGGGCGGGTGGGCCTGTGCCTGGCCACCGGCTGGCACAGCGGCGACTTCGTGTTCCAGCCCGAGCACTTCACCGACCGGCGGGAGTACACCCTCTCCACCATCGACACCCTGCGTGCCCTGTGGCGCGGTGAACCGGCGTCCTTCGAGGGACCCGAGGACAGCACCCTGTCGGTCCGCACCTATCCCCGCCCGCACCAGCCGGAACTGCCGCTCTGGATGGTGCACACCTCCAACCCGCAGACCTGGCTGGAGGCCGGCCGCCGCGACCTGGGCGTGCTGACGCTGCTGGACAGCTGGGAACGGCTGGCGGACAACATCGCCGCCTACCGCAAGGCACGCTCGGACGCCGGGCTCGACCCCGCCGCGGGTGTGGTCACCGTCGGCATGCACACCTACGTCGGCGAGGACGAGGAGCGGGTGTGGGCGCTGGTACGCGATCCGGTGCGGCGCTATCTCTCCACGTTCCTCACCCAGAAGCGCAGCGACGACGCCTCCACCGACATGTCGGACGCCGAGCAGGAGCAGCTCGCCGGTCTCGTGGCCAGGGACTTCTACGACCGTCGCTCACTGCTGGGAACCCCGGCGAAGTGCGCCGAGGTGGTCGAACGGCTGTCGGGGATCGGCGTCGACGAGATCGCCTGCCTGGTCGACTTCGGGCTGCCCTTCGACGAGGTGATGGCCGGCCTGCCCAGGCTCGACGCGCTGCGCCGGTCCTGCCTGCCACCGTCCGTCGGTGCGGACCGGCCCAAGCCCCGCACACTGGCCGGCTACTACGACCAGTGAGCGCCCCGGCGCCACGGTGCCCCGCCACCCGGGCGGGGCACCGGGTCCGTGTCAGCCGGCCTGCTCGACGAGGAGTTTCACCACCGATTCCCGGGAGGTCTGGAAGAAGAAATGGTCTCCGGACAGCGCGTTGAGGGTGAATTTCCCCGACGTGTGAACTTGCCATGCCTCCAGATCGGAAATTCTGCATTCCGTGTCCGATTTCCCGCCGAAGGTCGACAGCGGGCATTCGAGTGGCGGTTCAGGAATGTATTCGTAGGTTTCCTCGACGGCCACGTCCGCCCGCATGGCCGGAACATATACCTCCTTCATTTCGGCGTCCGCGCGCAGTGCCTGCGGGACGCTGTGGCAGCGGGCGTCGAGGGCGTCGAGGAAGCTGTCGGCGGGCAGCTCGTGGATCGGGTCGTAGCGCGGCGGAAGGTGTGGCGCGGGCTGCGCGGAGACGGCGAGCAGTGCGGGCAGCCGCCCGTGGTCGCGGCGCAGCCGACGGGCGAGGTCGAACGCGACGAGCGCCCCCGAACTGTGCCCGAAAAGGGCGAAGTCGCTGTTCAGGGCCTCGGCGCAGGCGGCGGCGGCAGGTATCGTAAGCTCGCTCATCGAGGTGGCGAGCGGCTCCGAGCGGCGGACCTCGCGGCCCGGCAGGCGGAGCATCCACAGCTCCACGTCCGGCGGCAGCAGGTCGGCGATGCCGTGGTACGCGGCGGTTCCGCTGCCGGCCCAGGGCACCGCCAGGATGGTGAGCCGGGGGTTGTGCCTGCGCCCGGCGCGGAGAAACCAGCGGTCGGAATCCAGCTGAATCTCGGTCATGTGCCGAGATGATAGAGCAGTGCGGGCCCGAGTCGGTCAAGCCTCGGGAAGAATCCCGGGACGGATATCGGAAGAGCGTCGACAGGGCTTCGGAAGGACTGCCGGCGGTTACCGGTCGGTCCGCGTGAAATTTGTTTCGAGACCATTGTGCGGGCCGTGTTCGGATCGCTAGTATCGACCGCTGTCAGGGCCCACGGAAATCCCATCAGTGAATTCCCATTGCCGTAGGAGGAGTCGACTCATGCGCGATGCCAGGACTGACGTCGACGTGGACCGGCACTCCGGGTGGACCCTGCACGGCCTGGCGCTGGCCCAGGCCGAGCAGCGCCCGGAGGCCATCGCGGTCCGGCACGCCGGCCGCGAGCTGACCTACCGTGAACTCGACGCACGGAGTGCCTCCCTGGCCCGCCTGCTGTTGCGGCGGGGGGTGGGCGCCGGCGAACTGGTCGGAGTGTCCATGGCACCCGCCGCCGAGATGGTCGTCGCGGTGCTCGCCGTCATGCGGGCGGGGGCGGCCTACGTCGCCGTCGACCCCGCGTATCCCGAGGAGCGGATCCGGTTCATCCTCACCGACAGCGGCGCCAGGACCGTCCTGGTGGACGAGGCCGCGGCCTGGGTGCCCGCGCTCGCGGGACTGGAGGGCCTGCGAACGGACCGGCCCGTGACCGACCCGGCGGCGATCGACCGGACGGTCACCGACCCGGACGAGACCGTCCCGCTCCCGGAGGTCACCCCCACCCAACTGCCGTACCTCATCTACACCTCGGGCTCGACCGGCCGCCCCAAGGGCGCCATGAACCGGCACGGCGGTGTGGCGCACACGATGCGGACCCTGGCCGAGGCGCTCGGCCTGGACCACACCGACCGCGTCCTCCAGGTGTCCTCCCTCAACTTCGACCTCTCGGTGATCGAGATCTTCGCGACCTTCGCGGTCGGTGGCACCGTGGTGATCCCGAGCGTGGCCGACCGCACCGACCCGGGTGCGCTCCTGGACCTGCTGGCCGCCGAGTCGGTCACGGTCTGGTCCTCGGCGCCGGCGCTGCTGCGCCCGGTCACCGACACCGCCCGGCGGCGCGGCGACGGACTGCCCGCCACGCTGCGCACCGTGGTGCTGGCCGGCGACCGCTTCCCGCCCGCCATGGTGGCCACCCTTGCCGAACTGGGCCCTGCCGTCCGTGCGCACAACGTGGCGGGAATGACCGAGGTCTCCTGTTGCAGCACGGTGTTCGCGGTACGCAAGGAGGACGCCGAGCGGGACGCGATCCCCTGGGGCCGTACGCTGCCCGGCCACACCGCGTACGTCCTCGACGAGCAGGGGCGCACGGTGCGCGACGGTGAGCGCGGCGAGCTCTACATCGGCGGCGTGGGTGTGGGCCAGGGCTACTGGCAGCGCCCCGAGTTGACCGGCGAGCGGTTCCTGCCCGATCCCTTCGCCAAGGCGCCGGGCGCGACCATGTACCGCACCGGAGACCTCGCGGCCGTCCTGCCCGACGGCGGCATCGAGTTCTTCGGCCGCCTGGACGGCCAGGTGAAGATCCGGGGCGTCCGGGTGGAGACGGGCGAGCTGGAGACCGCGCTGGAACAGCACGCCGACATCCGCGAGGCGGTCGTCGTGGCCCGTCATCCCCGGGTCGGGGAAGGTGTCCTCGTCGGCTACGTCGTACCGGAGGCCGGCCGTCTGCTGACCCCCGCCCAGTGCCGCGAGCACCTGGCCCGGACGGTCCCCGCGCACTCCATACCCACCCACTTCTTCTTCCTGTCGGGCATCCCGCTGCTCCCGAACGGCAAGGCGGACCGCTCCTCGCTCCCCTTCCCCGAGGAGCGGAGCCGGCCCGAGCCGGCGCATCCCGAGCAGGCGCACCCCGGACAGGCACAGGCCGAGCGGGCCGCCGCCGAACAGGGCGACGCGCTGCTGGCAGCGGTGACCCGGGTCTGGGAAGAGGTCCTCGGCCGGCCCGGCATCGGAGCCCACGACGAGTTCAGCGAACTCGGCGGCCAGTCCCTGGCCGCCATGGAGATCGTCGGACGGATCCGTGAGGGCTGGGGAGCCCCCACCGGCCTCGCGGCCTTCCTGGACCACTCGACCCCCGCACGCCACGCCGCGCATCTGCGCTCGATCGGCGCCACCGCGCCCCAGAACTGACGGAACCCCGGCTCCACCCATCGCTAGAGAAGGGCACGCCCGATGACCGCAACCTCCGCCATACCGCAGGCCGAACGGGAGATCGTCACCCGGATCGGCCGCTACTACGAGAAGGACGGCATGGCCGCCGACCGCGGAGAGGTGATCGGCTACCTGCTGATCTCCGACCCGGCGCGCCAGCGCGCGTCGGAGATCAGCGCCAGGCTGGGCATCTCCCGGGACGCGGTGGACAAGATGTCCGACCAACTGGTCCCCGCCGGGTTCTTCATCCGCGAGGACGCCGAGGACGGCGACTACTACCTCACTCTGCAGGACGCCACCTGGCCACGCGTCATCCAGCACACCTTCCTGAGCTGGCCGAACTTCCACCAGACGATGGCGGACGGCCTCAAGGCACTCGAAGCCGAAGGCGCCGACGCGGCACGGCTGGCCAGGCTGCGGAACATGGAGAAGCTCTTCCGCTACCTCGCCGCCGAGATGCCCGCCCTCTGGCACCGCTACGAGAAGACCAGCGCCGACCTCGCCTGACCCGTACCGAAGGGGGAACTCACCGATGCAGACACCGGTTTCGGCCGCCCGTCAGGCGGTCGACCCCAGATGGGTGCTCCGCCCGGAGCCCCGGGACGACGCCGCGCTGCGGCTGCTCTGCGTGCCGTACGCCGGGGGAGGCACCACCGTGTTCCACGGCTGGGTGGCCGGACTGCCCGACTGGATCGACGTATGGCTGCTGCGGCTGCCGGGGCGTGAGGTGCGGCTGCGGGAGGAGCCGCGGACCGACCTGCTGGCCCTGGCCAGGGAGGCAGCGGGGGCGCTGGCACCGGCGCTCGACCGCCCGTTCGCCCTGTTCGGCCACAGCCTGGGTGCGCTCATCGCCTACGAGGTGGCGAGGGAACTCCGGCGTACGCACCGGCTGGAGGCCTCCCACCTGACGGTCTCGGCGCGGACCACACCGGAGATCCCCCAGCCCGGCCGGATGTCCCATCTGCTCTCCGACGAGGAGTTCCTGGACGCCCTGGACCGCCGCTTCCGCGCGGTGCCGGCCCAGATCCGCCGGGATCCGGAGATGCGGGCCCTCTATCTGCCGGTGCTGCGCGGCGACATCACCATGCTGGAGACCTACCGCTACCGCGCCGAGCGGCCGTTGCGCTGCCCGATCACCGCGCTCTGCGGCAGCGAGGACCCGGAGGCCAGCGACGAGGAGATGCGGGGCTGGCGGCACCACGGCATGGGCGGGTTCGCCCAGCACACCTACAACGGCGGTCACTTCTTCCTCCAGGAGCACCGCGACGCCCTCCTCGACCGGTTGACCCAGGACCTGGCCCGCACGGTGGTGCCCTAGCCGTCCCACCCGAGCCGTCGGTGTCGGCTCGTGCGTGCCGGTCACCGATACGGGTGACTCCGGTTCCGCTTGTATTGCAGATACAGTACGTTCGGAATACGCTGAACATCATGGCTATCACACACGACGAGGCGGTGCGTTTCGCCGAGGACGTGGCCCTGTACTTCGAACAGGACGCCGGTCTTCCGAGGATCTCCGGTCGCGTCATCGGTTGGCTGCTGATCTGTGATCCACCGGAGCAGACGGCGGGTCAGCTGGCGGAGACACTGCAGGCGAGCAAGGCGTCGATCTCCACGTCGACCCGGCAGTTGATCCAGGCGGGGCTGGTGGAGAAGATCTCGGCCCCGGGCGACCGGCGCACGTTCTACCGGATCAACGACAGCGGCTGGGTCGACTCGGTGTTCGAGCGACTCGCCGCCGTCTCCAACATCCTCAAGGTGCTGGAGAAGGGCAGCGAACTCCTCGCACAGGACACCCCGGCCCGCCGGGAGCGCCTGGAGAACGTCGCGGACCTGTACCGCTGGATGCAACGCGAACTCCCGCCGCTGCTGGCCCGTCACCGGGAGCAACGGCTTCTCAACGGAGGAAAGAAGTGACCTTAGCCGCCATCGAGACGTCCGGTCTCAGCAAGCGGTACCCCGGCGGCCGAGGCGTCGCGGATCTCGACCTCACCGTGCAGCGCGGGGAGATCTTCGGATTCCTCGGTCCCAACGGGGCCGGGAAGACGACGACCATGAAAATGATCCTGGACCTCATCCGCCCCACGTCCGGCACCATCCGGGTCCTCGGGCTCGACCCGGTGGCCCAGGGAGCGGAGTTGCGGGCCCAGCTCGGGTACCTGCCCGGCGAACTCGTCCTGGACGGCTCCGAGAACGTCGGAGAGCTGCTCGCCTTCTTCGCCCGGCTCCAGGGCAGCGTGGACCAGGCCTGGGTGACCGAACTCGCCGACCGGCTGGAACTCGACCGCTCCCGCAAGGTGAAGAACCTCTCCAAGGGCAACAAGCAGAAGGTCGGCATCGTCCAGGCGTTCATGCACCGGCCCGCGCTCCTGGTGCTCGACGAACCCACCAGCGGCCTGGACCCCCTGATGCAGCAGGTCTTCCTCAACCTCGTCACCGAGGCAAAGGACCACGGACAGACGGTCTTCATGTCCTCCCACATCCTCAGCGAGGTGCAGGAGGTCGCCGAGCGGGTCGCCATCATCAAGGACGGCCGGCTGGTCACCATCAGCACCGTCGCCGCGCTCCAGCAACAGGCCGTCAGCCAGGTCGAGATCCGCTTCGCCGAAGACTTCAGCACCGAGGACTTCGCCGGTCTCGAACACGTCGGTGCCGTCCGGGCCGACGGCCACACGCTGCACTGCACCGTCGACGGCAGCGTCGACGCCCTGGTCAAACAGGCCGCCCGCTACCGCGTCGAGGCACTGTTCTGCCACAAGCCGGACCTCGAATCCCTCTTCATGGACGAGTACGTCAAGGAAGGCGCCCCCGTTGTCCACTGAACTCCCCGTGTTCGGCAAGGCGGTTCGCGACCAGCGGCGCGGGCTGCTGCTCTGGGGACTCGGCGTCGCGCTGGTGACCGCCATCTACACCTCGTCCTACTCCCAGGTGAAGAACCAGGCCGACTCGCTGGACTCACTCCCCTCCGGCATGTCCGGCGCCATGAACTTCGACGACCTCTCCAGCGGCGCCGGCTTCCTGGAGGGCACGGTCTTCGGCCTGCTCGGACCCCTGCTGCTCCTCATCTTCGCCATCTCCACCGGTACGAGGGCTGTGGCGGCCCAGGAGCAGTCCGGGGTCCTCGACCTCTACCTCGCCTACCCGATCACCCGCGGGCGCCTGGGACTTGAGCGCTTCGGCGCCCTGTTCGTCGCGGTCCTCGCCCTGACCGTGCTGATCGGTCTGGAGGTGATGGCCCTGGCGTCCTCCCAGGACATGGACGTACCGGCCGGGAACATCATCGCCGGCGCCGTCCAACTCGGCCTGCTCGCCCTGTTCTTCGGCGCGCTGGCCCTCTCCATCGGCGCCTTCACCGGGAACCGGCCGGTCACCCTCGGCGCCACCAGTGCGGTCGCGGTGGGCACCTACGTGCTCAACGCGATCGCCTCACAGATCGACGGCGCGCACTTCCTCCAGCGGATCACCCCCTTCTACTGGGCGCAGGGCACCCATCCGCTGCGCGAGGGCTTCGACGTCCTCGGCGTGATCATCCTGCTCGCCGCCACGGCGGTGGCACTGGCCGTGGGAATGCGGGCCTTCGCCCGTCGCGACATCAACGCCTGACTCACGGCCCGACCTCACCACGCGACCGCCTGCCCGACCCTGCCGGGGCGCTCACCGCCCCGGCAGGTGGTTCAGCACTGTCCTGTGCCAGTTGCCCGACCTCGTGGAGGCACGTACATGGCAAAGCCGGTGATACCCGGGATGAAACAGTTACGCGGCTTCGAGAGAGCCCGGGTCGCGGCCTACCTGGCCGGATGCGTGTTCTTCTCCTACGGTGCCGCGTGCTTCATCAGAGCGGATCTGGGCACCGACCCGCTCGACGTCTTCGCCCTCGGCCTGCTCGAACACCTGCCGCTGACCATCGGGATCGCCCAGGCGCTGTTCGCCGCCCTGTGCATCGCCGTCTGGGCGGCCTGGAACCGCCGCCGCCCGGTGCTCTCGCCGTTCGTCACCTTCCTCTTCTGCGGCAGCATGATCGACCTCATGCGGGCCTGGGACCTCGCCGGACTGCCCCTTCCCGACCCTGTCCTGATGGTGCTCGGCAGCCTGCTGTGCGCGTACGGCTCCTCGCTGATCATCATCAGCGGCATCGGCATCCGGGCCATGGACCTCGTGGCGATCAGCATGACCGAGCACTGGCGCTGGCCGTTCTGGGCCGCCAAGTTCAGCACCGAACTGCTGCTCCTGGTCGGCGGATACCTGCTGGGCGGCCCGGTGGGCATCGGCACCGTCTGTTTCCTGGTCGTGGTGGACCTCCTCGTACAGCCCCTGATGAGGCTGAACGGGAGCGTGCTGCGGCTGCGCAACGCGGGCATGCCCAGCCTGAGCGTCGCCAGAACCGCCGCCTGACACCGGCGGCGCCTCCGCGCAACCCGCCTCACGCGACCGCCCCGGCCGGAAAATCCGGCCGGGGCGGTGCGAGTCGCGGACCAGGGTCCGCGGACGTACGTCAGGCGAGGGTCGCCAGCGTGTCGTTCCAGGTGGCCGACGGTCGCATGATCTTGGCGGCCTTCGCCGGGTCGGGCTGGTAGTAGCCGCCGATCTCGGCGGGGGAGCCCTGCACCGCGTTCAGCTCGTCGACGATCGTCCGCTCCTGCGCGGTGAGCGTCTCGGCGACCGGGCCGAAGACCTTGGCGAGGTCGGCGTCGTCGGTCTGCCGGGCCAGCTCCTGCGCCCAGTAGAGGGACAGGAAGAAGTGGCTGCCGCGGTTGTCGATGCCGCCGACGCGACGGGTCGGCGACTTGTCCTCGTTCAGGAACGTCGCCGTCGCGCGGTCGAGGGTGTCGGCGAGGACCTGGGCGCGCGCGTTGCCCGTGGTCGTCGCGAGGTGCTCGAAGCTGGACGCCAGCGCGAGGAACTCGCCGAGGCTGTCCCAGCGCAGGTAGTTCTCCCGGACCAGCTGCTGCACGTGCTTCGGCGCGGAGCCGCCGGCGCCCGTCTCGAAGAGGCCGCCGCCCGCCATCAGCGGGACGATCGAGAGCATCTTGGCGCTGGTGCCCAGCTCCAGGATCGGGAAGAGGTCGGTGAGGTAGTCACGCAGTACGTTGCCGGTGACGGAGATCGTGTTCTCGCCGCGCCGGATGCGCTCCACGGAGAGCTTCGTCGCCTCGACCGGGGACATGACGCGGATGTCCAGGCCCTCGGTGTCGTGCTCCGGAAGGTAGCGCTCGACCTTCTCGATGAGCACGGCGTCGTGCGCGCGGGTCTCGTCCAGCCAGAACACCGTGGGGTCGCCGGTGGCGCGGGCGCGGGTGACGGCCAGCTTCACCCAGTCCCTGATCGGCGCGTCCTTGGTCTGACAGGCGCGGAAGATGTCGCCGGCGGATACGGCCTGCTCCAGGACGACGTTCCCGGCCTCGTCGACGAGGCGGACCGTGCCGGTGGTCGCGATCTCGAAGGTCTTGTCGTGGCTGCCGTACTCCTCGGCCTTCTGCGCCATCAGGCCGACGTTCGGGACCGTGCCCATGGTCGCCGGGTCGAAGGCGCCGTTGGCGCGGCAGTCGTCGAGGACGACCTGGTAGACGCCCGAGTAGCTGCTGTCCGGCAGCACCGCGAGGGTGTCCTTCTCCTGGCCGTCGGGGCCCCACATGTGACCGGAGGTGCGGATCATCGCCGGCATCGACGCGTCGACGATCACGTCGGAGGGCACGTGCAGGTTGGAGATGCCCTTGTCGGAGTCGACCATCGCCAGCGCCGGGCCGTCGGCGAGCTCGGCGTCGAAGGACGCCTTGATCTCGGCGGCCTCGGGCAGCGACTCCACGCCCTTGAAGATGCCGCCGAGACCGTCGTTCGGGGTCAGACCGGCGGCGGCGAACGTCTCGCCGTACTTGGTGAAGGTCTTCGGGAAGAAGGCGCGCACGACATGGCCGAAGATGATCGGGTCCGAGACCTTCATCATCGTGGCCTTGAGGTGCACCGAGAACAGCACGCCCTCGGCCTTGGCACGGGCGATCTGCGCGGTGAGGAACTCCCGCAGCGGCGCGACGTGCAGCACGGACGCGTCCACCACCTCGTCCGCCAGCACGGGTACCGACTCGCGCAGCACGGTGGTGGAGCCGTCGTCACCGGTCAGCTCGATACGGAGCGAGCCCGGCGCGGAGATCACGACGGACTTCTCGGTGGAGCGGAAGTCGTCCACGCCCATGGTGGCGACGTTCGTCTTCGAGTCCGGCGTCCACTTGCCCATGCGGTGCGGGTGGGTCTTCGCGTAGTTCTTGACCGACGCGGGCGCCCGGCGGTCGGAGTTGCCCTCACGCAGCACCGGGTTCACGGCGCTGCCCTTGACCTTGTCGTACCGGGCGCGGATGTCGCGCTCCTCGTCCGACTTCGGGTCCTCCGGGTAGTCCGGAAGCGCGTAGCCCTGCCCCTGCAGCTCGACGATCGCGGCCTTGAGCTGGGGGACCGAGGCCGAGACGTTCGGCAGCTTGATGATGTTCGCCCCGGGCGTCTTCGCCAGCTCACCGAGCTCCGCGAGCGCGTCCGGGATGCGCCGGTCCTCGTCCAGGAACTCGGGGAAGAGGGCGATGATGCGCCCGGCCAGCGAGATGTCACGGGTCTCCACAGTGACACCCGCCTGCGAGGCGTACGCCTGGACCACCGGCAGGAACGAATACGTCGCCAGGGCCGGGGCCTCGTCAGTGTGCGTGTAGATGATGGTCGAGTCAGTCACCGGGTGCTCCGCTCCACGTCTGCAACATTGCTCGACATCAAGATATCTCGTGAGCGGGCCCCTCTCGACAGGGGCCCGCGTTCACCGGCCACCGCCGGGCGGGCAGGTTCGCCCGGCTCAGCCCCGGGAGGCGTGCGGAGGCTGCGCCGCCGGGTTGCTCTCCTCCCGCTGCTGCGGGATGCCGGAGACGGTGATCTCCGGGAAGACGGCTGCCTGGATGGCCTCCTCGGAGAGGGCCGTACCGCCCTGCTGCAGCGCGACGGTCCGGGTGGGCGCCGGGATCCTGATCCCTTCCTCCCGGTACCGCTTGTGCAGGCGCTTGATGAACTCGTGCTTGATCCGGTACTGGTCGCTGAACTCCCCGACGCCGAGGATCACCGTGAAGCTGATGCGGGAGTCGCCGAAGGTGTGGAAGCGGACGGCGGGCTCGTGGTCGGGAACGGCGCCGGTGATCTCCGTCATCACCTCGGCGACGATGTCGGTGGTCACGCGCTCGACGTGGTCGAGGTCGCTGTCGTAGCCGACGCCCACCTGGACCAGGAGCGTCATCTGCTGCTCGGGGCGGTTGAAGTTGGTCATGTTGGTGCCCGCGAGCTGGGCGTTGGGGATGATGACCAGGTTGTTGGAGAGCTGGCGGACCGTGGTGTTGCGCCAGTTGATGTCGACGACGTAGCCCTCCTCGCCGCTGCTGAGGCGGATGTAGTCGCCGGGCTGGATCGTCTTCGAGGCGAGGATGTGCACGCCCGCGAAGAGGTTGGCGAGGGTGTCCTGGAGGGCCAGCGCGACCGCCAGGCCTCCCACGCCCAGGGCGGTGAGCAGCGGCGCTATCGAGATGCCCAGCGTCTGGAGCATCACGAGGAAGCCCATCGCCAGCACCACGACCCTGGTGATGTTGACGAAGATGGTGGCGGACCCGGCGACGCCCGACCTGGACTGGGCCAGCGACCTGACCAGACCGGCGACGAACCGGGCCGCGGCGACCGTGGCGACCAGGATGAGGAGCACCGTCAGGGTCCGGTTGACGTTGTGCCCGACCGACGGGGTCAGCGGAAGGACCGCGGCCGCCGACGCGATCCCGCCCGCTGTCGCCCCCCAGGGGACGAGGGTCCGCAGCGCGGCGACGACCAGGTCGTCGCCGCTCCAGTTGGTGCGCAGCGCGTGCTTGCCGAGCCAGCGCAGCAGCATGCGGGAGAGGAACGCGGCCAGGATGCCCGCGACCACGGCTGTCGCGGCGAGCATCCAGTCGTCCAGGGTGACGGTTCGGTTCATCGGCCGCCTCCCTGGTGACCGAAGGAAAGGCCCACGGGCCCGCTGTGAAGTGTCGTCACTTGCCACCTGCTCGAATCCGGGGAACGCACGATCATCCCCGGACCGACGTCCGTCATCCGGGGCGACCACTCATCCTGCCGCATCGACGCCCATGTCCGTGACCTGGTAAGGGCGTTGCCGGTCCAGGACGGATCCTGACCAACGGCGGTTGGCTGGGACGGATCCTGCGTTTCGGCGGCCGACCGGGACACCCTCTGCGTTTCGGCGGTTGGCCGAGACGGATGTCGGCCCTTCGGCGGTTGGCTGGGACGGATCCTGTCTTTCGGCGGTTGGCCGGGGCAGATCCTGCCTCTCGGCGGTTGGCTGGGACGGATCCTGTCTTTCGGCGGTTGGCCGGGGCAGATCCTGCCTCTCGGCGGTTGGCTGGGACGGATCCTGTCTTTCGACGGCCGGCCGGGACACCCCTGCCTCTCGGTTGCTGGCCGGGACACCCCCGCCCCTCGGTGGCCAGCCGGATCAGACCCCGCCCCTCGGCGGCTGGCCGGGTCGAGCCCCGCCCCTCGGTGGCCGACCTGGTCAGCCCCCACCCCTCGCGGCCGACCCGCACAGGCTCAGATCACCTTCAGCCGGACCAGCGCCCCCAGCGTCAACGCCCCCGGCAGCAGCGGCGCCCACACCGTGATGATCCGGTACGCCAGCACGACCGCCGTCGCCACGGCCACCGGACCGCCCGCCGCGACCAGCGCGATGATCAGCGCGGCCTCCACCGAGCCGATGCCGCCCGGAGTCGGCACCAGGGCGACCGCGACCGTCGCCGCGAGATAGGCGACCACCATGTACGCGGCCGGCACCGGCAGCCCCAACGCCATTCCCACCGCGACCAGTCCGGCTGCCTGGAGCGCGGGGAAGGCGAGCGAACCGCCCCACAGGGCCAGCGCGCGGACCGGCCGGGTGTGCACCGAGCGGGCCTCGCCGAGCGCGGTACGCAGGAAGCCGAAGACGGCCGTACGCACCCGCCGTATCAGCAGGAGAGCCGCCGCCGCGACGCAGAGCACCACGGCGCCGCCGAGCAGCAGGGGCCCGACCGCCCCGTCCGGCAGGAGACCACCGAGCCGCAGCGCGCCGGGGAAGGCGATCAGCAGGCCGGCCAGCAGGCTCACCCGGGCTATCGACTCGGCGCACAGGTACAGCGCGAGCGCGGCGGACGAGCGGGCGAGCGGCACCCCGCACACCGTCATGAACCGCAGGTTGACCGCGCTCGCGCCCAGGCCCGTGGGAAAGAGATGGTTGGCGGCGCCCGCCGCGACCTGCGTGGCGAGGAGCCGGCGCAGCGGCAGCCGTTCCATCACCGCGCCCTGGCGGGTCACGGCGGCCGCGACCCAGGTCCCGCAGGTCGCGGCGGCCGCGGCCACGAGCCAGGGCCACTGGGCGGTGGCCAGGTGGTGGAAGCCCTCGGTGAGCACGGACCAGTGCCGCACGGCGACCACGATCACCAGAGCGAGCGGAAGCAGGCAGAGGACCGGCCGGACGGACGAGCGGAGAGCCGACCGGAAGGCGGTGCGACTGGGGAACTCCTGGGGGAGTCGTACGGCTGTCACATCGGGACACCTTTTCCACCGCGCACCAACGTGGGGTTGCGGGCGCGGAGACGGCGGCTGACGTGCTGGGCAAGGTGCGGGAGATGGGGCGTGTCATATGGAAGGAGTGAGGCGACGGAAGTGACGGATGCGGCGAGCAAGGTGAGCAAAGCCGTGCCGAACGGTTGACCTCAACATTGGTCGAGGTTCTAACGTCTTCCGCATGAGCATGGAGACCACAGCCTGGACACAGCTGCACAGCGTCATGAACGCGCAGCCCGAACGCCGCCCCTTCGACCGGGCGACCCTGCGCCGTATCGCCGCCTTCGCCCGGCCGCACCGCCGCCGCATCGGCCAGTTCGTCGTGCTCAGCGTCGCGACCGCGCTGCTCGCCGTCGCGACGCCGGTGCTCGCGGGCCGCGTCGTGGACGTGATCGTGTCCGGCGGCGACGAGAGCACCGTCATCAACCTCGCCGTGCTGATCGCGGCCCTCGCGTTCGCCGAGGCGGCGCTTGGGCTCCTCGGCCGCTGGCTCTCCTCGACGCTCGGCGAGGGACTGATCCTCGATCTGCGGACGGCGGTCTTCGACCATGTGCAGCGCATGCCGGTCGCGTTCTTCACCCGCACCCGCACCGGCGCCCTCGTCAGCCGCCTCAACAACGACGTCATCGGAGCCCAACGCGCCTTCAGCAACACCCTGTCGGGCGTCGTCAGCAACGTCGTGACCCTGGTCCTCACCCTCGTCGTGATGCTCACCCTGTCCTGGCAGATCACGCTGCTCGCCCTCGCGCTGCTGCCCGTGTTCGTGGTGCCGGCCCGGCGGATGGGCACCCGGATGGCCCGCCTCACACGGGAGGCCGCGGACCTCAACGCCTCGATGGGCACCCGGATGACCGAACGGTTCTCCGCCCCCGGCGCGACCCTCATCAAGCTCTTCGGGCGCCCCGCGGACGAGTCCGCCGAATTCGCGGAGCGCGCCCGGCGGGTGCGGGACATCGGCGTGCGTACGGCGATGGCGCAGTCCGCCTTCATCACGGCCCTGACCCTCGTCTCGGCGCTGGCCCTCGCGCTGGTCTACGGCCTCGGCGGCTGGTACGCGCTGCGCGGCAGTCTGGAGCCGGGTGCCGTCGTCTCCCTGGCACTGCTGCTGACCCGCCTCTACGCGCCGCTCACCTCACTCGCGGGGGCACGCGTCGAGGTCATGAGCGCCCTCGTGAGCTTCGAGCGCGTCTTCGAGGTGCTCGACCTCAAGCCGCTCATCGAGGAGAAGCCGGACGCGCGGAAGGTACCGGAGGGCCCCGCGGGTGTGGAGTTCGACGGCGTCCGCTTCGGCTACCCGTCCGCCGATAAGGTCTCCCTCGCCTCCCTGGAGGAGGTCGCCTCCCTCGACACCCGAGGCGGCGCCGAAGTCCTGCACGGGGTCTCCTTCCGCGCCGAACCCGGCCAGACCGTCGCCCTCGTCGGCTCGTCCGGCGCCGGGAAGTCGACCATCGCGCAACTGCTGCCCCGGCTGTACGACACGGACGAGGGCGTCGTCCGCATCGGCGGCGTCGACGTACGCGACCTGAGCGCGGAGTCGATGCGCGACACCCTCGGCATGGTCACGCAGGACGGGCACCTGTTCCACGACTCGGTGCGGGCGAACCTGCTGCTGGCCCGCCCGTCCGCGACCGAGGACGACCTGTGGGACGTACTGCGGCGTGCCCGCCTCGAAGACCTCGTGCGTTCCCTGCCCGACGGGCTCGACACGGTCGTCGGCGAACGCGGCTACCGGCTCTCCGGCGGCGAACGCCAGCGCATGACCATCGCCCGGCTGCTCCTGGCCCGCCAGCGCGTCGTCATCCTCGACGAGGCCACCGCCCACCTCGACAACACCTCGGAAGCGGCCGTCCAGGAGGCACTGACCGAGGCCCTGGCCGGCCGGACCGCCGTGGTGATCGCACACCGGCTCTCCACCGTGCGAGCCGCCGACCTGATCCTCGTCGTCGAGGCCGGACGGATCGTCGAGCGCGGCACGCACGACGAACTCCTGACGGCGGACGGACGGTACGCGGAGCTGTACCGGACGCAGTTCGCGAACGCCGCCCGTCCGAAGGAACCGGAGATCGCGGCGTGACGCGGACCGCCGCCTTCGGGGACACGGGGGCGTAGCACCGGCCCGACGCCCGCCGTACCTCGGCGGGCGTCGGCGGAGGCGGTGCGGACTGCCGTGGCGCGGTTCATGTGCTGCTTCCGGGTAGAGGGGCAGCGGGCAGTGACACTGCCGCACGGAGACGAGGGGGTGAGTTCGACAAAGGGCAGGAAATCGAACTACGCCAGCACGCCCTGGCGGTCTCTGTACCAGGTGGGGCCCTCGGGTCCGTCGTGTGGAGCACGAACAGGATCTTCCGTGGTCCCGGTCCGCGACAGCGGCGTACAGGGTGCAGCGCCTACGTCGCGCTCGTCGCGGACCGGGACAGGGCCATAGGCCGGCAGCCGCCTACGCCTGCGAGGGGGACCTCGCGGAGATCTTCCTTGCTCAGTTGGCGGTGAAGGCGGGGTAGTCGGTGTAACCCTCGGTGTGACCGGCGTAGTGGGTCTCCTGGTCGTCGTCGGCCAGTGGGTGGCCCTGCGTGAAGCGTTCGACCAGGTCGGGGTTGGCGATGAAGGGGGCGCCGAAGGAGACCGCGTCGACGATGCCGTGGTCGAGGATCTCGTTGCCGAGGGCCTGGGTGAAGCCGAGGTTGGCGACGATGTTGCCCTGGTAGTGGGCGCGGTAGCGGGAGTAGAGGGCGATGCGCTCCTCGATGGTGCCGGGGGTGCCCAGGAGGTGCAGGTAGGCCAGGTCGCTGTCGTTGAGCTTCTTGAGCAGCTGGTCGTAGTCGGCGAGTGTCTCCTCGTCCGCGGTGAACGCGGTTCCGCTGGTCCAGCCCGGGGACATTTTCACGCCGACGCGGTCACTGCCCCACACGTCGGTGACGGCGTCGAGGATGTCGAGCAGGAGCTGGGCACGCTTCTCGCTGCTGCCTCCGTAAGCGTCGGTGCGCTGGTTGAGGCGGGGGTTGAGGAATTGCGGGATCAAGTGGGACACCTGGGCGTGGATCTCCACGCCGTCGAAGCCGGCGCGGCGGGCGTTCTCGGCCGCTCGGCGGTAGTCGGCGATGGTGCCGGCGATCTCGGCGGCGGTGTAGGCGCGCGGCGTGAGGGTGTCCTTCGGGCCGGAGGGGGTGAAGGACTTCTCGC
Source organism: Streptomyces sp. NPDC088747 (assembly GCF_044751025.1). NCBI lineage: Bacteria > Bacillati > Actinomycetota > Actinomycetes > Kitasatosporales > Streptomycetaceae > Streptomyces > Streptomyces sp. NPDC088747. Next base: position 288,776 of record NZ_JBIVKZ010000004.1, read on the forward strand.
CGGGGTTGATGGCCGAGGGTCCGGCGGGCAGACGGCCTTCGAGGTGGTCGGGGTGGGAGGCCGCCCCGACGTGGCCGAGCTGGGAGACGATCAGCCCGCCCGCCCCGTGGACGGCCTCGGTGACCTTCGTCCAGCCGGCGGTCTGCGTGTCGGTGTAGATGCCGGGGACGTGGATGAAGCCGATCGCGTCGGGGCTGACCCAGGTTCCCTCGGTGACGATCAGTCCGGCGCTGGCGCGCTGCGCGTAGTAGGTCGCGTGCAGGTCGGTGGGGGCCAGCTCGGTGTTCTGAGCGCGGGCGCGGGTCATGGGGGCCATGACGACGCTGTTGGGGAGTTCCAGCGCGCCGAGGCGGACGGGCTGCAGCAGGGGCTGGGTGGTCATGGGCAACTTCCTTGTACGGAGGGGTGGATGAGGAGCTGGGCGAGGACCGGGCGAGGTCCGGCTCAGTCCTGCTTGAGGGCGTGGAGGGCGGAGAGCGGGCCGCCGAGTTGCATGAGGCGTCCGCCCTCGCGCAAGGAGCCGAGGTCGACGGGGGCGAACCCGAAGGCGGCGGTGAGGTCCTCGACGGTCGTCTTGGCGTCGGCGTCGTCACCGGCGAGGAACAGCAGCCGGCGTCCCGCCTGGTGGCGCGGGTCGGCGGCGATGTACTGGCCGTAGAGGGTGTTGAACGCCTTGACGACGCGGGCTCCGGGCAGCAGCGAGGCGACGTACTCGCTGCCGGTCAGCTCGCCCAGGTCGGCGATCTTCGGGTGCGGAGGCAGGGAGTCGAACTGGTTGGTGGCGTCGATGACGATGCGTCCGTCGAAGTGCGGCAGGCCGGCTGTCGCGTCCGGGATCCGGGGCCAGCCGACGGCGAGGAGTACGAGTTCCGCCGCGGCGGCTTCCTCCGGCGTGCCGGCGTGGGCGAGCGGTCCGAGTTCTTCGGCGAGTGCGGCAAGGGAGGCGGGGCCGCGGCTGTTGCTCAGTACGACCTGGTGGCCGTGGGCCACGGCGTGGCGGGCGATGGCCTGGGCGACGGTTCCGGCGCCGAGGGTGCCGATCTTCATGGCGGTGCCCTTCGTGGGGTTCAGGATGCGGGGCTGGTGAGCAGGACGGTTCCGCTCTTGCCGGGGCGGCGGACATGGTCGATGGCCTGCGCGAAGTCGGCGAGGTCGTAGTCGGCCGCGACCTCGAAGAGTTCCGGGGCGGTCGCGGCCAGACGGGCGGCGAAGGCGACGTCCTCGGCCCGTTCCTCGGGCGTGCGGGTCATCCACTGGCCGATGGACACGCCCCGCACGGTCAGGGCCCGCGGTGTCAGCGCGAGCGACTCCAGCGGCGTGCTGCCGGAACCGAGCTGTCCGTACGTGATCAGCGTGCCGCCGTCGTCGAGCAGCCCGGCCAGCTCACCGGTCAGCGATCCGCCCACCGCGTCCAGTACGACCTGAGCACCCCGGCCGCCGGTCGCGTCCCGGACCTGGGTGCGCCAGTCCGCGTCGGCCGTCGAGATGGTCGGCAGCGTGGGGAAACGCTGCCGCAGGCTCTGCGCCCCCGAAGCACTGCGTACCAGGTTGACCAGCGGGATGCCGTGCTTGAGCGCCGCGGCGCTGACCAGCTTTCCCACCGACGAACCGGCGGCCGTCTGCACCACCGGACCGGCCTGGCCGCGCTGGGCGTCCTCGACCGCCCGCAGCAGAGTGAGCAGGGTGAGCGGGTTGACCAGCATCAGGGCCGCGGTCCCGTCGCTGAGGCCCTCGGGCAGTGGCACCACCAGTTCGGCCGGTGCCGTGAGGAGTTCGCTCCACGCGCCCGGCACCGGGAAGAAGGCGACCCGCTGACCGGGCAGCAGTTCCCGCACGCCCTCGCCGACGGTCTCGACGACGCCCATTCCCTCCAGGCCGGGAACGCGGGGCGTGGGGAACCGCCCTCGCGGCGCACCCGGAAAGCCCTGCACTCCCGCCAGGTCGCCGGGGTGGATCGGCCGGGACAGCACCCGCACCCGCACCTGCCCGGCCGCGGGCGCAGCGGGAGCTGGCCGCTCACTCAGGCGTAGTACTTGCCCGGCTTCTCCGTGCTGGTCGTAGGCGATGGCGCGCATGACGCTCCCGTTCCATGGGTTATTGATGATGGGCATCATTGAAAGCTCTTGTTATGATGAGAGGCATCATTGAAAAGGTCAAGTCGAGAGTGACGCGAGAGGACGGCCATGCCGCGGATCACCAAGGAGGACAAGGCGCGCAACCGGCAGAACATCCTTGAAGCGGCGGGCCGCATGTTCCGCTCGCAGGGCATCGACGCGGTCGGCATCGCCGAGTTGATGAAGGAGGCCGGACTCACCCACGGCGGCTTCTACAACCACTTCGCGTCCAAGAACGACCTGGTCGTGGAGGTGTGCGGCGCCTCCTTCGCCGCCTCGCTCGGGGTCCTGGCCCGGACGGTCGAGGACGGTCCGGGGCAGGGCGGTTCTCCGCTGGAGCGGCTCGTGGCCGGGTACCTGTCCACCGCGCACCGTGACGCCCAGGACGGCGGCTGCCCCTCCGCCTCCCTGGTCACCGACGCCGGACGGCACGACGAAGCCGTGCAGAGCGCGTACGCCGAAGGCGTCGAGGGTTACCTCACCGGCTTCGCCGCCGAGTTCCTGCGCGAGGCCGAGGAGAAGGGGCACGAGCTCGACCCGGGCGAGGCCCGCCACAGGGCAGTCCGCCTGCTCAGCGAAATGGTCGGCGCGCTGGTGCTCGCCCGCGCCGTACGCCACGTCGAGCCCGAGCTCTCCGAGGAGATCCTGCGGACCGGCCGCAGCCACGCCCTCGACTGACGCGACTCAGGGCCGCTGCGGCACGTGGGAGCTCAGGCGTGCGCGATGGACGGCGGCCCCGCCAGGCGCAGGAATGGACACCGGTCAGCAAGTGGTCAGCGTAAGTCCTGGAAATTCTAGGGAAAGCTACCCGGACCCGCGACTCGTTGTAAGGTATGGAAACAGCCCTTGACCTGCAAAAACGCAGGCAGGGAGCCTAGTTCCGGGAGTACCTCGATGCTGCGCACCATGTTCAAGTCCAAGATCCACCGAGCCACCGTCACCCAGGCCGACCTGCACTACGTCGGCTCCGTCACCATCGACGCCGATCTGCTGGACGCGGCCGATCTGCTGCCCGGCGAGCTCGTCCACATCGTCGACGTCACCAACGGCGCCCGCCTGGAGACGTACGTCATCGAGGGGGAACGCGGCTCGGGGGTCATCGGCATCAACGGGGCGGCGGCCCATCTCGTCCACCCCGGTGATCTCGTGATCATCATCAGTTACGCTCAGGTCTCCGACGCCGAGGCACGTGCACTGCGGCCGCGGGTCGTGCACGTGGACCGCGACAACCGGATCGTGGCCCTCGGCGCCGACCCGTCCATGCCCGTACCGGGCTCGGACCAGGAGCGCAGCCCGCAGGCCGTGTCCGTCTGATCCACCGGGCGGACACGACCCCGCCGGAGGAACACCCAGAGGAACACAAGGAGTGGTGACCATGAGCGACATCGAGATCCGCGACAACCGTGCGGGTGGCCTCCTTGAGGCGCTCGACGGGGACGAAGTGGTGGGCCGCATCGAGTACTTCGTCCTGGAGTCGCCCGCCCGCGCACTCGTCCCGGTGCACACGATCGTGGAGCCCGCGCACGAGGGCAAGGGCATCGCCGGCTCCCTCGCCCGCGAGCTGTACGCCATCGCCGCGCGCGAGGACATCGTGGTCGCGCCGCTCTGCCCGTACGTCGTGAAGTGGGCGGAGCGTCATCCCCAGGAGGCGCCGGCGGTGCAGCCGGAGCTGCTGAGGGCCGCGATGGACTGGCTCGACGCGCATCCGGGCCGCTTCTGATGCCCGTACGGCCGCCGACGGGACCACGGCACGGGCCGCTCGCCCTGCTGCACACCTCGCCCGCGCACATCCCCGTCTTCGACGCACTGCGCGACGAGGACCACCAAGGCCTGGAACTGCGCCACTTGGTCGCCGAGGAACTGCTGGCCGGCGCCCGGCGGGACGGACCCGAGGCGATGGCGGGCGAGGTGCGGGCGGTGCTCGACCGGGCCGTCGCCCAGGGCGCGGCGGCCGTACTGTGCACCTGCTCGACCATCGGCGCCGTCGCCGAGCGCGCCGGCGCCGAGGTGCCCGTCCTGCGCGCGGACCGTCCGATGGCCGCCTCCGCGGTGGCCACCGGCCCGCGTGTCGTCGTCCTCGCCTCGCTGGAGAGCACCCTGGCGCCCACGGTGGCCCTCGTCGAGGAAGAGGCCCGCGCCGCCGGGCGGGCCGTCGACGTCCGTACCGTCCTCGTCGACGCGTGGGCACTCTTCGAGGCGGGTGACCTCGACGGCTGTGCCCGCGCGGTGGCGAACTCCGCCGACGCGGTCGCCGACGCCGACGTGATCGTCCTCGCCCAGGGGTCCATGGCCCCCGCCCAGCGGCTGATCACGACCACGATCCCGGTCCTGTCCAGCCCCCGCCCGGGTCTCGCCGCCGGCGCGGAGGCGGCGCGCAGAGGCTGAATCCGCCGCTCTGCCTGGCCCACCTGGTCGCCATCCGGTGCGCCAGGGGGTGAGTGGGTGCGCGGGAGCCGGGTACGCGTGGGAAAAGTCCAGGGCCGACGTACCGACTGGCTGGAGGACAGCATGACCCATCCGTATCCCGACCCCGTGAAGCCGGACCCGACCCCGGGTCCCGACCGACCGCAGCCCTTCCCGGACCCGGTCCCTAAGCCGGGCCCCCGTCCGGTGCCGGCACCGGATCCCGTTCCGTCGCCGTCCCCGATCCCGCAGCCGCCGGGCCCCGACCCGACACCGCAACCCCAGCCGGGACCGGCCGTCTAGGCGCCACGGACAACGGACAACGGACCGGTGGCCCGGTGCGGAACCTCCGCACCGGGCCACCGTCGTCCGCGAACCCGATCAGCCGGCCACCTCGGAGCGGTCCCCGCCCCACAGCGTGTGGAACGAGCCCTCCCGGTCGGTGCGCCGGTAGGTGTGCGCGCCGAAGAAGTCCCGCTGCCCCTGCGTGAGGGCGGCCGGCAGGCGCTCGGCGCGCAGCGCGTCGTAGTAGGCGAGGGCCGCGGCGAAACCGGGAGTGGGAACGCCCTGGCGCGTCGCGGCCACCAGCACCTCGCGCCAGTCGTCCTGCGCGGCGCCGATCTCCTGCGCGAACGTCTCGTCCGACAGCAGGCTCGGCAGGTCCGGCCGGGCGTCGTACGCGGCGCGGATACGGTCCAGGAAGGCCGCCCGGATGATGCAGCCGCCGCGCCAGATGGCGGCGACGGAGCCGAGGTCGATGTTCCAGTCGTACTCCTCGCTGCCCGCGGTGATCTCGTGGAAGCCCTGCGTGTACGACACGATCTTCGACGCGTACAGCGCCTGCTCCACCCGGTCCGCGAAGGCCGCGGCCTCGGACTCGTCGAGCTGCCGCGCGGTGGGACCGGCGAGGTCGCGCGAGGCCTCGCGCAGGCCCGCGTGCCCGGACAGCGAGCGGGCGAAGACCGCCTCCGCGATGCCGGACACCGGCACGCCCAGGTCCAGCGCGATCTGCACGGTCCAGCGGCCGGTGCCCTTCTGCTCCGCCCGGTCCTCGACCACGTCCACGAACGGCTTGCCCGTCGCCGCGTCCACGTGCGACAGGACCTCGGCGGTGATCTCGATCAGGTAGGAGTCGAGCCGGCCCGTGTTCCAGGTGCGGAAGATGTCCGCGATCTGCGCGGGGGAGTAGCCGGCCACGTCACGCAGCAGCTGGTACGCCTCGCCGATCAGCTGCATGTCCGCGTACTCGATGCCGTTGTGCACCATCTTCACGAAGTGCCCGGCGCCGTCGGGACCGACGTGCGTCACGCACGGGGAGCCGTCGGCCGCCTTCGCGGAGATCTTCTCCAGCATCGGGCCCAGCGAGCCGTACGACTCGACCGAGCCGCCCGGCATGATGCTGGGGCCGAGCAGCGCCCCCTCCTCACCGCCGGAGACACCGGTGCCGACGAAGTGGATGCCCTGCTCGCGCAGCTCGCGCTCACGGCGCCGGGTGTCTGCGAAGTGGGCGTTGCCGCCGTCGACGATCATGTCGCCGGGCTCAAGGAGCGGGGCGAACTCCTGGATCACCGCGTCGGTCGGCTCACCCGCCTTCACCATGATCACCAGACGGCGCGGCCGCTCCAGCGCCTCGACGAACTCCTTCGCGGTCTCGGCGGCCACGAACGCGCCCTCGTGGCCGAACTCCTCGACCAGCGCGTTCGTCTTGGCCACGGTGCGGTTGTGCAACGCGACCGTGTAACCGTTGCGTGCGAAGTTGCGGGCGAGATTGCGCCCCATCACCGCGAGACCCGTGACGCCGATCTGGGCTGAAGTGCTCATACGGTTGGCTCCCATAGCTGCTCTAAGTCGGTAAAGCCGTACTGCCAGCCAGTATTACGCCGCCGCGGCCGTGTCACACCGGATCGCCCGATCGGCGAGACATCGGTCACCGGACCGGCGGCACCCCGATGAGGCGGGTCCGCCGTGAACACAACGAAGCCGGTCCGCCGTGAACACGACGAGGCCGGTCCGCCGTACCGGCGCCCTGACTTGGCAGCCTTCTGTACGCGGGAAAGGGCCCTCGCGCCTCAGCGTCTCGCGCAACCGGGGTGGATTCCCGGTCACTTGGGGCGACGGGTCGGCTGATTGCCCTCTTGTCCTGGCCGGTTCGCAGCGTTTACTTTTGCCGCTCCTGAGCATGTCGAGGGGGGCTCCTTCATGGCCATCAGCGGCCGGCACCGCCGGTATCAGCCGAACAGGATCAACCGCGCTTCCCTCACCGTCACGGCAGGCGGCGCGGGTATCGCGCTCCCGTTCGTCGGAACCAGTGTGGCCCACGCGGCCGACGTGAGCACCTGGAACGAGGTCGCGGCCTGCGAGTCCAGCGGCAACTGGAGCATCAACACCGGCAACGGCTACTACGGAGGGCTGCAGTTCAGCCAGTCCACCTGGGAGGCCTACGGCGGCAGGGCGTACGCGGAGCGTGCGGATCAGGCCACCAAGGACCAGCAGATAGCCATCGCCGAGAAGGTGCTCAAGGGCCAGGGGCCCGGCGCCTGGCCGACGTGCTCCACCCGCGCCGGTCTGACCCGGGGCGGAGACGCCCCCGACATCAGCCCGGCACAGGCACCGGCGCCCTCGCAGAGCGCGCAGAGCAAGAGCGCCCAGGGCGCCAAGCGCTCCGTGCAGGACGTGCAGCCGCAGACCACGCCCCAGTCGCGGGCGGGCACCGCCGAGATGTACACCGTCCTCCACGGCGACACGCTCTCCGGCATCGCCGACTCCCGGGACGTCCAGGGCGGCTGGCAGCGGCTCTACACCGCGAACCGCACGACCGTGGGCCCCGACCCGGACCTGATCCTCCCCGGGCAGCGACTGAGCCTGCGCGGAGCTCCCGCCGCCGCGGACAGCAAGGAATCGTCCGCCTCGACGTCCACGAAGACCAGGAAGCCCGCGGCGAAGTCGAAGCCCGCCGCTACCCCGAAGCCCAGGGCGACGCCGAAGCCCTCGACGGACAAGGCCAAGCCCGACCGGGCGGAGAAGCCCGACAGGGCCGAGAGGACCGAGAGGAAGACCTCCGGTTTCGTGGCCCCCGTCAACGCCTCGGCCGGGACGCCCTACCACGCCTCGGGCTCCTCCTGGTCGAAGGGCTACCACACGGGCGTCGACTTCCCGGTGCCCACCGGCACCTCCGTGAAGTCGGTCGCGGGCGGCAGCGTCGTCAGCGCCGGCTGGGGCGGTTCGTTCGGCTACCAGGTGGTCGTCCGGCACGCCGACGGCCGCTACACGCAGTACGCCCACCTGTCCGCGATCTCCGTGAAGGCGGGTCAGGGCGTGTCGGCGGGCCAGCGCATCGGACGCTCCGGGTCCACCGGCAACAGCACGGGCCCGCATCTGCACTTCGAGGTGCGGACCGGGCCCGGCTTCGGCAGTGATGTCGACCCCCTCGCCTACCTGAGGGCCGGCGGCGTCAGGATCTGACGCGGGTCCGGTGGTGGTTGACGAACGGCAGCGGTACGTACGGCGCGCCGTACAGGGCGGTGTAATACGGCAGGTCGTACGCGGCTTCCGTCTCCTCGGGCACGCTCTCCTCCACCGGGACGGGGGCGGGAGAGGGGACGAACGCGTCCTCCCGGGCGGCAGCGCCCACCGACGGGTCGGGAAACCCGGCGAGCAGCTTCTCGACGCCCGACTCGATGGCGGACCCGGCGTGCGGGCCGGCCGTCACCGTGACCGTCTCCACCTTCGCGGCAGTCGTTTCGGCCGGGACTGGAGCCAGGTCGGCAGCGGTGGCAGGAGATCCGTCCTCGAGTGCGGCCGCCGCCGCGGAGCGTCGGGTGCCCCCTAGACGCTCCGTCGTGAGCAGGATCAGGCCACCCGCCGCGACGACGCCGCAGCCCAGCGCGAGAACCGTGCCGGTGGTGCCGTAGCGGAAGGTTTCTCCGAACATCGTGATGCCGACGGCCGCCGCCATGACGGGGTTCACGACCGTCAGCGTGGCCAGCGGCGCCGCGAGGCCCGCGTCCTTGTAGGAGGCCTGCGAGAGCAGCATTCCGGCCGTCGCGAAGACGCCGATCACGGCAAGGCTCGGCAGGTCGGCCGGCGAGACCTGGTCCGTCCAGTCCACCGCGACGGTCTTCGTGAACACCGAGGACATACCGAAGGCGATACCGGCGGCGACCGCGAGCAGCACACTGCGCACGGCGGCGTGCCGGTGCGCGGCGCGTCCGGCCACCATCAGCGCGACCACCGCGCCACCGGTCACCACGGCCAGCACCAGACGCTCGGTGCCGCCCAGGGACTGCGAATCGGAGGAGCCGACCAGCGACAGCAGGCCGGCGAGACCCACGGTGGCCATGATGGCGCCGCGCCAGGCGGTCGCCCCGGCCCTGCGGCCGACGAACAGGGCCGCCATGGGAAGGGCGAACACGATGGTCAGCGCGCCCAGCGGCTGCACCAGGCTCAGCGGTCCGTAGGCGAGGGCTGCCACGTGCAGCACCCCGCCGAGGCCGTTCAGCGCCACGGCCGCCCACCAGATCGGCCTGCGGAACGGCGCGTAGGTCTGCTCGGGGGAGGTCAGGGCGACCTGCTCCTGGACGATCGCACCGCCCGCGTACGCGACGGCGGAGACGAACGAGAGCAACACGGACAAAGCGAGGGCACTCATGAGTCCCTCCTCTGCGTACGGCGGGGGCACTGTGCCCGGCGCTGCGAACGGTCGGCTTCCATGGTGACTACGATGCCTCGCGAAACTGTTCACGTCGTCGTACCTGAGCAGTCATTGGGTCCTACTGCCGATGGAGTACGAATCGCCCTCTGTCATACCCAGGGTGGGCGACACGCGGCGCGGGCCCCCTGGTGACAGCCCCTAGGGGGCTTGGTACTACTGCTCTTCGTGGACCTCGACCCCCAGCTCGCGGCGCTCGGCCCGCTCGGCGGCTTCTTCGTACTACGCACCGGCGTACCGCCCCGAGGTTCGCTTCCCACCCTCGCGCGGGCCTACACGGAACCTCGAACCGATGCCCGGAAAGAGGTTTACACGGATTTCGTAACTTTCCGGATTCGTAGTGTCACCGAGAGTATTGGAGCGCCCGAACCGAGGATCGCCGCCTCCGTGGCGCACCAGGCACTCGCCGCCCGCCTCTGGTCGATCGCGCTGGGCGCCGCGGCCCTGTACGGGCAGGTGCCCGACCTCGATCCACGGCTGCTGCGCTGGGATCCGGCCGGCGGCGCGCCCGACGACCTCTGGCTGTCGGAAGTGCGCCCCCTGCCGGTGGAGGCGATCGGCGAGGTCGTACTCGCCGGGCACCTCGAACCCCTGGCGGCGGCGCTGCGGGCCCGCCACCGGGTCGCCGAGGGGCTGCTGTGGGGCAACGCCGGATCGGCCCTGGCCGCCGCCGTACGGCAGCTCGACCGCTGGGCACGGGCCAACGGCCGCCCCGAGGCAGGGGACAGGGCCCGTACGATCGCCGCCGAACTCTTCGCCCACCCCGACCTCTCCGCCACGCTCGACCCGGTCACGCTCCGCCGCCGCAGCTGCTGCCTCTACTACCGCGTCCCCGGAGGGGGACTCTGCGGTGACTGCTGCTTCACCCGACCGCCAGAGCATTGACAGCGGCCGAGTCCGTGAAACCCCGAAAGGGAAAGCCCCGTTGGGAACCCCCGTCGGGAACCCCCCTCGGGGAAAGCCGTACTCTTCCCCAACCGCCCCACGTGAGTGACGATGAGGGGCACCGGTCGCGACAACGGGGGTTCTGTGTGCGTGTTGGACTGCTGACCAGGGAGTACCCGCCGGACGTGTACGGCGGCGCGGGTGTCCATGTCGAGTTCCTCGCCCGGGAACTGCGCGCCCTCACCGAGCTGGACGTGCACTGCTGGGGCGAGGGCGTGGCGAACGGAGTGGTGCGGCACCGCCCCTGGCCGACGCTGGACGGCGCCAACGACGCCCTGCGCACCTTCTCCGTCGACCTCTCCATCGCCGCCGCCCTCGAAGGCCGCGAGCTCGTCCACTCGCACACCTGGTACGCCAACCTCGCGGGCCACTTCGCCAAGCTCCTGTACGGCATCCCGCACATCATGACCGCCCACTCGCTGGAGCCGCTGCGCCCCTGGAAGGCCGAGCAGCTCGGCGGCGGCTACGCCCTCTCCAGCTGGGCGGAGCGCACGGCCATCGAGTCCGCGGACGCCGTGGTCGCCGTCTCCGGCGCGATGCGCGAGGACATCCTCACGTGCTACCCGGCCCTGGACCCGGCCAAGGTGCGCGTCGTGCACAACGGCATCGACACCGCCCTGTACCAGGCCGACCACGGCACCGATGTCCTCGACCGCGTCGGCATCGACGCCGGCCGCCCCTACATCCTCTTCGTCGGCCGCATCACCCGGCAGAAGGGCGTGCCCCATCTCCTGCGCGCCGTACGGGACATCGACCCGTCCGTGCAGGTGGTGCTCTGCGCCGGCGCCCCCGACACCCCCGAGATCGACCGGGAGTTCCGCGACCTCTTCCAGGAACTGAGCGGCGTACGCGACGGAGTCCACTGGATCCCGCAGATGCTGCCGCGCCCGGAGGTGATCCAACTCCTCACGCACGCCGCCGTGTTCGTCTGCCCCTCGGTCTACGAGCCGCTCGGCATCGTCAACCTGGAGGCGATGGCCTGCGGAACGGCCGTGGTGGCGTCGCGGGTCGGCGGCATTCCCGAGGTCGTCGAGGACGGCGTGACCGGCGTCCTGGTCGACGCGGGCGACGACTTCGAAGCCGGTCTGGCACGCGCCCTCGACTCGGTCCTCGCCGACCCGGAAGCCGCCGGCCGCATGGGAGAGGCCGGACGCGAGCGCGCGGTCCGGGAGTTCGGCTGGGACGCGGTCGCCAGAAGAACCGTCCAGTTGTACGAAGAAATCCTCAAACCGGGGTAACCATCGGACAGACGCAGTTCAGCAACAGCGGCCAGGCTTCAGCAAAGAGCGTGGTTCGACCGGTTTTAGAGGGGCGGCGGCATGCGGCGCGGTGGACCTTCGGTGCTGGGAATCGTACTTGCGGGAGGGGAGGGCAAAAGGCTCATGCCCCTCACCGCGGACCGTGCTAAACCCGCGGTCACCTTCGGCGGTACGTACCGGCTCGTGGACTTCGTACTCTCCAATCTCGTCAACGCGGACATTCTGCGCATCTGCGTCCTGACGCAGTACAAGTCGCACTCGCTCGACCGGCATGTGACCACGACCTGGCGGATGTCGAGCCTGCTCGGCAACTACGTCACGCCCGTCCCCGCCCAGCAGCGGCTCGGTCCGCGCTGGTACCTGGGCAGCGCGGACGCGATCCTCCAGTCCCTCAACCTGGTGTACGACGAACGCCCCGACTACATAGCGGTGTTCGGCGCCGACCACGTCTACCGCATGGACCCCCGGCAGATGCTCGCCCAGCACATCGAGGGCGGCGCGGGCGTGACCGTGGCGGGGATACGGGTGCCGCGAGCGGAGTCCTCGTCGTTCGGGGTGATCAGCCCCGGCTCCGACGGTCAGCTCGTGCAGGGCTTTCTGGAGAAGCCTGCCGACCCGCCGGGCCTGCCCGACGACCCCGAGTGCGTCTTCGCCTCGATGGGCAACTACATCTTCACGACCAAGGCCCTGATCGAGGCGCTCCAGCGGGACGCCGAGGACGAGAACTCCGTGCACGACATGGGCGGTTCGATCCTGCCCATGCTCACCGAGCGGGGCGAGGCGCAGCTCTACGACTTCAGCGACAACCACGTGCCCGGCGAGACCACCCGGGACCAGGGCTACTGGCGCGACGTCGGAACCCTCGACGCGTACTACGACGCCCACATGGACCTGATCGCCGAGCGCCCCGCGTTCAACCTCTTCAACCGGAGCTGGCCCGTCTACACCCACTCCGGACAGCTCTCGCCGGCGAGATTCAACGCCGGTGGCATGGCCAGTGAGTCGATCATCAGCGCGGGCTGCCTGATCCGCGGCCAGGTCTCCAGATCGGTGCTCTCGCCGGGTGTCGTCGTCGACCCGGGAGCCGTCGTACAGGGCTCGGTCCTGCACGACAACGTCCACATCGGGCGCGGCGCCGTGGTGCGCGGCGCGGTCCTGGACAAGAACGTCGAGGTGCCGCCGGGCGCGACGATCGGCGTCAACCCGGACCGGGACACCGAGCTCTACACGGTCTCCAAGGGCGGCGTGATCGCGCTGGGCAAGGGACAGCTCGTGTCGTAGACGTGCGGCGACGGCCCCGGTGAGTGGAGTGCTCACCGGGGCCGTTGTCATGTCCCTGGACAGCAAACGGTCTCTGTGCTGTGATGCCAACTGGTCTTTGACAACGTTGTAATGCCTCAGCAAGAGCCGCAACTCCCGTCCTCAACGAGGAGGATTCGTGCGCATCGGACGACTCCGAGACCGTCTCGCGTTACTGCTCGCCGTGGCCCTCGGCCTCGCCGGCCTGACGGCCGTGCCCGCGTCGTCGGCCGTCGACCCCGTGGAGATCCACGGTCTGAAGGGCGAGTACTACACCCAGTCCGCCCCCGGCGCCTTCGACTTCCACGAGCTCAAGGCCACCGGCTTCGACCCGAACCTCGACTTCGGCAACCTGGAACCCCGCCTCAAGTCCGCCACGGGCCAGGACAACGATGTCAGCGTCCGCTGGACCGGCAGGATCGTGCCCGCCAGGACCGGACCCACCACCTTCTCGGTCATCGGCGACAACGGCTTCCGCCTCTGGGTCGACGGGCGTCTCGCCATCGACCACTGGGTCGACGACTGGGACCGCGAACAGACCGCCGCCCCGATCGAACTGACGGCGGGTCAGGCATACGACTTCAAGCTGGAGTACTTCGAGCACTTCGGCGGCTCCAACCTCCACGTGCGGTGGACCGAGCCCGGCGGCGCCAAGGTCGCCGTTCCGCAGTCCGCGTTCCGCCTGCCCGACGGCTACGACTACGACGGCGCCGTCGCGACCACCGTCCAGGGCGACGGCCGCACCCTCAGGCTCGACTTCGCGCACGACCTCCGCACGCCCCCCGTCACCCTCACCGACCACCTCGAAGCGGTGATCGGCGGCGCCAAGTGGCCCCTGGACACCGCCGGGCTCGACCCTGCCGACCCCAGGGCCCTGCTCGTCAAGCTCAAGGAACCCGTCGTAGGCAACAAGACCGGCGACGCGCCCGGCATCGCCGACGTCCGCTACGACGGACAGGGCGGCCTGAGCACCGCCGACAAGGCCATCGGCGCCTTCTGGAGCAGCGGCCCCAACCACTCCACGTACCAGCTGCGCACGCGGTGGGCGGACGAGGTCGGTCCTGACAACGCGCTCCCCGAGTACCCGAGGCCCCAGCTCACCCGCGACGACTGGAAGAACCTCAACGGACGCTGGCAGTTCGCCGGGGCGACGGCGGGCGAGCAGCCGCCGGTCGGCAGGAACCTCGCCGAGCGGATCCTCGTCCCGTACCCCGTGGAGTCCCAGCTCTCCGGCATCGAACGCCACGAGGACCGGATGTGGTACCGCCGTACCTTCACCGTTCCCGGCGACTGGAAGGTGGGTTCCGGCAAGCGGCTCCAGCTCAACTTCGGCGCCGTCGACTGGCGGTCGCAGGTGTACGTCAACGGCACCAGGGTCGCCGAACACCAGGGCGGCTACGACAAGTTCAGCGCCGACATCACCGACGCCCTGAAGCCCGGACGCACCCAGGAACTCATCGTCGGCGTGTACGACCCGACCGACTCCGCGAGCGGTGAGAACCCGCCCGTCGGCAAGCAGCGGCTGGACCCCAGCGGCATCTGGTACACCCCCTCCTCCGGCATCTGGCAGACGGTGTGGATGGAGCCCGTCGCGGCGGACCACGTCGACTCGCTCAAGCTCACGCCCGACGTCGCGAACAGCCGACTCGCCGTCGAGGCCAAGGGCGTACGGGACGGTCTCGCGGTCACGGCGACCGCGTACGCCGGAAGGCACCGGGTCGCGACGGTCAGCGGCCGCACCGGACAGCCGCTCACCCTGAAGATCGCCAACCCGAGGCTCTGGTCCCCGGACGACCCCTTCCTCTACGACCTCAAGGTCACCGTCGGACGTGACCGGGTCGCGAGCTACTTCGGGATGCGGTCGATCGCGGTGGAGCAGGTCGACGGCACCCCGCGCACCGTCCTCAACGGCGAGCCCGTCTTCATGATGGCCACCCTCGACCAGGGCTTCTGGCCCGACGGACTGCACACCGCGCCGACGGACGAGGCCCTCGCGTACGACCTCAGGACCCACAAGGAACTGGGCTTCAACGCCGTCCGCAAGCACATCAAGGTGGAGCCCGACCGCTGGTTCTACTGGGCCGACCGGCTCGGCCTGATGGTCTGGCAGGACATGCCCGCCATGACCGCCGGGGTCGACCCGGACGCCGAGTCCCGCGCGGAGTACGAGCGCGAGATGAAGCAGATGATCGACGAGCACATCAGCAGCCCGTCGGTGATCATGTGGGTGACCTTCAACGAGGGCTGGGGACAGTACGACGAGGCCCGCATCGCCGACCAGGCCAAGTCCTGGGACCCGACCCGGCTGGTGAACAGCATGTCGGGGCTCAACCTGGGCCGCGACGGCGGCACCGGCGACATCATGGACGAGCACGGCTATCCGAGCCCCGCGCTGCCACCCGCCCCCGACGGCAGGCGCGCGCTGGTCACCGGCGAGTACGGCGGCCTCGGACTGGCGGTCCCCGGGCACGCCTGGTCGGTGCAGCAGTCGTACGTCGACGTGGACCCGGCGACCTACACGGACGACTACCTGGCACGCCTGGACGAGGTCCGCCAACTGGCCTGCCGTGGCTCCAACGGCGCCGTCTACACACAGATCTCGGACGTGGAGGGCGAACTCAACGGCCTCCTGACCTACGACCGCGAGGTCCTGAAGCCGGACGTCCAGCGCATGCGCGCCGCACACGAGTCGCTGATCCGCGACGCGTCCCGTGCGACGCCGGCCGGCTGCCCGACCACGTGACGCCACCACAACGGAGGTTTCTTCCCATGAGATGGACCAGGCAGCTGCGCCTGCTCGCGGCGGGGGCGGTGACCGTGTCGGCGCTGTTCGCCGCGCCCGCCGCCCAGGCCGCCGAGCCGAGAGCCGGTCGACTCACCGATCTGGTCAACCCGTTCATCGGTACCGAGAACGAGGGCAACACCTACCCCGGGGCCGCCGTGCCCTTCGGCATGGTGCAGTTCTCCCCGGACACCGGCCACAACACCGGATACGACCACTCGCAGAACCACGTGCGGGGCTTCTCCCTCGTCCATCTGTCGGGCGTCGGCTGCGGACTCGGCGGCGACCTGCCCGTCCTGCCGACCACGGGCGAGGTCACACAGACGGACTACGCCCAGTACGCGGCCGAGTTCAGCCACGACACCGAGCGGGCGGACCCCGGCTACTACAAGGTCGGCCTGAAGACCGGCATCAACGCCGAACTGACGGCCACCGCACGCACCGGCGTGCAGCGCTACACCTTCCCGGCCACGGACAAGGCCAACGTCCTGCTCAACGCCGGGCAGTCGCTGCACAGGACGATCTCCACGAAGGTCGAGGTCCTCGACAGCCGGACCGTGCGCACGGCGATCACGGGCAGCGGCTTCTGCCAGGACACCAAGCCCTACACCGTCTACACGATCACCCGCTTCGACCGGCCGTTCACCGCGTACGGCACCTGGGACGGCACGACGGTCACCCCCGGGTCCACGACGGGCCGCGACGGCGCCTACCTCCGCTTCGACACCACCAGGGACCGCACGGTCGAGGCGACCACCGCCCTCTCCTACGTGGACGCCCGCGGCGCGGCGCTCAACCTCCGCGCCGAGGGCGGCCGTTCGTTCGACGCGGTCCGGGGCGCGGCCCACCGCGCCTGGGAGGACCGGCTCGACGACGTACGCGTCAAGGGCGGCGACGACACCCTGCGCCGCACCTTCTACTCCTCCCTCTACCGGTCCTTCCTCGCGCCCAACATCGGCAGCGACGCCGACGGCCGCTACACCGGCTGGGACCAGCGGATCCACCGCGCCGAGGGGTTCACCTACTACCAGAACTGGTCCCTGTGGGACACCTACCGCACCCAGTCGCAGCTCCTCTCACTGCTCGCGCCACGTGAGGCACGGGACATGGCGATCTCCGTGATCAGGATCGACGAGGAGAGCGGCTGGCTGCCCAAGTGGGGCTACGGCACGGTCGAGACGAACATCATGACCGGCGACCCGGTCACCCCGTTCCTGACCAACGCCTATCAACAGGGACTCCTCAAGGGGTACGAGGAGCGTGCCTACCGCGCGCTGAGGAAGAACGCCGACGGCGTGCCGCCCGCGGACTCACCGGCGGTGGGCCGTGAAGCCAACCGGGAGTACCTCGCCGACGGCTACGCCCCCTACATCGCGGGCCGCCCGCACGCCAAGCCAGGCGACTCGGACTACGACCACGGCGCCTCGGCAACCCTGGAGTACGCCCTCTCGGACGCGATGCTCGGCGAGATGGCGCGGGACCTCGGGCACGACGCCGACGCCGCGCGCTATGCCGCCCGTGCGCAGAACTACCGTGAGATCTACGACGGTTCGACCGGGTTCTTCCGGGCGCGCGACGCCTCCGGCGCCTTCACCGGGCCCGCCGACCCCGCCCTGAGCGAGGGCTTCCACGAGGGCACGTCCTGGCAGTACCAGTGGCTGGTGCCGCAGGACCTGCCGGGCATGGTCGACCTGATCGGCGGACGGCAGGCGGCCAACGACCGGCTCGACTCGTTCTTCGCCTACGACCAGCTCCTCCAGGACCCGGCGAAGACGGCACGGGAGGTGTGGGTCAACGGCCCGTACGAGTACTACAACGCCGACAAGTACAACCCCCAGAACGAGCCCGACCTGATCGCGCCGTACACCTATCTGTCGACCGGCCAGCCCTGGAAGACGACCGACGTGGTGCACGCGGCGCTCACCCTGTTCACCGACGCCCCCACCGGTATGACCGGCAACGACGACCTGGGCACGATGTCCGCCTGGAACGTCCTGTCGTCCATCGGGATCTTCCCGGTGCAGCCCGGCTTCGACACCTGGGGCCTGTCCACCCCCGTCTTCGAGCGCGTCGACCTGACGCTCGACCGGCGCTACTACCCGCGCGGCGCGCTGACCGTGACGGCGCCGGGCACCTCGGGCACGGACCGGTACATCCAGTCGGCCCGCGTGGACGGATCCTCCTACGGCCGTACGTATCTCACGACCGACGCGCTACGTGGTCTGTCCTCGCTCTCCTTCACGGTCGGCTCCGAGCCGTCCGGGTGGGGAACGTCGGCGGAGGCGGCCCCTCCTGCGCTGAACTGATCCCGCAGGTCACCTGAGTCCCGCCCCTCCCGGAGGGGCGGGACGGGGGCCGCACTTAATCTGGTGTTAACTGAGCGTAGCTTGATCGTACTTGACCGTAATCGCGAGTACGGGTTTCACTGCCAGTTCACCCGTCGTCGACGCGAGAGCGATTCTTTGACCTCCGATCTGCTCGCACCACTCGACCTGGCGTTCTGGAACATCGAGTCCGCCCAGCACCCCATGCACCTCGGTGCCCTCGGGGTCTTCGCGGCCCACTCACCCACCGCGGGCGCGCACGCCGCGGACCTCCTCGCGGCCCGCGCGGCCGGAGTCCCCGGGCTGCGCATGCGGATCCGCGACGTGTGGAAGCCGCTGGCCTTCCCGCGCAGCTTCCCCCCGGCCTTCGGCGGCGCCGCCCGTGAGCCCGCCCCCGACTTCGAGCCGCTCGACCACGTGACACTGCACGCGCCGACCGGCGACTTCCACGCGGAGGCCGGCCGGCTCATGGAACGCCCGCTGGAGCGCGGCAGGCCGCCGTGGGAGGCGCATGTGCTGCCCGGCGAGGACGGGGTGTCCTTCGCCGTGCTGTTCAAGTTCCACCACGCGCTCGCCGACGGTCTGCGCGCCCTGATGCTCGCCGCCGCGATCATGGACCCGATGGACCTCCCGGAGCCCCGCCCGCGCCCCGCCGAGCCGCCCCGGGCACTCCTCCCGGACGTCCGCAGGCTTCCGGGCCTGGTCCGCGACACGCTCTCCGAGGTGGGCCGGGCCCTCGACATCGGCGCCTCGGTCGCCCTGTCGAACCTGGGCGTCCGGTCCACCCCCGCCCTCACCTCGCGGCCCACCGGCACCCGCCGCACCGCGGGCGTGGTCATCGACCTCGACGACGTGCACCGTGTCCGCAAGACCGTCGGCGGCACCGTCAACGACGTACTGATCGCCGTCGTCGCGGGCGCCCTGCGCCGCTGGCTCGACGAGCGCGGCGACGGCAGCGAGGGCGTCACCCCGCGAGCCCTCATCCCCGTCTCGAAACGCCGCCCGCGGACCGCCCACCCGCAGGGCAACCGGCTCTCCGGCTACGTGATACGGCTTCCGGTCGACGACCCCGACCCGCTGGAACGGCTGCGCAGTGTCCGCACGGCCATGGACCGCAACAAGGACGCCGGGCCCAACCGGGGAGCCGGCGCCGTCGCGCTGCTCGCCGAGCACGTGCCACCGCTCGGGCACCGCGTCAGCGGCCCCGTCGTCAGCCAGGCGGCCCGGCTGCTCTTCGACGTCCTGGTCACCAGCGTGCCGCTGCCCAGCCTCGGCCTGAAGCTCGGCGGCTGCCCGCTCACCGAGGTGTTCCCCTTCGCCCCGCTGGCCCGCGGCCAGGCCCTCGCCGTGGCCGTCTCGACGTACCGCGGACAGGTCCACTACGGGCTGGTGGCCGACGCGCAGGCCGTGCCGGACCTCGATGTGCTGGCCCGCGCGCTGTCCGAGGAGGTGGCGGCGCTGAACGTCGCCTGCGACTCCTGAGAAGGCGGCCCGCGCCCCCTCGGAGAGGCCGGTGATCATCTCGGGTTTGGTGCCACGCGCATTGCTCCGTAAAATTCCGCCTTCGAAAGCGAACGCGGTTCGAGCGCGGCGCGGAACCCGAGGAACGGCAACAGCGATGACGGTGACAGAGGACAGCCCGGCGACCCCCGCCGTGGACACGGCAGAGGTCACGGAGGTGTCGTACGGGCCCGGCATCGACCCGGAACGGCTCGCCGTCTGCCTCAGCGTGCTGGACGAGCTCGACAGGATCGACGTCGACCACCCCGACGCGATCGCCGTCCGCCGCGCCACGGCCGGCGTCTACCGCACGGTCAAGCAGCGCCGCCGCCAGGACCGCCGGGCCGCCAAGACCGCCCACGACAAGGCGGTCACCGAGTCCACCGCCACCGGCTCCGCCCAGCGCATCGACGACGAGACCGAGGGCATCCTGCCCTCGTCCGTCACCGACGCCGGTGAGATCGCGGGGATACTCCAGCGCCCGCGCTCCTGCTACATCTGCAAGAAGCGGTACGTCGAGGTCGACTACTTCTACCACCAGCTCTGCCAGGAGTGCGCGGCAGAGAACCGGTCCCGCCGCGAGGCCCGCACCGACCTCACCGGCAAGCGCGCCCTCCTCACCGGCGGCCGCGCCAAGATCGGCATGTACATCGCGCTGCGGCTCCTGCGGGACGGCGCGCACACCACCATCACCACCCGCTTCCCGAACGACGCGATCCGCCGCTTCAAGGCCATGCCCGACAGCGACGAGTGGATCGGCCGGCTGAAGATCGTCGGGATCGACCTGCGCGACCCCGCCCAGGTCGTCGCGCTCGCCGAGTCGGTGGCCGCCGAGGGACCCCTCGACATCCTGATCAACAACGCGGCCCAGACCGTACGCCGCTCACCGGGCGCCTACAGCGAGCTGCTCGCCGCCGAGTCGGGCCCGCTGCCCAGCGGTGAGCTGCCGCCCGCCGAGGTGATCGGCACCTTCGGCTCCGGTGCCGTGGCCGCCCTCCCGGTCGCCGGGGGCGGCGCGCTGACCGCGAAGGAGGTCACCGACCTCGCGCTGGTGTCCGGATCCGCGTCCCTGGATCGGATCGCGGCCGGTACGGCGATCGACGCGGGCGGGCTCGTCCCCGACCTGCACGACACCAACAGCTGGATCCAGTCCGTCGAGGAGGTCACGCCGGTCGAGCTTCTGGAGGTCCAGCTCTGCAACTCCACGGCGCCCTTCATCCTCATCAGCAGGCTGCGCGCGGCGATGTCCGCCGCCGAGGCGAACCGCACGTACATCGTGAACGTCTCCGCCATGGAGGGTGTCTTCAACCGCGGCTACAAGGGCGCCGGGCACCCGCACACCAACATGGCGAAGGCCGCCCTGAACATGCTCACGCGCACCAGCGCCCAGGAGATGTTCGAGAAGGACCGCATCCTGATGACCGCCGTCGACACCGGCTGGATCACCGACGAGCGCCCGCACCCCGACAAGATGCGCCTCGCCGACGCCGGCTTCCACGCGCCGCTCGACCTCATCGACGGAGCCGCCCGCGTGTACGACCCGATCGTGCGCGGTGAGCAGGGCGAGGACCTGTTCGGCGTGTTCATGAAGGACTACGCGCCCGGCAAGTGGTGACCTGACGCCGGTTCCGCACGCGTGCCCCGCGGCCGGATCCTGTGTCCGGCCTGGACCGTCTCTTCTACCGGGACCGTCCGTTCTGCCGGGACCCCGTGTCCCGGCAGGGCCCTTGTTCCCTACAGGCCGGGCGTCCGTGACCTCAGGCGCTCGTGCACCGCGTGGCCGACGGAGCCGGGGTAGGCGGCCCGCACCCGGGTGCCCCCGTCGACCAGCAGGTCGGCGCCGGTGATCCAGCCCGCCGCGTCCGAGGCCAGCCAGGTCACCGCCCGCGCGATGTCCTCAGGCCGCCCGATACGGCCCAGTGGGAGACCGGCGCCCAGCTCGTCCTCGGCGCCCTCCCACACGAAGCGGGCCATCTCCGTCCGCACGAGACCGGGGGAGACGGAGTTGACCCGCACCCCCGGCGCCAGCTCGCCCGCGAGCTGCTGGGTGACGTGCAGCAGAGCGGCTTTGCTGGTGGAGTAGGCGCCCACGTTGGGGCCGACGTGGGCGGCGCCCTCCGTGCAGATGTTCACGACGCTGCCGCCGTGCTCGCTCATCCACGCCCGCCAGGCACAGCGCACCAGCCGCAGGGGCGCCTCGACGTTGACCGTGAACGCCTCGCGCCAGCGGTCCGGGTCGGCGTCCATGAGCGGCCCGTACGGCTCGTTGACCGCCGCGTTGTTCACCACGACGTCGATCCGGCCGAACTCCCGCAGCGCCAGCGCGGTCAGCCGGCGCAGATGGTCGGGGTCGGCGACCGACCCCGCCAGCCCGACGCCGCCGAGCCGCGTGGCGGCCAGGGCCACCGCCTCCGCGTCCCGGGCGGTCACGCACACCCGTGCCCCCGCTCCGGCGAGCTCCTCCGCGATGGCCAGGCCGATCCCGCGGGAGGCTCCGGTGACGATGGCGGCCCTGCCCCGGAGACCGTACGACGACGTCATCGACGTACCGTCTCATGACGGTCCGTCAGTCGACAGGCCCCGTCGGGAGGTTCCTTCGTCGACCGGTCAGTGGCCCCGGGCCGACGGCCGGTTCCGGGTGCCGGGCGCCGA
Organism: Streptomyces sp. NPDC088747; assembly: GCF_044751025.1. Classification (NCBI taxonomy): domain Bacteria; kingdom Bacillati; phylum Actinomycetota; class Actinomycetes; order Kitasatosporales; family Streptomycetaceae; genus Streptomyces; species Streptomyces sp. NPDC088747. The sequence goes on from NZ_JBIVKZ010000004.1 coordinate 310,762, forward strand.
GTGCTGTGCCGCCACGAGCTCCAGGACCGTACGCCAGTCCTCCATGACGCCGGCGTCGAGGCCGACGACCTTGCCCGCGTCGTCCGCCTGCCGCAGGGTGACCGCGTCCTCGGCGAGCGGATCCCGTTCGAAGGAGGCGGCCTCGAAGGGCGTCATCGCTCCGCCCTGGGCGGTCAGGGTCAGCGCGCTCTGCGCGGACAGTCCGCGGCCCGGCGCGGTGGTGGCCAGATAGCGTTTCGCCGCCACATGCAGCTGGACGAGCCGGGAGACCCGCTCGCCGAGCAGTGGCCGCACCGCGTCGGCCGCGAGGTCGGCGTGACCGGCGTCGTCGCCCGGACTGATCAGGTGCCCGATGTCGTGCACCAGGCCCGCCACCTGGAGCTCCTTGTCCGCCGGATGGCCGCGGCGCAGGAGCGCGGCGGTCTGGAGGGCGTGATCGTGGATATCGACCGGGTCGCCGCTGCGGTCCGAGGTGTCCCAGGCGCCTCGGCAGGCGTGCAGCAGATCCATCAGCTCCTCGACGCTGCGCAGCTCCATGCGTCGGTCCTCCCGCGAGAAAAGCCGTTGCCGGGACTCAGCAGATCATGGCCTCCTTGCGAAGGGGCCAACGGGATCTGAACGGCGCCCGGTTTCCGTGGTGACCAGGACGGTGGCCGGCGGCCCTACCGGCGGTATTGAGCCGAATGGGTGGCGGCAAAGAGGGTGTAATGTTTCAAATCGCCGCAGATCGGGGCCTGGTGGGGGCGGAATGAGACGAGACGGTTACCTCGTGTTTTCAGCCCCATAGAGCGGGCACCCGCTCATTTGGTTACTCTGTACCGGACGGACAGCTACACGGGGTTCAACCCACACCCACGGTCCGTCCTGGGACAAGCCGGTCACCACGGCCTGCTCTCACACGAGTTACCGGCGCCACCGCGTCCCTAACTGCCTTCGACTCATACCCGAGCGGACGTCAGGCGACCGGCGGTCGACCGGCCTTGTGCGTCCCGAGGGTGACCCGACACATAAGGAGTGCGCGGTGACACCGGAGAAGAATCGCGATCAACGCCCCCAGGAACTCTCGGAGGGCACGGGCCGTAGGCCCGAGAAGAAGCTCGGCAGCCTCGACGTGTGGGCCAGGTCGGCCCCGATCCGCCTCGCGGGTTACGAGGACGACCTCGCCGAGCCGCACATCCTGCCCAGCGTCGACTGACCCTGGCAGAACCGATCGCGATCCTCCTGGCGGGATCCGTCGCGAGACCTGACGGCAGGATCCATCGCGAAACCTGACGGCATGGGCGTGCCAGACTCACGCCCATGCTGATCAGAGAAGCCGTGGCCGACGACTGGCCGCGGATCTGGCCTTTCTGGCACCGGATCGTCGCCGCCGGCGAGACCTACACCTGGGATCCGGACACCTCCGACGAGGCGGCCCGCGCCCTCTGGATGACCCCGGGCAAGCGTGTGTACGTCGCCGAGGACGCGGCCGGAGCCGTCGTCGGCTCGGCCTTCGTCACCCCCAACTACGGCGGCCCCGCCGACCGGATCGCCAACGCCGGGTTCATGGTCGACCCCGACCGGGGCGGACGCGGCATCGGCCGCGCCCTCGCCGAGCACGTCCTCGCGGCGGCCAGGGCGGACGGCTACCGGGGCATGGTGTTCAACGCCGTCGTCGCCACCAACCCGGCCGTCGGGCTGTGGACCTCACTCGGCTTCACCGTCCTGGGAACCGTGCCGGACGCCTATGAACACCCCCGGCACGGACGGGTGGGGCTGCACATCATGTACCGGGCGCTGTGACCCGATCCAGCGGTGCCGTACGACGCCACGGGCGCAGCTCCTCCAACTGCTCCGCCAGGGCGAGGAGTTCGAGCTCGGAACCGGGACGCCCGACCAGTTGTACGGCGGTGGGGGCGCCGCCGGGCAGGGTGCCGAAGGGCACCGACATCGCCGGCCAGCCGGTGAGGTTCCACGGCGGGGTCATCGGCGAGTAGTTCGTGCTGGCCAGCAGATTGCGCAGCCAGCCCCGCTCGTGCCAGGCCACGGCGGCGGGACCCCGCCGGGCGAGTGCGGGCGTGATCAGCACGTCGTGGTCGGCGAAGAACGGCTCCATCCGCTCGCGCAACCGCTCCCGACGGCGCCCCTTGCGGACGCCGTTGACGAACCGCCGCCCCACCGCCGCGTGTACGCGGGTCCGCCGGGTCAGCAGTCGGGTGTCGAGCTCCGCGGCGTCCACGGAGGTGCCCGCGGTCCAGTGTGCGAGCGAGGTCGTACTCAGCCAGAGGGGGTAGGGCGGGTTGGCCGGCCGTACCTGGTGGCCCGCCACGGCCAGCACTCCCGCCGCCTCCCGGGCGGCTGACTTGTAGGGAGGGGTGACCAGCACGCCGAGCAGCGGGCTCGCCACGGAGAGGGCGATCCTGAGGGACGGCCTGGCCTCGCCCGTACCCGCCTCCGTCGCGGTCCCCGCCGCCGTCCCCGTCCCCTCCGCCCCTCCGGCCGCCTCCGGGCCGGCGGTCTCTGTGCCCGCCAGTACCTCCAGCATCAGGCGCGCGTCCCCGACGGTGGTCGCGAGCGGTCCGTTCTCCGACATGCCGAACCAGTCGCCGTGACCGATGCCCGCCGGGACCGTGCCGTGGCCCGGCTTCAGCGCGACCAGGCCGCAGTTGGCGGCCGGTATGCGCAGCGACCCCATGCCGTCGTTGCCGAGCGCGATCGGCACCATCCCGGCGGCGACCGCGGCGGCGCTGCCGCCCGAGGAGCCGCCGGCCGTGCGTGAGAGGTCCCACGGATTGCGCGCGATGCCGTGCACACCGTCGGTGGTACCGAAGACGCAGAGCTCGGGCACGTTCGTCAGGCCCACCACCACCGCGCCGGCCGCGCGGAGCCGCGCCACGGTGACATGGTCGTGGTCGGCGGGTGTGTCCGGGGTGGCGGCCGACCCGTTGCGGTTGGACTCGCCGCGCACCGGGAGGTTGTCCTTCACGGCCACCGGCACACCGGCGAGGGGCAGGCCGGTGAGATCCCGTGTGGCGAGCTCGTCGGCCTCGGCGAGGGCGGCCTCCGCCCGCACCGTGCGGAAGGCGCCGACACGGCTGTCGAGCAGCTCGATCCGGGCGAGGTGTTCGGCCACCACCTCCCGCGGGGTCACCCGCTTCTCGCGTACGGCTGCGGCGATCTCGGCGGCGGTCCGGCCGACCCAGGTGGTCACGGGCACTCCCTTGCGTACCGATGAGTAGTACGAGGTGCACTCTGCCCGCAGAGGGCGGTTTCGTCGAGAGGCGGTGGTCTTGGAACTCGGCGGACAGTACTCCCGCGGGTCCGCGTGGACGGCGTCGTCTTCGCCTTCCCGTCGGTTTCCCGTAGGCCGAGGCGGGCGCCAGGAACAACGTGGTCGCTCTCGGCCGGCGCGTCGAACTGCCCAGGGGGGTTGCCTCTCGGCCCTGTTCCTCCAGCCGGCCACCCACGGAGGGCCGTTGGCCGGGCGGGACGGCGCACTCCACCTCCTGGAGGTCCCCGGCGGACAGAGCGTGGAGGCCACTGTCATCTACGCCGGTACCCTCGCCGTCCTCGCCGTCCTCGACGGAGACCGGACGTCGGTCGGCGTCGACGTGCCGGGCGCCCACGCCGTCGAGCCCGCGAGCGTGCCGCGCCTGGACCCCGGCGGACAGGCGCGGTACGTGTCGGCGTCCGCGACCGGGTGGGTACGGACGGTCGCAACCGACGTCCGCCCGGGGCCCGTTCACGATCGCCGGGGCCCCGTGCTGTCCCGCTCGATCAGCCGGGGCACCGGCACCTGCACCGTACGGGCCGGGCCGCCGTCCAGGAGCGCGGTGAGTTCCCGCGCGGCCGTGCGGCCGAACTCCACGGTGTCCCGGGAGAGGGCCGAGAGCCAGGGCTTGACCATGCGGCAGAGCGCGGAGTCCTCCCAGGCCACGACCGAGACGTCGCCGGGCACCGCGAAACCGAGCTCCGCGGCGGCGGCCACTCCGGCGACGGCCATCACGTCGTTGTCGTAGACCAGGGCGGTCGGCGGCATGCCGCTCTCCAGGACGCGATGGGTGACGGCCGCGCTCTCCGCGTCCGAGTAGTCCGTGGGCACCGAGCGGACCTCCGTGAGCCCCCGGCGCTCGGCCTCGGCGCGCAGCGTACGGATCCGGCGCTCGGTGTGGGCGAGCCCGGGAAGCCCGGCGATGTGCACGATCCGGCGGTGTCCGAGCGCGTACAGCTCGTCCACCACCGCGGCCATCGCGGCGGCGTCGTCGGCCCACACGGTGGACAGCCCCGGGTGCCTGGCGTCCGGCACGCCGCCGATGACCACGGCGGGCAGGCCGAGTTCGTCGAGGAGGTCCGGGCGCGGATCGTCGACGCGCGGGTCGACGACCAGCACTCCGTCCACCCGGTGCTCGGCCCACCAGCGCCGGTAGACCGCGCACTCGGCGGCCACGTCCTCCACCACCTGGAAGAGCAGGCTGAGATGGCGCTCCGCCAGCACCTCCTGGATGCCGGAGACGAGCTGGAGGAAGAAGGAGTCCACACCCAGGGTGTCCGCCGGCCGGGCCAGTACGAAGCCGACCGTGGCCGCGCCCTCCCCGGACAGCGCGCGGGCCGCCGTACTCGGCCGCCAGCCCAGCTGCTCGGCGACCCGGCGCACCCGGTCGCGGGTGATCTCGGAGACCCCCGGCCGGTCGTTGAGCGCGAAGGAGACCGCGCTCTCGGAGACTCCGGCGCGGCGCGCGATGTCCTTCATCGTCGGCCTGCGCGCGGGAGACCGCTTGGCTGGCAACCCTGCTCCCCGTTCTTTCGAGACCCGTTTCGGACGTCTCGGCGACGTCATCCGGTGCCGCGTACTAATGCGCTTGAGCTGATGCAATCTAAAGCGCTTTAGTGATCGATTGCAAGAGGCTGGTTGTGCGCCGTTGACCTGGCATGTTGTGTCACTAAAGACTTTAGTCGGTGCTAATCCATTGACTTGCGCCGCGAGTTGCCCGCAAAGTCTGCCCCGGTACCAATCGCCAACCTGGTGCAAAGGAGCCCGGTCACCGTGCGCACACCTCGCAGAGCACTCGCCGCCGCCGCCATCGCCTTCGTCCTGCCGCTGAGCGCCTGCGGTTCCGGGGACGGTGGAAGCGGCTCCACGGACGCCTCCGGCAAGGTCGAGGGGGACATCACCTTCCAGACCTGGAACCTCCAGGCCAACTTCAAGCCCTACTTCGAGGGCGTGATCGCCGACTTCGAGAAGAAGTACCCGGACACGCACGTGAAGTGGATCGACCAGCCGGCCGAGGGATACGCCGACAAGATCAGCGCGGACGCGGCCGGCGGCACCCTGTCCGACGTCGTGAACGTCTCGCCGGACCTCGTCGCGCCGCTCGCCAAGGCCGGGTTCGCGCTCGACCTGGACAAGGCCGCCTCGAAATACAAGAAGGAGTACCTGGAGGGCGCCTGGGCCAGCCACCAGATACCGGGCATGACCGGAACCTACGCCTTCCCCTGGTACCTCAACACCGGCCCGCTCTTCTACAACAAGTCGCTCTTCGAGGAGGCCGGGCTCGACCCCGCCAAGCCCCCGACGACGTACGACGAACTCTTCGGCAGCGCACTGGAGCTGGCCGAGAAGACCGACGGCAAGGTGGCCACGCTCGCCAACGTGCCCACCATCGAGGACTTCGGCCGCTACGGCGTCGAGCTGATGAACGAGGAAGGCACCGCCTTCGCCTTCAACGACGCCAAGGGCATCGAACTCCTCACCAAGTACAAGGAGTTGTACGACGCCAAGGCGCTGGACACGCAGGCGCTCACCGCGACCCCCGAGTCGTCCGGCAAGAAGTTCCTCACCGGAGCCGTCGCCATGAACCCCGGCAGCGCCCTGGACCTGGAGAACTTCAAGAAGCAGGCGCCGAACCTCTACAAGAACATCGGCATCACGGACCAGATCACCAGCACCGGCAAGGTGAACATGTACGTGATGGGCGTGATGGTCAACTCGCAGACCAAGCACACCCCGGCCGCGGTCGCCTTCGCGCACTTCGTCACCGACGCGCGGAACCAGATGTCGTTCGCGAAGCAGGTCGCCATCTTCCCGAGCACCGCGGGCTCCCTGGACGACCCGTACTTCACCAAGGAGGACGGCACGGACGTGACGCGGGTACGCGTGGCGGCCGCCAAGTCCCTGAAGAACGCGGTCAACTACACGCCGGTCCTGTTCAGCGAGCAGATGAAGACCGAGCTGCGCAACGAGGTGGCCAAGGCCCTCCAGGGCAAGGAGAGTCCCAAGGAAGCTCTTGACAACGCTGTCAAGGCCTGCGACCGGCTTCTCCAGCAGCAGGGTTGACCGACATGGCGAGCTCTTCCACCGTCTCCGACGGAGTCCGGCACGGTACGCGGGCGGGGCGCTCTGAGCGGTCGCGGCGTCCCGCGCGGTCCTGGCGTCCCGCGCGGCCGGGGCGGCCACGGGGTGTGCGGCGCCAACTGCCCACGAGCCCCTGGCTGTTCGCCGCCCCCGGGCTGCTGGTCATCGGCGTCTTCATCCTGTATCCGTTCGTCTCCACGGTGGTCAACTCCTTCACCGACCGCCGCACCCTGATCCCCGGCGAGTTCGTGGGCCTGGCCAACTTCCGGGAACTGCTGCACGACGACATGTTCTGGATCGGGCTGCGCAACAGCACGCTGTACGTCCTCGGGGTCGTCCCCGCGCTCGTCCTGCTGCCGCTGCTGCTCGCCATGCTGGTCCAGAAGAACATCCCGGGCATCGCCTTCTTCCGGTCGGCGTTCTACACCCCGGTGGTCGCGTCGATCGTGGTGGTCGGGCTCATCTGGGTGTGGCTGCTGGACGAACGCGGCCTGGTCAACTCGCTGTTGGAGACGATCGGGGTCGGCAGGGTCGGCTTCCTCAGTGACCAGTGGCTGCTGTTGCTGAGCGCCATGACCGTCACGGTCTGGAAGGGCCTCGGCTACTACATGATCATTTACTTGGCCGCACTCGCCAACGTGCCGCGCGAACTGCACGAGGCCGCCGCGGTCGACGGCGCGGGCGCGGTACGGCGCTTCTTCACGGTGACCGTGCCCGCCGTCCGCTCCACGATGGTGCTGGTCGGCGCGCTGTCCTCGGTGGCCGCGTTCAAGGTGTTCTCCGAGGTCTATCTGATGGCCGGTCCCGACGGCGGCCCGGCCGGCGAGGACACCACCCTCGTCATGCTCGTCCAGCGCACCGGCACCGGACTGACCGGCCGGGTCGGCTACGCCTCCGCCATCTCGGTCGTCGTCTTCGTCGTCACCGTCGCCCTGATGCTGCTGGTGCTGCGCGCCGACCGGAAGGAGGACACGTGAGCGTGCTGGAGAAGATACATCCCACCGAGCGGCCCGCGCCGGTGAAGCGGCCCCGTCGCCGGATCACCGACGAGGACGGCAGGCGGGTACGAGCCTGGGAACTCGCCCTGCGCTACCTGCTGTTGACCGCCGTACTCGCCCTCACCGTCGGGCCCTTCCTGTGGCAGCTGTCCACCTCGCTCAAGGGCCCGACCGAGGACATCTACAGCTCGACGCCCAAGTTCCTGCCGAGCCACCCGACACTCCACAACTACGACCGGGTCGCCGAGACCATCCCGGTCTGGGACTACGCGTTCAACTCACTGAAGGTCGCGGGCGCCAACGTCGTGACGAACTGCGTCGGTTCGGCCTTGGCGGGATACGCCCTGGCCCGGATGCGCTACCGGGGCCGGCGGGTCGCCACCCTCGTCTTCATCCTGGCGATGCTGGTCCCGGTCGAGAGCATCATCATCGCCCAGTTCACCACCATGCGTGAGCTCGGCCTGAACAACACCCTCATCGGGGTGGTGCTGCCCGCCTGCGTCAGCGCCATGAACGTCCTGCTGATGCGCAACGCCTTCCTCAACCTGCCCTACGAGATCGAGGAGGCGGCCTTCGTCGACGGGGCGAACGCCTGGCAGCGGTTCCTGCGGATCGCGCTGCCCTCGGTGAAGGGAACCCTCGCCGTCGTCGCGATCTTCGCCTTCATGGGCGCCTGGGACGACTTCCTGTGGCCGCTCATCGTGCTCAGCGATCCGTCGAAGTTCACGCTGACCATCGGACTCAACTATCTGCACGGCACCTTCGCCAACGACGAACGGCTCGTCGCCGCGGGCACGATCATCGCCGTGGCGCCGCTGATCGTCCTCTTCGCCTGCCTCCAGCGGTACTTCTTCCGCGGGGTCGGCGAGGGCGCGGTCAAGGGCTGACCGCTTCCTCCAGGGTTGACCGCTTGCCCCAGGGCTGACCCGCTTCGTCAAGGGCCGACCGTACCGTCATGGGCCGCCGCTCCGTACCCCTCTTCGCCTCGCAAGGATCCCGCATGCCTGCTGTCGTGCGCTTCGGCGTCAACTACACCCCGAGCCAGGGGTGGTTCCACCACTGGCTCGACTTCGACCTCGACGCCGTACGGGCCGATCTGGACTCGATAGCCGAACTCGGTCTCGACCACATCCGGGTCTTCCCGCTCTGGCCCTACTTCCAGCCCAACCGCACCCTGATCCGCCCACGTGCCGTGGAGCAACTCCTCGCGCTCGCCGACGCCGCCGCCGAACGCGGACTCGACGTCAACGTCGACGGGCTCCAGGGACACCTCTCCAGCTTCGACTTCCTGCCCGCCTGGACCCAGACCTGGCACAGGCGGAACATCTTCACCGACCCGGAAGTGGTCGAGGGCGAGGCCGACTACCTCCGGGTGCTCGCCGCGGCGCTCGCCGACCGGCCCAACTTCATCGGCATGACGATCGGCAACGAGGTCAACCAGTTCGCGGCGGGCCCGCATCCCGACCCGGACCGCATCACGCCAGGGCAGGCCGAGGCCTGGCTGCGGCGGCTGCTCGCCGCCTGCGAGGAGGGCGCACCGGGCAAGCTGCATCTGCACGCCTCCTACGACGCCGCCTGGTACCAGGACGACCAGCCGTTCACGCCCGAGCACTCGGCACGGCTCGGCGCGGTCACGGCCGTGCACTCCTGGGTGTTCAACGGCACGGCCCAGCGCCACGGCCGTACGGGCGTCGCCACCGAACACCACTCCGCGTACCTCATCGAGCTCTCCAAGGCGTGGGCCGACGATCCGCGCCGCCCGGTGTGGCTCCAGGAGGTGGGCGCGCCCGCCCCGCTGATCCCGGCGGAGCACGCGGCCGCGTTCACCGAGGCGACCGTCGCGAACGCCCTCGACTGCCCCGACCTGTGGGGCATCACCTGGTGGTGCTCGCACGACGTGAGCCGCGACCTCGCCGACTTCCCCGAACTCGAGTACAGCCTCGGCCTGTTGACCAACGACGGGAAGACCAAGCCCGCGGGTCGCACGATCGCGCGGGTCATCGAGGAACAGCGCGACCCCGGCGGTCCCTACGCACCTCCCGCGCCCCGGACCACGGCCCTGGTGGTCGACATCACGCCAGGCCGTTCCGTCTGCGCCCCGGGTGGGCAGGTCTTCGAGGCCTTCGCCCGGCTGACCGCCGACGGGGCCCGCCCCACCACCGTTCTCGCGAGCCGCGCCGACGACAGGGAACACCTCGCGGCCCGTGGCATCACCGAAGTCGTCACACCTGATCAGGTCACCGAGTAGCCCGTCCCCCACGACCACACGGAGCACACAGTGAGCCTCAACAGACGCACCGTCCTGCTCGCCGGAGCCGGCGCCGCCGCCGGGCTCCTCCCCGGCCTCTCCGGTACGGCGGCGGCAGCGGCGCGCGACCTCCAGCCGTACGCCTCCTACTGGTATCCCGACTCGCTGCCTTCGGGCACCCCCGGTACCGGCATCACCTGGCGCGCCCTGAAGAGCTGGAGCGCCGACGACGACGCCGACCTCGCGTTCAACGCCGCGTCCGTGCCGCTCGCCGCGCGGTTCACACCGACCCCGGCGAACGCGACAGCCCGCAGCGGCCAGGCCCGTGTCCAGTCCCTCGTCTCCTTCGGCCCCACGGCGGGCAACCCCTCGCAGGGCGCGGCCTCCGCCGACTACTACGCGCTCACCCACTGGGCGTACGTCGACGAACTCGTCTTCTGGGGCGGCTCGTCGGGCGAGGGCCTGATCCTCGCCCCGAACGCGCCGATCGTCGACGCGGCCCACCGCCACGGCGTTCCGGTACTCGGCAACGTCTTCCTGCCGCCGGCCGCCTACGGGGGACAGCTCCAGTGGACCCGCGACCTGGTCCAGAAGGACTCCGCCGGGCACTACCCGCTGGCCGCCCAACTCGTCGCCGTGGCCGACGCATACGGCTTCGACGGCTGGTTCGTGAACGCCGAGACGAGCGGCGGCAACGCGGCGCTCGCCGCCGACATGCTCGGCTTCCTCAAGGAACTCAAGGCGCTGGGCACGGCCAAGGGGCAGCGCGTCACCTGGTACGACTCGATGACCGTGGGCGGCTCGGTGAGCTGGCAGGGCGCGTTGAACAGCCAGAACCAGACGTTCTTCCAGGCCGCCGACTCGATGTTCATCGACTTCCGCTGGTCGCAGAGCGGCCTCGCCTCCTCGGGCACCCTGGCCCAGCAACTCGGCCGCAGCCGCTACGACTTGTGGGCCGGTGTCGACGTCGAGGCGAGCGGCACGAGCAAGTCGGTCAACTGGAACGCGATCGTGCCGAGCACCACGGCGCACGTCACCTCCATCGGCTTCTACCGGCCCGAGTGGACCCGCAACCACCTTCCGGCGAGCCGGACGCCCGGTGACTTCCACGCCGCCGACGACCTCTTCTGGACCGGCGCCTCGCTCGACCCTTCCAGGCCCGACACCACGGCGAGTTGGCGGGCACCGGCGCTCTCCGTGGCCGACCGCTCGACCGTCACCTCGGTCCCCTTCGCCAGCTCCTTCAACACCGGCCACGGCCTGAAGTGGTACGAGGACGGCACGGCGACCTCGGCGACGGCCTGGAACCACCTCGGTCTCCAGGACCGGCTGCCCTCCCGCCGCTGGGTCATCCGTACCACCGGTCAACGCCCCGCCGTCACCTTCGACTTCGCGGACGCCTGGCGCGGCGGCAGCAGCGTCCTCGTCGACGGCGCCCTCGACGCCCCCACCACGCTGGACCTCTACGCGACCCGGCTGCCACTGGGCACGGACACGGACACGGTGGTCGAGCTGACCCATCGTGCCGTCTCCGGAAGCGTGCGGGTCGAACTGGCCGTCGCCACCGCCGAGCCGGACACCGCGGGCGGGGCGCCCCCGTACACGTACTTCCCCGTGAGCACGGGCGCCGGCTGGGGCACCTCGACGGTGCGACTGACGGGACTGTCGGGCCAGGTGCGTGCGCTGGGCGTCCGGCTCACCGCCGCCACCGGGCCGGTGCGCTGGCGGCTCGGCGGGCTCGCCGTCCGGGACGCGGTGGTGACCCCGGCCGCGCCCGCCGGCCTGCGGATCACGGACTCCGACGGGGGAGGCCTGCGCTTCGCCTGGGAAGCGGCCCCGGGACCGGTGCGCCACTACGAGCTGTACCGGACGCTCCCCGACGGCACCCGCCGTTTCCTCGGCGGCACCTGCCAGCGCGCCTTCTACGCGGGTGGTCTGGCCGCCGAGCAGGGGGAGACCGCCGCGCGGTTCGAACTGCGCGCGGTGGGGGAGCTGTTCACCGTCTCGATACCCGTCACGACCACCCACACCTGGTAGCAGGCCGCACCTGGTAGCAGGTCAATCCTGGTGGCAGGCAACACCCTCACCCCACGGAGTACTCACATGCATGACGACCGCACCCTGGTCGAAGCCCGTCTCAAGCGCGTTCTCGACGAACGCATCCGTCCCGCCGTCTACCCCGAGTCCGTACCGCTTCAGGTCGAGGTGTGGCACGCGCCCGGAGAGCCGGTTCCGGTGGCCGAGGGCCTGGCCGCCGCGGTGGAGCCGATCGAGGTGGGCGCGCGCTGGGGCGCTCCGTGGGGCACCAGTTGGTTCCGCGTCACCGGCACCGTCCCTAAGGCGTGGGCCGGCCGCACCGTCGAGGCACTGCTCGACCTCGGCTTCGACGAGAACATGCCCGGCTTCCAGTGCGAAGGGCTCGTCTACCGGTCCGACGGGACTCCGGTGAAGGGCCTCAACCCGCGCAACCAGTGGGTGCGGATCGGCGCTCCCGTCGAGGGCGGCGAGGAGGTCCGGCTGCACATCGAGGCGGCCTCCAACCCGGTCATCCTCGACTACCACCCGTTCCTGCCGACCAGGCTGGGCGACAAGGAGACGGCGGGCAGCGAACCGCAGTACAAGCTGGAGCGGATGGACCTCGCCGTCCTCGACGAGACCGTCTGGCAGCTGGTCCTGGACCTGGAGGTGCTCGGCGAGCTGATGGCCGAGCTGCCGGTGGACTCCTCCCGGCGCTGGGACATCCTGCGGGCCGTCGAGCGGGCCCTCGACGCCGTCGACCTCCAGGACGTCAACGCGACCGCGGAGGCCGCGCGTGCACGGCTCGCCGGGGTGCTGGCGGAGCCCGCCGTGCCCTCCGCGCACCGGATCAGCGCCATCGGGCACGCGCACATCGACTCGGCGTGGCTGTGGCCGCTGCGTGAGACGGTCCGCAAGGTGGCCCGGACGACCTCCAACATGACCGCGCTCATCGAGGACGAGCCGGACTTCGTCTTCGCCATGTCGCAGGCCCAGCAGTGGGCGTGGGTGAAGGAGCACCGGCCCGAGGTGTGGGCGAAGGTGAAGAAGGCCGTCGCCGACGGGCGGTTCGTGCCCGCGGGCGGCATGTGGGTCGAGTCGGACACGAACATGCCGGGCTCGGAGGCGATGGCCCGTCAGTTCGTGCACGGCAAGCGGTTCTTCCTCGACGAGTTCGGCATCGAGAACGACGAGGCCTGGCTGCCCGACACCTTCGGCTTCGCCGCCGGACTGCCGCAGATCATCAAGGCGGCGGGCTCCAAGTGGCTGCTCACGCAGAAGATCTCGTGGTCGCAGACCAACAAGTTCCCGCACCACACCTTCCAGTGGGAGGGCATCGACGGCACCCGCATCTTCACGCACTTCCCGCCCGTCGACACCTACAACTGCTCCATGAAGGGCAGCGAGATCGCCCACGCCGCCCGCAACTTCAAGGACAAGGGTGTCGCCCGGCACTCCCTCGCACCCACCGGCTGGGGCGACGGGGGCGGCGGCACGACACGCGAGATGATCGCCAAGGCGGCGAGGCTGCGCAGTCTCGAAGGCTCCGCGACGGTGGTGTGGGAGACCCCGGAGGAGTTCTTCAAGAAGGCCGAGGCCGAGTATCCCAACGCCCCGGTCTGGGTCGGTGAGCTGTACCTCGAACTCCACCGCGCCACGCTCACCAGCCAGGCGAAGACCAAGCAGGGCAACCGGCGCAGCGAACACCTCCTGCGCGAGGCCGAACTCTGGGCGGCCACCGCGACCGTACGGACCGGAGCCCCGTATCCGTACGAGGAGCTGGACCGCGTCTGGAAGACGGTGCTGCTCCACCAGTTCCACGACATCCTGCCCGGCTCCTCCATCGCCTGGGTGCACCGCGAGGCACGCGCCACCTACGACCGCCTCGCCGCCGAGCTGGACGGGATCATCGACACGGCTCAGCGCGCGCTGGCCGGCGAGGGCTCGGCCGCCCTCGTCTTCAACTCGGCTCCGCACCAGCGCGACGGCGTCCCCGCGGGCGGCGCGCGGACCGCGGCGATCGAGGGGAGCACGGCGCTCGCTCCTCGCGCCGAGGGCGGATTCGTCCTCGACAACGGGCTGCTGCGGGTGGCCGTCGACGCACGGGGCCTCGTCGTGTCGGCGTACGACATCGAGGCCGACCGGGAGACGATCGCGCCGGACCAGGCCGCAAACCTGCTCCAACTGCACCCCGACTTCCCGAACATGTGGGACGCCTGGGACGTCGACGAGTTCTACCGCAACACGGTCACCGACCTGGTCGACGCCGACGAGGTCGTGCCCGGTGAGGACGGCGTGTCGGTCCGGATCGTACGGTCCTTCGGCGCGTCGCGGGTCACCCAGGTGCTGTCGCTCGCGGCCGGGGAGCGGCGGCTCGGCATCGACACCGAGGTCGACTGGCACGAGACGGAGAAGTTCCTCAAGCTCGCCTTCCCGCTCGACGTGCACGCCGAACGGTACGCGTCCGAGACGCAGTTCGGGCACTTCTACCGGCCCACGCACACCAACACCAGTTGGGAGGCCGCCAAGTTCGAGGCGTGCAACCACCGGTTCGTGCACATCGAGGAGCCCGGCTGGGGCGTCTCCCTCGTCAACGACTCGACGTACGGCCACGACGTGACCCGGACCGTGCGGGACACCGACTCCGGCACGACGACCACCGTGCGCGTCTCGCTGCTGCGTGCCCCGCGTTTCCCCGACCCCGAGACGGACCAGGGTGTCCACCGCTTCCGGCACGCGCTGGTGCCCGGCGCGGGGATCGGGGACGCGGTGCGCGAGGGCTGGCGGATCAACCTCCCGGAGCGGCACGTGACCGGTGCGGGGGAGGTCGCGCCGCTGGTGGCCGTCGACCAGGACGCCGTCGTCGTCACGGCGGTCAAGCTGGCCGACGACGGCAGCGGCGACGTGGTCGTCCGCTTCCACGAGTCGCGCGGCGCCCGTACCCGCGCCACGCTGACGGCCGGCTTCGGCTTCGCCGGCGTCACGGTGACCGACCTGCTGGAGCGCCCGTTGGCGGACACCGCCGCGCCCGAACGCGACGGCGACCGTCTCCTCCTGCGGCTGCGAGCCTTCGAGCTGGTGACGCTACGGCTGACACGGGCCTGAGCGGCTCCCCGCCGGCTGCGGCTGCGCCTGCGGCTCCGGCCTGCGGGAGCGGGGACTCTCCGCTCCCGGCGGTTCTGGCTGCGGTGTGAGCGTGCGACTTTCCACCCCCGGCGCCTCTGGCTGCGGCGGGGGTGGAAAGCCCTCGCCCTCGCGGATCCGGCGCCAGTGCCAGCGCCAGCGCAGGAGACAACCACCCCCGGCCGGCCTAACTACGGCGTGAGCTGGGACCGCAGCCACTGCTCGACCTCGCCCACGTGCGCGGCGGCCGCGGCCCTCGCCGCCTCCGGGTCGTGCGCGACGAGAGCGCGGTGGATCGCCGCGTGCTCGCGCCGGGTGCGCTCGAAGGCACCCTCCTCCTGGTAGCCGCGCCAGACCCGGGCCCGGAAGGTGCGGGAGGAGAGGCCCTCCAGGATGGCCGCCATCGTCTCGTTCCCGGCCGCACCGGCGATGGTGCGGTGAAAGGCGAGGTCATGCGCGAGGATCTCCTCGGGATCGTCCGTCGCGTTCATCGCCGCCAGGTGCTTCTCGACGTCGGCGAGCTGGTCCTCGGTGATCCGCGCGGCGGCCAGCGCGGTCGCCGTCGACTCCAGGATCCGCCGGATCTCCAGCAGCTCGACCAGGCGCGGACCCCGGGACAGATCGGCCACCACGCCGAAGGTCTCCAGGAGGTCCCCGGCCTCCAACTGCGTGACGTAGATACCTGATCCGTGCCGCGCCTCCAGGACCCCGAGCACGGTGAGCGCGCGGATCGCCTCCCGCATCGAACTGCGCGAGATGCCGATCTGGGCGGCGAGATCACGCTCCGTCGGAAGCCGCTGCCCCGGCTCCAGCCTGCCCTCGCGGATCATCTCCTTGATCCGGTCGATGGCGCGCTGCGTCACGGTGCCCTTCTGCGGGGCGGGCTCGTCCACGCGATTTCCTCCAGTTGCCGGGTGCGCCGCAGTCTAACCAGCCAAGTGGTCCGACCACTACGGCCTAAAAGCAGGAAAAATTGGCGACGAGGGGTGTTGTGACCCTCAAGTGGTCTGATAAATATTCGTCCCGGTTGGAGGAGGGACTCTCCGGCCACGCGTCCTGCCCGATCACGCTCAATGAGGAGCCGTCAGATGCCCGGCAGAACTGTGCGGAACACGCGAATCTCGTCGCGAGCTGTGCGTGTGGCGGCTGCGGCCGCCTGCGCCACCCTCCTGCTCGCGGCCTGCGGCAGCACCAAGGACACGGTCGCCTCGGGCGACTCGGGAGGCGACGGTGACGGCAAGGTCGGGGTGATCCTGCCCCTGCTGACCTCACCGTTCTGGCAGTCGTACAACGACTACGTGCCGAAGATGGCCAAGTCCGAGGGCGTGAACGCGCTGAAGACCGTCAACTCCAACAGTGACCCCTCGCAGCAGATCACCGACATCAACAACCAGCTCAACCAGGGCGTCGAGGGCATCGTCGTGGCCCCCCTCGACAGCGCGGCGATAGCCGCCGGACTCGACCAGGCCGAACGCAAGGGCGTCCCCGTGGTCGCCGTCGACGTGGCGCCCGAGAAGGGCAAGGTCGCCATGGTCGTACGCGCCAACAACGTCGCGTACGGCGAGAAAGCCTGCGAGTACCTCGGTGAGCAGGTCAAGTCCGGCAAGGTCGTGCAGATCATGGGCGATCTGGCGTCCGTCAACGGCCGTGACCGCTCCGAGGCCTTCCGCACCTGCGTGAAGGAGAAGTTCCCGAAGCTGTCGGTCCTGGAGATCCCCGCCAAGTGGGAGTCCGACACCGCGGCCTCCAAGCTGGACACCCTCCTGAACGCCAACCCTGACATCAAGGGCATCTACATGCAGGCGGGCGGCGTCTACCTCGCGCCCACCCTCCAGACCCTCAAGTCCAAGGGAATGCTGAAGACGGCAGGCCAGGCGGGCCACATCACCATCGTCTCGAACGACGGCATCCCGCAGGAGTTCGACGCCATCCGCAAGGGCCAGATCGACGCCACCGTGTCCCAGCCGGCCGACCTGTACGCCAAGTACGGCATGTACTACATCAAGGCGGCGATGCAGGGGAAGACGTTCAAGCCGGGTCCGACCGACCACGACTCCGAGATCGTGAAGCTGCCCAGCGGCATCCTTGAGGACCAGCTCCCCGCACCGCTGGTGACCAAGGACAACGTCGACGACACCTCGCTCTGGGGCAACACGGTCGGATGACTACACCACTGGTGGAGGCGCGGGGGGTGGCCAAGCGGTACGGCCCCACCGTCGCCCTCCAAGACGGCCAGCTCACCGTGTTCCCGGGCGAGTCGCACGCCCTCGTCGGCCGCAACGGCGCGGGCAAGTCCACCCTGGTCACCATCCTCACCGGCCTCCAGGCCGCCGACGAGGGCACCGTCAGCTTCGACGGCGAACCGGCGCCCCCGCTCGCCGACCGCGACGCCTGGCGCCGCAAGGTGGCCTGCGTCTACCAGAAGCCCACCGTCGTACCGGAGTTGACGGTCGCCGAGAACCTCTTCATCAACCGTCAGCCCACGGGCCGCGGCGGCCTGATCAGCTGGCGCAGGCTGAGGTCCGAGGCGGCGCAGGTGCTGGAGACCTGGGACGTGCGCGTCGACCCCGAGGCGCGGACCGCCGACCTCAAGGTCGAGGACCGCCAAATGGTGGAGATCGCACGGGCGTTGAGCTTCGGCGCCCGCTTCATCGTGCTGGACGAGCCGACCGCGCAGCTCGACAACCGCGAGATCGAGCGGCTCTTCACCCGCATGCGCGCACTCCAGGACTCCGGCGTCACCTTCCTGTTCATCTCGCACCACCTCCAGGAGGTGTACGAGGTGTGCCAGACGGTCACCGTGCTGCGCGACGCCCGCTGGATCACCACCGCGCCGGTCGCCGAACTGCCGCGCGCGGCACTGGTGGAGGCCATGGCCGGGGAGGCGATAGCCGAACAGGCCCTGGAGATCAGGGCGGCGGACCGTGAGGCGCCGGTCGTGCTCGACGCACGAGGGCTCACCTCCGACGCGTACGAGAACGTCGATCTGACCGTCCGCCGCGGCGAGGTCGTCGGCCTCGCCGGCTCCAGCGGAAGCGGCAAGACCGAGCTCGCCGAGTCGCTCGCCGGACTGCACACACCGAGCGGCGGAACGGTCCGACTCGGCGGTGAGAAGCTCCCGTTCGGCGATGTGCGGGCCACGCTCAGGGCGGGCGTCGGCTTCGTCCCCCGGGACCGGCACGACCAGGGACTCGTCTCCGGGATGACCATCGGCGACAACACCACCATGACGGTCCTGAACCGGCTCGGCCGCTACGGCTTCATCGGCACCGACCGCAGACGCGCCTTCGCCTCCGAGCTGATCGAACGCCTCGACATCCACACGGAGGGCCCCGACCAGCCCGTCTCCGACCTCTCCGGCGGCAACGCGCAGAAGGTCGTCATGGCCCGCGCGCTCGCCTCCGACCCGCGGCTCCTCGTCCTCGTCAACCCCACCGCGGGCGTCGACGTGAAGTCCAAGGAATCCCTGCTGTCCCGGGTGGACAGCGCCCGCGAGGACGGCACCGCCGTGCTCGTCGTCTCCGACGAACTCGACGACCTGCGCCGCTGCGACCGGGTTCTCGTCCTCTTCCACGGCCGTGTCGTCGCCGAACACCCGGCGGGCTGGCGCGACCACGAGCTGATCGCCTCCATCGAAGGAGTGGACCATGGCTGACACGAAGGCCCCGTCGGCCTCGACCACCACGCCCGTACGAGTCCCCGACCCGCGCGCCGCCAAGACGGTAATGCTGCGCCGGGCCCGCGAACTCGCGCTGGTACCCGCGCTGTTGCTGCTCCTGGTGCTCGGCGCGTTCGTCAACGACTCCTTCCTCACCGAGCGCAACCTGATCTCCATCCTGGGCGCGTCGGCGGCACTCGCCATGGTCGTGCTCGCCGAGTCGCTCGTCCTCATCACCGGCAAGTTCGACCTGTCCCTGGAGTCGGTCGTCGGCATAGCGCCGGCCGTCGGCGCGCTCCTGGTACTGCCCGTGGCGCAGTCCGGCTGGGGCACCGAGTTCCCCGCCGTGCTCGCCATCCTCGCGATGCTCGTGGTGGGCGGCGCCGTCGGAGCCTTCAACGGCATCCTGGTCGTGAAGCTCAAGCTCAACGCCTTCATCGTCACCCTCGCGATGCTGATCGTGCTGCGCGGCCTGCTGGTCGGCGCCACCGAGGGCAAGACGCTGTTCGGGATGCCCGACTCGTTCTTCTCGCTGGCCACCACCACCTTCCTGCGCATCCCGATGTCGGTGTGGCTGGCCGCCGTCGCCTTCGGCGTCGCGGGCCTGACCCTCAAGTACCACCGCGTCGGACGCGCTTTGTACGCGATCGGCGGTAACGCGGACGCGGCAAGGGCCGCAGGTATCCGCGTGGAACGCGTGATGCTCGGCGTCTTCGTCGTGGCGGGCGTCCTCGCCGCCGTCGGCGGAATCATGCAGACCGGGTACGTCGGCGCGATCAGCGCCAACCAGGGCAACAACATGATCTTCACCGTGTTCGCCGCCGCGGTCATCGGCGGCATCAGCCTCGACGGCGGCAAGGGCACCATGTTCGGCGCGCTCACCGGCGTACTGCTGCTCGGCGTCGTGCAGAACCTGCTCACGCTCGCCCAGGTGCCGTCCTTCTGGATCCAGGCCATCTACGGCGGAATCATCCTGGTCGCCCTGATGATCGCCCGCGTGACCACCGGCCGAGCCCAGGACTGACACCTCGGCCCCGCACGGTCACCGAGGATCCCCTGCCACCGATCGAAAGGCATCCCGTGTCCCCGATCCCCGCCCGCGTCACCGCGGTCGACACCTACGACATCCGGTTCCCCACCTCGCGCGAGCTCGACGGTTCGGACGCGATGAACCCGGACCCCGACTACTCGGCCGCGTACGTCGTCCTGCGCACCGACGCGGCCGACGGCGTCGAGGGGCACGGCTTCACCTTCACCATCGGGCGGGGCAACGATGTCCAGGTCGCCGCGATCGACGCGTTGCGCGGGCATGTGGTCGGGCGGTCCGTGGAGGAGCTGTGCGCCGACCCGGGCTCCCTCGGCCGGGACCTGATCGGCGACAGCCAACTGCGCTGGCTCGGCCCCGAGAAGGGCGTGATGCACATGGCGATAGGCGCCGTGGTCAACGCCGTATGGGACCTGGTGGCCAAGCGCGCGGACAAGCCGCTGTGGCAACTGCTCGCCGACGCCGAACCGGAGTGGCTGGTGGGGCAGATCGACTTCCGGTACATCACGGACGCGCTGACACCCGAGGAGGCACTCGGCTTCCTGCGGCGCGGCAAGGAGGGCGCCGAGGAGCGCCGGGCCCGGCTCGTCGAGCGCGGTTTCCCCGCGTACACCACCTCGCCCGGCTGGCTCGGCTACAGCGACGAGAAGCTCACCCGCCTCGCCGCCCAGGCTGTCGCCGACGGCTTCACCCAGATCAAGCTGAAGGTCGGCGCGGACCTGGCGGACGACGTACGCCGGTGCAGGGTGGCCCGCGCCGTGGTCGGTCCGGACATCCGCGTCGCCGTCGACGCCAACCAGCGCTGGAACGTCGACGAGGCCATCGCCTGGACCCGCGCCCTCGCCGAGTTCACGCCCTACTGGATCGAGGAGCCCACCAGCCCCGACGACATTCTCGGCCACGCCGCCATCCGCAGGGCCGTCGCACCCGTCAGGGTCGCCACCGGCGAACACGTCCAGAACCGCATCATCTTCAAGCAGCTCCTCCAGGCCGACGCCATCGACGTCCTCCAGATCGACGCCGCCCGCGTCGGCGGAGTCAACGAGAACCTCGCCATCCTGCTGCTCGCCGCGAAGTTCGGCGTCCCGGTCTGCCCGCACGCGGGCGGGGTCGGCCTGTGCGAACTCGTCCAGCACCTCTCGATGTTCGACTTCGTCGCGCTCTCCGGCACCACCGAGGACCGTGTCATCGAGTACGTCGACCATCTGCACGACCACTTCCTGGACCCCGTGGTCATACGCGAGGGTCACTACACGGCACCCACCGCACCCGGCTTCTCGGCGGCCATGCGGCCCGAGTCCATCGCGGAGTACACCTTCCCCGACGGCACCTTCTGGGCCGCCGACCTCGCCGGGCAGTCACTCACCGACCCGAAGGGAGCAGCGGCATGACCGACTTCGAGGGGCTCAGGGCCCTCGTCACCGGCGGCGCCTCCGGTATCGGCAGGGCCACCGCCGACCTGCTCGTCTCCCGCGGGGCGCGGGTCGCCGTGCTCGACCTGGACCCGTCGTCCGTCGAGAAGCCGCTCCTGGGCTACCGCGCCGACGTCGCCGACGACACCTCCGTACGCGAGGCCGTGGCCGCCGCCGTCGCCGAACTCGGCGGACTCGACGTGCTGATCAACAACGCGGGCATCGGCGCGGCCGGCACCGTCGAGGACAACGACGACGAGCAGTGGCACCGGGTCCTGGACGTCAACGTCGTCGGCATGGTCCGTACGGCGCGCGCGGTCCTGCCCCACCTGCGCGACTCCGCGCACGCGGCGATCGTGAACACCTGCTCCATCGCCGCGACCGCCGGCCTTCCGCAACGCGCCCTGTACGCGGCCTCCAAGGGCGCCGTGCTGTCCCTCACCCTCGCGATGGCAGCCGACCACATCCGCGAGGGCATCCGGGTCAACTGCGTCAACCCCGGTACGGCGGACACCCCGTGGGTCGGCCGGCTCCTCGACGCGGCCGACGACCCCGCCGCCGAGCGGGCCGCCCTGGAAGCCCGCCAGCCCACCGGCCGTCTCGTCTCGGCGGCCGAAGTCGCGGGCGCCATCGCCTACTTGGCGAGTCCGCTGTCCGGTGCCACCACCGGCACCGCGCTCGCCGTCGACGGCGGCATGCAGGGACTGCGACTGCGCCCGGCGGCCCGGTGAACACGCTCGGCAGGAGCGGCGTCGAGGTCAGCCCGCTGTCCTTCGGCGCCGCCGGCATCGGCAACCTGTTCACCGCGGTGAGCGACGAAGAGGCACGGGAGGCGGTGAACGCCGCCTGGGCCGGCGGCATCCGCTACTTCGACACCGCCCCGCACTACGGCATCGGCCTCTCCGAACGACGCCTCGGCGCCGCCCTCCGCGACCGGCCGCGCGCCGAGTACACCGTGTCCACCAAGGCGGGCCGCCTGCTGGAGCGCGTGGACCCGGCGACCGGCGACGACCTCGACGACGGGTTCGCGGTGCCCGCCACGCACCGCCGGGTCTGGGACTTCAGCGCGGACGGTGTACGCCGGAGCCTGGACGCCAGCCTCGAACGCCTCGGCCTCGACCGGGTGGACGCCGTCTACCTCCACGACCCCGACGACCACGCCGAACAGGCCTTCCGCGAGGGCTATCCGGCCCTGGAGAAGCTGCGCGCCGAAGGCGTGGTGGGCGCGATCGGGGTGGGCATGAACCAGACCGGGATGCTGACCCGCTTCCTGCGCGACACGGACGTCGACGTGGTCCTGTGCGCCGGCCGGTACACCCTGCTCGACCACCGCGCGCTCACCGACCTGCTGCCCGCGGCACACGAACGCGGCAGGTCGGTCGTCATCGGCGGCGCCTTCAACTCCGGCCTGCTCGCCGACCCGAGGCCGGGAGCGACGTACGACTACGCGACGGCGCCGCCCGAGCTGCTGGAGCGCGCCCTGCGTCTGAAGACGATCGCCGACCGGCACGGCACGACCCTGCGAGCCGCCGCCCTGGCCTTCCCCGCCGCGCACCCGGCCGTGGTGAGCGTCCTGGCCGGCGCCCGCTCACCGCACGAAGTCCGGGACTGTGTCGAGCAGTTCGGCACACCGGTGCCCGCCGCGTTCTGGCGGGAACTGCGCGCCGAGCACCTGCTGCCCGGCGACGCCCCCGTACCCGTATCCGTACAGGAGCCGTCATGAGAGTCGCGCTGCACACCAAGGTCCGCGCCGACCGCGTCGACGCGTACGAGGCCGCGCACCGAAAGGTGCCCGCCGAACTGGTCGCCGCGATCCGTGCGGCGGGCGCCACCTCGTGGACGATCTGGCGCAGCGGCACCGACCTCTTCCACCTGCTTGAGTGCGAGGACTACGGCCGCATGCTCGCGGAGCTGGAGAAACTGCCCGTCAACATCGCCTGGCAGGCCAGGATGGCGCAACTCCTCGACGTGGTGCACGACTACTCGGGCGAGGGTGCGGAGGCGGGCCTGCCAGTCGTGTGGGAGCTGCCGTGACCGTCGACGCCCACCACCACGTCTGGGACCTCTCCGTCCGGAACCAGGACTGGATCACCGGGCCCGAACTCCAGCCCCTGCGAAGGAACTTCGCCCTCGCGGACCTCGAACCCCAGGCGCGGGAAGCCGGGGTCGACCGCACGGTCCTCGTGCAGACGATCACCGTGGCGGCCGAGACCCCCGAATTCCTCGCCCTCGCCGCGGAGAGCGAGCTGGTCGGGGGAGTGGTGGGATGGACCGACCTGGCGGCGCCGGGCGTCGCCGACGAGCTCGCACGGCTGCGTGAACTCCCCGGTGGCCGCTACCTCAAGGGCGTACGCCATCAGGTCCAGGGTGAGCCCGACCCCCGATGGCTGCTGCGTCCGGACGTACGCCGGGGCCTCGCCGCCGTCACGGACGCGGGGCTCGTCTACGACCTGCTCGTCCAGCCCCGTCAGCTGCCCGCCTGCGCCGAGGTTGCGGCGGCGCTGCCCGAACTCACCTTCGTGCTCGACCATCTGGGCAAGCCGCGCATCGCAGCAGGCGACCTCAAACCCTGGGCGTCCGACGTCCGCGCCCTCGCCGCCCTGCCCAACACGGTGTGCAAGCTCTCGGGGATGGTGACGGAGGCGGACCCCGCGAAGTGGACACCGCAGGACCTGCGCCCGTACGCGGACACGGTGCTGGACGCCTTCGGGCCCCGCCGCCTGATGTTCGGCACCGACTGGCCGGTGTGCACCCTGGCAGCGACCTATGGGCAAGTAGCCCGCACAGCAAGGGAGTTGACCGCCGACTTGAGCGCCGACGAGCGGGAGCAGGTGTTCGCGGGTACCGCCACCCGCGTCTACCGTCTCTGAACCCCCGAATCGAGCCGGGTCGGCGGCAGGAACTCCCGCACGTACGTCCGCTGCCAGCACGCGCCCGTCTCCCGCAGCTCGCGCCAGGTCGTGTAGCGGTACCGGTAGAGGCGGGCGCGGACATGGCGGGGCGGCGTACCGTCCGGGAACGGGCAGTGACGCAGCAGCCGCAGCGTGTCGCGGTCGTTCTCAAGGAGCCGCTCCACGAGACCCCCGAACCAGGCGTCGGCGTACCCGGGCGAGAGCGCCGCGAACCACATCATCCAGTCGAGCCGCAGATGGTACGGCGCGAACTGGCGCGGCCAGTGGCGCGGATCGCCCGGCTTGCCCCGGAACTCGTACTCCCGCCACTCGGAGTCCGCGCGCGGCCGTTCGTCCGTCGTTCCCTCGACGACCACCTCGTGACGCACGCGGCTGACGCTGCCGAACGCGCCGTAGGTGTTGACCAGATGGAGCGGGTCGAAGGAGCGGTTCATGACCTGGCCCCTGGAGAGCAGGTTGCGGACCGGGTGATAGCTGAGCGCCAGCAGGAGCGCGGCCACGGTGAGGACCACGACCTCGTACCAGAGGGGCGCCCCGGGGAGGGCCCTCTCCCCGCCGGGGAACGTGACCGCGGACAGGGCCAGCACGATCGTGAGCCAGTTCAGCCAGGAGAAGTTGCCGGACAGGATCAGCCACAACTGGGTGAGGATCATCAGCGAGGCGGCGGCCGTGGCGATCGGCTGCGGGGTGAACAGCAGGACGGGCACGACCAGTTGGGTGAAGTGGTTGGCCGCGACCTCGACCCGGTGGAGGGGCCGTGGGAGGTGGTGGAAGAACCAGCTCAGCGGGCCTGGCATCGGCTGCGTCTCGTGGTGGTGGTCGAGACAGGTCAGCTTCCGCCAGCAGGGGTCGCCCCGCAGCTTGATCAGCCCGGCGCCGAACTCGACGCGGAACAGCACCCAGCGGAGCAGGAACAGGACGACGACCGGCGGAGCCACCTCGTCGTTGCCCAGGAACACGGCGAGGAAGCCCACTTCCAGGAGCAGCGACTCCCAGCCGAACGCGTACCAGGTCTGGCCCACGTTGACGACCGACAGATAGAGCAGCCAGGGCACCAGCCACAGCGACATGGCGCCCCAGAGCGGCAGGTGGGAGTCCAGACCCGCGATCAGAGCCACCGACACCGCGCAGCCGGTCCAGCACCAGGCGGCGAAGAAGCGGTCCGAGTAGTGGAGCTGGAACACACTCGGGGCCCGCCTGAACGGCATCCGCGCGACGAAGCGGGGGACCGGCAGCATCCCGCGTTCGCCGATCAGCGCCCGGAACTGGAGCGCCGCGCCCAGGAACGCGACGAGGTACACCACGGCGAGAGCCCGCTGGAACACGAGCCGGCTCAGCCAGTACTCGGGGCCCACGAACCACTCCACGGCGGGTGCCCTCCTCTCCGTTCCCAGTGTGACGTCGGGTGACCGCCTCCGCTTGCGTCGTCCAAGTGGGTGACCCAGACAATGGTGGACGAACTGCCCGGGACGGACGGGAGAACGTGGTGCGCGAAACCTCCAGAGCCCTCGCCACCGCCTGCGTGCTCGCCGCGGCGTTCGTCGTCGCCGGGTGCGGCGGCGACGGCGGCCGGGACCGGAAGGCCGACGGAGCCGTTGGCGAGGTGTTCCTCGAACCGGCCGCGGTCCAGGGCGCCGATCCCTTCACGGACACCACCGCCGACTCCGCCGTGACACCCCCTCCCGTCACCCGAACGCCGCAATCGGCGCCGACGGGCAGTTCCCCGGTCACACCGGCCCCGCGCTCCCTGTCCGGCTCCACCCCCGGCCTCTACGGCGGCGTCCACGCGGTGGGCAGCTGTGACGTGGAGAAACAGATCGGACTTCTCGCCGCGGACCGGAGCAGGGGGCGGGCCTTCGCCGGGGCGGCCGGCGTCTCCCGCGCCTCGGTGCCGGGCTACCTGCGGGGGCTGACCTCGGTGGTGCTGCGGGCGGACACGCGGGTCACCAACCACGGGTTCAGCGACGGGCGGGCCGCCGACCGGCAGTCGGTTCTGCAGGCGGGCACCGCCGTGCTCGTCGACAACCGGGGAGTACCCCGGGTCCGCTGCGGCTGCGGCAACCCGCTGAAGCCGCCCGTCGCGTCCGAGCGGACCCCGCGGACCCACGGACAGCCCTGGTCGGGATACCGGGACGCCGAGGTCGTCGTGGTGACCCCGGCGCCCACCGTGATCACCGACATCACGATCATCAACATCGTGACCAACACCTGGATCGAGCGCCGGATCGGCGACGACGGCCGTCACGACCACGCCGTACGGCCGCCACGGGACTGGACCCGGTCGCCCGAGCCCGAGGACTCGCCCACCGGCAGCCACCCGAGGGAGGACGGCACCCGGCCCACGGAGTCGCCGTCCGACTGCGCGACCCCGGCCGTAACGGTGGCGCCGGGGGAGACCGGGAGCGTCCCGGGTGACCCCGCCGACCGCGTTCCGGAGGAACCCGCGGACTGCCCCGCCGCCACCGTCACCGCCCCGCCCGCGACGGATCCCGAAGACGCGCCGGCCCCCTCGGACGAGAGCACCGCTCCGGAGTCGGAGGCGGAGACGGAGACGGAGAGGGAGACCGGGACGGATCCGGGAACGGAGCCCGACTCCGGGACGCCCGAAGAGCCCTCCTCCCCGCTGGACACGGCGACGCCGACCGAGGAGGTCGGCCCGGACGCGGTCCCCGAGACCTCCGACATCCCTGACGGGGGCGGGCTGATTCCCGACGACCGGAGCGCCTCCGGCAGCGTCTCCGGGGGTGTCTTCGATACGCGGAACGGCATGTCCGGCGGCTGAGCCGCCGCCGCACCGGGTGCCGGGACGACGAGCCGGGCACCCGCCCCGCATGACGTCGAAGTCGAATAATCCGGCAAATACTGACAAAGTGGCCACATGGTTGATCGGGGAGCGAGCGCCCTGTCACTCCCGGACGACTGGCCCGCCCACCCGGATCCGATCCTGGCGCTCAACCGCATGGGCAGCTTCGACTGGGACCTGGACAACGGTCTGTTCCAGATGGACGCCCAGGCCCACGAGGTCTTCGACATGCTGCCCGAGGAGTACGACGGGCACCCGGAGAGCCTGTCCGTGCGCGTGCCCCCGGTCGAGGGCATCCGCCTGGACACCCTGGTCTCCCAGGCGCTCAAGGACGGCAGCGAGAACTACGGCGCCTACTTCCGTATCCGCTGCCGAGACGGCTCCCTGCGCTGGACCCACACCCAGGGCTACATTCGCCGTGACGAGACCGGCAGGCCCCGCCGGATCATCGGCATCATCCGCGACGCGACCCAGGAACTGGGGGAACGCGCGGCCCGCCGAGAGCAGGCCGCCCAGGACGAGGCCCGCCGCCAGCAGACGAGCATCGTGCAGATCACCACCGCGGCGCTCGCGCACGCCCGAACCGTCCAGGACGTCATCGACGTCCTGGAGGACGCCCAGGGCATCACCCACCTCGGGGCCACCAGCCTGGTCATCGGCCTGGTGGAGGCCGGCCGCATCAACATGGTCGCCGCGGGCCCCAGGGACAGCTATGTGCCGGGCACCCGGATCACCCGCATCGACGCGCAGTACCCGATGAACGAGGTCGTACGGAGCCTCCTGCCGCACTTCATAGAGTCACCGGAGGAGTTCGCCGCGTCGTACCCCCTGCTGTGGCCGCACATCACCGATCTGAAGATCACCTCGGCGGCGTACCTGCCGCTCATCGTGCAGGCCCGGCCCATCGGCGCGATCGGCCTGCTCTACAACGACCGGCACGGCTTCTCCGAGGAGGACCGCAACGTCCTCCTCGCGCTCGGCAGCAGCATCGCGCAGAGCCTCCAGCGGGCCATGTTCTACGAGCAGGACAAGGACCTCGCCAAGGGACTCCAGCAGGCCATGCTGCCCCGCTCCATCCCCGACGTGCCCGGCGCCGACATCGCCGTCCGTTACCGCTCCGGCTCCCTCGGCAGGGACATCGGCGGCGACTGGTACGACGTGATCCCGCTGCCCGGCGGGCGCGTCGGCGCGGTCATCGGCGACGTCCAGGGGCACGACACGCACGCCGCCGCCGTCATGGGCCAGCTGCGCATCGTGCTGCGCGCCTACGCCGCCGAGGGGCACACCCCGGCCACCGTGATGGCCCGCGCCTCCGTCTTCCTGAAGGAGCTCGACACCCAGCGCTTCGCCACCTGCCTCTACGCCGAGGCCGACCTGTCCACCGGCGTCGTCCAGCTCGTGCGGGCCGGCCACATCGACCCCCTGGTCCGGGATTCCGACGGAGGCTGCCGGCGACTGCCCGTGGAGGGAGGCCTGCCGCTCGGCCTGTCCGCCGAGTTCGGGTCCCTCGAATACCCCGTCAGCACCTTCGAGCTGGACCCCGGCCAAGCACTGCTGCTCTACACCGACGGTCTGGTCGAGCAGCCCGGCATCGACCTCGACGAGGGCATGCGGACCCTGGAGGCGCTCATCCGCTCGGGCCCGGAAGACGTCCACGACCTGGCGGACCGGCTCATCGACGTGGCCGAGAACCGCGGCGGCGACGACGACGTCGCGCTGCTGCTCCTGCGCCGTCACCCCCTCACCGGGCGGCAGTCCGGCGGACGTCTGCGGCAGCATGTCGCGGCGGGTGACCCGGAGGCACTCGCCGAGGCCCGGCACATGATCCGCGCGGCTGTCGGCGCCTGGGGACCGGCGGAGCGTGCCGACGAGATCGAGCTGGTCGCCGACGAGCTGATCACCAACGCCCTGATGCACACCGAGGGCTCCGCGATCGTCACCCTGCGAGCCCTGGCGACCACCGACCGCCGGTTGCGCGTGGAGGTCGAGGACTCCTCCAGCGCCCTGCCGCGGCGCCGTGAGGCCGGTGAGGCCGGTGTCTCGGGCCGCGGCCTCCTCCTCGTCGACCGGCTCACCGACGTCTGGGGCGTGGAGGCGCGCGGCGGCGGCAAGTGCGTGTGGTGCGAGTTCATCGTTCCGGAACGGGAGTGACCTCCGCTCCACCTCGTGTGTCGGCGCTCGGTGGCACTCTGGACGTATGCCGGAACTCCCCGAGGTCGAAGCGCTCAAGGACTTCCTGGCCGACCATCTCGTCGGCCGTGAGGTCGTGCGGGTGCTGCCCGTCGCCATCAGCGTCCTGAAGACGTACGACCCTCCCGTCAGCGCCTTCGAGGGCCGCGAGGTCACCGCCGTGCACCGGCACGGCAAGTTCCTCGACATCGAGGCCGACGGGCTGCACTTCGTGACCCACCTGGCCCGCGCCGGCTGGCTGCAGTGGAAGGACACCCTGCCCGACGGGCCGCCCCGCCCCGGCAAGGGCCCCCTCGCGCTGCGCGTCGCCCTGGAGACCGGCGAGGGATTCGACCTCACCGAGGCCGGCACCCAGAAGAAGCTCGCCGTGTACATCACCCGGGACCCGGCGACGATCCCCGGCGTCGCGCGCCTGGGCCCCGACCCGCTCGCCGACGACTTCGACGAGGCGCGGTTCGCCGGCCTGCTGGCGGGCGAACGGCGTCAGCTGAAGGGCGCGCTGCGCGACCAGAGCCTGATCGCGGGCGTGGGCAACGCCTACAGCGACGAGATCCTGCACGCCGCCAGGATGTCGCCCTTCAAGCTCGCCGCCACGCTGAGCCCACAAGAGACACGGCGCCTGTACGAGGCGCTGCGCTCCACGCTCACCGAGGCCGTGGAGCGCTCCCGCGGGCTGGCCGCGGGACGGCTGAAGAAGGAGAAGAAGAGCGGTCTGCGGGTGCACGGCCGAGCGGGGGAGCCCTGCCCGGTGTGCGGCGACACCATCCGCGAGGTGTCCTTCAGCGATTCCTCGCTCCAGTACTGCCCGACGTGCCAGACCGGCGGCAAGCCGCTCGCGGACCGCCGGATGTCGAAGCTCCTCAAGTAGCCCCGCACCGGCCGGACATGATGTTAACGGCCGGTGCCGGTACCTGGCGCAACGCCGATGCCGAGCCCGATGCCGGGCGCCCGATCCGAAGGCGGTTGCCTCCACCCGGCCCTGCAACGGCGGCAGTCGCTTCCCTCCCTCCCGCCCGTCCGGGCGGGACGCGGCGTCAGCTGCCCGCGCCCGGCTCCAGCGTCACCAGGTGTTCGCCGTCCGTCGTGCGGACCTCGAACCGGCTGATCTCCGTGGGCCGCATCGCGGCGCCGCCCTGCATGCTGGTGGCCTCGCCGCTGTCCCCCCGGGCCATCCAACTGGTCACCGTCTGCTCGGAACCGTCCTTGCCGACGGCGATGAGCTGACAGGCGCGCGGTCCTCCCGCGTCCTTGACCTGCACATCGACCTCGCTGCCCCAGGCCCGGTCCTCGGAGGTGACCTGCGCCCAGACACCGGTCTCCGCGTCCGTCGCGGCGACCTGCGTGGCCGGTGAGCCGTCCGCCGTCAGGATCGCGATCGCCGGCCCGCCCGCCGCGATCACCACAGAGGCGACCACGGCGTACAGCCATCGTCGCCGCCCGGCCCGGTGCCGAGTCGCCACCTCGCCGAGCAACCGGTCCAGAAGCCGGGGCCCGGGGGCGGCGAAGGGGTGCACGGAGCGCGGGGTGGCCCGGCGGTACAGCATCATCTGCCGTGCCGCGGGCCGGAACTCACTCACATGGGTGGCGCACTGCGGGCACTCCATGAGGTGATCCTCGAAGCGGAAGGCGTCCGCCTCATTCAGCACGCCGAGCGCGTACGCGCCGACGTCGCGATGCCGTTCCAGGGACCTCATACCGAATACCGAATCCTCGTGGCGATGGGGGTGATGATGCGGGGTGGGGGTGCTGTTGCTGCTGCCCACCGGTACGCACCAGACCGCCGAATCACTCAAGGTCCGTTCGGAATAGCGACCAGGACGTTCGGAGCGGGAGGGCCCGCGGATTGGTGCGGGCCCGAAAAAGTTTGGAGACCGTGCGGAACGGTCAGAACAGATGGATCGCCAGATGCCCGAGCGGCAGTCCCAGCCGCCACGCCGGCGTCCAGACCTTCGGCCCGTCGTCCTCTCCCGGCACCGGCCCGCCACCGGGCACGGCGTCCAGGTCGGGAGCGAGCAACTCCGTCTCCTCCAGCCAGCGCCAGGCCGCCGAGGCCAGCTCCAGGTCCGGGTCGGGGCCGCCCGAGTCGACGGCCTCGGCCGCGAGCCGCGCCATGTGCTCACGCACCCAGTCCTGCCACGGCTGGTCGTACGCCGTCAGCGAAAGCCAGGTCTCCAGTTGGGTGATGACCCTGATGCCGGAGAGTTCACCGCCGGCGTCGGACAGGAAGATGGTCAGCGCCAGAGCATCCCGCCCCGCGCGGAACTCGAAGGAGGTCGGCGGCATCAGGTCGCCGGTCCGCAGCAGTTCGTCGGCGATGTACTCGGCGTACAACCAAGCCATGGGAACGGTGAGTTCACCACCGCCGGTGTCGTCCGTGCTCTCTTGACCTCTGTGCAGCATCCCTTCCTGCCTTCCTCCGGTGCGTGCGCGTCGCCCGACCCCGGGCCCCAGTCCGGAACGCGGATGAGGACAGCAGATTGCTCAACCATGGTCTTTGGCAGCCGCTTTACGGAGGCTTGACCCGACCTTTGGTTTCAGCGCAGGTCGGCCGCGTATCCCGGAAGTACCCGACGCAGGGCGCGGAGCGCGTAGTACGCGCGGGACTTCACCGTACCGGGCGGAATCCCCAGCGCCGCGGCGGCCTCCGCCACACTCGCCCCCTGGAAATACACCAGCACCAGGACTTCACGGTGCTCCGGAGTGAGTGTCTTCACAGCCTCACGCACGTCGAGCGTCGCCGCCGACCTCTCGGCGTGATCGGCGCAGACGCGCGCGCTCTCCAGCACCGCGTCCCCCACCTCCGCCGGCCGCGCCTGACGGGCCCGTCGGGCGTCTATCGCCAGCCGCCTCGCGACGGTGAGCAGCCAGGGACGTACGGAGTCGAAGTCGTCGGCGCGCAGCGCCTCGGGATGCTGCCAGGCCCGTACGAAGGTCTCCTGCACCAGATCCTCCGCGCGCTGGCGGTCGCCGTCGGAGAGCCGCAGGAGCAGCGCGAAGAGGGGGCGGCCGTGCTCGCGCTGAAGCGCGGCCAGCTCGTGCTCGGCGGTCGTTCCGCGGGCGATGGTGGTGGTTCCGGCCGTCATGGCCTGTATGCCAGCCGGTGCCGCTCCGTGAGGACAGGGGCGGCACACGGTTGTGCGCTGGGCGGTCGATGCCGTCGGTGAACGGCGCGACGAACGGTCATCCGGCGAGCGTCGCCGTCGGTAGCCGACGCTCCGCTTTTCCGGACGGCCGCGCGTCCCCGCGTGTTCGTCCGCAGGCCGCCGGACGGGCGAAATGCGTGCGTCGTTCCTTGACTCGGAGCCGCCCGCGTAGGTGGATTCACGTCGGTTCGTAATCACATATGACTGTATCGGGGCTGGGTATGAGCACACGTACGCGCCGGACCGCCTTGGCCCTCGCGGCCCTGACCGTCGTCACAGGCTGTCAGGCAGCGCAGAACCCCCCGGCCGCCCGGACCGGGCAGCCCGCGGCACCCTCCGACCCCCGCGCGTTCACCCTCGTCGCCTCCGGTGACGTACTGCCGCACACCTCCGTCATCGAGCGGGCCCAGGCGGACGCGGGCGGCAGCGGTTACGACTTCCGGCCGATGTTCGCCGCCGTCGAACCCATCGTGTCCGGCGCGGGACTGGCGATCTGTCACATGGAGACGGTGTACGGCGCGGAGGGCGACTACACGGGCCACCCGGCATTCAAGACCCCGCCCCAGGTGGCCCAGGGGCTCGCCGCGACCGGCTACGACGCCTGCTCCACCGCCTCCGACCACACCCTGGACGACGGAGCCGAGGGCATCCGGCGCACCCTGGACGCGCTCGACCGCGCCGGTGTGCGGCACGCGGGCTCGGCGCGTACGGAGGCGGAGAGCGGTGCCACCGTGATGCGGGTGGGCGGCGCGACGGTCGCACAGCTCGCCTACACCCACGACACGAACGGCCTCCCGCTTCCGCAGGGACAGCCCTGGGCCGTCAACCTCATCGACCCCGACAGGATCGTCGCGGACGCCCGCGCCGCCCGCAGGGCGGGCGCCGAGGTGGTCGTCGTGTCCCTGGACCGGGGCACCGAACGGCAGGACGCGCCGGACGAGCGGCAACTCGCGCTGAGCAGGCAGCTGACCACCTCCCGAACGGACGGACGCCCCGACATCGACCTCATCCTCGGCACGCACGCCCACGTCCCGCAGGCCTACGAGAAGGTCAACGGCACCTGGGTCGTCCACGGCCTGGGTGACCAGATCGCCGGTGAGAGGACCGACCAGCAGGGCGTCACGGACCCGCGGGGCAACGAGAGCACCATCGCCCGCTTCACCTTCGCCCCGCCCGCGCACCGGGGCGGCCGATGGGTGGTGGGGAAGGCCGAGTTCATCCCGCAGGCCTACGACCTGGACGCCGGACGCGTCGTCAACCTCAACGCGGCCCTCGCCCAGGGGGCCGACGTCGGGGGCGTCCGGGACCGGATCAGGTCCGTCGTCCTCAGCCGTGGCGCGGCCGAGGACGGCCTGGTCATGGGGCAGTAGCCGGGTGCGCGGGGCGGCCGGCCGTCACCGGTGCGCGGTTACGGCACGACGGTGACCGGCCAGCGTCCCGCCTTCACCAGCCGGATCGCCACGGATCCCACGATCCGGTGCCCCGCCTGCTCGGAGGCGCCGACCACCACGGCGTCCGCCTTCAGCTTGTCCGCCGCGGTCACCAGACCGTTGTACGGGTCGCCGCGGAAGGTGTGGAACTCCCAGCGCACATCGAATATCCCCTTGACGCGCTCCGCGGAGTCGCGGATCTGCGCGACGAGATCCTCGGCGATCTCGTCCGTCGTGTCGGCGATCGGCACCCCGAGCGCCGCGCCCGCCGCCATCACCGGCTGGACATAGACGACGGCGAGCAGCGCGTGCTGCCGGCGGGCCAGACCTCCCGCGTACGCCGCCGCGCGCAGTGAGGAGTCCGAGCCGTCCACTCCGACGACGATGACCTTGGGGCCGTCCGTGCCTCGCTCGAACCCCTGCGAGTGCTGCTGTTCCGTCACGGCTGCGAGGTTATCGGAACCCGCAGGTCCGAGAGTCACACGGGCAGGCCCGGTCCGGACGGCCCGCAGCGCGGTGGGGCCTTCGGCGCGCCGTCCCGGCAATGGTCCAGGCGGGTGTTTTCGCGGGTGCGCACCGGTGTTGCTGAGCCGGGCCGCCCGTCGACTGGGTGACTGATGAGTCATGAAAAAGGATCAGCTGATTGTCCGACGCCGGACGTTGATCGCCGGCGCCGCCGTCCTGGGAGCGGCCGGTGCGGCGGGCACGGCCCACCTCCTCACCTCCGCACCGGCCACGCTTCCGGCGGGCGGCGCCCCGCCCGCCCCGGGCCCGCAGGCACGCCGCGCTCTCAAGCCCTCCGCCTACCGCCTCCAGCCCATGACCGGCTACGGCCCGCAGCGCGCCAGGCCCGCCCGCGCCCTCGTCCGCCACGAACCGTTCCTGCGCATGTCCGGGCGCGGCCGCAGCATGGTCCTGACCTTCGACGACGGCCCCGACCCGCGCTACACCCCGGACATCCTCAGCACACTCCGCGAGTACGACGTGCGCGCGATGTTCTTCGTGTGCGGGGAGATGGCGGTCGACAACAAGGACCTGCTGCGCGAGATGGCGGACGACGGACACGTCGTGGGCAACCACACCTGGTCCCATCCGCTGCTGACCAAGCTCTCGCGCTCGGCGATCCACGCCGAGATGGAGCGCACCTGCGAGGTCATCGACGACACCTTCGGTGAGCCGCCCGCCTGGTTCCGCGCGCCGTACGGCGCCTGGAACCGGGCCGCCTTCCAGCTCGGCGCCGAACTCGGTATGGAGCCGCTGGCCTGGACGGTCGACACGCTCGACTGGACGTCCCCTGGCGCCCGCACCATCGTCGGCCGGGTCGAGAAGGGCGCCGCCCCGGGTGTCGTGGTGCTCTCGCACGACGCCGGCGGCGACCGCTCGCAGAGCGTACGGGCGCTGCGTGACTATCTGCCGCGCCTGCTGGATTCCGGCTATCACCTCACCGTGCCGCGTCGGCGTTACGCGTAGCGGGGTTCCACGGGCTTTCGCCCGCCCGGTCCGGGAACGCTCAGCGAACCTCGGCCAGGCGGGCGAACACCACGACGTTCCCGTCGTAGCCGTGCTGCTTGGAGAATCCGCCCCCGCAGGTGATGACCCGCAATTCGGGGGATCCCTTGCTTGCGTACACGCGGTCGCCGGGGAAGTTGTTCTTCGCGAAGACCTCGATGCCGTAGATCTCGAATACGGCGGTCTTCCCGTCCTTGCGCTGCACCTCGATCCGGTTTCCCTTTTTGAGCGCTCCGAGCCCGTAGAAGACCGCGGGCCCGCGCGTGTTGTCCACATGGCCGTCGATCACGGCCGTGCCCTTCTCGCCTGGCGAGACGGCGCCGGTGAACCAGCCGGCCAGGTTCGGGTCGTCCGGCGGCGGGGCGTCGACCCAACCGTCCAGGTCCAGACCCACCGGCATGATCGGGGCGTCGACGCGGATCGACGGGATCCTGACCCGGTCGGCCACGGAGTACGGCAGCGGGGTCGGCAGGTTCGAGAAGGTGCCGCCCTGGGACCGGCCGCTGTCCGCCGCCGCCGCCGAGGCGGGCTGCGGCGGGCCCACGTCGAACTCACCGGAACCATTCCGGATGAGCGCGAGGCCGGTCAGCAGAACAAGCGCTATCACGCCCCATGGGGCGCGCTTCTTCTGCCTCTCCTCCTCTTCGGCCAGCTCGGACGCAGACATTCGCAATCCCCTCTCGACGCGGCCGTCGCCGCGTCCGTCGCGCATATGAGAACGCTAAGTGCAGCACGCCCGGCGGGCGACGGGGCAAAGGCGAACGGGTGGTGGAGTACGCCCTTCGTGAGCCATCCGAGTTGCCGAGGCCAGGAATTTTCTGACGGTCCGTGACCTGCGGCAATATCCGATTGTGTGGAATTCTCTCGGCGTGTCCTCTCACCAGGACGGACCATTCTCGAAATGCGGCCCCGCGCACGGCATCTGAGGGTCTGTCTGGGAGGCGCTTTCTCGCCGATCGACCGGGGACGGTTCCCGGGGCGTCTTCCGCGGAGGATCACATGCGTACAACTCGTGCCCTGGCGGTCAGTGCCGCCGCGGTCGCCGCCGTGGGGCTCGCAGCTCCGATGGCCGCGGCATGGAACAACCCCAGCAACATCGTCGCCATGCCCAGCGTCATCGCCAGTGGCGGCAGGCTGACCGTGACCGTCGACGGGTGCCCCCGAGGCGGCACCATGACGTCCCCGGCGTTCCGGCAGGCGACGCTGTCCTCGATCAACGGCAGCAACGAGACGTCGAGCGGAACGGCGACCATCGACCGTAACGCCCGGCCGGGCTCGTACGACATCTCGGTCAACTGCAGCGGGACGGGCACCCTGACCCGTCCCGCGGCGTTCACCGTCATCGGTGGGGTCCGCGGCGGTCTCGGCGGCAGCACCACCAGCGGTGCCACGCCGACCGACATGGCGATCGGCGGCGGACTCGTGGCCGCGGCCGCCGTCGGTGGCGGGGTGTTCTGGATGCGGCGCAGGTCGGAGAGGAGAATCTGACCGGCCGCCGTTCAGGAGACCGCACGTGACAGCCCTTCGCCCCGGACCCTCTGCACAGGGTCCGGGGCGAAGGGCTGTGCGGCGGAGTCAGGAGTCGTCGGACGCGGTACGGCGGCGCGTCATGTACCAGGCCGTCCCGATGGAACCCGCGATGAGCGCGGCTCCCAGGCCGATCTCCTTCAGGTCGAAGCCGCCGACGGTGCCGCCGACACCGGCCCTGACACCCCGTTGCAGGGGGACGGGGTGGTGGGTCGGGTCGTTGTGACGGCCGGCGGCGATGGTGAGGTCCGTGTTGCCGCTCACGCCGTCGCACGTGAACGTCACCTCGTACACGGCGCCCGGCTTCGCGTCCCAGTCGACCATGGCCGTCGCCGAGGACTGGTTCCTGTGGATGGTGACGGTGTCGAAGACACCCGAGGTGACCGTGGCGCGTCCCGAACAGCCCCCGTCCCTCTTCAGCAGCAGGGAGACCTGGCCGCCGGCGGCGATGGTCGACGGCTGCACGCTGAAACCGAACGGAGTGATGTTGTGGTCCTCGTCGCCGGCTACGGCGGCGGGTGCGGAGAAGGTCAGGGCGGTGACGCCCAGCAGTGCGGCCGAAGCGACGCGTATCGCGCGCATGGTGAGCCTCCAGGTCCCCGAGGAGCCTTGCTGCGGACCTTTTCCGCTCGCGCCAGAAATGCACCTCGATGTCCGAAACGCTAGGAAAGGGTGGGCCCGGGCGCGATCGCAGTCGTGCGAATGGGGCAACCGTGTGGGCCGCACAGGGGACGGAGTGCATACAGAAGGGGGACGGACGCGGCGTGGCGTCCGTCCCCCGCCGGGGAGCCCCGGCCCGGAGTTCCTGTGGAGAGCCCGTCAGCCGGGCAGGTTGGGGAACAGTGAGGTGAAGGGCTCGGCCGACGCCGCGATCCCCCTGCTGTAGGGCGCGTCGAAGTCCCAGATGAGGAAGAGCAGGAAGGCGATCAGCGAGGAGAAGAGTCCGGCGAGGATCAGCTCACGTGCCGTTCTCCTGATCTGGAGCGCGAAGACCATTCCGATGGTGACCACTCCGCCGGTGATCAGACCGAACCACACCACGCCGGGCATGGTCGCCCCCGTCGAACCGGCACGGGCGTTCCGTGCCCCGTCGGCCACGGTGACCTGGTCGACGAGCGGCTGGTACGCCTGGGCCTCGAAGTCCGACGTCGGCTCGTAGTCGGTGACGTCCGCACGGATGCGGTCGAAGAGCCGGCCGCCCTTGTCGGTCACCCGGCCCTGGTTCGCCATGGTCTTCCACTCGGTGGTGACGACGTAATCGACGTAATTGTCGATGTCCCCGCGGATGCGGTCACGGACGTCGGGCGGGTAGACCCGGACCCGCTCCGAGATCTCGTGCAGCGCCTGGGCCTCCGTCTGTACATGGTCCTGGGCGACGCTCCGCGCCTCCCAGACACCGGCGATGGCGAGCCCGAGGACGATGGCGTAAACCACACCGATCATCATCGTCATGTACTCGATGACGTCCGGAGTCTCGGACGGATCCTCGTCCTCGCGTGCCGCGCGATGCCTTACGAGGGTCACGATGAGCACGACGACGCACGCGGCGGCCATCGCGAGGGCGAGAACAAGCCATTCCGACAAGGGTGCCTCCAGAGGTCAGCGCGGGCGCAGCGCCGCGACGGCGAGTACCGCGGGCGCGGTGATCAGCAGGGTGAGCGAGACCAGCGACGGGCCACTGCGCGGCGTGTGCCGTCGCGTCTGGGCGCGGTAC
Organism: Streptomyces sp. NPDC088747; assembly: GCF_044751025.1. Lineage (NCBI taxonomy): Bacteria > Bacillati > Actinomycetota > Actinomycetes > Kitasatosporales > Streptomycetaceae > Streptomyces > Streptomyces sp. NPDC088747. The sequence continues at coordinate 348,821 of NZ_JBIVKZ010000004.1, forward strand.
GCCGGATAACTCACCGGGGACGGCGGCGGCTTGGGTCGCACGCTCGGAGCAGGTGTGGGTGTGGGTGTGGGCGTCGGGGTGGGCTTCGGTGTGGGCGTGGGTGCGGGGGGCGGCGGCGCCTGTACGGGCTCGGGTGGGGCCGGTCGTGGCGCCGGCGGTGGTGGTGGCGGCGGTGGTGGCGGAGGGGGCGGTGGCGGCGGTGGTTCGGGCGCCGGCGTGGGCGTCGGCGTAGGAGTGGGTTCGGGGGGAGGCGGCGGCTTGGGGGTGGGCTTGGGCGTCGGGGTGGGCTTCGGGCTCGGGCTGCAGTAGCCGTCGCCGGCGACCGCCACGGCGTCGGTGCCGTCCGGGCCGACGGAGGCGTACGCGCAGGAGTCGGCGACAGCCGGGCCCCCCGCGGGTCCGCCGAGGATCCAGGCCAGCGTCAGCAGCGCCAATGCCCGTATGACGAGGGCGGACCGGGTCCGCTTGGGTCCATGCACGACGGCGATCATCGGTTGTTCCGCGTCCTCGTAGGAGTCACTGGGGAGGGGTTAGCCCGAACGAAGGATGTCCGCGTCCGGGCGGTTTGACGTGTCGAGCGGTAAACGCCCGAGAAGGGGAACAGTTGCGCGATGTGTCGAGTGAACCCACCGCCGGGTCACAGGGTTCGTAAAGAAATTTGAGAGGCGGTTGAACATTCCCGCCTGTCCCGCCCGTACCTATGGCCATGCGCGGTGCCGCAGGGCGCCGCAACATCTATGCCAACAGCGGGAGTTACCAAATGAAGACCTCCTGGCGGAGCGCCTCGCTCGTAGCGACAGCTGCGGCCATGCTGGCGCTCACGACGGCGTGCGGTCAGGAACAGGGCACCCAGTCGACGGTGGGCCAGAACGTCGGCGCCACCGCGGCCGCGGGGGACTACGGGCTGTCCAGCCCCAGTGCCGCCGGGGTCGGTGCCCAGGCCGCGACCCAGGCGAAGTCCGCGGGCGCGCTCGCCGTTGCGAAGGACGCGAAGCTCGGCGAGGTCATCACCGACAGCGCCGGACTCACCCTGTACCGCTTCGACAAGGACACGGCGGAACCGCCGAAGACGACCTGTGAGGGCGACTGCGCCACCGCCTGGCCGCCGGTTCCGGCGGACGGCGCCACGGCGGCCACCGGTGTGGACGCGGCGCTCCTCGGCGAGGTCACCCGCCCGGACGGCACCAAGCAACTGACCGTCGGCGGCTGGCCGATGTACCGCTACGCCAAGGACAAGAAGGCCGGTGACACCCTCGGCCAGGCCGTGGGCGGCACCTGGTTCGCGTCCTCGCCCGAGGGCAAGAAGGCGACCCTTGCGGACCTGCCCGGCCTGTCGACCCGTAAGGACGCGAAGCTCGGCGAGATCGTCGTCGACAAGAACGGCCTGACGGTCTACCGCTTCACCAAGGACACCGCCTGGCCCGACTCGATCTCGGCCTGCACGGGTGCCTGCCTGGAGAAGTGGCCGGCGGTCGCGCCGGTCGAGGAGCCCGACGTCAAGGGCCTCGACATCGACTCGGACGGCCTCATGCCCTTCACCCGCTCCGACGGCATCAAGCAGATGGCACTGGACTGCTGGCCGATCTACACCTTCTCGGGCGACGAGGCCCCCGGAGACACCAACGGCCAGGGCGTGGGCGGCACTTGGTACGCCGTCTCACCCGAAGGAAAGCTGGTCGGCGCGCCGAAGCAGTAGATCACCTCCCCAGGGCTGATCGCCTCACCCCGACACCCTCGAAGTGTGGAAGGGAGTGGACACAGACAGGCTGGAGTGCCGGAAGAGAAGAACAGCGCGCGCGACCTCGGGTCCGCTCCCTCCGTACCGCACGGAGGGGGCGGGCCGCTTGGCGTCCCCGGGCGGGGGAATCCATGGCGACTCTTGGTGACTCCCGGAGCCTTTTTGGAATGCTTCGGAGCGATTTCACGGTTACGGCTGACGGCGTGTTCGAAGGCCGTTCACAGGGCGCCAATTCGGCACTTGCCGGAGGCAGTGACCGGGAACGGACGGTCAATTTCCGTTTTGGCTCGCTCCTTTGGCGGGCGATCAGTAGCCTCAGCTCGAACACCGGATCGCCTACGCCGTCGTCTACGCCTTGGAGAGATAGATGGAGCGTCCCGCCTGGGCCCCTCGAAGCATTGACATCTCGGTGCCGAGCGTCTCCCGCATCTACGACTACTACCTGGGCGGTTCGCACAACTTCGAGGTCGACCGGGAGGCGGCCCGCAAGGCGATGGAGTTCATGCCGGGACTTCCGAAGATCATGCAGGCGAACCGCGCGTTCATGCGCCGTGCGGTGCGCTTCGCGGCCGAGGAGGGCATCACCCAGTTCCTCGACATCGGTTCCGGCATCCCCACCTTCGGCAACGTCCACGAGATCGCGCAGGCGTCCAGACCCGGCGCGCACGTCGTGTACGTCGACAACGATCCGGTGGCCGTCGCGCACAGCCAGGCCGTCCTCGAGGGCAACGAGGACGCGGGTGTCCTGGCGGCCGATCTGCTCAAGCCCCGGGAGATCCTGGCGAGTTCCGAGGTTCAGCGACTGATCGACCTGAACCGACCGGTCGCCCTCCTCCTCGTTGCCATACTTCACTTCGTGGAGGACGCGGACGACCCGTACGAAGCTGTGGCCGAGCTGCGCGACGCGCTCGCGCCGGGCAGCCTGCTCGTCGTCACGCATGCCTCCTTCGAGGGAATCCCGCTGCCCCAGGAGCAGGCCGAGGGCACGGTCGACGTGTACAAGAACATCCGCAACCCACTGATCATGCGCTCGCGCGAGGACATCGCGCGGTTCTTCGAGGGGTACGAAATGGTGGAACCGGGACTGGTGCCGATGCCGAACTGGCGGCCGGACACGGCACCCGAGGACGAGGATCCGTTCTCCTTCTCCGGATTCGCCGGCGTGGGACGCACGGCGTGACCGCCGAGCCGGACGGGCCGGAGGACAGACTCCGCAGGTTCGCGACCATCTGGAGCCGGGCGGTCTTCCCCGTCACCTCCACGTCGCTGACCAGGCCCGAGTTCGAGATGCAACTGCTGCCGCTGGCACGCAGGTTGAGCCAGGCGCTGCTGGCCAGGACCTTCGAGGCCGCCGAGGGCCAGGCGGTCGGCGCGGCACTCGTCGACGCGCACTGCACCGACCCGGAGGCGCTGAGCCGCGCCCTCGACTGCGTCGACGCCTATCTGGTGCTCTACTGCGGTGAGGACGGGCCCCAGGAGGCGCTGCGGGCCCGCTCGGCGCGCCTGCAGCACGCCATGGCCGCCGGGTTCGCGCAGGCGCTGCGGGAGCGGACGCTGACCGAGCAGGAAGCCATCTCCCGGGCCGCGTTGAACGCCCGCAGTCTGGTGGCGGAGGCCCTGCACGCGAGCGAGGCCCGCTTCCGCGCGGTGTTCGAGGGCGCGGCCATAGGGATCGGCATCGCCGACCTCGACGGCAACATCCTCCAGGTCAACGGAGCGCTGCTGCGCATGTTCGGCGGCTCCGAGCAGTCGATGCGGGGCCGCCGGGTCCCGGAGTGGACGCACCCCGACGACGCTCCTCAAGTGTGGCCCCTGTACGAGGAGTTGGTACGCGGCGAGCGCGAGCACTACCACGTCGAGAAGGCCTTCTACCGCCCCGACGGCACCGCCCTGTGGACCAACCTGACGGTCTCCCTGCTGCGTGACGCGGACGGCGAGCCGCAATACCAGCTCGCGCTCATGGAGGACACCACCGAGCGCCGGCTGCTGAACCTGCGGCTGCGCTACGAGGCCACCCACGACGCGCTCACCGGACTGCCCAACCGGACCCTGTTCTTCGAGCGCCTCGAGAAGGCGCTGTCCGCGGGCGAGGGCCAGCGCTTCGGGCTCTGCTATCTCGACCTCGACGGCTTCAAGACCATCAACGACAGCCTCGGACACGCGGCCGGCGACCGGCTGCTCGTCGAGGTCGCCGACCGGCTCCAGTCCTGCGCGACGGCCTCCGGCGAGATGGTCGCCCGGCTCGGCGGAGACGAGTTCGTGGCCCTGACCACCGGTCCCGACACCGAGCGCGAGGTCGACGAACTCGCCGGACGCATCATGAACGCGCTGGTCACCCCGATCAGCATCGACGGACGCGATCTGACCGTGCGCGGCAGCATCGGCGTCGTGGAGGGGCCTGCCGGGGAGCGCGGCCCCGCCGAGGTGCTGCGCAGCGCGGACATCACGATGTACCGGGCCAAGTCCGCGGGCGGCAACCGGTTCGAGCTCGCCGACCCCGAGGCCGACGCCCGCGCCATCACCCGGCACGGGCTCACCACGGCGCTGCCCGCCGCGCTGGAGCGGGGCGAGTTCTTCATCGAGTACCAGCCCCTGGTGCACCTCGGTGACGGCGGCGTACGGGGCGCGGAGGCGCTGGTGCGCTGGCTGCACCCGCAGCACGGCGTGCTCGGCCCCGACCAGTTCATCCCGCTCGCCGAGCACACCGGGCTGATCGTGCCGCTCGGCCGCTGGGTCCTGGAGCAGTCGGTCCGGCAGGCCCGGCTCTGGCAGGAGCGGCAGACCGGTGCGGGTCCACTGCGCATCAACGTCAACCTGTCGCCGTGCCAGCTCACCCATCCCGGCCTCGTCCAGGACACGGTCGACATCCTGGAGCGGGCCGGGCTCGAACCGGACGCGCTGTGCCTGGAGGTCACGGAGTCCGCGCTGATCGGCGCGGACGACGACCTCCTCAAGCCGTTGCGGCGCCTCGCCGAGATGGGCGTGGACATCGCGCTCGACGACTTCGGCACGGGCTACTCCAACCTCGCCAACCTGCGCCGGCTCCCGGTCAGCGTGCTCAAGCTGGACCGCTCCTTCACCCAGAGCATGCAGCAGTTCCCCGCCGACCCGGTCGACCTGAAGATCGTCGAGGGCATCGTGACCCTCGCCCACAGCCTCGACCTCGCGGTCACGGTCGAGGGCGTGGAGACCGGCGCCCAGGCCGAGCAACTGCGGATACTGGGCTGCGACACGGCCCAGGGCTGGTACTACGCCCGCCCCGGCCCACCGGAGCGGCTGCACGAACTGGCCCTGGTCGACGCGATCAGCTGAGCCTTCCCACGCGGCGCGGTCTCCCGGAAGGGGGCCGTGCCGCGTGCTCGTGGGAGGGAGGCCGACCGGACCGTGCCGGACCTTGTCACCGCGGAGCCGGCAAGGGCATCGGACTCGCGATCGCCGAGACGCCGGCCGCAGCGGGGGCGACGGTGGTCGCCGGTTCCCATGGCACGACCCCGGAACCCGACGCGCTGGTCGACAAGGGGCACGTCAGCCGGGTGCCGGTCGACCGCGCCGAACCCGATGCCGCCGGGCGGCTGGTCGAGGCGGCGGGCGGGCCGATCGACATCCTGATCGACAACGTGGGTACGGCCCCCGCCCGTACCGGCGGCTTCCTGTCGGTGACCGACGAGGAGTGGCGGCGCACGGTCGATCTGAACCTGCTCGGGGCCGTACGGGTCACCCGTGCGGTTCTGCCGTCGATGCCGGCCGCCGAGCGCGGCTCCGTCGTGACGATCGGCTCGGTCGACGCGACTCTGCCCGACCCCTCGTCATCGACCACAGCGCGGGTAAGGCCGCCCTGGTGGCGTTCTCCAAGGCGTTCTCCAAGGCGTTGTCGAAGGAGGTCGGAGTCGAAGGAGGCCGGACCGAAGGGTGTCCGGGTCAACACCGTGAGCCCGGGCCCGGTGGAGACCGAGCTGTGGCTCGGCGGCGGGGGAGTGGTGGCATCGGTCTCGGCCGCCGCCGGGACCACCCCCGAAGACGTGGTCGCCCAGGCGTCCGGCGCGACCGTCACCGGACGTTTCTCCAAGCCGCCCGAGGTCGCCGACCTGGTTGTCCTTCTCGCCGGGGACCGTGCGAGCAACATCACGGGCAGCGACTTCGTCATCGACGGCGGCCTCATCCCCACCTGGTGAACGGGCCCGGCCCACCAGGCCGCGCGGCGCGCCCCGGGAGGACTCGCCCGCACACGCCGCGCCCGACGGCCGCCCCGCCGCTCAGCGCTCCAGCAGCATCCGCTGGAGCTCCCTGGCCGCCCGGGGCGGAGCCACGTCGCTGCGGTGGGCCAGCGCGATCGTCCGGTTGAGACCGGGCCGTGCCAGCGGGGTCACCCGCAGTCCGCGTCCGGAGCGGGTCGCGACCATGCGGGGTACGACGGCGACGCCGAGCCCCGCCCGGACGAAGCCGAGGACCGCGTCCATCTCACCGCCCTCGACGGCGAAGTCGGGCTCGAACCCCTCGGCGCGGCACGCCGCGACCGTCAGTTCGCGCAGGTCGTAGCCGTGCCGGAACATCACCAGACGTTCGCTCTCCAGGTCGGACACCCGTACGGTGCTGCGGCCCCACCCGGGCGCGGGCGCGGCCGGTGACGACACCACCACCAGGTCCTCGCGGAGCAGCTCCACCGTGGTCAGCGCCGGGGACGGGGTGGGCAGGGGCAGCACGACCAGGGCGAGGTCGAGGGCGCCGCGCGCCAGTTCCCGTACGAGATCGTGCGAGCCGCCCTCCTCGATCAGCAGCCGGATGCCCGGATAGCGGTCGTGGAAGGCGCGCAGCACGTCCGGGAGCAGGCCCGTGCACAGGCTCGGAGTCGCGCCGAGGCGGACCCGGCCACTGCGCAGCTGGGCCAGCTCCTGCACCTCGTGCCGGGCCGTGTCCGCGTCGGCGAGGATGCGGCGGGCCAGCGGGAGGAGCGCCTCCCCGGCGTCCGTCAGCGTGATGTTGCCGCGCGCCCGCAGGAAGAGATCCGCCCCCAGCTCGCGCTCCAGCGCCTTGATCTGCTGGGAGAGCGACGGCTGGGCGACATGGACGACTTCGGCGGCCCGGGTGAAGTGCCGGGTCTCGGCGACCGCCACGAAGTACTGGAGCTGTTGGAACTGCACACACCCACGATAGGCCATGCCTATGGAATCGAGCCGGACCATGTCTTGGACCGATCGGCCCCTCCGGCCCTAGCGTGCTGTGACATGGCTCTGGCAACGCGGACGGATCGAAAACCGTCCTTGACACGCACCGTGTGGGACTCGTCCGTCGGCAAGAAGACCGTGATGGCCGTCAGCGGCCTGATCATGCTGCTGTATCTGGTCGTCCATATGCTCGGCAACCTGAAGATCTTCTTCGGGCCGGGCGACTTCAACCACTACGCGCACTGGCTGCGGACCCTCGGCGAGCCCTTCCTGCACTACGAGTGGGCGCTGTGGATCATCCGCGTGGTGCTCGTCGCGGCCGTCGTCGCGCACGCCACCGCCGCCTACCAGCTGAGCCGCCGAGACATCAGGGCACGCCCCAGCAAGTACGTGCACAAGAAGGCGCGGGCCAGTTACGCCACCCGCACCATGCGCTGGGGCGGGATCATCCTCGGCCTGTTCATCGTCTGGCACATCCTGGACCTGACGACCGGCACCGTGCACCCGGACGGCTTCCAGGCCGGACACCCGTACCAGAACGTCATCGACACCTTCTCGACCTGGTACGGCGACACCGTCTACATCGTCGCGATGCTCGCCCTCGGCCTGCACATCCGGCACGGCTTCTGGAGCGCCGCACAGACGCTGGGCGCCGGCAGCCGGTCCCGCGACCGCGCCCTGAAGACCATCGCCAACGGGCTCGCCCTGGTGCTGACGGTGGGCTTCCTCTCCGTACCCGTCGGTGTCATGACCGGATTGGTGAGCTGACTATGACCTCCTACGCGGACTTCGCGACCGGTGAGCCGGTCGTCGACGACAAGGCGCCGAAAGGCCCGGTCAACGAGCGATGGGACACCCGCCGCTTCGAGGCGAAACTCGTCAACCCCGCCAACCGGCGCAAGCACACGGTGATCGTCGTCGGCACCGGCCTCGCGGGCGGCGCCGCGGGCGCCACGCTCGCCGAACAGGGCTACCACGTCGTCCAGTTCTGCTATCAGGACTCACCCCGCCGCGCCCACTCGATCGCCGCACAGGGCGGCATCAACGCGGCGAAGAACTACCGCAACGACGGCGACTCCGTCCACCGGCTGTTCTACGACACCGTCAAGGGCGGCGACTTCAGGGCGCGGGAGTCCAACGTCCACCGTCTCGCCCAGATCTCGGTCGAGATCATCGACCAGTGCGTCGCCCAGGGCGTGCCCTTCGCCCGCGAGTACGGCGGTCTGCTCGACACCCGCTCCTTCGGCGGCGTCCAGGTCTCCCGGACCTTCTACGCCCGCGGACAGACCGGCCAGCAGCTCCTGCTCGGCGCCTACCAGGCGCTGTCCCGGCAGATCGCCGCCGGCACCGTCGAGATGCACGCGCGGACCGAGATGCTCGACGTGATCGTCGTCGACGGCCGGGCACGCGGAATCGTCGCCCGCGACCTGATCACCGGAAAGATCGACACGTACTTCGCGGACGCCGTCGTACTGGCGAGCGGTGGCTACGGCAACGTCTTCTACCTGTCGACCAACGCCATGAACTCCAACGCGACCGCGATCTGGCGGGCCCACCGGCGCGGCGCCTACTTCGCCAACCCCTGCTTCACCCAGATCCACCCCACCTGCATCCCGCGCACCGGCGAACACCAGTCGAAGCTGACGCTGATGAGCGAGTCGCTGCGCAACGACGGCCGTATCTGGGTGCCGAAGGCCCAGGGCGACACCCGTCCCGCCAACGAGATCCCCGAGGACGAGCGCGACTACTACCTGGAGCGCGTCTACCCGGCCTTCGGCAACCTCGTGCCCCGCGACATCGCCTCCCGCGCCGCCAAGAACGTCTGCGACGAGGGCCGCGGTGTCGGACCCGGCGGCCAGGGCGTCTACCTCGACTTCGCCGACGCCATCAGGCGGATGGGCAAGGCGAAGGTCGAGGAGAAGTACGGCAACCTCTTCGACATGTACGCCCGGATCACCGCCGAGGACCCGTACACCGTGCCCATGCGGATCTACCCCGCCGTGCACTACACGATGGGCGGACTGTGGGTCGACTACGACCTCCAGACCACGATCCCGGGCCTGTTCGCGATCGGCGAGGCCAACTTCTCCGACCACGGCGCGAACCGGCTGGGCGCCTCGGCCCTGATGCAGGGCCTCGCCGACGGCTACTTCGTGCTGCCGTCGACCATCAACGACTACCTCGCCCGCCATCCCCACCACGAGCCGGTCACCGACGAACACCCCGACGTCCAGGAGGTGCTGGCCGAGACCGAGGACCGGCTGCGCCTGCTCCTCGCCGTCGACGGCGACCGCACCCCCGACTCCTTCCACCGCGAACTCGGCGAACTCATGTGGGAGTTCTGCGGCATGGCCCGCACCGAGACCGGGCTGCGCAAGGCACTTGAGCGCATCCCGCAGATCCGCGAGGAGTTCTGGCGGCGCATCAAGGTGCCCGGAAGCGGCGAGGAGTTCAACCAGTCGCTGGAGAAGGCGAACCGGATCGTCGACTACCTGGAGCTCGCCGAGCTCATGTGCCTCGACGCCCTGAACCGCTCCGAATCCTGCGGCGGCCACTTCCGCGAGGAGTCCCAGACCCCGGACGGCGAGGCGGCCCGCCGGGACGAGGAGTTCTCCTACGCCGCCGCCTGGGAGTTCACCGCCACCGGCGACGCCCCCGTCCTGCACAAGGAAGACCTGGTCTTCGAGTACGTCCACCCCACTCAGCGGAGCTACGCATGAAGCTCACCCTGCGCGTCTGGCGGCAGCGCGACGCCGACGCCGACGGAGCGATGTCCACCTACGAGGTGGACGGCATCTCGGCCGACATGTCCTTCCTGGAGATGCTCGACACCCTCAACGAGGAACTCATCCTCAAGGGCGAGGACCCCGTCGCCTTCGACCACGACTGCCGCGAGGGCATCTGCGGCGCCTGCTCACTCGTCATCAACGGCGACGCGCACGGCCCCGAGCGCACCACCTCCTGCCAGCTGCACATGCGGTCCTTCCGGGACGGCGACACCATCGACGTGGAACCGTGGCGCGCCTCGGCGTTCCCGGTAGTGAAGGACCTGGTCGTCGACCGGTCCGCCTTCGACCGGATCATCCAGGCCGGCGGCTACATCACCGCCCCGACCGGTGCCGCGCCCGAGGCCCACGCGACGCCCGTTCCCAAGCCGGACGCCGACTTCGCCTTCGAGCACGCCGAGTGCATCGGCTGCGGCGCCTGCGTCGCGGCCTGCCCCAACGGCGCCGCCATGCTGTTCACCTCAGCGAAGATCAACCACCTCAACGTGCTGCCGCAGGGCGCGCCCGAGCGCGAGACCCGTGTCCTCGACATGGTCGCCACGATGGACGACGAGGGCTTCGGAGGCTGCACCCTCGCCGGGGAGTGCGCGACCGCCTGCCCCAAGGGCATCCCGCTGGTCTCCATCACCAGCATGAACAAGGAGTGGCTGCGCGCGACCCGCAAGGCGGGCAAGCGGTAGCCGTAGGACGTTCGCCGACAACGTGCGGACGGGCGGGACCGGGGGTGGTGCTCAGCCCCGGTCCCGTCTCGCACGTGCGGAGGGAACGATTCCGTACGGGCACTCCCACCGGCCGTCTCCTGGCATTCAGCATCCTCACATCCTGGCTCTCGGCACAGGTCACGCGCAGGCCAACCGGCGTCGGAAGAACAGGAGCGCGCAGACCGAACAGTTCGGGCCTGCCACCGCTCCGCCGAACCGGCCCGTGACCAGGAGAGTGCCATGACCGGCGTTTCCACCCTCGACAGCCCCCCACTGTCGACCGCCCCCACCCGCTACACCGTCACGCTCGCCCGAGACGAGGACGACGTCCGCGCCGTGCAGCGACTGCGTCACGACGTGTTCGCCGGAGAGATGGGCGCCCTGCTGAACACCCCGCAGCCGGGTCTCGACGTCGACGCCTTCGACGCGTACTGCGATCACCTCATGGTCCGTGACACGGTGACCGGCCAGGTCGTCGGCACCTACCGGCTGCTGCCGCCCGAGCGGGCCGCCGTCGCCGGACGGCTGTACTCGGAGAACGAGTTCGACCTCGGCCCGCTGGCCGGCATCCGCTCCGGGCTCGTCGAGGTCGGCCGCTCCTGCGTGCACCCCGACCACCGCGACGGCGCCGTCATCGGACTGATCTGGGCCGGGATAGCCCGCTACATGGTCGAGGGCGGCCACGAGTGGCTGGCGGGCTGCTGCTCCATCCCGCTCGCCGACGGCGGCGCGCTCGCCGCGGGCACCTGGGACCGGGTCCAGGCCAAGTACCTGGCCCCTGAGGAGTACCGCGTACGGCCGCTGCTGCCCTGGAGCGCGGAGGGCGTCGCCCGGCCCGCGCGCACCGAACTGCCCCCGCTGCTCCGCGGCTACCTGCGGCTCGGTGCCTGGGTGTGCGCGGAACCCGCGCACGACCCCGACTTCGGCGTCGCCGACCTGTACGTGCTGCTGTCGATGCGCAAGGTCAACCCGCGCTATCTGCGGCACTTCCTCTCGCTCGTACCGGCCTGATGAGCGCCGCCCGTACCGGCGTCATGAGCGCCACCCGCAACGGCGTCATAGGCGCCACTCGCAACGGCGTCATCCGCGCGACCCGCGTGGGCGTGATCCTGCGCCCCCGCCGGGACCCGACGGTACTCGCCGACCCCGCTCTCGCCACGGCGGCGTTCCCGGCCGCCCCCACGAAGGTGCCCGCGCCGCGCCGCGCCGGTGTACGGCCGGTCGCGTTCCGGCCCGTCCCGGCGCCCTCCAGCGCCTGGCTGCCCAGCGCCCCGTGCACCCCGCGCTTCTGCGTGGACTCCACGGGGTCGCGGGCGGGCGTGCCGCGGGCCGCGCTGCGACTGGCCACCCTGCTGTCCGTGCTCACCTTCGGGATCGTGCTGATCCCGGTCGTCGGCCGGATCGCGGCGGCACCCCGCGACCGGCTGATCAGGTTCTGGTGCAGGACGATGGTGCGGGCCGCGGGCGTGCGCCTGCGGGTCACCGGCGCCACCCCTCCCGCGGGCGGTCTGCTGGTGGTCGCCAACCACATCTCCTGGATGGACATCCCGCTGATCGCGGCGGTCCGTCCCGGGCGGATGATCGCCAAGGCCGAGATCCGGCAGTGGCCCGTGGTCGGCGCGCTCACTGCCAGCAGCGGCGCGCTCTTCATCGAGCGCGACCGGCTGCGCGCGCTGCCGCGGACGGTCGAGCGGATCGCGGACACCCTCCGCGTCGGGTCCACGATGGTGGTGTTCCCCGAGGGCAGCACCTGGTGCGGCCGGGCACAGGGCCACTTCCGGCGGGCCGTCTTCCAGGCGGCGCTCGACGCCGGTGTACCGGTCCAGCCGGTGCGCATCCACTACCGGCTGGACGGCGGACCCGACAGCACCGCGCCCGCCTTCGTCGGCAGCGACTCCCTGCTCACCTCGGTGTGGCGGGTCGTCTCGGCGCGCGCCCTGGTCGCGGAACTCGACCTGCGCCCCGTCCTCGCCCCCGAGGACCACGCCGACCGCCGCGAGCTGGCCCGCGCCGCGCAGGGAGGGCTGCGGTCACCGGGCCCGCACGCGCACCCCTACGGCGTCTGAGGGAGGGCGCGGGCGAGATAGGGAGCGGTCGTGCTCCCCTCCGCCCGTGCCACCTCAACAGGCGTCCCCGCCGCGACGATCCGGCCGCCCGCGTTCCCGCCGCCCGGACCCAGATCGATCACCCAGTCCGCGCCGGCGACCACCGCCATGTCGTGCTCGACGACCACGACGGTGTGCCCGGCGTCGACCAGACCGTGCAACTGACGCAGCAGCACCTCGATGTCGGCCGGGTGGAGCCCCGCCGTCGGTTCGTCGAGGAGATAGAGCGTGTGAGCGCGGCGCACCCGCTGCAACTCGCTCGCCAGTTTGATCCGTTGGGCCTCCCCGCCCGACAACTCGGTCGCGGGCTGGCCCAGTCGCAGATAACCGAGCCCGACGTCGAGCAGGGTCCGAAGGCTGCGCGCGACCGCCGGAGTGTCCGCGAAGAACTCCGCCGTGGCTTCCACGGTCAGGTCGAGCACCTGCCCGATGTTCCTTCCGCGGTACGTCACTTCGAGCGTCTCGGGGTTGTAGCGCGCTCCGCCGCAGTCGGGACAGGGAGCGTACGTGCTCGGCAGGAACAGCAGCTCGACACTGACGAAGCCCTCACCCTGACAGGTCTCACAGCGACCGCCCACGACGTTGAAGGAGAAGCGCCCCACCCCGTACCCGCGCTCCTTCGCCTCGTCCGTGCCGGCGAACACCCTGCGCACGGTGTCGAAGAGGCCCGTGTACGTCGCCAGGTTCGAGCGCGGGGTACGGCCGATGGGCTTCTGGTCGACGCGGACGAGACGTCCGACGCCCGGCAGGTCCTCCGTCACCTCGCCGATGAGCGTGGACTTGCCCGAGCCGGACACACCGGTGACCGCGGTGAAGGCGCCGAGCGGGAACTCGGCCGTGACCCCGTGCAGGTTGTGCCGGGTGACCGGGCCGACCTTCAACCGGCCGTGCGGGCGGCGTACTTCGCGTACCGGCGCGGGGGAGCGGTCGAAGAGGAAACGGGCCGTCGCCGACTCCTCCACCGCCGCCAGCGCCGCCACCGGGCCGCTGTGCAGCACCCGTCCGCCGTGCTCGCCCGCGAGGGGGCCCACGTCGACGATCCAGTCCGCGCGCCGAACGACGTCGAGGTGGTGCTCCACGACGAACACCGAGTTGCCGGCCGCCTTCAGCCGGTCCAGGACCGTGAGCAGGGCCTCGGTGTCCGCGGGGTGCAGTCCGGCGGACGGCTCGTCCAGGACGTACACCACACCGAAGAGTCCGGACCGCAACTGGGTGGCCAGCCGCAGGCGTTGCAGCTCGCCGGCGGAGAGGGTGGGGGTGGCGCGGTCGAGACTCAGGTAGCCGAGACCGAGTTCGGCGACGGGCGCGATGCGGGCTCTGAGGTCGTCGGTGAGGACGCGGGCGGCCTCCGAGTCGGCGGTCAGCGACCCGGCCAGTTCGGACAGCGGCAGCGCGGCCAGTTCGGCGATCGTCCGCCCCGCGAACGTCACCGCGAGGGCCTCCGGACGCAGCCGGGTGCCCCCGCACACCGGGCAGGGCGCGCTGACGAGGTGGCGCTCGGCCCTGGCCCGCAGGGTCTGGCTCTTCGAATCCGCGAACGTCTTCATGACGTAGCGCCGGGCACTCATGTACGTGCCCTGGTAAGGGCGTTGGATCCGTCCCGCGTCCCGCACCGGATGCACGGTGACCACCGGCCGTTCGTCCGTGAACAGGATCCACTCGCGCTCCTCGGCGGGCAGCTCGCGCCACGGCCGGTCCACGTCGTGGCCCAGCGCGTCCAGGACGTCGCGCAGGTTCTTGCCCTGCCAGGCGCCCGGCCAGGCCTCGATCGCGCCCTCGCGGATCGACAGCGCCGGATCGGGGACGAGAGACTCCTCGGTCGTGGTGTGGAGCCGGCCGAGACCGTGGCACTCGGGGCAGGCCCCGACCGCGGTGTTCGGCGAGAAGGAGTCCGAGTCCAGGCGCTCGGCGCCCTCGGGATAGTCGCCCGCGCGGGAGAAGAGCATCCGCAGGGAGTTGGACAGGTTGGTGACCGTACCGACCGAGGAGCGCGACGTGGGCGACGCGCGGCGCTGCTGGAGCGAGACCGCGGGCGGCAGCCCGGTGATGTCCCCGACCTTCGGCGCGCCGACCTGGTGGATCAGACGTCGGGCGTACGGGGCGACCGACTCGAAGTAGCGGCGCTGGGCCTCCGCGTAGATCGTCCCGAAGGCGAGCGAGGACTTCCCGGAACCGGAGACGCCGGTGAACACCGCCAGGACGTCGCGCGGAATGTCGACGTCCACCCCCTGAAGGTTGTGCTCACGGGCGCCGCGTACGCGGACGTAGGAGTCGTGCGGGCCGTCGGGACCGGACATCGGCGGAACTCCTGAGGGTGTCGGGGCAAACCCCACGATTCTAGGCCGCCGCGAGTCCCGCCACCCGGGCGAGCCTCCGGAAGGAGTCGAGGAGGGCGTCCCGGTCGTACGTACTGGTCGTGACCAGCACCTCCTGCGCGCCGGTCTCCTTGATCACCGTCTCCAGTTCGTGAGCGACCTGTTCCTCCGTGCCCGCGATCTGCCCCGTCAGCCCGGACTCGTAGATGTCCCGCTCCTTGCCGCTCATCGCCAGGCCCTCGACCCGCTCGGCGGACGGCAGCGGCGGGAAAGTGCCGTGGGTGCGGGAGTACGCCATCGACCAGGCCTCCGGGAGCAGCAGGCGGCGCGCCTGCGCCGGAGTCGCCGCGACCGCGACCGTCCCGGAGATCACGACGTACGGCTCCCGGGCCCAGACGGAGGGCCGGAACGTCTCGCGGTAGTGATCGATCCCGCGCCGCATCCGGTCGCGGTTCCTGAGGTCGCCGATGACCATGGGCAGGCCGGCCCGCGCCGCGATGGTGGCGCCCTCGCCCATCGCGAGCAGGAACGGCGGCACGGTCAGACCCTCGGAGGGGCGCGCGTGGACGCCGGTCGGCGACGTGCCGCGGAACCAGTCGAGGAGTTCGGCGAGCTGCGCCGCGAAGTCGTCGGTGTCGGCCGCGTCCTTGTCCCGGCCGAGGGCCCTGCGGACACCGTCGGTGAACCCGACGGAACGGCCAAGGCCCATGTCGATGCGGCCGGGGAACAGGGACTCCAGGACACCGAACTGCTCGGCCACGACCAGGGGTTGGTGGTTCGGCAGCATCACACCGCCGGTGCCGACCCGGATCGTGCGGGTGGCGGCGGCGACCGCGGCGGCCAGTACGGTCGGCGCGGAGCCCGCGACCCCCGGCACGCCGTGGTGTTCCGAGACCCAGATCCGGTGATAGCCGAGCCCTTCGAGGTCCTGGGCCAGTCGCACGGTGTCCCGCAGGGCCTCGGGCGCGTCGTGGCCCTCGCGGGTGCGGGAGCGGTCGAGCACGGAGAAGCGGACGGCTTCAGGGCGCGGCCCCGGTGCGGTGGGGTACTGCTGCGGGCTCGGCATGGCTGCTCCGGCGGAGATCGGTCGCTGTCGTCGTCATGGACGTCAACCACGGATCTCCGCCTGGGCTTCCCGTCCCGCCGGTGTCACACCTGGGGCTCGGCCGCCAGGAGCTGGGTCGACGCCAGTTCGCGGTAGAGGTCGTCGTCGTCCACGAGGGTGTGGTGGGTGCCGGTCGCGCGGACGTCACCGTGCTCAAGGACCACGATCTGGTCGGCCCCGGTCACCGTGGAGAGCCGGTGCGCGATCAGGAGGACGGTGCACCGGCCTGCGGTGCGGCGGACCAGTTCGCTCAGCGCCTGCTCGTTGCGGGCGTCGAGCTGGGCGGTCGCCTCGTCGAGCAGCAGCACCTGGGGGCGGCGCAGCAGGGCGCGGGCGATGGCCAGGCGCTGGCGCTCGCCGCCGGAGAGGGTGACGCCGCGGGGGCCCACCGCCGTGTCCAGGCCCATCGGCAGGCGGGCGACCAGTGCGTCCAGACGGGTGACGGCCAGGGCCTCGTCCAGTTCCCCCGAGGTGGCGGCGGGGGCGGCGTAGAGCAGGTTCTCCCGCAGGGTGCCGGACATCACCGGGGAGTCCTGCTCGACGTACGCGATCCGGCGCCGCACCTCGCCGCGGGTCAGGGCGGAGATGTCCTGGCCGCCGATCCTGATGCTGCCCGCGGTCGGCTCGTAGAAGCGCTGAAGCAGGGAGAAGAGGGTGGTCTTGCCCGCGCCGGACAGGCCGACGAGCGCGGTCTGGGTGCCGCCGGGGACGGTGAAGCTCACGCCGCGCAGGGCCGGGGCGCGGCCCGGGTAGGTGAACTCGACCCCGCTCAGCTCGATGTCCGGCGGTGGGCCGGGGGCGGGGGCGGCGGGGGAGTCGATGTCGTCCTCGACCGGGAGTCCGGCCGCCTCCTGGATCCGGCCCACCGCGCCGAGACCCTGCTGGAGCTGGGCGGCGCCGCCGACCAGCTGGGAGACCGGGATCGCCAGGAAGAACACGTACAGCAGGAAGGCGATCAGCTCGGAGACCGCCATGGTGCCGTTCGCGACGAAGGCGCCGCCGACGCCGAGGACCACGAGGAACGCGGTCTGGATGGAGGCGCCGCCGACCATGGCGACGACGGCGCCGTAGCGGGCGCCGACCAGTCCGGCCGCGTACGCCTCGTCGACCGCCTCCTCGGCGGCGCGGGTCTCGCGGCCCTCGGCGCCGTTGGCCTTGACCGTGCGGGCCGCGCCGAGGGTGCGGTCCAGGACGGCGCCGACCGCGCCGACGGAGGTCTGCGAGCGGGCCACCGCGGCCCTGATCCGGGGCAGGACCGTCGTGATCACGACGCCGACCAGGGCCAGCACGAGGAAGGTGACGCCCAGCAGGCGTACGTCCAGTGTCGCCATCATGACCAGGGTCCCGGCGAAGGTCAGCACGCCGTTGACGGTCATGATGAGGCCCTCGGTGGCCGCGCTCTTGAGGAGCGTGCTGTCGGAGGTGACACGGGCGATGAGGTCACCGGGCGCCCGTCGGTCGAGTTCGGAGACCCGCAGCCGGATCAGCCTGTGCACCAGGCCGCTCCTGACCTGCCGGACCACCCGCTCCGAAGTCCGTTGCTGGAGCCAGGCGTTGATCCCCGTCAGCAGGGCGCCGGCCACCAGGAACCCGGCGAGCAGCCCGACCTGCGCGGCCACCCCGGCCCCCTCGTCGAGCCGGTCCAGGATCTCCTGCGCGAACTTCGGCTGCACCAGGCCCGACGCACTCGCCAGCAGCGTCAGCCCGAGAGAGAGCAGCAACACCCGCCAGTGCGGGCGGGCATACCCGATCAACGCGGCCAACGTACCGACGGGCACGCCCGGTTGGGCGGCGGGCGCTCCGGGCGAGGGGAGCGGGCGGCCTGTGGCTGCGCCGGGTGGGGCGTCCTGCGGGGCAGGGCAGGTGCTGGGCGGCGCCCCGGGGTGATCGGTTTGCGGTCCCGGGCCGGTGGCGGCCTGGGGTGAGGACTCGGCAAGGGCGGTGGTCGGGTCGCCTGTCGTGTCCTCCGCGCGGGTGCTGGTCGCGTCGCTTGCTGTGCCGGCCGTTCGGACGGCTGTGGTGTCGTTCGTCGTGGCATCCGTGTGAGCGGTGATGGTGGCGCTTGCTCTGTCGTCCGCGCGGGAGATGGTCCCGTCGCCTGTCGTGCCGCATGTGCGGACGGTGGTGGCGTCGGTCGGCGTGTCGCCCGGCCGGGCGGCAGAGGTGGCGTTCGGCGCGTGATCTGCTCGGGTGGTGGACGCGGTGTCCGCGGGACGGGCGGCGGGCGCGTTCTCGGCCGGGCCCGGGTGGGCGACGGACGGGTTGTTCTCGGTCATGTGCCTCGTGCTCCGGTCGTGGCCGGTACGGCCGGCAGTGATTCGAGCCGGGTGGCGGCGGCCGCGCTGCCGCCCGCCGCCCGGAAGGACTCCCCGATCGCCGCAGCCGCCTCGCGGTGACCGCCACAGGGATCGAGCACGGCCTCGACCGCGGCGCCGATCCGCGCCGCGTCGGCCCGTCCGAACCGCAGCCGCACACCGGCGCCCGCGTCGACGACCTGGCCCGCCACGATCGGCTGGTCGTCGCGGATGGGGGCGACGACCAGCGGGACGCCGTGCCACAGCGCCTCGCAGACGGTGTTGTGGCCGGCGTGGCAGACGACCGCGTCGAGCCGTTCCAGCAGCGCGAGTTGGGGCACGTGCGGGCGCAGCAGGATGGTGTCGGCGACCGGACCCTCCACGACCCCGCCGGGATCGACGAGCACGGCGCGCACCCGGTCCGCCCTCTCGGTGAGCGCCTCCACGGCCGTGTTGAGGAACCGGGCACCCGCGTCGGTGTTCGCCGTGCCCAGGCTGACCAGCACGGTGGGCAGCGCGGAGGCGTCCAGCCAGTCCCAGGGGAAGTCGTCGGGCCGCGCCGGGCGGGCGGCCACCGACGGGCCCACCAGCCAGACCCGGTCGGGGAGTTGGACCGGTCCGAGCAGTGCGCGCGTGGTGAACGCGAGTACGCCGTGCGGCGAGAAGCGGGGGTCCGCTCCGCCCGCCCCGCCCGCGATCCGTCCGCGCAGTCCCGCGAGCAGGCCGTCCAGCCACGCGGCGACCTTGGGCAGCCCGGCCAGCGGATCGACCAGCTCGGCGGACGTGGTGGCCGAGGTCACCCAGGTCAGCCCGAGCGACTCGGCGACCAGCGCACCCGCCACCGCCTGCTGGTCGCTGACGACGACATCGGGACCGTACGCCTCGATCGCGGCCCGCACCCCGGGCGCCATCGCGTCCGCGAGCGGGATCAGGAAGCTCTCCCAGAGGAACTGGAAGGCGGCGGGACCCTTCAGCTCGGGGGGCCGGGCCGGCACGCCCGAGGGCACCTCGCAGGGGAAGACGACGGCGTCGGCTCCCGCGAGGCTCCGCACCAGCTCGGGATGGCCCGCCCAGGCGATGTCGTGACCCCGCGCGGCCAGCGTCGCCGCGGTGCCCACCGCCGGGTTGACGTGCCCGACCAGCGGCGGCACCACGAACAGGAACCTGCCCATCTAGCGGGCCTCCCGCAGCGCGCGCGTCTCCTGGCGGAACAGCCAGTCGCGCACCAGGGCGTACGTCTCCTTGGTGGCCTCCACCATCACGGAGTGCCCCCTGTCGGGCAGCACGACGGCACGGCAGTCCTCCAGGGCCGCCTCCATCGCGCCGGCCTGCGCGGCGAGCACCGACGCGCCGCCGTACAGGGCGAAGACGGGGCACCGGATCGCCGACAGGTCCTCGTCGATGAGACGGCTCCGCGGGATCTCCTGCGCGACGGTGGTCTCGTCGAGCATCTTCCCGGCGGCCCGGAACGGCCGGGCGTTGCGCTCGCCCGGGTTCTCCCGCAGCCACTCGGTGACCTGCTCGACCACCGAACTGCCCTGCACCAGACCCTCGTACATGCTCCGCGCCCAGGGCCTGGCCGGCGGTTCCGCCTCGATGGCGACGACGCTGGCGACCCGGTCGGGGTGGGCGGCGGCCATGGCGTAGGCGACGGCGCCGCCGAAGGAGTTGCCGACGAGGTGGACCGGACGGTCGACGGCGAGCGCGTCCAGCAGTTCGTCCAGGTCGGTGACGAAGTCCTCCATGAGGTAACCGGTGGGCGGCCGGGACGTCTTGCCGTGGCCGCGCAGGTCGTACATCACGACGTCCATGCCCTCTTCGGCGAGGTGCGGGGCGAGGCTGAAGTAGTAGCTGGCCAGGCTGTCGATGAGCAGGCCGTGAATGAGGACGACGACGGGACGCGGCGCGTCACTGGTGCGGCCGAGCCGCTGGACGTGCACGTCGAGGCCGTTCACCCGGATCGTGGGCATCGTCAGCCCACCTCCGCGACGGCGAGCGAGTCCACCACGTAGCCGACGAGATCGCCGACGGTCAGCGCGATGATCTCGTCCAGGCCGCGATCGGCTATGAACGCCGCGAAGTTGACGCGTTCGCCGTAGAACTCGCGCAGTTGGGCGGAGAGCGTGACGAGGTCGATGCTCTCCAGTTCGAGGTCGTCGTGGAAGGACGTGTCCGGGGTGATGTCGGCGTCTTCGAGCCCGTACTCCTCCAGCACGGTGCGCAGGATGGCCGAGATGTCCGCGAGTGCGGTCGTCTCGTCGGGGGCGGCCGGGCGCGCGGCGGTTTCGGGTTCGTTGAGTTCAGTGGTCATCCGCGTTCTCCTGATCATTGACGGCCGTCCAGGCCACGACGTACCGCTTGTCGGGGCTGCCGGACGGCTGGGGGGTGGTCAGCTCGCGATGCCGCACGAGGTACTCCTCGCCCGCGGTGCGTACGGTCAGCAGGGCGCTGTCCGCCGCGGTGATCTCGAACTGCCTGGGCTCGCCGCCGAGTCCGGTGCCGCGCGCCTTCGCAACGGCTTCCTTGGCGGCCCAGAACCTGGTGAACCAGAGTCGTTCGGGGGCCTGTCGGGAGAGCGTCCCGAGCAGTTCGCGCTCGTGGGGGGTGAGCGCGACGACGAGGGTGCCCTCGGGGCGGTCGGTGACCTCCTCGATGTCGATGCCGCAGGGCCCCTCGGACCTCGCCATCGCCACGGCGGTCTCGCCGCGGTGCGCGAGGGAGACGTGCAGGGCGGGCAGCGTTCTGCCGTAGCCCCCGGTGACGAACGGGCGCCCGCTGGGATCGTTTCCGACCCGCACCTCCGCGGGGAAGAGCGGACCCGCGCCGCCGTCCCACAGCAGGCGCCGCACCGCGTCCTTGACCGCGATCCGGCCGAGCAGCCACTGCCGCCGGCCGCGCGGCGCGTGTGCCGCGTACTGCTCACGCTCCTCACCTGCCAGGACGTTCCGCATGATCAGTTCACGGGTGGCCAGATCGGGCCACTCCTCGTGGACCAGCGCCCAGCCGCCGGGCTGCGCCAGGGACAGGGTGTGCAGCTCGGGTTCGCGGTCCACCGCGCGGATCCGTGGATTGCTGTCGAAGCGGCGGTCCTGCCAGCCGGTGAACTCCGCCCACACGCGGCCCTGGTGGACCAGCTGCATGTCCGCTTCGAGGGTGGCGTCGGTGACGGACGTGATCCTGATCAGGCACTCCAGCCGTTCGCCGGCGGCCGGATGCGGTCCGTGGAAGCGGATCTCCCTCATCCCGACCGGGAACACGGTGGTGCGCACCGGAAGGCTGGACATGATCCAGTAGCCGAGGAGCTGGCCCACGTTGTCCAGCAGGGCGCCCGGCGCGGGCGGGGTGACGATCACCCCGCGGACGTGCCGGTCGCCGACCGCGGTCAGCTCGCGCACGCCCTGGAACCGCGGGCCGTGGAACATCCATCGGCGGGTGTAGAGCTCCGCCGCCGTCATGTCGGGCTTCCGCTCCTGCCCGGCCGGGAAGGTCCACGGCACGGCCGGGGTGAACCGCGCCTGATCGGCGGCGAGTTCGACCACGGCCTTCGCGTACGGTCCGAACGACGCGGTGACCCGGTCCGGACCCTCCGGGACGATCCGCACCGGGATGTCGACCGGGGGAGTGGCGGTCACCCACTGATGCAGCCGTACGTCGTGGACGGCCACCGCGCGACGGCCCGGCGCGGCCCGCTCCGCGAACTCCATGAGGTGGGCGATCACCGTGGTACCGGGGACGACGGGCCACCGGTCGGCGGGGTGGGCCCGCTCGGGCTGTTTGAAGAAGCAGTGGTCGAGGAGGTACGGCATGGACTCGACGGAGACGTGCAGGGTGGCGTCCAAGGGGCGCGCGGGGTGGGGCTGGACGGGTGCGTGAGCCGCGTCGGCGCGGGGCGAGGGGCCGACCGCGGGGGTCGAGGGGCCGACCGCGGAGGTCGAGGGGTCAGCTGCGCGGGCCGAGTGGCCGCCTGTGGGGGGCGAGGGGGCGGCCGTGGGTGGGCCCGGTCTGCGGCGGCTCGCCGTCACCACGTCGGAGGCGAGCGCGGTCGCGTCGCGCAGCAGAGCGGTCAACTCCCGGCTCAGCAAGTCCTGCTCGCCAACGCCGAGCCCAACACGGGCACTGGCACCGGGACCGGCACTGGCACCGGCACCGGCACCGGCCCCAGCCAAGTCCAGGCCCCCCTGCGCAGCGGGCGTCAGCCGAAGTGCCGCGCCGACCCGCCGACGGGTCTCCGCGTCCAGCGAGACCGTCGCGCCGCCGAGGTCCAGCCTGACGGGGTGCCGTGCCCGCCCGGGAGCGGCCGGGCGGTCGGCGGCGCTGCCGGCGCCGAGCAGCGGTGCGAGTTCCGGCGACGCCCCGTCGGCCCACAACGCGCTCGCCACCCGGTGCAGTTGGGGCAGCCCCGACCGGTGCGGCGAGTGGGCGGGGACGACGAGGTGGTCGCGCCCTTGCAGGGTGTCGCCGATGAGCGAGCCGAGCTGTCCGGCCCCGAGCTGTACGAAGGCGCGGAAGCCCGCCGCGTACATGGTGTCCACCAGCGGCCGGAAACGGACGGGTTCCAGCAGGTGACGGGTGAACAGGGCGCGGATCGCGGCGGGTTCGGCCGGGTAGGTGGCGACGGTCGTCGCCGACCAGAGCGGCAGCCGGGCCGGGTGCAGGGTGTAGGCCTCCGCCGCCGCCCTGATGGGACCGAGATACGGCTCAAGCATCGGGGTGTGGAAGCCCGAGCGGAACGGCAGGATCTGCGAGATCACCGCCCGGGAACGGAACCGTTCGACGAGTTCGCCGACCGCGGGCTCCGGGCCGCAGATCATCGACTGGTTGGGGGAGTTGTCGTGGGAGAGCACCACGTCGTCGCGGCCGGACAGCTCCGCCAGCACCTGTTCCGCGGGCGCGCCGATCACGGCGAAGGCGAGGCCGGGAACGTTCAGGGAGTCGGGGTCGAAGCCGGCGAGGAACGCGTCGACCTCCTCCGGCGCGTGGATTCCGGCGGCGGCCATCGCCGTCCACTCGCCGAGGCTGTGTCCGGCGAGCGCGTCCGGTACGACACCCAGTCGGCGCAGCGCGGCGTCGAGGAGGCGGCCCAGTTCGAAGACGCCGGCGCCCTGGCGGCCCACGTCGCCCACGGTGGCGTCGGCGACGGCGGACAGCCCGAAGTGCCGTGCGAGGTCGGCGGAGTTGGGGGTGAACTCGGCCTCCAGGCCCGGGAAGACGAAGGCCAGCTTCCCGCCGCCGGGGCCCAGCAGCGGGCGCGGTACGAACCAGACGTCGTTGCGGCCGCGCCAGCCCCTGCCCTTGGAGACCGCCTTCCGGGCCAGCGCGAGCCGCTTCGTCGTGGGTCCGACGACGGCGAGACGGACCGGATCCGAGCCCGGAGCGGCCGCACGCTCGTCGAGACCGGCCGCCAGGAGCGCGGCGTCGTCGCGGTCCAGCAGTCGGGCCATCGCTTCGGGGGTCGGCGCGGTCAGCCGCAGGACCCGCTCGGGCTCGTAGACCTCCACCACGGGCCTGGCCGCGACCTGTTCGAGCACCACGTGCGCGTTGATGCCGCCGAACCCGAAGGCGTTCACGGCGGCGCGGCGTACGGGCTGCCCCGCGTCGGTGTGCCAGGGGCGGGCGGTGTCGATGGGGACGAAACGGGTGCGGGCAAGTCCCGGGTGCGGGTCCTCGCAGTGCAGGGTGGGCGGCAGCACCGCGTGGTGCACGGCGAGCGCGGCCTTGATGAGCCCGGCGACGCCCGCGGCGGGCATGGTGTGGCCGATCATCGACTTCACCGAGCCGATGACGGCGGCCGGCCGCCGCGCGGTCGCTTCCTCCGGTGGCGGTCCGAACACCTCGGCGAGGGTGGTGAGTTCGGTGCCGTCACCGGCCGGGGTCGCCGTGCCGTGCGCCTCAAGGAGCCCGATCGAGCCGGGCGCGGCCGGGTCGAGCCCGGCGGCCTCCCAGGCCTGCCGGACCGCGCGGACCTGGCCTCCCGAGTCGGGGGCCATCAGACTGGTCGTACGTCCGTCGGAGGCGACGCCGGTCCCGGTGATCGCGGCGTAGATCCGGTCGCCGTCCCGCTGGGCGTCGGCAAGCCGCTTGAGGACGACGACGCCGGTGCCCTCGCCGATCAGCACACCGTCGGCACCCTTGTGGAAGGGCCGGATGCGCTCGCTCGGCGAGAGGGCTCCGAGCTGGCTGAACACGCTCCAGAAGGTGATGTCGTGGCAGTGGTGCACACCGCCCGCGAGCATCAGGTCGCAACGCCCGTCGGCGAGTTCGCGCACCGCGTGGTCGACGGCGATGAGCGAGGAGGCGCAGGCGGCGTCCACGGTGTACGCGGGGCCGCGCAGGTCGAGCCGCCCGGCCAGCCGGGACGCGGCGAGGTTCGGCACCAGGCCGATCGAGGACTCGGGCGCCTCGGGCCCGAGCCGGTCGGTGAACGCCTGCCGTACCGCCTCCAGTTGGTCGGCGCCCAGGTCGGGAAGCAGCTCGCCCAGGGTCCGCACGAGCTGGCTCGCGGTGCGGACCCGCTGGTCGAGCCTGACCAGGCCCGGGGTGAGATAGCCGCCGCGGCCGAGGACCACGCCGACCCGGTTCCGGTCGGCGGGCAGCCGGTCGGCGCCGCCCGCGTCGGCGATGGCCTGGGCGGCCACCTTCAGCGCGATGAGCTGGTCGGGCTCGGTGGCCGGCACCGAGGCCGGCATGATCCCGAACTCGGTGACGTCCACCTCGGCCAGTTCGTCCACGAAGCCGCCGCGCCGGCAGTAGACACGGTCGGCGCGGGGCTGGGCGCCGGGCGCGTAGTGCTCGTCGGCGTCCCAACGGCCGGGCGGGACCTCGGTGATGGCGTCCACGCCGGCGACCAGGTTCCGCCAGTACGTGGCGAGGTCGGGGGCGCCGGGGAAGAGCACCGACATCCCCACGATGGCGATGGGCTCGGCGCGTGTTCCGGTCATCCGGTTCACCAGCCGGAGGCGGTGTAGACGACGGCGGTGTCGCCCTCGGGGCCCCAGGCCAGTTCGCGCAGCAGACTCATGGTGCCCTCGTCGGGGTCGATGAGCTGGATGCCCCGGCCCGCGTAGTGCCGCATCAGCTCGGGCGTGACCATGCCGTGGTTGCCGTCGCCCACGGGCGCCCACGGGCCCCAGTGCACGGTCAGCCCCCGGCGGCCCGCACCCTCGCCGGCCCAGCGGGCACCGAGGGTCTCCAGGGCGTCGTTGGCGGCGGCGTAGTCGGACTGGCCGCGGTTGCCGAGGGCCGCCGCGATGCTGCCGAACAGCACCACGAACCGTGGCCCGTCGGGCAACTCACTTATGGCGTCGAGTAGTTCGCGCGCCCCGTCGGCCTTCGTGCGGAACACCCTGTCGTAGGACTCCGGGGTCTTCTCCGCGATCAGCTTGTCCTCGATCACCCCGGCCGCGTACACGACACCGTCGAGCCTGCCGTGCTCGGCGTGGATCTCCTTGACCGCTCCGCGCACGGCGTCGGCGTCCAGGGCGTCAACGGCGCGGTAGCGCACCTGGGAGCCGAGCGCGGCGAGCTTGCGCAGCGTTTCGCGTACCTCGCGTTCGGCCTGGATCCGGCCGATCGCCCGCTCGATCTCGGCCGGGACCCGCAGCCCGCTCGCGATGAGCGCCGTACGCAGCTCGCCCGTGGTGCCCGCGGCGGCGAGCGCGGGGTCCTCCTCTCCGTCGGGGAGTGCGGTCCGGCCGAACAGCTCGATCCGGCAGCGGCTCGCCCCGGCGAGGTTGGCGGCGAAGCGGGCGGTGATCCCGCGCGCGCCGCCCACCAGGAGTACGACGGAATCGGGGTCGAGGCCGAGTGCCACCGCCTCGGCGGCGCCGTCACCGGCCGGTCCCGCGCCCGTACTGCCGAGCAGGCCAAGGCCTTCCTCGGCCATGCGCAGTCCGCGGCGGGCGCCGGGTGAACGCAGGACGACCGGCTCGCGGTCGGGCGCGGTGAGCTCGGCGACCAGATCGGCGGCGACGTCCTCGGGCGCGGTGCCGGGGGAGTGCTCGACGACCCGGGCGACGGCGTCGGGGTACTCGCGCGCCACCGACCGGAAGAATCCGCGCAGTCCGGGCGAGGCCCCGGCCGCCAGGATCCAGCGCGGGTTGTCCGCCAGCACCTGTTGATAGGCGGCGAAGGCGTACGGCAGCACGGGCGGGGCGTCCGGTGCGACGAGGTGGATGAGCCCGTCGAAGCGGCGGCCTGCCGGGGGCTCTTCGGCGTTCAGGACCTCGGCGCCGTGTGCGGGAAGGCTCGCGGCCAACGCCTCGGCCACCGGTCCGTCGCCGAGTACCAGGAAGCTGCTTCCGGCCAGTTCGCCCTCCGCCGGGCCGGCCGGCGCGAGGTCGAACTCCCGCATGACGAGACGCTTGGGAGCCACCACGACAGCGGCGGCGGATCCGGCCGGGACGATGTCCACCGGGTCCACCGGCCCCGACTCGGCCTCCCCACCCCCGACGCCCGTCACCAGCGCGGCGATACCCCCTGCCGTACGCGCCTTCGCGAGCTCCTCCACGTCGGTGTCGCTCGTCGCGGTGAGTCCGAGTCGTCCGGCGAGTTCTCCGGCGATCTCGGCGCGTTTGATGGAGTCGACGCTGAGATCGGCTTCGAGGTCGAGGTCGGGTTCGATCATGTCGACGGGGTAGCCGGTCCGTTCGCCGATCACTTCGAGGACGAGAGCGAGGACGGCTTCGGCGGTCGGCACGGCGGATCCGGCGATGGCGACGGAAGCCGGGGCGGGAGCGGTTCCGGGCCCGGTGGCCCGTTCGAGCAGTGCGGTGATGGCGGCGGCGGTACGGGCTTTCGCGAGCTCTTCCACGTCGGTGTCGCCGGTCGTGGTGAGTCCGAGTCGTCCGGCGAGTTCTCCGGCGATCTCGGCGCGTTTGATGGAGTCGACGCTGAGGTCGGCTTCGAGGTCGAGGTCGGGTTCGATCATGTCGACGGGGTAGCCGGTCCGTTCGCCGATCACTTCGAGGACGAGCGACAGCACCGGGACACCCGCGGGCGCGGTCGGCACGGCCGATATCGCCTCCGTGGCGGGACGCGGAGAGGGGACTGCGGGCAGCGCGGTCACGGTGACGGGGGTGTCCGCGTACGCGATCGGGGCGGGAGCGGCCGGCCGTACACCCGGATCCGTGCCCAGGTAGCCCAGCATCACGTCCCGCTGGGCCGCGATCATCTCCCGGCTCGTCCGCAGGAACTCGCTGATCAGTGCCTCGGAGCCGGTCGCGGCCACCGGTCCGGCTGACGTGCTGTGGGTCACGAGGGCCTCCGGGACACGTCGGGCGGGGTGGAGGGCGGCGGCGGGCAGCGCGCCGTCCGCCGAGCGGAGCAGATGGCCGTCGACCGTCCAGGCGGCGCGCCTGCGGCGTACGGCGCGGGCGTCGGCGGGGACCGCGTCCCGGCCCTGGAAGAGCCAGGCGGTCCTGATGTCGGCCCCGGCGACGGCCAGTTGGGCGAGCGCGGCGAGGAATCCGGTGAGCCCCCTGCGCGGACCGCTCTCCAGCGCGACCGTGCGGTGCGGCCGGTCGCCGAGGATCTTCCCCACCAGGTGGGTGAGCGTCGAACCGGGTCCCGCCTCGACGAAGATCCTCGCCCCGGCCTCGTACATGGCCTCGATCTGGTCGGCGAACCGGACGGGTGCGCCGATCTGGGCGGCCAGTTCGGCCCGGATCCCCTCGGCCGTCCCGGGGTAGCGCCGCGCGGTGCGGTTGGACCACACGGGGAAGTCGGTGGCGCCGAAGGGGACTTCGGCGAGCACCTCGGCGAACGCCTCGCCCGCCGCGGCGACCAGCGGACTGTGGAACGCGCACGCCACCGGGATCCGCTTGGCTCCGAGCCCTTGCGCGCGCAGCCGCTCCACGGCGGTGAGCACGTCCTCGGTGGGGCCCGAGATCACCGTCTGCTGGGGCGAGTTGCGGTTCGCCGTCACCACGGAGGTGGCGAGTCCCGCCTCCGCCAGGGCCGCCGCGACCTCCGGCTCGCCGCCCGAGACGGCGGCCATCGTGCCGGGGTCACCGTCGCCGGTGGCGGCCAGGATGGCGGCGGCCCGCTCACGGCTGACCCGCAGCAGCTCCTCGGGTGCCAGGGCGCCCGCCGCCGCCAGGGCGGCCAGCTCTCCGTAGCTGTGCCCGGCGGCCATCGCGGGACGTACGCCGGCCCGCGCGAGGAGCTGGTGAGCGGCGAGGGCGGTGAGACCGAGGGCGGGCTGCGCGAAGTTGGTGTCGGTGATCCGCTCCTGCTGCTCGGCGCGGCCCTTGTCGTCGAAGGCGCTCGGTGGGAAGAGGACGCGGGCGGTCTCCTCGTCGAGCCGCAGGACGCGCTGGAGTTCGGGGAAGGCCACGAACAGCTCGGCGAACATCCCGGGCCGCTGGCTGCCCTGACCGGGGAAGAGCAGCGCCAGTTCGCCCGGCTCCGTCTCGTCGGCCGCGAACAGGCCTTCCTTCGGGGCGTGTTCACCCGCCACGGCCCGGCGCAGCAGCGCCGCAAGCTCCTCGGTCGACTCGGCCACGAGCGCGATCCGGACCCGTGCGCCACGAGCCGCCACGGACTCGGCCCGCCGTGACGCGCTCAGCGCGAAGTCCCGCAGCCGCCACGGCTCGTACGGCCCGGGATCCGCCTCCACGAGCGCCAGCAGGTCGGCCGCGTCGCGTGCGGCGGTGGCCCGGTCCGAACCGCGGAAGGTGAACAGCTCGGCGGGCCACCGCTGGGCCGACGCGGCGGGCGGCGGCCCGTCCTGGTGGGCGCGCAGCACGACGTGGAAGTTGGTGCCGCCGAAGCCGAAGGCGCTGACTCCCGCGACCCGTTCGGCCGGAGCGGCCGTCCAGGGGCGGGCCTCGGTGAGGAAGGCGAACGGGCTGCTCCGCTCGTCCCAGGCCGGATTCGGCTCGGTGAGGTGCAGGGTCGGCGGCTTCACACCGGTGTGCAGGGCGAGCGAGGTCTTGATGAGCCCGGCGAGTCCGGCCGCGCACTTGGTGTGCCCGATCTGCGACTTGACCGAGCCGAGCGCGCAACCTCCGGGCTGGGCACCGGCGTCCTCGAACACCTTGGTGAGGGAGCCGAGTTCGGTGCGGTCCCCGACGACGGTGCCGGTGCCGTGCGCCTCGACGAGACCCACCTCGGCGGGTGAGATGCCCGCGTTGCGGTAGGCCCGGGTCAGCGCGTTGTACTGGCCCTCGGGCCGGGGCGCGGTGAGTCCGAGCGCCCGGCCGTCGCTGGCGCTGCCGACCCCCTTGATGACCGCGTACACCCGGTCGCCGTCACGCTCGGCGTCGGACAGCCGCTTCAGCACGACGCAGCCGACGCCCTCGCCGAGTGCGATGCCGTCCGCCGTGCTGTCGAAGGGGGCGGAGCGGCCGGAGGGCGACAGGGCGTGCGCGGACGCGAAGAGCAGGTAGTCGTTGATGCCGTTGTGCAGGTCGGCGCCGCCGCACAACACCAGGTCGCTGGTGCCGGACGCCAGTTCCTTGCACGCCACGTCGACCGCGGTGAGTGAGGAGGCGCAGGCCGCGTCCACCGTGTAGTTGGCGCCGCCGAGGTCGAGGCGGTTGGCGATCCGGCCGGAGATGACGTTGGCGAGAATGCCCGGGAAGGAGTCCTCGGTCAGCCGCGGCAACTGTTCGTCGAGCGCGGCCGGCAGGACCCCGAGATAGGCGGGGAGCACGGAACGCAGCGTCATGGCGTTCGACAGGTCGCTGCCGGCCTCCGCGCCGAACACGACCGAGGCGCGGGCCCGGTCGAAGGGCCGGCTCCCGTAACCGGAGTCCTCCAGTGCGCGGTGCGCGGCTTCGAGAGCCAGTAACTGCACGGGCTCGATCGCGGGCAGAGAGGCGGGCGGAATCCCGTACCGCAGTGGCTCGAAGGGGATCTCGGGGAGGAATCCGCCCCAGCGGGACGGCGTCTTCTCACCCGCGCCGGCCGGGTCGTGGTAGAGGTCCGCGTCCCAGCGGGTCGCGGGCACCTCGGTCACCGCGTCCTTGCCCGCGAGCACGTTCGCCCAGAAGGTGGCGAGGTCGGGAGCGCCGGGGAACATGCAGGCCATGCCGACGATGGCGATGTCGAGGGGCTCGGGGGCGGGCGGGGCGGCCGTGTCCTCGATGCCGAGACCGCGCAGCCGCTCCGCGAGGAAGTCCGCCGCGCCGGTGGTGACCGCGGTGTGCAGCGCGTCGACGGTGGTCACCGCGGAGCGCAGCACGGCGACCTCGCCGGCCATGAACATCCCCTCGGCGAGCTGCCGTTCCTCACCGACGGCGCTCAGTGCGCCCCCGGTCCGCTCGATGCCCTTGCTCGCCAGCCGCAGCCGCCCGACGTTGAGTCGCTCCAACTGCTCCCAGGCCTCCCGGCCGGGTGTCCCGCGCGCGGCCAGGTCCTCCTTGACGGCGGCGAACTCGTCGGTGAACGGGCTGCTCACACAGCGGGTGGCATGCCCGGGAGCGGTCTCCAGGAGGTCGGTGCTCCGCGCGTCGACGACCTGCCGCTGGAACAGCGGCAGCACCGCTCCCGCGGACACGGCCTCCTCGGTGAACAGATACGCCGTGCCCATCAGTACGCCCACCGCCGCACCCCGCGCGCTGAGCGGCGCCGCGAGTGCGGTCACCATGGCGGCGGACCGTTCGTCGTGCACTCCGCCGGCGAACAGCAGTCGCAGTTCGGCGGCATCGGCGGTCCTCTTCCCCGCCAGGAAGTCTTCGAGTACACCGAGTTGTGCCTCCCACAGGGGGAAGCTGTTGCGCGGTCCGACGTGGCCGCCGCACTCGGCGCCCTCGAAGACGAACTTGCGGGCGCCCGCCTCCAGGAACTGCTTCAGCAGGCCGGGCGAGGGCACGTGCAGGAACGTGGAGATGCCCACGTCCTCCAGTGCGACGGCCTGGGCGGGACGGCCGCCCGCGATGATGGCGTGGGAGGGGCGCAGTTCCCGTACGACGTCGAGCTGGGCGGCCTTGATGTCCTCGTCGGCGAATCCGAGGACGCCGACCCCCCACGGCCGGTCGCCGAGCGCGTCCCGGGTCTCCTCCAGGACGGCGCGGGTCCGGTCGGCGCCGGAGAGCGCGAGGGCGATGAAGGGCAGCGCGCCCGCGCGGCTCACCTCGGCGGCGAACGCGGCCTGGTCGCTCACCCTGGTCATCGGCCCCTGGGCCACGGGGAGTCGGGTTCCCGTGAGCCGGCTGTCCGCGCCGTCGGGAGTGAGCGCGGGGCCCGCGTTCCCGAGCGCGTCGAGGACCGCGTCGCGTACGCCGCGCACGGCCGCGTGGACGGTGCCCCACCGGTCCCGGAAGCGGGCCGCGAGGAAGCCGTCCTGGCCGATCTCGGGCGGCGCGGAGTCCTCCTCGGCGGGCACGGTGCCGGGTCTGCGGCGGCGTACGACGCGGCGGCCGTCCTCGACGCTGGTCTCGGACCCGTCGAGCCCGGCGAGCAAGGTGGCGGTGCCCGCGGGCAGTTCGGCCTCGGCCTCGGTGAGCAGCGCGAGCTGGGTGTCCAGGACGACACCCGCGCCGCCACCGGCGACGACGGCCGCCGCGGTGTGCTGTCCCGCGCCGCCGCAGGCCCAGACCGGCAGGTCCAGCTCGGCATCGTCGAGGAGCTGTTGGACCAGGACGAAGGTGCTCAGTTCGCCCATCGGGCCGCCGGCCTCGTGGCCCCGGGCGATCAGCCCGTGCGCCCCTGCCGCCGCGGCTCGTACGGCCTGCTCGCGACCGGTCACCTCGACGAGCACACGGCGGCCGGGGAACTCGGCGGGCGTGCACGCGGCGTCGGTGGTCAGCAGGACCGTGTGCACGGCGGCGGGGAGGTCCCGTGCGGGGAAGGCGGCGGTGTCGGCCAGCCGTACGCCGAATCCGGTGGCCGACCACTCCTCGGCGAGCGCGAGTTGTTCCGCCGCGCGGCGCCCGCCCGAGGTGAGGTCGAGCACCCCCAGACCACCGGCGCGCACGGCGGCGGCGGTGAGCCGTGCCGACGCGACGGCGAACGGGTTGACGGCGATGACAATGTCTTCGACAGCGAACAGCCCGGAAGTAGCGAAATTCGGCACAGGCACGCGAACGCTCCAAATCACACAAGGGTGAGGGTGAGTGGGGGGAGAGCGCTGGAACGCGCAGCGACTTCGGTGCGCGGCCCGCTCATAGTCATTGCGCACCCTTGTGAAAGTCAAACACCCAAAGGGCCGCGGGCATGCGTTATTTAACGTCCGCGACACAGCCCCGGGAAGCTGTCTTACCAACTGGTAACCAGGCTTCCACCAGGAGCACACGTGGAGCTGGTCAGTCGTTCGCTCTTGCCCCTCTCTGTCCCAACTCGCCTGCCCCCGAGCTGACTTGACATACCGTCAGAAACTAGTACCCGCCGGTTCGCCGGGCAAGGGATTGTTTTCGGTCAGTCAAATTGAATGTGGAACAAGTTTTTCTTCACATAACCGAAACTCGCCCTTCCTTAAAAGGGTGGGATCCGACACTTCGGCTTTTATGGTCGCCTTCGCAATGTCCGGAACGGTCCTGTTCCGCCCCCTCGACGGCATCTTTGTCCCGGGGGTCGGCGTGACGCGGCGGTAAACGAGATCAAGCTCTTGTTCCGAACCCGCGCCCAGGCCGGCGGACGGACATCCGCCGGCCTGGGCGGCCCGTCCTACTTCAGGTGCCGGTCGAAGAACCGGAGTCCGTCCTCCAGCTCGAACCACGGGGTGCCGGTGTGCCCGCCCGGATTGGCGTGCAGCGTCTTCTCCTTGCTGCCGAAGGCGTCGAAGAGGTCCAGGGCCCGCTGCCGGGGGTTGCCCTCGTCGTCCCACTGCAGCAGGAACAGCAGCGGAACGCCGACCTGCCTGGCCTCCTCGCGCTGGGCGCGGGGCACGTACCCCCCGGCGAAGAAGCCCGCGGCCACGATGCGCGGCTCGACCAGCGTCAGTCGAATACCGAGGGCGGCCCACCCTCCGGAGTACCCGACCGGGCCGCCGATCCCGGGCAGTTCGAGGAGGGCGTCCAGAGTGGTCAGCCAGTCCGGGACCGCGTTCTCGATCATGGGGCCGATGAGGGACTCGAAGATCTCCTCGACCGGGTCGCCGGCCCGCATCGCCTGGCGGAGGTCGGCGCGGGCCTGCTCGGCCGCGGCGGAGCGGGGGCGGTCACCGCACCCGGTGGCGTCGATGCTCGCCACCGCGTAGCCGTGCGCCGCGGTTCGCCGGGCGCGGGCCACCAGCCGGGGCTCGGCCTTGGGCAGGCCGTTGTTGTGGGCCATCAGGACCAGTGGAGCCGGGGTTGCGGATTCGGGCGTCCACAGGGTGCCGGGGATCTCCCCGAGGGTGAACTCCCGTTCGAGGACGCCGTCGTCGAGGCGCTGTTCGGACGTGAAGTGCATGCTGGACGTGAAGTGCATGGTCGTGCCTTTCGGAAGCGCTCGTGAGCGGCGCTCCCGGACGACCTATCGTCCGACCGTGACCCCGGAGGGGAGCACCCATGTCGACAATTGGTTCACGGGTACCACCTCCTGGTTCTCTCGCACGGCCTCCGGGAAAGTAGCAGCGGTCGCCGTGATCCGCCAACGGGTTTTCTCGGAGGCTCCGTTGCCGGATGTCCCTGGCCGTTCCGCACAGGGTCCGAGGCGTCCGCGACGACAAGGGCCTAAGGCGTCCGCGACCGGGAATGGCTCTTCAGAAGGTCTTGACCGCGGTCCGAGCACCGCTGCCGCGCCGGGCCTCACCCCCACCGGCATGGAGAGCAGGAGTGAGCATGCAGTACGTGAAGCTCGGTTCGACGGGCCTGGACGTGTCGCGGATCTGCCTGGGCTGCATGAGCTTCGGGCTTCCCGATCGCGGAGTGCACGAGTGGACCCTCGACGAAGAGGCGGCACGACCGTTGATCCGCCAGGCGCTGGACGCCGGGATCAACTTCTTCGACACCGCGAACGTGTACTCGGACGGCACCAGTGAGGAGATCGTCGGCAGGGTGCTGGCGGATCTGGCGCGCCGTGACGAGGTCGTCATCGCCACCAAGGTCAACGGCGCGATGCACGGGGGCCCCAACTCCCGCGGGCTGTCCCGCAAAGCGATCATGACGGAGATCGACAACAGCCTGCGCCGGCTGGACACCGACTACGTCGACCTCTACCAGATCCACCGCTTCGACCCCGCCACCCCCGTCGAGGAGACGATGGAGGCCCTGAACGACGTGGTCAAGGCGGGCAAGGCCCGCTACATCGGGGCGAGTTCGATGTACGCCTGGCAGTTCTCCAAGGCGCAGTACACGGCCAGGCTGAACGGCTGGACGCGGTTCGTCTCCATGCAGAACCACTACAACCTGCTCTACCGCGAGGAGGAACGCGAGATGCTCCCGGTCTGCGCGGACCAGGGCGTCGGCGTCCTGCCCTGGAGTCCGCTGGCCCGCGGCCGGCTCACCCGGGACTGGGACATCACGACCGCGCGCAGCCGGGCCGACGAGTACG
Source organism: Streptomyces sp. NPDC088747 (assembly GCF_044751025.1). Lineage (NCBI taxonomy): Bacteria > Bacillati > Actinomycetota > Actinomycetes > Kitasatosporales > Streptomycetaceae > Streptomyces > Streptomyces sp. NPDC088747. The sequence continues at coordinate 383,443 of NZ_JBIVKZ010000004.1, forward strand.
GCAGGAACCTCTACCCGGACGGCGATCACGAGATCGTCGACGCCGTCGCCCGGATCGCCGCCGCGCGCGACGTGCCGCGCGCCCGGATCGCCCTCGCCTGGCTGCTGCACCAGAGCACGGTGGCCTCGCCCGTCGTCGGTGCCACGAAGCCCCTGCACGTCGAGGACGCGGTGGCCGCGCTCTCCGTGGAACTGACGGAGAAGGAGACCGAGGAACTGGAGCGGCCGTACACGCCACGGGCGATCAGCGGCCACTGAAGGCGCGCGCCGCGGCGCCGGGCCGCCGACGAGCTAAAGGAATGGGGCATTGGGAGCGCTCCCAATGCCCCACCGCATTGCATGAGCATGTCGATACGGCAATGAGCGCGCCGATGTCTATCGGGTGGCGGACGTGATCGTCCGGCGAACGGTGTGGCCGGCTCGAACGAGGCAGACCGGGTCGCGCCGGGAATCCGAAATTCATTTGTGGACCCCCTCGGCTGACCTTTCGTCAATATCCGGGCTCATGGCGGTAAACGGAAAATCACGAGACTGCTTGTTTCGACTCGTCACTCTGTGCAAAGGTGGGCGTTGTCGGCGTGCAGACAATATCGCTTCCTTCTGTGCGCGTACGGCGCACTCGTCCGCCCCTCGCTCCACGAGAGCCGCCTGAGGTGGCCGTACGCGGTGCGACCCCCCATGGGTAGTCCCCCCGGCCTCGACGGGTGGGCTACATACCCATTGGTATGGACTTTTTCCTGCGTTACCTTTGGGAGGAAAGCGGACGTGAATGACGCACCATTGCCCAATTCCCCAAGACTAGCTCGCTTGTTCGAGGTGTCGGACGAGCGGCTTGCCGACGAGCTGAAGAAGAGTCTGGGGAACGCGCCGGCGAACTATCCGGTCGGTGAACTACTGGATCGGCACTGGGAACCCGTCTTCTCTTACGCGCGACTGTGCACGATCGGTACGCGCCCCGCCGGAATGCTCACGACGGCCACATTCACGAGACTCTTCGGGGAATCCCTGCGGCAGACGGGGCCGACGGCCGCATGGCGCCCGCAGTTGCTGGTGACCGTACGGCGCATAGCCGCCGAGTGGCTGACGGACCAGCGCGCCGGACTGCTCGAACCCGGAATGCGGTCGGGCCCGGACGGCGGCGGGCGGGCCGCGGCCCGGCTCCTTCCACCCGAGAACAGACGCCTGCTGGCGCGGGCCTTCCAGCGGCTCCCGGAACCGGCCCGCTGCCTGCTCTGGCACACCGAGGCGGAGGCGGAGCAACTGCGCGTACCCGCCGCCTTGTTGGGGATCGTTGAGGACGACGCCGTAGTGGAACTGCGCCGGGCCCGCGAGCGCCTGCGCGAGGGTTGCCTGGAGATCCACCGCGAGCTGGCCCCCGCGGAGGAGTGCCGCCACTACAGCCGCATGCTCGACGTGTCCCTCAGACGCGGAGGCGCCGACCTCGACCCCGATCTCCGGCGCCACATGTCCAGATGCGAGCACTGCCGCCACGCCGCCGACCAGTTGGACCGGTTCAACGGTGTACTCGCCCTCCCACTGGCCGAAGCCGTGCTCGGCTGGGGCGCGGGTGCCTATCTGCGGACGAGGCGCGGACGCACCACCGAGATCGTCGAGGTGACCGAGAGTCCCGGGCCCCCGGCAGCCGCACCGACGGAGTACTCGAACCTCCCGGCCGACGCCTCCACGGAGTATCCGAACCCTCCTGCCGACGCCCCACCGGTATACCTGAATCTTCCGGCCGACGCCCCGCGACCCCCGAGCATGCCCCCTCGGACGGCACCGCGCGCCCGCACCCGAAAAGACTCCCGCCCGTCGACGCACAAGGCCCACCGGCGTTCCCCGCGGCGCCGCAACGTCGCCCTCGCCGTCCTGGCCGTGAGCGCCCTGGTCCTGATCCCGCTCATCCTGTGGGCCCAACTGAGCTCCGGCGGCCAGGACATGGCCGACGGAACCTCGGGGACGTCCGGTTCGGGCCCGGACAAGGCGCCCGGCAAGAACCCTTCCTGGATAGGCTCCGGGGACGAAGGGAACGGCATGGTCGGAGGCCGGCTGCGCAACAACGCCAACGGGCTGTGTGTGGGCGTCGTCGGCGGCAGGCTCGTCAAGGGCGCCGAGACCGAACTCACCTCGTGCGGCGCGAAGTCGGTCCAGCAGTGGACGTACGAGGAGGACGGGCTGCTGCGCAACGTCGCCGACCCCGACCTCTGCCTCGACTCCCACCTCGGCTACTCGGTGAAACTGGCCCTCTGTACGGGCGAATCGCAGCCTGGCACCAAGAACGTGCGCTACGACTTCACCCGCCAGGGCGCCCTCGTCCCGCGCTGGAACCAGGACCTGGCCCTCACCCCCGCGTCCACCGACGAGGAAGCGGCTCTGGTCCTCAAGGTCCGCGAGAACAAGGCGGTCCAGCGCTGGACTCTCGACACCACCTCGCCCTCGCTCCAGCTGGAAGTCGTCAACTGGGGTGCCGACAGCGAGTCCGACAGCGAGTCCGACGCACCTGTCGACGACCCCGCTCCCACTCCTTCGAGGACTCCGTCGCCGAGAACCACCCCCGAGCGGTCGGCGACACCGGCGCCCGCGAACCCCGAGCCGGCCCCGTCGTCGTCGCCCTCTCCGACGTACGACTACTGCTCCTCCCCCTACAACTACTGCTACGGGGAAGGCCGGTACGGCGATCCCGGCTACGGCTACGGGGGCGAATACGGCTACGGCTATGGCTACGGGGGCGACGGCAGCTATGGGGGAGGCCGCCGCTGACCCGTCAGGAACCGGTGCCGGGGCGCAGTACCGTCAGGGACGACCTCGACGAGTTACCCGAGACGGGCACCTTGCCCTGGGTCCACTTCACCTTGAGGGAGTCCTTCTCGTCGGGCGGTGTGACCAGCAGCGCGGCGGGAGTCGCCGTACGGGCCCCGCTGATCTCCGGGTTGGAGAACGTCAGACCGGCCCACGCCTGCTTCCCCGGCGCGAGCTTCACCGTGGTGGGTGACTCCGAGGAGCGTTCCGGGTCGGCTCCCAGCTGCTTGCCGGACGCGTCGACGAACGCCGCGCCGGGGAAGCCGCGCAGGGTGCAGGTCCGCTGCGAGGTGTTGGTCAGGTTGACCGGGAAGTTCTCCTGCCCGGCGCCGGGGTCGTTGCGGCCGATCGACGCGCTCAGTTCGGACGTGTGGCAGCGGGTGCTGGAGGCCCCGCCGCCCGACGTGGAGGGCGCGGAGGACGCCGACGTGCTCGTGCCGGAAGCGGGTGTGGCGGGGGCGTCGGTCGCGTCGTCGGACGGACTCGCGGCGGTGCTCGCGCCGGCGGCCGTGGTCCGGTCACCCGAGACGGGATCGGCCGTGCCGGGAAGCGTCTGAGCCGTACCGCTCGCGCTGCTGTCGGAACCGCAGGCGGACAGCAGGCCCACCATCGCGAGGCCCGCCACCAGCGCCGCCAGCCGAGCGGGGGCCGGGGAACGGCGTGCGCGGAGACGCTGTCCGCGGAAACGCCGTGCGCGAACCGCGCCCGTCGGGTCCGGGTCGGCCAGGTCCACGCCCGTCAGGTCCGCGCCCGTCAGGTTCGCGTCTGTCGGGTCCACGCCCGTCAGGTTCGATTCTGTCGTGCCATGCCGGAAGGTCGCCATCTCACCACTCCTTGATCGTCACCGCACGCGTCTCGACGCGTGCGCACGGCGCCACCTGCCCCGTCATAAGTGTCCGATGCACCGAAGTGCCGAAAAGTTCGCGGCTTCCGTGGGCGATTCGATTCAGCCCGCGACCCGCACGGAGTCGAGGACCCGCTCCGTCGCGTCGTCGCCGCTGTCCTGCCGGATCTGTACGTACACCTGCGGCTGCCCGCCGCCGGTCGGAGTGAGCCCCGCCTCCGTAAGGGAGCCCGCTTCGCCCGGACAGCCGTCCCAGGTCCGGATCAGACCGTGCCAGCGCGCGCCCGTGTACGTGCGGGTGCCGCCGAAATGGCACTCCGGGTGGGTGATCGCGCGGACCTCGGCGGTGACATCGCCCTGTTCGCTGAGACCGATGAACGCGCCGTCGACCCCGGAGCGCAGGTCCTGCCAGCTCGCCAGGTCGTCCGCGATGGCCAGCCCGGGTTCCGTTCCGTCGCGCAGACCGAGGGTCTTCGGATTCCATCCGGAGTCGCGCAGCTGACGGCTCCACGCGCGGGGCACCTCGGCCGTGATCCGGCCCGAGCCGTCCCGTACCCGGACGGTCTCCGAAGGGGTGTCGCGGGTGAGTACCACGGAGGTGACGCTCACGGCGATCGCTACCGCGGTGATCGCTACCGCGGCGGCGAGGCCCGTGCGCACGGCTCGTCGGCGGCGGGGCGACCGGCCGGCCGCCGAGTCCACCTCGGCCGCCAGCCGGTCGAGTTCCGCCGCGAACGCCGACGCGCTGGGCCAGCGCAGCTTGCGGTCGGGTTCCATCGCCCGCAGCAGCGCCCGCCGGACGTCCAGGGGCAGGTCCCCGCGGAGCCGGTCCGGTCGTACGACCTTGCCGGGCGGTCCTGGGACTGAGCCGGTGACGAGGTGGTAGCCGAGGGCGCCCAGACTGTAGACGTCGGCCCGCGCGTCGATGCCGGAACCGGGTTCGGCCTGCTCGGGCGACGTGTACCCCGCAGAACCCGCCGCCAGGGTGAGGCCGGACGCCTGGGCCAGGCTCTTGGCGAGGCCCAGGTCGGCGAGCAGGACGCGGTGGGAACCGCCGGGGGAGGAGCGCAGCAGGACGTTCGACGGCTTGATGTCCCGGTGCACGATGCCGGCCTCGTGCAGCGCCGCCGCCCCGCGCGCCGCCAGCGCCGTCAGCCGCAGGGCCTCGGCGACCGGCAGCGGTCCGGCGGTGACCCGGTCGGCGAGGGTGCCTCCGTCGGCGTACTCCAGGACGAAGTAGGGCCTGCCGTCCGGGAGTTCACCGATGTCGTAGACCTGGACGACCCGGTTCGAGTCCGCGCGGCGCAGCAGCCGGGCCTCGGAGAGGAAGCGTTCACGGACGTCCAGCCGGTCGACCCAGTTCTCGGTCAGCACCTTCACGGCGACGGGCGCTTCCAGGACGTCGTCGTGGGCGAGCCAGACGACGCCGAAGCCGCCGGCGCCCAGACGCCGGTCCAGGCGGTAGCGGCCGATCCGCTCCAGGGGATCCCTCAGCACGGACGCCCCAGCCCAGGGCCTCGCGTCCGTGGCCGCCTCGTGGGTTCACCAGCGGGCATGTGCACTCCAGGCGGGGCGGATGCCATGAGCGCGGCACGATGGCCGCTGACCACGGAAGGGCTGCTGCTCCTGGCGACGGGCGGGCTCTTGAAGCCTACCCGCCAGGTCGGCGGCCGATCCTGCCGGACCGTGGTCCCGCCCGCGGAGCCGAGGACCGTCGGTCCGGACCCGGCACGATTCCTGTCCGACTCGGCGAAGGCGGGCCGGTGCAAGACTGGTTGGGGCCGCCGGACGAACGTATACCGGGCTTGCCGCCACACCCGAGGCTCTGGCACGATCGCTGCGCCCGTGACTCGCGGCAACGGTTGGTGGCCGTCAAGGAGGTCCGGTGCACAGACGCTGGCTGTTCGTAGCCACGGCCGCGGTGGTCGTGGTCGTGTCCCTGGTCGCGGTGCTTCTCTCCGACCGGGAGAGCGACTCCGAGCGTTCCGTGGCCACGCCCACCGCCGGAACCCCGACGAGCGTCCGGCCCACGACGCCTTCCCCCGGCCCGTCCAGCGGCACGCCGACCCCCTCCGTGAAACCGTCCGCGAAGAGCCCCCGGCGCTCGGCGACCAGTGCGTCGCCGAAGCCCTCGGCGACCGCCGCCCCGCAGCCGGTGCCCGCCGGCGCCGCGCTGGCGGGACGCATACGGCCAGGCGTCACCTACAAGGGAGTCGCCACCTTCTACGACGCGGACGGTGGTGGCGCGTGCATGTACGACCCGAGCGGTGACGTCATGACCGCGGCGATGAACACCACCGACTACGAGTCCGCCAAGGCCTGCGGGGCGTACGTGAACGTCCGTGCGGCCAACGGGAGTTCCGTCACGGTCCGTATCACCAACGAGTGTCCGGGGGAGTGCGCGCCCGGACAGATCGACCTCAGCGCGGAGGCCTTCGCCGAGCTCGCCGACCCCGACGCCGGACTGATCCCGATAACCTGGCAGCTCGCGAGCCCCGGCAGTCCCGGCGTGATGTCCGTCCGGTACAAGACGGGGTCCAGCCAGTACTGGTGCGGTATCCAGGTGATCGGCCACCGCAACCCCGTCGCCCGGCTGGAGGTCTCGGCCGGCGGCGCGTGGCGTCGGCTGTCCCGTACCGGCTACAACTACTTCCTCTCCGAGGACGGCGCCGGCTGCGGCGGCGCGATCCGGGTCACCGACATCTTCGGGGAACGGCTCACCATCGACGGGATAGGCGTCCGGTCGGACGTCACGCAGCCGACGCGTGCCCAGTTCGCCAGGCACTGACCCCCGGGTCAGGTGGCGGGATCGTCGTACGTCTCCCTGCTCGCCTGAATCTGTCCGTTGTGCTCGATGGCCCAGCTCGCGAGGGTCAGGGCGGGTTGGATGAGGCTCTTGCCCATGGTCGTGAGGGCGTACTCGACGCGCGGTGGGACCTCCGCGTAGACGGTGCGGGAGACGAGTCCGTCCCGCTCCAGGTGGCGCAGGGTCAGGGTGAGCATCCGCTGCGAGATGCCGGGGATGCTCCGGTGCAGTTCGGTGAAGCGCAGCCGCCCCTCGTCGAGGGTGGCCACGACGAGCATCGTCCACTTGTCGCAGATCCGGTCGAGCACCGCCCGGATCGCCCGGCCGCCGTCTCCCCGGATCATGCACGTGTGCTCGTACCGCGACATGACAACTCCCTGTGCCTTGGGCACATCCCTGTGCCTTTTGTAAGCCTTCCGCCAGTGACACATCATGAGGCCACTTACGGTTCGTAACCCACCCAGGGGGTCATTCATGCAGGTCGCGTACTGGATCGTCGCCGCGCTTCTCGCCGTGTTCTACGTCTACGCGGGAGGCAAGAAAATCCTGCAGTCGCCGGATGAGCTGCGTCCCATGATGGGCTGGGTCGACACCGTGCCCCTGCCTCTCGTCAGACTCATCGGCGTCCTGGAGGTTCTCGGCGCGCTCGGTCTCCTCCTGCCGCCCCTCACCGGCATCGCGGTCCCGCTCGCCGTCGCGGCGGCGGCCGGTCTGGTCCTGGTGCAGATCGGGGGTATGGCGCTGCACCTGTCCCGGGGCGAGGTCCGGGAGATCGGGCTCAACATCGTGCTGCTGGCGCTCGCGGCTGTGGCCGTGTGGCTGGGGACCAGCTGGCTCTGACCGTGCGGGGCCCGCTCGGGCGCGCTTCCGTCAGCCGCTGGGACGACGGCCGCGGTACGAGACGAGCGCGGTCAGCACGAAGATCAGCGGCACCCCGACGCCCATGACCACGAACGGAGCCAGGACCGACTCCAGCCACTGGGGCACATCGACGAAGAGCGGCAGCAGCATCAGCACGGTCAGCGGGATGAACGACACCATCACGGCGGCGAACCCCATCATGAGGGCCGCCTGGCGTGCGTCGCGCCGGTCGATGAGCACGGCCGCCGCCGGGTCGGGCGCCCAGTCCTCGCCACGCAGCTCCTCCCACACCTCCAGCAGCAGTCCGACCTCGCGTTCGACGCTCACATGGAGGTCGTCGACGTACGGCAGCAGCACCTTGGCGCCGTTGCGGTCATAGGCGTGCACCAGCACGTTGGGCGCACCGCTCTGCATCGCGGACGCCGGGTTGGGCTCCGCCCTGATGCTCTGGATGTCCTCCCAGGCCAGCCGCCGGCGCCTGATCATGCCGCGTGCGTGGAGCGCCTTGACGTCCGCGGTGGTGGAGCACCGGAGCGTGGCGTGGAAGAGCCACCCCATGAGCGCCACCCACGCGAGGAGGAACGGATAGGTGAACGTGGTGGGCAGGTCGTCGTCGGGCAGCAGCGCCACCACCATGGCCAGCGTGCCCGCGCCGATCACCCAGAGGAACAGGTGCGTCCGGGACCGCTTCATCCGGTACTCGCGCGGTAGACGTTCGTATGCCACAGCCAACCCCCAGTTCGGCGAACTTCACCCGCCGAGTCACCGATGGGCCACCATGCTGTAGCCCCAACTCCGTTGTGTCGAGGGCCCATTGGGACTTGGTGACCATAGTGCGACACAGGCTTCGCCGATACCGGCCGAACCGTTCCGGAGCGGGCGTGCGACCATCGACGGCGACCTCCGAACGACCCCGAGGGGAGCACGCGGTGCAGGACGCGGCGGACACCGAGGAACTGGCCCGGCACGCGGCAGCCGGTGACGAGGAGGCGCTCGACGCGCTGCTCCGGGAGCTGCGGCCCGAGGTCGTAAGGCGCTGCGGCCGTTTCCTGCCGTGCCGCGAGGACGCCGAGGAGGCGGCGCAGGACGTCCTCCTCCAGGTGGCGTGCAAGATCACCACCTTCGAGGGCCGCAGCCGCTTCAGCACCTGGCTCTGCACGGTCGTCGCCAACTGCGCCCGCCAGAAGTACCGCGAGCTGAAGCGCCGCGCGGCCGAACAGCCGGTGGAGATCGACGCCGCCCAGCAGGTCGATCCGCGTACCACGAGCGTGATCGCGGGCTCCCGCGTGGACCTCCTGGAGGCACTGGAACGCCTGGAGCGCGAACACCCGCACCTGGTGGCGCCGTTGGTCTACCGGGACATCTGCCAGCTGGACTACGCCGACATCGCCGAGCGCGTCGGCGTCCCGCTGGGCACCCTCAAGTCACGCCTCCACGAGGCCCGCAAGCAGGTCAGGCCCTGGCTCGCGGACGCCTCGTGAAGGACCGGCCCACGCCCACGGAGCCGGAGGACGGTCAGCGTCGGGTGTAGAGGAAGCCGATCTTGTCGACCTCGGTGCCCGTACGTCCGTGGAAGCCGGCGATCTGCCATCCCGCGGGCGCGGTACGGGTCACGCAGTCGGAGGTGGTCGTGCCGCCGGCCAGGGTGCGGCCGAGGCTGGTGGTGAACCTGGTGGAGAAGATCCTGGTCCGGCCGTCCTTCACGCCCTGGCACAGCTGCGCCGAGGTGAGGTACTCGCCGCTGCCGAGGGTGAGGGAGGACAGGGTGCCGCCCGTGCCGCCGTGCGCCGGCGTCGTGCCGTTGTCCAGCGTCAGCGACAACTGGTCGACGCGCGAACCGCCGCGCAGCGAGACGCTGGTGACGCGGGCGCCGGCCGGCACGCTGTCGATGTCGTTGAAGTGCTCGCCGTGCGGCCCGCCGAACTGGTCGCTCGACTGGAAGGCGGCGTTGCGCGACCAGCTGAAGCCGGCGGTGATCGGGTCGTGGTCGGAGAGCATCAGCCCGTCGGAGGACAGGAAGTTCGCGTGCTCGTTGTTGTAGCGGGTGGCGTTGAGGGAGACGAGCTTGCTGCCCCGGTAGAGGATCTTGTCGACGACCTCGCAGGAGTTGGGCACGGTCGCGCCGGTCTGGTCGCAGACCAGCGCGTCGCTGCCCTTCGCGGGCGGGGTGCCGCCGCGGACCAGCTGCACCCAGGTGTCGGTGAGGCCGTTGGCGGCGGCGAACTCGGCGATGGTGTCGCCGGACCGGGTGTAGCGGGTGTTGGTGTCGCCCATGACCACCACGGCGTTGCCCTTGGAGTGGCTCCGGACGAACGCCGTCAGCTGGTTGAGGTTGTCCGCCCGGGCCGCCAGATCGCCGTCGCTGACACCGGCGTCGGTGTGCAGGTTGTAGAAGTCGACGTAGACCCCCTCGGCGAGGCGCTCCCGCATGAAGGTGAAGCCCTTGGGGGTCAGGCAGTCGCCCGAGTCGATCTGGCAGGAGTTCCAGCCGACCCGCTCGAAGTCGTCGGCGTCGTAGGAGATCTTCGACAGCGTGTTGAGACCGCTGCCGATGCCGGCGCCGCCGCTCGTGGCGGTGCGGTGGGCGTGCGCGGTGTCGGCGGCGTAGAGGTACGAGTGGTAGTTGAAGTCCTCCTGCGCGTGCACGATGTCGTACGAGGCGATCCGCTGCCCGATCGCCGTGGTGGCGGACTCGCGGGGTGTCGGCGCGCTGTTGATGATCGCCGGGAGGCCGGAGACGTTGTACGTGAGGACGGTGAAGGTGCCCGAGTCGGCCGCGGCCGCGGGGGTGGCCGTGGTGGTGAGCCCGCCGAGGACGGCGGCGGTCGCCGCCGTGAGGGCGAGGGCTCTGCGGAGGGGAGGCATGGTCGGGGTGTCTCCTGGGGGTGAGGGGGGACGTCAGTGGCCGACCGAGAACGTGGCGTCGGACCGCTCGGTGGCGGTGGAGATCGGATCGATGCGCAGGACGAAGTTCCCGTGCCTGAGGTAACGGTCCGGGTAGTTCCAGGAGCGGAAGGATGACCATGCGGTGTCGGCCAGCCCCGCGGTCCGGATGAAGGTGGCGTCCTGGGCGAACGCCGACGTCCCGTCGTCCACGGCCAGTTGGAGCTGGTAGTTCACGTGCCGCAGATAGCGGGTCGGGTGGCTGACCGACTGGAAGGAGACCCCGGAGCCGTCGGCGAGACCGGGTGCCAGCTTCCACAGCGAGTCGGTGTACGGGTCGAAGGGGTACGCGTCGATCCGGCCCACGTAGTTGGAGTGACGCACGTACCGGTCCGGGTAGTTGTAGGACTTCAGCCGGTTCCAGGCCGGTGTCCCGTACCGGGTGACGAGGTTGTCGTACTCGGTCCCCGTGATCTCCTCCACGGTGCAGTGCTTGGAGTTCAGGGGCTGCGTGTAGAGGCGCTGGTCGACGGGCGTCCAGGTGCCGGCCGCGAGGTTGCCGGACCGCCACGCGTAGAAGACGCCGTTGGGTGTGTAGGTGTCGCCCCAGAGGAACCAGTCGCCCGACGTCTGGGACCGCACGAGGGTGGGGGCCTCGGTGCCGCCGTGCGAGACCGGTGTGCTGAACACGGTGAAGCTGCCCGGGTTCAGGGAGGCGGATCTCGCGCCCACCAGCGTCTGGTCCCTCTTGAAGTAGAGGTAGTTGACGCCGTTCACGCCGACGGCCAGGTCGCCGTCGATCACGTCGTAGCCGGGGTCGAAGAAGACCTGCGCGGCGGTCGCCGTGACGAAGTCGGCGGTGTAGTTCACCATGATCACGTTGTGGCCGCTGGAGTTGACGGCCGAGTAGATGATTCCGTACTGGCCGCGCCCCGCGTCCCAGAAGGCCTCGGGAGCCCAGCTGTGGGTGGCCATGTCGTGCAGCTTCAGCCGTCGGTAGCCGGTGAAGGAACGCAGGTCGGCCGAGTCCCAGACGTGGATGTACTGGCTCTGCAGGCTCCAGTCGGTGCCCTTGAGGTCGGTCGCGATCACCACGAAGGTGCCGTTCTGCTTGCGCATGATGAACGGGTCACGCAGACCGCCGGTGCCCGCGGTCGGTGTCACGACGGGATTGTTCTGGTTCAGCGGGGTCCACCGGAGCGAGTCGGTGCTGACGGCCAGATGGAGGCCGTAGTCGGCGCCGAGCCAGTCCGGGGACTCGGTGAAGTAGCCCATGACGTAAGCGGGTCCGGTGGCCGCGCGGGCCGTAGGGGCACCTGTGACCAGGCTGCCGGTGACGGCGGCCATCGCTCCCAGCACACCGCGGCGGGACGGGTTCAGGCTGTTGTTCATCCGGGTCCTCTCTCTCGCCGGGCCGGTCATGCCCAGGCCGCCGCGGAGACGAAGGAGCTGTCCTGGCGGAACAGGTCGGTGCCGGCCGTCAGGTCCACGCGGAGCTGGTAGTTGTAGTGGCGCAGGTAGTGGCCCGGGTAGTTGTACGACTCCAGGCGGACGGAGCCGGTCGACGCGCCGGTCCTGGCGATGAACGTGGCGTCCCTGGCGAACGTCGACGTGCCGTCGTTCGCGTCGAAGCGGGCGCGGAAGTCCCAGTGCCGCAGGTAGTTGCCGGCCGCGTCGCGGAAGGAGTAGCCGTTCGCGTCGGCGAGGCCCGCCACGATCGTGAAGGTGGCTGCCTGCTTCTCCGCGGTGGTGCTTGAGCCGGTCACCACGGGCAGGTTGAGCAGGGCGGACTGCTCCTGCCAGTAGCGGGTGGTGTAGTTGCCCGACCGGAGGGAGCGGCTGACGGCGGTCGGCAGGGTCACGCCACCGGCGACCGTCTCCCTGAGGACGGTGAAGTGCCGGGCGGTGCCGGAGACGACCGGCAGCTTCCTCGGGGCGCTCCAGGTGGCGAACGTGTCGTAGCTGTCACTGAAGTAGTAACTGCCGTCGCCGTAGCCGTCGAAGAAGATCCGCCAGCCGCCGTTGTCGAGCTGGACCAGGGCGGCGCCCTCACGGGTACCGCCCCAGCCGGCCCAGTCGCCGGTCCTGCGGATGGTGTACGTGCCGGTGAGACTGGAGGCGGTGGCGTACTCGATGTACTTGGTCGTCTCGTTCTTCGTGAACGCGTGATAGGTCGAACCGAGCTTCACGATGAACGTGTCGATGTGGTTGGCGCCGATACCGGCCAGCGCGACGGGCGAACTCCACGAGGTGAGCGCCGAGTTGGTCGCCCGCAGCAGATACGGCGTGAAGTTCCACTCGTTGCTGGTGATCGAGCAGGACACGATGACGTTCACGCTGCCGTCGCTGTCGACGAACCACTCGGGCGCCCACGCGCGGGAGAGGTTGGCGACGGGGACCGGGTAGTCGTACAGGAAGGTCCAGTTGAGCCGGTCGGAGCTGCGGGCGAAGCCGATGGTGGTGCTGGTGTCCTGCCAGGTGTGCGTGGTGTAGGTGACGTAGTAGTAGCCGTCGGTGTGCCGGAAGACGCTGGCGTCCCGGATCCGGTTGCTGGGCGGGGTGTACGCGGATGCCTTGAGGAGTCTGAAGTCGGTCGCGTCGTCGGACTCGTAGACGTTGACGGTGCCGTCGTTGCTGTTGAGGAACGGCACGATGGTGTAGCGGGTGGCGTAGCCCCGGGCGGGGGCCGCCGCGGCGGCGGTGCCGAGCGTTCCGGGCAGGGCGCCGAGGACCAGTGCGGTGGCGGGCAGGGCGGCCATGGCCCGCAACAGGCTCCGCCGGGACGGCGGGACGGGCTGCGCGGGCGTGTCTGAAGTGATCATGTGCGGCTCCTTCACGATGATCTCCGCATGCCGGAGTGCCGGAGCGGTGGTGTCCCGTCACTCACTCCGACTGTTCGAAATACCGAATGCTGTGCGACATGCTGTGCGAGGCATTACGGTAAGGGCTTGCTGCTGATGTGAACAGGGCCCGCGGGGGCGGAAGTTGGCCGTGTTCACCTGCGGTGTCGGCAGCCATGGCGCGACGGGCGCCGCCGGCCCTGCCTAGGCTGGTCCGCGTGACGCAGAAGAGCAGCAGACCACTCGCCGTGTTCGACCTCGACGGCACCCTCGCGGACTCGGCGCACCGGCAGCGGTTCCTGGAGCGCAGGCCGCGGGACTGGGACGCGTTCTTCGCGGCCGCGCCGCGGGACCCGCCGCTCACCGAGGGAGTCGCGCTGGTGCTGGAGAGCGCGGCGGAGTGCGAGGTGGTCTACCTCACCGGGCGGCCCGAGCGCTGCCGCCGCGACACGCTCGGCTGGCTGGCCGCACAGGGCCTCCCCGAGGGCCGCCTCTGGATGCGCCGTGACGACGACCGCAGACCGGCCCGCCGCACCAAGCTGGAGATCCTCCGCCGGCTCGCCCGCGACCACGAGATCCGCGTCCTCGTGGACGACGACGAACTCGTCTGCGAGGACGCGGAACGGGCGGGCTTCAGGGTCGTACGGGCACGGTGGACCGGCGCGTCGGCGGCGCTGCGGGACGCGCAGGAGCGGGAGGGGCGGACCTGAGGTGTCCGCCGGCTCCCGGACCGGAGGGCCTGCCCTGGTGGCCGGCGGGTTCCTGGACCGGCGTTTTCCAGGAGTGTCAGAGGGCGGCGTCCTGCCGCAGGGCTTTCCCCCTGGCAGCCGAGGGGCGCCCTTTGTGGCCAAGGGGCCGAGGGACGCACGCCCTGTGTGGTCAAGGGCGCGCGGTCACTCTCCGATGCGTGGGGCGCGCCTCGCTGGTCCCACCCGGTGGCCGGGGCGCGTCGGTCAGTCGCCGTCCTCCAGGCGGAAGCCGACCTTGAGGCCGACCTGGTAGTGCTCCACCTGGCCGTTCGCGATCTGGCCCCTGACCTGGGTGACCTCGAACCAGTCCAGGTTGCGCAGGGTCTGCGAGGCGCGGGCGACGCCGTTGCGAATGGCCTGGTCGATGCCCTCGTGGGAGGTGCCGACGATCTCGGTGACCCGGTACGTGTGGTCGGACATGCGGGTGCTCCTCTCGGCCGTGGCGGGTGTGCCACGCGTCATTCCACGGTGCCCCACGGCGCGGCGGACCGCGAGGTGTGGGAGCGCACCGTGGATGACACGGGCGCCCGCCGCTATCCGGCGGTGCTCAGCGACAGTGCGAAACGGCCCTCCTCGTCCGTCCACCAGTGGGCCAACTCGAAGCCCGCGGCGGCCAGTTCGCCGCGTACGCCCTCCTGGCGGAACTTCGCCGAGATCTCGGTGCGCAGTTCCTCGCCGTCCGCGAAGTCGACGGTGAGGTCCAGGGAGGGGAGCTTCACGGTCTGCTCGGCGCGCGACCGCAGCCGCATCTCGATCCACTCGTTCTCGGCGTCCCAGAGGGCGACGTGGTCGAAGGCGTCGGGATCGAAGTCGGCGCCGAGTTCGCGGTTGACGACGTTCAGCACGTTCTTGTTGAACGCGGCGGTCACCCCGGCCGCGTCGTCGTACGCCGCGACGAGCACCGACTCGTCCTTGACCAGGTCCGTGCCGAGCAGCAGCGCGTCCCCGGGTGACAGCAGGGTTCGTACGGAGGCCAGGAACGCCGCGCGTTCGGCGGGCAGCAGGTTGCCGATCGTGCCGCCGAGGAACGCGACGAGCCGCGGTCCCGGGGTGCCGGGGAGCGCGAGACCGCCGGTGAAGTCGGCGATCAGCGCGTGCACGCTGAGATCCGGGTGCTCGGCGATCAGGGCGTGCCCGGCCTGGGTGAGGGCGGACTCGCTGACGTCGACGGGCACGTACGTGTGCAGGCCGGGCAGCGCGTCGAGCAGGTGGCGCGTCTTCTCCGACGATCCGGAACCCAGCTCGACGAGGGTGCGCGCGCCGGTGGCCCCGGCGATCTCGGCGGCCCGGGCGATCAGGATCTCGCGCTCCGCCCTGGTGGGGTAGTACTCGGGCAGCTCGGTGATCTTCTCGAAGAGCTCGCTGCCGTGCGCGTCGTAGAACCACTTCGGCGGCAGGGTCTTCGGGGTGTGGGTCAGACCGTGCAGCACGTCGGCGCGCAGGGCGGCCTCCGTGGCGTCCTCGGCCAGGGTGCGGGTGAGAAGGAACGGACTCACGTGCGGAGCTCCTTCGGAGGTGCGGATGCAGGCTGGTCGTGCGGGTCCTTCAGCGGGCTGAGCAGGACGTCCTCGCGGGTCGCGGAGAGCAGCGTGCGATCCGGCACCTCCCGCCAGTGGGGGTTCTCGTCGTACGGCTCGGAGGCCACCACCGTGCCCCGGCCGGGCTCGGTGAGGTACCAGAGGGTGTCGCCCCACGCCGTCGCGGTGATCGAGTCGCCGTTGGTGAGGAGCAGGTTGAGCCGGGACCCGGGCGCGGCCTCGGCCACCTCGACGACCGTGTCGGCCAGCGCCTGGCTCTCGTCGTCGCCCTCGCGCAGCCGTTGCAGGAGCAGTGCCCAGACCAGCGCCGAGTCGGAGCGCGACTCCAGCGACAGCAGTTCCACGACGGGCAGGCTAGGGACCAGGGGGGCCAGGGACCGCGGCCACCCGAGCACGGCGCCGTTGTGGCTGAAGAGCCAGGGGCCCGCGGCGAACGGCGCCGCCGCGGCCTCCCCGTCGGCGCCCGCGACGGTCGCGTCCCGGACCGCCGCGAGCAACGAGGTGGTTCTGACGACACGGGCCAGGTCGGCGAACGACTGGTCGCCCCAGATGGGTCCGCTACGGCGGTAGCGGGCCGGCACCGGGTCGCCCTCCGCGTACCAACCCACCCCGAAACCATCGGCGTTGACCGTGCCGTGCCGCTGGCGGCGGGGCGCCCAGGACTGCCGGAACAGACTGTGCGCCGGTTCCACGAGCAGGCTGCCCATCGCCTCCGAGGGGCCCAGGTAGGCCAGATGACGGCACATCAGGCGTCCCCCGAACGGGCCGTGCGGAATCCGGAGAAGATCTGCCGCCGGATCGGGTAGTCCCAGTTGCGGAACGTCCCCCGGCAGGCCACCGCGTCCACCGCGAACGAACCACCGCGCAGGATCTTGTGCTCGGGGCCGAAGAACACCTCCGAGTACTCCTTGTACGGGAAGGCCGCGAACCCGGGATAGGGCGACAGCTCGCTCGACGTCCACTCCCACACGTCGCCGATCAACTGCCGTACGCCGAACGGTGATTCACCGGCCGGGTAGCTGCCGGCCGGGGCCGGGCGCAGGTGGCGCTGGCCCAGGTTGGCGTGCTCGGGGCCCGGGTCGGCGTCGCCCCAGGGGTAGCGCCTGGAGCGGCCGGACTCCGGGTCGTGGCGGGCCGCCTTCTCCCACTCGACCTCGGTGGGCAGCCGCCGCCCCGCCCAGCGGGCGTACGCGTCGGCCTCGTACCAGCTGGCGTGCAGCACCGGTTCGTCGGCCGGCACGATCTCGGTGACGCCGAAGCGGCGGCGCAGCCACTGCCCGGCTTCACGGCGCCAGAACAGCGGCGCCTCGATGCCGTGCTTCCGGATGTGGTCCCAGCCCTCCGGGGCCCACCAACGGGCGTTGCCGTAACCGCCGTCGGCGATGAATTCCTGATAGGCGCCGTTGGTCACCGGTGTCGTGTCGATGAAGAACGACGGGACGTCCCGCTGGTGCGCGGGCCTCTCGTTGTCCAGCGCCCACGGCTCGGTGGACGTGCCCATGGTGAACGGGCCGCCCGGGACGAGGACTTCGGCGGGGCCGGTGAACCGCGGCACGGGCGCCGGGTCCGGCGCCGTCAGGGCCGCGGGTCCCCTGCGGAGCTGATGGGTGATCAGCATCGTCTCGTCGTGCTGCTGTTCGTGCTGCGCGATCATCCCGAAGGCGAAGCCCGCCTCGGTCAGCCGGTCGGAGCCGAACGCGGTGCTCTCCAGGATGTCCAGCGCCCGCCCGCGCACCTCGGCGGCGTACTGGCGGGCCTCACCCGGCGGAAGCAGCGGGAGCGAGGGCCGCTCGGCGCGCGGATGCTCGAACGCGTCGTAGAGGCCGTCGATCTCGGGCCGCATCGCCGCACGCCCCGCGACCGCCCGCAGCAGCCACAGTTCCTCCTGGTTGCCGATGTGCGCCAGGTCCCAGACCAGTGGGGACATCAGCGGTGAGTGCTGGGCGGTGAGGTCCGGCTCCTCGACGCACGAGGTGAGGAGCGCGGTGCGGGCACGGGCCGTGGTCAGCGCGTCGAGGGCGCGCTCCCTGAGCGACTCCGGGTCCGTGGGTGGCGCGGATTCCGTGACGGATTCGGGGGCGGTCATGAGCCGGTGTCCTTCCCGTGGAACTGACCGTTGAGCCGGCCGTGGGCCTGATCGCGGAGCTGATCCTCCGACCGGCCCTGGAGTTGGGTGAGCAGATCGTCGGCGGGGCAGCGGCCCCGGGCCACGAAGCGGTCGATGTACTCCGCGACGGCGTCGCGGACCTCGGTGGTGGCGCCGAGCCGGGGCAGCGCCTCGGCCGCCGCGTCGAAACAGATGACGGCCGCCTCGTGCAGCTCGGGGTCGTCCAGGCCGTGCTGCGCGGCGGCCCGCCACAGCGGATTGCGTGGTGCGGGCCGCGAACCCGCGCGCTCCGCGAGGGGCTTGACGGTCCGGTAGGCGACCTCGGCCGCCTCCGCGTCGTCGAACAGGGCCGCCGTGACGGCGAGCGGGACGATCCATCCGTCGTCGCCCGGCTGCGCGTCGATCATGCGGAGCTCCAGGTGGCCGCGTGGGCGCACCGGCGGGAACAGGGTCGTCAGGTGGTAGTCGAGGTCGGTGCGGTCGGGCGGGTTGTCGGAGCGCGTCCACGCCCGGAAACTCAGACCCTCCGGCACGTCCCACGGCCCGCTGGGCGCCCGTACGCACATCACCGGCGCGTCCAGCACCCGCCGGGCCCAGGCGGCGCGGGGCTCGGTCCCGAGGTCGGGCGCGTTGGACCGTCCCGGGTCCATGGCGGTCCACAGGGACTGCCGGGTGGAGCGCCAGCCGGTGTGCTGACCCTTGGCCATGGGCGAGTGCGCGAACGCGGCCACCAGGACCGCGCCCAGTTGGTGTGCCATCCACCAGCGGCGCCCGTGCCCGAGCGGGCCCGGCTCCTCGTAACCGGCGTCCAGGCAGACCTGGACGGAGGCGGAGGTGCACATCATGGCGCGGCCCTCGGGACCCGCGCGGTCGAGGCAGCGCTCCATGGCGTCGTAGCGCGGCTCATGGAGGAACCGGGTCGGGGGGTTCCAGGGGTCCTGGCCGTAGCCGCTGAGGCCGAGACCCGCCTCGCGCAGTACCGCGCGTACGGCATCGAGGTCGGCCGACACGGTCCCGATGCACTCCATCAGGGAGGTGGCGGGGAGGGAGCTGAGCTCCAGCTGTCCGCCGGGTTCGACCGTGAGCGCCGAACGCAGGGGCAGGTCGCGCAGTGCGGCGTAGGCCGCTTCCAGTCGTTCCGGTGTCACCGGGAGCCGCGGTCGCCGCAGCTCGTGGACGAGCCATTCCACTTCTACGCCGAGATAACGGGGCGGGCCGGTCTTGAAGCAGATGCCTCGGACCAGCGCCTCCACCTCGGCCTCGGTGACGGCGGAGCGGTGCTCCGTACAGTCACTCACCGAATCGGACATGTCAGGATCCTCCTGAGATCTCACCATGCCGCCGGCCCGGGCTTCTGTTGGGCCGGACCGGTCGTGCTCGTCCTACCCAAGACCACGTACACCTGTTCGCACAAGGGTGCAAAACGTCGGCTTCCGGACCGGGAAACACCTTTTGCAAGCCCTGGAAACTCTGTTGCGTCGCAGGACCAGCATCGCTCACGATGCGTTCACGGGCACGACGGGGGAGACCGCGGGGGTGCGCCCAGGGCGTGTACGGGGGTGACGCCCTGGGCGCGGGTCCGCCCGGATCAGCCGCAGCGGATACTGCCGGTGTCGAGCCGGTAGGTCACACCGCCCCGGACCAGCGAGCCGCTCACGCGGATGCACTGGCCGGTGGAGTCGTACCAGGTGGAGAGCGGCCCGGCGTAGTAGTGGTAGTTCTGCGGGTGCTCCTGCGGCGGGTCGGCCGAGTAGTCGCCGCCCTCGTCGAAGAGGTAGAGCTTGATGTTCGACGCCAGGCCGTCGTAGGGGCTGGACCAGAACTTCACGCAGTTGTGCTTGGTGGAGTTGTTCCAGTAGGTGCGCGCGTAGCCGCCCCCGCTCTGCCCCGAAGGGCTCTTGGCCCAGTACGTCTTGTTGTCCCAGGTACCGCTGCACTCGTCGGCCGCGGGAGCGGCGGCTGCCTCGCCCGGTGCCGCGTACGCGGTGGGGGCTGCGACCAGGCCGGCCATCAGCGCCATGACGCCGAGGCCCAGCAGCTGTGTTCTCCTCAAACGCTTCATTCGCGACTCCTGCGGTGAGATGCCACCAAACGGCCCAGGGAGGGCCGCACGTGACATGCTCCGCTCACGCGGACGCCCACCTCCGGCATTTCACGAAATCTCCGCTGGATCACGACACCGGACCGTCCCGGACAGCGGCACGTCCACGGCCCTCGGGCCCGTGACCGCCGTCCCCGGTCGCCCCCGTTGCGGCCGTATTGCAGGTGTGTGGCGGAGCGGGCGAGATGGTTCCGCGTGCCGTCCGCCCGTGCCTACGGTGCGGGAGCACATCACTGCGGAAGGCGAGATCCACCATGTCGGTGACCGACGAACTGCTCGCGAACAACGCCCGCTACGCCGCCACTTTCCAGGGCCCTCTCCCACTGCCGCCCTCCCGGCAGGTGGCCGTCGTGGCCTGCATGGACGCGCGCCTGAACGTCTACGGAATCCTCGGACTCGGCGAAGGCGAGGCGCACGTCATCCGCAACGCGGGCGGCGCCGTCACGGACGACGAGATCCGTTCGCTCGCCATCAGCCAGCGCCTGCTGGGAACGCGGGAGATCGTTCTCATCCACCACACCGACTGCGGCATGCTCACGTTCACCGACGCCGACTTCAAGCAGCAGCTGGAGAAGGAGACGGGACTGCGCCCGGCCTGGTCGGTGGAGGCCTTCTCGGACCTCGACCAGGACGTCCGCCAGTCCGTCAGGCGGATCACCAGCAGCCCCTTCGTACCGCACACCGACTCCGTGCGCGGGTTCGTCTTCGACGTCGCGACGGGCGAACTCCGCGAGGTCGCCCCCGCGGCGTGAGCGAAGTCCGGCCCTCGCCGGGCTTCCCGCCCGCGCTCCGCCTGCCCATGAACCCCGGGCAGGCAGGCCCGGAGGACCCGCCGGTGCCGATCCCGCCCGCCCGTCACCGGGACGTGGTCCCGCGTCACCCGGACGCGCTCAGCGCACCCGCACCGCTGCCGCTCCCGCCAGTGACCCGGACGCGCTCAGCGCCACCCGTACCGCTCCCGCAGCCGGTGCACCACGGAGTTGAACCGCATCCGGTCCAGCGCGCACGCCTCGCGCCGCATGCCGTTCTCGTGCAGTCGCAGCACACGGTCCACCGCCACCCACGAGTCCCGGCCGGTGCGGTCCCACGGCCCGCTGCCGATCGGCACCCACTCCCGGTCGCCGTCGTGCCGCTTGCTCGACAACCGCACGGCGAGGAAGGTCCCCGCGGCCTCCCGGGCGACGACCAGCACCGGGCGGTCCTTGCCCCGGCCGTCGTTCTCCTCGAAGGGCACCCACGTCCAGACGATCTCGCCGGGGTCGGGGTCACCGTCGTGCGCGGGGGAGTACTCGGTCCGCACCCGGCCCACCTCGCGGGGCTCGGCCTCCGTGGTCGCGGTGGGGCCATAGCGGCCCGGGACGTCTTCTTCGGTTGAGGCAGTCACGGGGGTCACGTTACTTCGGGGGCACGGAGACCAACTCCCGTACCCCCGAAGCTCAACGCCTCACGCCTTGTCCTGCTCCACCGGCACCCGTTCCGAGCGCGGCGGCACCACTCCGTTCACCCCCGCTGCCCCGCCGTCGGTGCCGTTCTGGTTCATCGACGCGAGCAACTGCCGTGCCAGACCCAGCCCCGTACCGCCCATCGTGAGCGCCTTGGCGAACATGTCCGACATCCCGTCCGCGCCGTTGAGCAGCACCATGTGCTCGACGTTGCCGAACGCGCTCGCGCCCGCCCGGACGATCTCCGGCCAGTTCTCGGCGAGCTGCTGCGCGACCACCGCCTCCTGGTTCTCGGCCAGGGCGGCGGCCCGCGCCTTGATGGCCTCGGCCTCCGCGAGACCCTGGGCGCGCGTCGCCTCGGCGGCGGCGAGCCCCTTGGCCTGGGCGGAGGCCGCCTCGGCCTCACCGGTGGCGCGCGTCGCCGTCGCGGCGGCGGCGCCCCGCGCCTCGGTCGCCTCGGCCTCGGCCGCCGCGGCCGCCTTCACCCGGGTCGCCTCGGCCGCCGCCGCCAGCTCCGTCTCCCGCGCCTTGGCCTGCGCGGCGGAGATCCGCGCGTCACGGTCGGCCTCGGCCTTGGCCCGCGTCTCGTACGCCTTCGCGTCCGCCGGCTTGCGGACGTCCACCTGGAGCTGCTGCTCCCGGCGCTGCGCCTCCAGTTCGGCGATCCGTGTCTGCTGGACGACGACGTCCTGCCGGGCGGCGGCGTCGGCGAGCGGTCCGGCCTGCTGGGCCTTGGCCGACGCCTTGTCGCGCTCGGCCTGGTAGCCGGCCTGGAGGATCTCGCTGTCCCGGGTCGCCTCCGACATCCGGGCCGCGGCCTTCTGCTCGGCCTCGGTGGCCAGCCGGTTCGCCTCGGCCTGCGCGATCCGCGCGTCCCGCTGTACGGCGGCGGCGTGCGGCATGGCGAGGTTCTTGATGTACCCGGTCGGATCCTCGATCTCGTGGATCTGCAGCGAGTCGACGATCAGGCCCAGCTTCTCCATCTCCGTCCCGCAGGCGGCCCGCGTCTGCCCGGTCAGTTTCTCCCGGTCGCGGATCATGTCCTCGACGGTCAACCCGCCGACGATGGACCGCAGATGACCCGCGAACACGTTGTGCACCCGCTCCGACATCAGCTTCTGCTGGTCGAGGAAGCGGCGGCCCGCGTTGGCGATCGACACGAAGTCGTCGCCCACCTTGAAGATGACCACGCCCCGCACCTTGAGCGGAATGCCCTGGTGGGTCACGCAGTCCACGGACAGTTCGGTCTCGTTGAGATCGAGCGAGAGTTTGCGCACCGCCTGCACGCCCGGCATCACCAGCGTGCCGCGCCCCGTCACGATGCGGAACCCCATGCCTTCCTCAAGGCCTTCGGTCCGGTGCTTCGAACCGGAGATGATCAGCGCTTCGTTGGGCTCCGCGACCCGCCACATCAGCTTGAAAACCACCACGATGAAGATCAGCGCGAGGACAACCGCCCCCGCCACGACGCCGACGACCATCGGCATACGCCCCCTTTTGATGGTGCCCTTACGGCACCGAACGAAGGGGAGTGTGCTCCTGCGCGAGGCCGGGGTGCAGAAGCTGGCAGATCCTTGTTGCAATCTTGACGAATACGGCTCTCACCTGGGACGAGAGGCGCACACACGAGCTCTCGACATGTCAGCCGTCGTATGCGGCGGACACGTACACGGTCCGCGGCGGCAGGTACTCCACCACCATCACCACCGTGCCCGGCTCGATGCGGTCCTTCCCGGTCGCGGCATACGCCAGGAAGTGCTCGGCGCCCCCGCGCACCTTGACGATCACCTCGCCGACGAGCCCGGGTCCGACCGTGCCGGTGACCCGCCCCATCAACCCGACCATCGACGCATCGTCCATGGCGACAGGGTACGGCCGGACGTCGCTGGTCACAGCGGACCGGACCAACTCCTTCACGCGGCAGGGGAGTCCGCCGCGTCGTGCAGCGGCGGCCACCGTTCCTGCCACCGCTGGTCCGCCTCCAACTGGGCGGCCAGCGACACGAGCAGCGGCTCACTGCCGGCAGGGCCGAGCAACTGCGCCCCGACGGGCAGACCGTCGCCCACGAAGCCCGCGGGTACGTTGACGCCGGGCCAGCCCAGCACGTTCCACGGCCACGCGTACGGGCACGCGGCGATCATCGCGCGGTCGGTGCCCAGCCCTTTCAGGTTCACCATCGAGCCGACACGCGGCGGGGGAGCGGCGGTCGTCGGCGCGAGCAGTACGTCGTACGACGCGAAGAGCGCGCCGACACGCCGGTGCAGGGCGGCCTCGGCGCGGCGGGCCAGCCGCAGGGGGGTGCCGTCCAGGAGCCGTCCCAGGCGGGCGGCGTCGAGGGTGCGCCGGTCCAGTAGCTCGGGCCGCGGCGCCTCGCGTACCCGTTCGGCGAGGCCGACGGTGGCGCGGGGAACGAACGACAGCCCGATCCGCCCGTACCTCGGCTCGGCCTCCTCCACCACGTGCCCGAGGGCCGTCAGCCGTTCCGCCAGCGCGAGGACCCGCTCGCGTACGGCGGGATCCAGCCGCGCGGGCAGCGCGGTGAACGGCGGCTTCAGGGACAGCGCGACGCGCAGCCGGCCCGGGTCACGGCCCACCGCGTCCGACACGCGCAGCGCGGGCGGCCGGTGCAGGTCACCGTCGTGCTGACCGCTCGCCGCGTCCAGCAGGAGGGCCGCGTCGGCCACCGTACGGGCGAGCGTGCCGTTGACCGTGATGCCCTGGAACGACTCCGGGCGCGGCCAGGTCGAGATCCGGCCACGCTGCGGTTTGATCCCGACCAGATGGGTCCAGGCGGCCGGGATGCGGACCGAGCCCGCGCCGTCCGAGCCCAGCGCGGCGGGGACGAGACCCGCCGCGACGGCCGCCGCGGAGCCGCCGGAGGAACCGCCGGGCGTGTGGCCGGTGTGCCAGGGGTTACGGGTGGCGCCGAACGCGGGCCCCTCCGTGAAGGGCCACTGCCCGAGTTCGCAGGTGTTGGTCTTGCCGATGACTATCGCGCCGGCCGCGCGCAGCCGGCGTACGGCCTCCCCGTCCGCCGCGCTGGCCGGGAAGTCGCCCGGACAGCCGAACGCGGTCGGTTCGCCCGCCACGTCCATGTCGTCCTTCACCGCCACCGGCACCCCGAGCAGCGGCCGTCGCACCCCCGCGGCCAGCTCCTCGTCCGCCACGTCGGCCTCGGCGAGCGCCGCCTCGGCGCGCACCAGGCGGAAGGCGTTCAGGGACGGCTGGGTCGCCTCGATCCGGGCCAGCGCCCGCTCGACCGTCTCGCGCGCGGTCACCGTGCCGTCGGCGAGGGCCCGGGCGCACTCCGCGAGACCCGGGGCGCGGTCCGGAACCATGGCGGGAGCCAACGCGGGACACCTCCGAAGGACGTCGTCCACCGCACGGTAGCCGCCGGGCCGGTCATCCGGTACGGGATGGTGAACTCCCTTTACGGAAGCGGGAGTTCCAGACGGTGTGAGCCGCCATGACCGCCCCGGCGCAAAGCGGCGCGCCGTGCTTCTGCAAGGATGCGTCACGTCATGGTGCAGATACCGAAGCAGTCCGCCTTGTCATCGCCCGCACAACGACCCGTGCCGACGAGTGCGGATGTGGCGCGCCTGGCGGGCGTCTCCCGCGCGACCGTCTCGTACGTCCTGAACAACACCAGCGCCGTCCGGATCAGCGAGCCCACCCGGCGCCGTGTCCACGAGGCGGCCAAGGAGCTCGGGTACGTCCCGCACGCCGCCGCCCGCAGCCTGCGCGCCGGCCACAGCCGCATGGTCCTGATGCCCGCTCCGTCCGTACCGGTCGGTCCGCTCTACGGCCAGTTCCTCAGCGAGTTCCAGTGGGCCCTGGGACGCCTCGACTACACCGTCGTGCAGCACGGCAGCACCGGGCTGCACGGTGACGAGGCGGCCCGGGCCTGGGCGGAGCTGCGGCCGGTGGCCGTACTCGTGCCCGGCAGCAGGCTCGGCCCGGAGGGCGTGGCCGTCCTCAAGCGCTCCGGCGCCCGCGCCGTCGTCACGATGGGCCCCGAGCGCATCGAGGGCGCCCACGCGCTGCTCATGGACCACGAACGGGTCGGCCACTGCGCCGGCGCCCACCTGGTGGCCCGTGGCCGCCGCCGTATCGGCGTAGTGGTGCCCC
The DNA here is from genome assembly GCF_044751025.1 of Streptomyces sp. NPDC088747. NCBI lineage: Bacteria > Bacillati > Actinomycetota > Actinomycetes > Kitasatosporales > Streptomycetaceae > Streptomyces > Streptomyces sp. NPDC088747. Next base: position 408,540 of record NZ_JBIVKZ010000004.1, read on the forward strand.
GCGAATCCGGGCTGGACATCTTCTCCGGACCCCGCCTGGAAGGCGTACGGCGCGCCCTGCACGGCACCGCCGCGACCGTGACCGAGCTGCCGCTCGCGTACGAGGAGCAGGCCGCCGCCCTCCTCGCGGCCCGCTGGCGCTCCCTCGATCTCGACGCGGTGTTCGCGTACAACGACGAGTACGCGATGCTGCTGACCCGCGCCCTCCAGGACGAGGGCATCGCCGTCCCGGACGAGACGGCCGTCATCGGCGCCGACGACCTGATGCTCGGACGGCTGCTGCGGCCCCGGCTGAGCACCGTGCACATCGAGCTGCCGTCCGGACGCGACCTCGCCGAGCTGGTGGACCGCGTGGTCCGCGAGCCCGGTCTCGTACCCGAGACGCACGAGGTGCTGGGCGCGAGGGTTGTGCACCGCGAGTCGAGCTGAGAGAGGCTGGAGACTGTTCCCCGGCTGGATCGGACACGGAGGCACGTCATGCGGACCACGGTCGGCATCATCGGCGGCGGACCCGCCGGGCTGCTGCTGGCCCGGATGCTGCACCTGGCGGGCGTCGACTGTGTCGTCCTGGAGAGCAGGACGCGGGAGTACGCCGAACGGCGCCAGCGCGCCGGAATGCTGGAGCAGGGCACCGTCGACGCGCTGCGCGAGTGCGGTGCGGCCGGCCGGCTGGACGCCGAGGGCCTGATCCACCAGGGAATCGAGCTGCGCTTCGACCGCGAACGCCACCACCTCGACTTCCCCGCCCTCACCGGTGGCCGCACCGTGACGATCTACGCCCAGACGGAAATCGTGAAGGACCTCATCGCCCTTCAACTCGCCGACGGGTCACCGCTGTTGTTCGGCGCCGAGGCGATCGCCGTGGAGAACCCGGACAGCGCGGCGCCCCTCGTGCGGTTCGTGCGCGAGGGGCGTGAGGAGACCCTGGAGTGCGACTACGTGGTGGGCTGCGACGGCTCGCACGGCATCGCGCGCCAGGCGTTCCCGGCCGGCAAGAGCCGCACCTTCGAGCACGACTATCCCTACTCCTGGCTGGGGATCCTCGCCGAGGTGCCGCCCTCCTGCGAGGAGTTGATCTACGCGCGCGGTGACGGGGGCTTCGCGCTGCACAGCATGCGATCACCGTCGGTCTCGCGGCTGTACCTCCAGGTCCCGAACGACACCGACATCCAGGACTGGCCCGACGAACGGGTCTGGGACGAGCTCGCCGCGCGGTTCGCGATCGACGGCGACTGGCGGCTGGAGCGTGGCCCCATCACGTCCAAGTCCGTTTCCTCGATGCGCAGTTCCGTCCACGAGCCGATGCGCCACGGCCGGCTCTTCCTCGCCGGGGACGCCGCTCACATCGTGCCGCCGACCGGTGCCAAGGGGCTCAACCTCGCGGTGTCCGACATCCGGGTGCTGGCCCGCGGCCTCGTCGCGCTGCACGGCACGGGATCGACCGAACTCCTGGACCGCTACTCGGAGTTGAGCCTCGCGAGGGTCTGGCAGGCGACCCGCTTCTCGTACGACATGACCAGGATGCTGCACGTCCGGCCGGACGGGGATCCCTTCGACCACCAGGTGCAGCTGGCGCGGCTCCGCCGGATCGCCACCTCACCCTCCGCGGCGGCCGAACTGGCGGCGAACTACACGGGGTTACCTCTGGGCCTGTGACGCGGTCGACGCGGCACCGACGGTCCGCGAACGGCCAGAGGGCCGACGACGTGGCCGTCGAACCCCCCACCGCGGCGTCGCGAACCCGATCCGAGGTCGCGCGTGACCTACTGGCCGGCCTGCGCCTGCTGCTCGGCGACGGACTTGCGGACCTCGTCCATGTCCAGCTTGCGGGCCTGCCCGATGACGTCCTCCAGAGCGGCCTGGGGGAGCGCCCCCGGCTGGGCGAAGATCGCGACCTGGTCCCGGACGATCATCAGCGTCGGGATCGACTGGATGTCGAAGGCGGCGGCCAGTTCCGGCTGCGCCTCCGTGTCGACCTTGGCGAAAACCAGGTCCGGGTTGGCCTCGGCGGCCTTCTCGTAGACCGGGGCGAACGAACGGCACGGCCCGCACCAGGACGCCCAGAAGTCGATCAGGACGAACTCGTTGTCCTTGACCGTCTGGTCGAAGTTCTCCTTGGTGAGCTCCACGGTGCTGCTCATGCGTGTCTCCCTGTGTCTCGGGGTGTCTCGGCCTGTCTCGGGTCAGATCGAGTTCTCGCGTCGGATCGTGCCGGTTCGCACAACGCCGCATACCGGTGCCGTATTCCGCGCGCGTACCCCGTGTGGCCTCCGAGCACAACAGGAACCAGACTGACCCCATGACGGAAACGGAATCCATCGTGTACGACGTCGTGGTGCTCGGTGCCGGGCCCGTGGGGGAGAACGTCGCAGACCGCACCCGCGCGGCCGGCCTCTCCACCGCGATCGTGGAAAGCGAACTGGTCGGCGGCGAGTGTTCCTACTGGGCCTGCATGCCCAGCAAGGCTCTGCTGCGCCCGGCCCTCGCCCGCGCCGACGCCCGACGCCTGCCTGGACTGAGCCAGTACGTACAAGGCCCCCTCGACACCCCCGCGGTCCTCGCACGCCGCGACTACTTCACCTCGAACTGGAAGGACGACGGCCAGATCGGCTGGCTGGACGGCATCGGTGCCGACCTCTACCGCGGGCACGGGCGGCTCGACGGGCCGCGCACGGTCACGGTTGAGGGACCCGACGGCGGGCGGAAGGTGCTGACCGCCCGGCACGCGGTCGCCGTGTGCACCGGCACCCGCGCCCTCCTCCCCGACCTGCCGGGACTCGCCCAGGTCAAGCCCTGGACCAGCCGCGAGGCCACCAGCGCGCAGGCCGCGCCGGGCCGGCTCATCGTGGTCGGCGGCGGCGTGGTCGCCGTCGAGATGGCCACGGCCTGGCAGGCCCTCGGCTCGCAGGTCACAGTGCTGGTCCGCGGCGAGGGCCTGCTGCCCAGGATGGAGCCCTTCGCGGGCGAACTGGTGGCCGAGGGCCTGCGAGAGGCCGGCGCGGACCTGCGCACCGGCGTCTCGGTGTCCGCGGTCAGCCGCGAGGGCTCGACCGTCGTCGTCCTGACGGACACCGGGGAGCGCCTGGAGGCCGACGAGATCCTCTTCGCGACCGGCCGCGCGCCCCGCACCGACGACCTCGGCCTCGACACGGTGGGCCTGGAAGCGGGCTCCTGGATCGAGGTCGACGACAGCCTTCGGGCGGTCGGCAGCGAGTGGCTGTACGCGGTCGGCGACGTCAACCACCGCGCCCTCCTCACCCACCAGGGCAAGTACCAGGCGCGGATCGCGGGCGCCGCCATCGCCGCCCGCGCGGCGGGCGTACCTCTCCTGGAGAGCGACCCCTGGGGCGCCCACGCCGCGACCGCCGACCTGGCGGCCGTCCCCCAGGTCGTCTTCACCGACCCGGAGGCCGCCGCGGTGGGCCTCTCCCTCGCCGAGGCCGAGCGGGCGGGCCACCGGGTCCGGGCCGTGGACGTCGACATGTCCTCGGTGTCGGGCGCGGGCCTGTACGGGGACGACTACCGCGGCAAGGCGCGGATGATCGTCGACATCAACCGGGAGATCGTCCTCGGTGTCACCTTCGTCGGCCCCGGCGTGGGCGAACTGATCCACTCGGCGACCGTCGCCGTCGTCGGCGAGGTTCCCATCGGCCGCCTGTGGCACGCGGTCCCGTCCTACCCGACGGTGAGCGAGGTGTGGCTGCGGCTGCTGGAGGCGTACCGGGACGCGTAGTCCCCGGGCGGCCGGCAGGGTGCCCGGGGCGGGCCCCCTGCCGGGGTGACCGGGGGGACGCCAGCAGGCGCCCCCCTTCGGGGAGGCAGCCTCTTCGGGGAGGTGCCCCCTGGCAGATGCCCTCTCTTGGAGGGCGGCCCATCCAGGAGGGCGCCCCTCCTGGCAGGCGGCCTTCCGCGGAGGCCGCCGGAGTACTCAGCCCGGTAGCGTGAAGCCGAGGGCTGCCGCCGCCTCGGCGGGGGTCGGTTGCGCCCAGCGTTCCGCCATCGCCTGGTTGGAGGAGAGGGACCGGGTCTCGGCACGGTCGAGATAGAGCACGCCGTCCAGGTGGTCGGTCTCGTGCTGGACGATCCGCGCGGGCCAGCCCGTGAACTCCTCGTCGAGGGCCCGCCCTTCCTCGTCCAGCGCCCGCAGCCGCACCGCCGCGTGCCGGGGCACCACGGCCTGCCAGCCCGGCACGCTCAGGCAGCCCTCGAAGAACACCGCCCGGTCGGCGCCGATCCCCTCGTACGACGGATTGACGAGCACCCGGAAGGGCTGTGGCACCCGGCCGCGTGCCACCCGTACCTCCTCGGACACCGGCGCCGGGTCCTCGACGACCGCGATCCGCAGCGCCACCCCGACCTGCGGCGCCGCGAGGCCGACACCCGGTGCAGCGTGCATCGTCGCGCGCAGGGCGGCGACGAAACGGGCCAGCAGCCCCGCGTCGAGCTGACCGTCGAACGGTTCGGCGGCGCGGCGCAGCACCGGGTCGCCGGCGGCCACGATCGGCAAGGGACCCTCGTACGAGAGGAGTTCCTCGACCTGGTCACTGAGGGAGCGGGCGGCGCTGGGATCACGTTCGAATGCCATCCCTCCAGGATGTCAAGCGCGCGGGCGGGGTGCGAGGCGGCGCAGGGCGAGTCCCCCGCCCTACCTGATATGACGCACGCCACTCGCGGGCGCGGGAACTCGGCGGCCCCGCGCCCCGACTAGTGGACCGCCACCGGTGAAGGGAGCCTCACTCCCGGCCCGCGGCCCGATCCCGTCCCCTGCCCGACCGGAGAACCCCGCCGATGTCCACCGCTCCCCCGATCACGACGGACGAGTCCCCGCGGTCCGCCGCCCCGGCTCCCACCCCGAGAGCCTGGTCCTCACTGCGGCCCCTGGTGCTGCGCCTGCACTTCTACGCGGGCGTGCTCGTCGCCCCGTTCCTGCTGGTCGCCGCGGCCACCGGCTTCCTGTACGCCGCCTCGTACCAGGCCGAGAAGATCATCTACTCGCATGAGCTGACCGTCCCGGCCGGCGACGAGAAGCTGCCGCTCTCCGACCAGATCGCCGCCGCCCGCAAGGCCCATCCCGAGGGCACCGTCTCGGCCGTACGTCCTTCTCCGGAGGCCGACGCGAGCACCCGGGTGATGCTCTCGGGGGTCCCCGGCATCGGGGACACCCACACCCTCGCCGTGTTCGTCGACCCGTACACCGCGAAGGTGCGCGGGTCCCTGGAGCAGTACGGCTCCTCCGGCGCGCTCCCGGTCCGCACCTGGATCGACGAGTTCCACCGCGACCTGCACCTCGGTGAGAACGGCCGTCTCTACAGCGAACTCGCCGCCAGCTGGCTGTGGGTGATCGCGAGCGGCGGGCTGGTGCTGTGGTTCGTACGCCGGCGCGCGCAGCGCAAGGTGCGCGGGACGAGCGGACGCCGCCGCACCCTGGGACTGCACGGCACGGTCGGCGTCTGGGCGGCGATCGGCTTCATCTTCCTCTCGGCGACCGGCCTGACCTGGTCGACGTACGCAGGCGCCAACATCGACGTCCTCAGGACCGAACTCGGCCACTCCACCCCCTCGGTGTCGGCGGCGGCCGGCGGGGAGCACGCGGAGCACGGCGGCGCGGACGGTACGGGCGACACCTCGGACGGAGCGGGCATCGACCCGGTCCTCGCCGCCGCCCGCGCCAAGGGACTCGGCGACCCGGTCGAGATCACCCCGCCCGCCGACGCCGAGTCCGCGTACGTCGTCAAGCAGATCCAGCGCAGCTGGCCCGAGAAGCAGGACTCGGTGGCCGTCGACCCGACGACCGCCGAGGTCACCGACGAACTCCGGTTCGCCGACTACCCGTTCCTCGCCAAGCTGACCCGCTGGGGCATCGACCTGCACACCGGCGCTCTCTTCGGCCTCGCCAACCAGCTCGCGCTGATGGCCCTCGCGGCGTCACTGATCCTGCTGATCGTCCTCGGCTACCGCATGTGGTGGCTGCGCGGCCGGGCCTCCGGCTTCGGCCGTCCCATCCCGCGCGGCGCCTGGCAGCAGGTCCCGCCGCAGATCCTGGTCCCGGCCATGGCGACCATCGCCGTGCTCGGCTACTTCGTCCCGCTGCTCGGCATCCCGCTGGCGGTGTTCATCGGCATCGACGTCCTGCTCGGCGAGATCGCGCACCGGAGGGGCAAGCGCACGTACGGCGGACGGGCGGCGTGAGACCCCGAAGGGATCGGGCACGGGCGGAAGGGCCGTCCGTCAGGGCTGCCGGGGCGACGGTTCGTCCCCGGGCAGCGCGGCCTGCTCCTGTCCGGCCGTCGCGGACCAACTGGCCAGCAGCTTCAGGCCGTCCGCGGCGGCCGACCCGGGAGGGGCGCTGTAGACGAGCACGCTGAGGCCGCTCTCGTCCGGCAGGTTCAGGGTCTCCTGGTCGAGCTCCAGGGCGCCGACGACCGGGTGGTTGAAGCGCTTCGTGGTCTGGCGGAAGACATGCACGTCCTGGGAGCCCCACATCACCCGGAAGGCCTCGCTGCGGGTGGATAGTTCACCGATCAGGTTCGACAGGTCCCGGTCGTAGGGGTTCTTCCCGGCCTCGATACGCAGCGCGCCCACGGCGAAGCGGGCCATGTGCTCCCAGTCGGCGTAGAACCGCCTGGCCGCGGGGGTGAGAAAGGAGAACCGGGCGACGTTCCCCCCGCAGGTCGGGTCGGCGTACATCTCCGAATACAGCGCCCGGCCCAGCGGGTTGGAGGTCAGCGCGTCGAGGCGGCTGTTCATCACGCACGCGGGCAGTCCCGGCATCCCCTCGACGATCCGCGCCACGCTCGGCCGCACCGTCGCGCGGGCCGCCCGCTTCCGGGTCCGTGCCTCGGGCGCCGGTCCGGCGGCGCGAGCGAGGTCGTACAGGTACATGCGCTCGGTCTCGTCCAGCCGCAGGGCCTGGGCGAGTGCGTCGAGGACGCTGTCGGAGACCCCTCTGAGGCTTCCGCGCTCCAGACGTGTGTAGTACTCGACGCTGACCCCGGCGAGCGTGGCGACCTCGCCCCGGCGCAGCCCGGCCACCCGGCGCCGGCCGTACACGGGCAGCCCCGCCTGCTCGGGGCTGATCCTGTCGCGTCGGGAACGGAGGAAGGCGCTGACGGCATCCCGGTTGTCCATGAGGACAGGGTAGGCAGGCCGCGCGCCGCGTGGGGGACTCTGCCAGTACCCCTCACAGCGGGGACTCCCCTCTCCTGGCCGCCTCCCGTTGCATGGTGCCTGCCCCGGAGAACTCCGGGGCCCGGCCGGCGCGAGAACACGGGCGCCCCAACCGGTCCCTCCGGTACCGAGCCCGCGAACGGGCTCGCACCGGACAGTGACCGAGTGAAGGAAACACCATGACCACCACCTGGTTCATCACGGGCACCTCCTCAGGGTTCGGACGGCTGCTCACCGAACAGCTCCTGGCCCGCGGTGACCGTGTCGCCGCCACCCTCCGCCGGCCCGAGGTTCTCGACGACCTCCGCGCCGAGCACGGTGACCGGCTCTGGACCGCCCGGCTCGACGTCACCGACGCCGAGCGGGTACGCCGTGTCGTCGACGAGGCCTTCGCGGCACTCGGCACGATCGACGTCGTCGTGAACAACGCCGGCTACGGCCTGCTCGCCTCCGTCGAGGAGGCGTCCGACGAGCAGATCCGGCGGGTCGTCGACACCAACCTGCTCGGCTCGATCCATGTCATCCGCGCCGCGCTGCCGCACCTGCGCGCCCAGGGCCGGGGCCGCATCCTCCAGGTCTCCACCGCGGGCGGCCAGACGACCTATCCGAGCCTGGGCTACTACCACGCCTCCAAGTGGGGCATCGAGGGGTTCTGCGAGACCATCGCCCGGGAGATCGCGCCGTTCGGCACGACCCTGACCATCGTCGAGCCGGGCGCGACCCCCACCGGTTTCGGCAGCTCGCTCGACACCGCGCCGCCCATGCCCGCCTACGCCGACACCCCGGCGGGTGACACCCGGCGGGCCTTCGCGGACGGGGCCTTCCCGGTGCCCAACAGCGCGGAGAAGATCGCGACCGCGATGATCGACCTCGTCGACTCCGACGCGACCCCGCTCCGCCTGCCGCTCGGCCCCGATACCTACGCGGACGTCCACACCGCCCTCACCGACCGGCTCGCCGAGCACGAGGCTCATCGCGAGGTCGCCCACTCGGTGGCGGCGGTCACCGTCGGGTGAGTCGCGAGGGGGATCCGCTCCGACGCGGGCCGGGCCGACCAGGGGAGCGGAACCCACCGAGGGCATACGCGGGAAGGCCGGTCACCGTGGTGACCGGCCTTCTTTCGTAACGCCGTTCGGCGTGGCGCCGGCTGGCGTGACTGACGTGCCGCACGCCTGGCACGACTGTCGTGGCGCCGTCCGGCGTGATCGACGCGGCATCGTTCGCCGCGACCGACGCGGGGGGATCCGCCCCGATCGACTCGGGGGAATCCGCCAGGACCCGCACGGCACCGTCCGCCAGGACCCGCGCGGTGGCTACACCTGCTCGAACTGCTCGAAGTCGCCCGCGAGGGCCGAGGCGATGCGCAGGTGCCGCTCCGCCTCCTCGGGCCGACCCTGGCGTTCCAGGGTGCGCCCCAGCATCAGCCGGGCGTAGTGCTCGACGGGGTCGAGCTCCACGAGCGTCCGCAACTCGGTCTCGGCGCGCCGCAGTTGAGCCGAGTGGTAGTACGAGCGGGCCAGCAGCAGCCGGGGTCCGACCTGCTCCGGCACCTCCTCGACCAGCCCACCCAGCACGCGCGCCGCGGCGGCGTAGTCCCTCGCGTCGAAGAACATCCGCGCCCGCTCCCAGCGCTCCGCGGCCGTTCCGTGGTCGTAGTACTTCGTGTCCACTGCTGACCTCCTTCGACGGGCACAACGGAGGGGGTTAGTTGAATATTCCACAACCTTCCGCGGTCCACGTGCGAGGGAGGCGCTACATCGCGGCCAGCTCCGCGTCGGCCCGCTCCGTGACCAGGGTCAGTACCCGGCCGGCGGTCTCCAGGTCCTCGTCCGCGATGCCCGCGTACAGCCGGGCCGCGATCTCGTCGCCGGCCTTGCGGACACCCTCGAACAGCTCCCGGCCGCTCTCCGTGAGGGCGAGCTGCCCGCCCGCGGGCTCCAGCAGCCCGGCGTCCGTCATCGCGGTGACCGTTCGGTCCGCCACCGACTCGTCGATCTTCAACGCGCCGGTCAGCCGGTCCACGAGCCAGACCCGTGCGGCCGTGCCGCCGTGGTCGGAGACGGCCCGGAGGGCCACCGACTCGTTGAACGTGGTGCCGGTGCGGGCCAGCGCCTGCTCCAGGAGGGCGCGGCTCGCGTAGTGCGCGAGGCCTATCGTCCGGCCGCCCGCGCGGGGAATGGAGGTGGTCATGACTGCTCCTTCTCGGAAGTTTCCTGCTGGGAGTGGTCCTTCTCGGACCGTGGATCGAGCGGTACGTCGAGCAGGGTCACCAACTCGCGCCTGAACGTCTTCGTGCGCTCGCCGTCCAAGCCGCCGAGGGGTTCGAGGAGCTGGTCAAGCAGTCCTCGCACCACCTTGATCGCGCGGCGTGCGACCTCGCGTCCCTCCTCCGTGAGCGACAGCTGGACCGCCCGGGGGTCGGCCGGATCCCGGGTCCGGTCGAGGAGTCCGGCCGTCTCCAGGGCACGGGCCAGCTTCGAGACGTAGAGCGGTTCGAGCCCGGTGTGGTCGGCGAGCGCGCGCTGACTGGGCCGGCGGCCGTCCCTGTGCATCCCGTACAACGACGCCACCAGTGAGTACTGCGCGTGGGTCAGGCCGAGCGGTTCGACCGCCCGGTCGACGGCCACCCGCCACTTCGTCGACAGGCGCCAGACGAGGAACCCGGGAGTCGCGTTCTCCGGTGCCGAACTCTTCGAACTCATGCTCATGCGAGATAAAGTACATAGCTACTATGTCCATGGCTACTATTTCCGCGACCCTTCCGACGAACGGCTGACACGCCCGCGACCACGGTCCTAGGTCCTGTACCGAACGTGGTTCTCGATCGGAGGTTGATCTCGATCTGTGGCATGTAGAGACCTGACGGATACTCAGCACGGTCCGGCGTGCCGCCGTGACGCCAGCCCTCGAAGATCGTTTACCGTGCGTGATCTACTCCGGCACGCCGCTCGAGACGCCGCATCTCCCCGCCGGGACTGGTTCGCCACCGGGCGAGCCACTTGTGCGAGCACATCGTTGGCGTGGCTTCTCCTGCGAATCACGTGTGATCCGCGCATCCGCCCCTCGTTTTCCGCCCGTACTGATCATCGGCGGGGCGTTCCAGCGCAAGGAGTCCTGGGGGCGCTGTGAACAGGTGTTCCTCAATAGCATGGACGTGTTCACCGTCGACCCCCCGGGCTGGGGGGCGGCCGACCTGCTGCCCGAGACCTACCGCGTCGACTTCCTCGCCGACGCGGTCTGCCACATGCTCGATGAGTGGGATGCGGGTCAGGTCAACGTGCTCGCCGGCTCCTACGGAAGCGCCATCGCCTACGAGATTGCCCGAAGGTACCCGGACCGGGTGGGACGCATGGTCCTGGTCGGCACGATGATCGCCATCCCCGACCACGCACAGGCCGCGATGCGCCGCACTCTGGAACACCTGGCCGCCGGAGACATGGAGACTTACGCGCACGTCATGCTCGACCTGCTCATGACGCCCGAACGCCTCGCAGACATCCCCAACGGCGCCCGCATCCGCAGACTGCTGCTGCGCCGCATCACCAACCTCACCGAGGCGGAGGCGAACCAGATGCGTGCCAACACCCTGCGCCTGCTCACCCATCAGGCTCTCGATACCCGCCAGCCGCCTCGTGCGCCGGTTCTGACCGTGGCCGGCGAGTACGACTCGTTCACCACGCCGGAGCTGTGCCGCCAGATGGCGGCGGCGTGTGCCGACAGCTGGCACGCGGAGGTCCGCGACGCCGATCACATGGTCATCCTGGAACGGACAGCGGAAGTCGCCGACTTGATCACCCGGTTCCTTGCCGGGGAGCCGCTGCACGGACTGCCGTACTGCCGCAGCGTTGAGCGAGTGTCACCAGGCATCACCGGGTAAGCAGTCGCGATACGGAATACACCGCTGAGCGCGCCCATACGACGCAGCGTGATCACGCCACGGTCGTCGTCTTCGAGGAAGGCTGCCACAGCTTCGCCCCGCCAGCCTGGCCCTGCCTCGCCGCGGTGTCGCCGCGTGCTGTCACAGTCACTCGTTGATGGTTGCTACGAGGACAGTGGCTTCATAGCGGAACGGGCACGTCCCGCCATGGAACACCGATACGGACCCGAAATCGTATGCCGTCGATCAGCCGCCGCCGAGGCCAGACGGTCGGCGCCACCCCGTCCTCGTCCCCTTCGGCAACAACGGCTCCAACGCCGCCCACTGTTCATCCGTGAGATCTCCCCGCCCCATGAACCGTGATTACCCAAGCTCAAAATCCACTTTCCACACACGGCGTAGGTCCTCCGCCGGTTCTGCACCAAGTGCCCCTCAATGGGCGGGTCGACGACCTGACGGCGGGTCCCCGGCGGGGCTAGGTTGTGGGCCATGAGCAATCTTGATCGCGAGGCGGTTCCCGCCCTGTGCGGTGGCCGCGGGTTCGTGGTGGCCGAGCCGGTGCGTGAACTCCTCAGTCCCCGTCGGGTCAAGCTCGGCGAGTCCACCGAAGTCCGCCGCCTGCTCCCCAACCTGGGGCGGCGCATGGTCGGCGCGTGGTGCTTCGTCGATCACTACGGGCCCGACGACATCGCCGACGAGCCCGGCATGCAGGTCCCGCCGCACCCGCACATGGGTCTGCAGACCGTGAGCTGGCTGCACGAGGGCGAGGTGCTGCACCGCGACTCCACGGGCAGCCTCCAGACCATCCGCCCGCGCGAACTGGGCCTCATGACCTCCGGCCGGGCCATCAGCCACTCCGAGGAGAGCCCCAAGGCGCACGCCCGGCTCCTGCACGGCGCGCAGCTCTGGGTCGCCCTCCCGGACAGTCACCGGCACACCGACCCGCACTTCGAGCACCACGCCGAACTGCCCCTGGTCACGGCGCCGGGCCTGCGCGCCACGATCATCCTGGGCACCGTCGACGGCACCGCCTCACCGGGCACGGCGTACACCCCGATCGTCGGCGCCGACCTGGCCCTCGCGAGCGGCACAGACGTACGCCTGCCGCTGGAGCCCGACTTCGAGTACGCCGTACTGTCCATGTCCGGCGAGGCCCACGTCGACGGCGTACCGGTACTCCCCGGTTCGATGCTCTACCTGGGCTGCGGCCGCACCGAACTCCCCCTGCGCGCCGAGTCCGACGCGACCCTCATGCTCCTCGGCGGCGAGCCGTTCGAGGAGGAGCTGGTCATGTGGTGGAACTTCATCGGACGGACCAACGAGGACATCGCCCAGGCCCGTTCGGACTGGATGACGGGGGCGCGGTTCGGTGAGGTGAAGGGCTATGACGGCGACCGGCTCCCCGCCCCAAACTTGCCGCCAGGGGCGCTGAAATCGCGGGGACGGGTACGCTGACCAGTACGGATGCTGCGGTTGCTGTCGGCGGGGGCGCGGCCCGGGGAGCTCCTGAGCGCATCGAATGCGGGTAACCCTGGGCGAGCGATCATGCTCGGCCCGGAGGGCTTGGGGGCGCGCACCAATTCGCGGGTCTAGCCGTCTGCAGCAAGGTCTGGCAAACCGAATGCTGACCCAATGCTGACTCTACTGACGCGTAATCAGATGAGCTCGCGGCTGAGTGCCGCGGACGTGCTCAGGACTACCTCGGCCCCTTCCGGTAGGCGTCGCCGACGTCGGACCGTGCGGGGCTCGCAAGACAACGCGCGGCCGCGTGGGATCCCGTTCTGCTGCGCGTGGGTGTCGCGGCTGTTAGTCGGGAGCCGACAACAGCGACAAGGGGGTGGCGAACGGCGACCTTATGATGCGTGTCATCGTCTGCCCGCGAGTGCGCGTCCTTTCGATCGGCGGGACACATCGGTCTGTAGACGGTCGGACGTCTCTTGAGGGCTTTGCAAGGAGTCGCGCCGTGGCTCGTCGAACAGGTCCTCTGGCTGAACGCGGCATGCGCGCGGCGATGCCGGAACGTGAAGGCGTCGGTGTCCTGGCGAAGTGCTGTGCAGCGCGTAGCACCAGGGCGCCCTCGTGGTCAGTTGATCTGGTCAGGCGCCCGGGGAGTCCCGCGGAAACACGCTGCCTGCGGCGGAGGGATGTTCCACGCGCTCGCCGATCATTAACGCGGGAAGCAACTGATCCGCTGGACCCACCGCCGTGCTCGCCTGCCCGACACCTACCGCGCCGTCGGCGGCCTCGTCTCCGACCGCACCATCACCGCCTGAGAACAGGCCACGACCAGGCCACACGCCTCACCCGCTATCACGCACCAACTCGTGATCCGTAGGACAGACCTGTGCGAATCATGGCCCGTGATGCGCACTCGCTCCATATACACAGGCACGGGGACGGAAGACGCGGCGGCGGCCGTGGGCCGCCGGATGCCAACGGTGACTCAGCGTCGGCCGTGGGTGGAGACCAGGGACGTGCGGTAGCCCTGTGCGGTCACCTCCAGGTCGCCGGGGCTGTGGCCGCCTACGGGGCAAGACACAGTGATGTCACGTTCCTCACCGGGCAACAGCCACAGGTAGTTGTCGGAGTAGCGTGCGGGCAGCACCCGGTTGCCCGAGCGGTGGTCGCGCAGCGCGAGGCGCACCATGGGCGCGACGGCACGGCCCCTGTTGCGTACCGTGACGGAGAGCCTGAGCCGGCCGTCGCGCCGGACCGTCCGGCCTTCGGAGATCTCCAGCCGGGCGCCGGTGAGGCCGTTGAGGGCCCGCATGTCCTCGGGCCGGTCGTAGCGCCAGTACGTGTTCTGCGACAGCGTCCGCCCGTCGGCGTGTGTCAGACGCAGGCGTACCAGGTGCAGGGGGTGATCGCCGTCGGGCCGGGGCACGGTGAACGCCTGCGTCGTCGCGGAGGCGGTGATGTCGACCTTCTGCCGCTGCGGATCGGTCAGCCGGCGTCCGAGCAGATCCAGTACCTCGGCACGGATCTCCGCACCGTGCAGCATCTCTCCGGTGTGGTTGACCGCGAGGACCTTCCAGTCCTCCAGGTCGGCCTGCACGTGATGGGCCTCGCAGCCGGTCCGGGCCCCGTAGTAGGCGCCGTTCACGTCCAGGTCGTAGTCGTAGGTCTGCCACACGGTGCTGTGCCACGCCGGGTTGGACATCCACAGCAGCAGGCCGCCGGCGTCGTTCCACAGGTTGGCGTTCCACGCCTCGAAGATGGCTCGCATCGACTCGAAGTTGACGAACTGGGCCTTCGCGCTGAACTCGTCCAGCGAGGAGGACCCGCCGAGCCGTTCGTCGACGGCGGCCCGGTAGCTCTGCGGGTTCTGTCCGCCGCGCTCCAGCCAGTCGTGGTGGTTCCACACCAGGCCGATGGGCCACTCCGTCTCGTCCCCCACGAGGTTGCGCATGCTCTCGGCCACCGACACCGTCGGGATGCCGATCTCCGTGTGGAAACCGAAGGTGCCGTGCGCGTAGAGGTCCGGGGAGTAGTACCGCTTCGGGTCGACCCAGGCGTACGGGCCGCTGCCGCTGACCACGCCCGACGCCGAGTTGCTGATGTACTCGACGCCGGGGTGCTCCTCGGCGACCGCCTTGCGCGTGCCCTCGTCGATCTCCCCGGAGGGGGTTCCCTCGTTGGAGCCGCACCACACGACGATGCAGGGGTGCGAGCGGTAGCGGCGGACCGTGTCCCGCACGTGGTCGAGATAGAGGGAATGGTTCGGCGGGTCGAGGAACCACGCGTTCCAGAAGTCGTTCCACACCAGCAGCCCGTTCTCGTCGCAGCGGGCGTAGAACTCCTCGCGGTTACTGCTGCCGAGCCAGTTGCGGATCATCGTGAAGTTCATGTCGCGGTGCATCTCGACGGCGGCCTCCATGCGCCCGTCGCCCATGCGACGCAGCAGCTCGTCCCAGCCCCAGTTGCCGCCGCGGCAGAACACCCTGACGCCGTTGACGCTGATCTGGAGCTGGTGGGGCCGGTTGTCGACGGACGTCACGTCCGTCCAGCTCTCGCCGTCGCCGGAAACCTGCACAGTGAAGGTGAGGGCGTACGCCGACTCCCACAGGAGGGTGATCCGGTCGAAGTCCTTCTCCGCGCCGAGGTCGACGCGGATCCACTGGTCGTCGGAGTAGGCGGAAGACCAGCGCGTGTTGTCGTCGCCGTCGACGGCCGCCGCCGCGGTGTTGGTCGCGTTGTCGGTGGAGGAGGCGGAAGCGGTGGCGTGCAGCGCGAGGTCGGTGCCCGGAGTCCGGGTGTCGGTGACCGACAGGCGCCACAACGAGGCCCCGTAACCGGTGGCGCGGCGGCCGGCGAGTACACGGACCCAGCGGGCGTGCTGCCGTTCGATGTCGACGGTCTGTTCGTAGCGGTTCGCGCCGGGCGGGAAGACGACCGGGTTCTCGGACGCGTAGTCGAACTGGCGCAGTCCCACGCGGATCGTGCGCGCGTCGCTCTCCTGTCTCCCGACGGACGCGGTGAGCCGCAGGTCGTGCAGGGCGGGCTCACCGTAGCCGTTGGGCCACCACAGTTCCGGATTCCTCAGGCGCAGGGCGGGGTGGTCCTCGGGAGTGAACACCGCTTCGGTGCTGGCGCCGCCGTCGATCCGGACGTCCTTGGTGACGCGTACGCCGCCCAGCAGGGCTCGCACCGTCACGCTTCGGGCTCCCGATGCCGCGTTGCGGACCGGAACGGTGACGGTGACCTCGGCGCGCGAGCGGTCCGGCAGGTCCGGCAGCACGGTGTCCACGCGCGCGTCACCTACGACGACGTCACCGGTGGCACGCAGCCGGACGTGGTTCCAGATGCCCATGACCCGGTCGCGTACGGCGGGCATCCAGTCCCAGCCGGACACCGCGAGGTAGGCGGGGCCGTTGCGCATCATCATGTCCGAGCCCGCGTCGGCGTAGGACACGCCGTTCGATCCCCGGTCACCCGGGCTGCCGGGGTAGGGCATGTGGTCGATCCGCACGGCCAGCACATGCTCGCCGCCCTTGCCGAGTTGTTCGGTCACGTCGAGGGCGGCGCGGGCGGTGGGGTGGGACATCTCGCCCACCTTCGTGCCGTCGAGCCAGATCTCGGCCGCGTGGTTGATCCCGTCCAGCTCCAGCCAGAGGCGGTCCCGTCCACGGGAGACCAGCCCGCGCGGCACGGAGAACGTACGCCGGTACCACCAGGTGGACTTGCCGAGCGCTTCGGGAACCTGGAGGTTGTCCATGCCCTTCACCGGGTCGGGCAGGTGGCCCTCGGCGACCAGCGAGGCGAGGATCGTGCCCGGGACCCGGGCGCGCAGCCAGCGGTCGGTGTCGACTCCGGGCGAGGACAGTCTTGCCCCGCTGTCGGTGCCGGCGAACTCGTCGAGCGTCACGTTCCAGCCCGACTCGATCGGTACGGTTCCGTCGTCGGCGATCTTCAGCAGGGGCACCGGGCGGGCGCCGCTGGTCCACTCGGTCCAGCCGGTCGCCTTCGGACGCCGGGACGGCGCGATGCCGTGCACCTGGAGCGAGTTCAGGCCGAGCGGGTTGTCGTTGGACAGGCCGGTGCCGACCATGCGGACCCAGCGGGTGTCCACCGGCTCGGCCAGGGTCACCGTGACGGTGCCGCCCTGGTCCGTGGAGCCCTCGTACACCTCCTTCCAGGTCTTCCCGTCCGGTGACACCTCGATACGAAAAGCGGCGGCGTAGCTGGACAGGACCTCCCAACCGGTGGTGCCGGTACGGGGGTTGATGCCGTCCGACGGTTTGAAGACGGTGTCGCCTTCGATCGCCTCGAAGACGAGCACGACGGCGGTGACCCGGCAGGTGGCCTCCAGATCGACCGCGATCCACTGAGGGCCGTCGGTGTCGGCCGCTCGCCAGCCGCTGCCCGTGACACCGGCCCGCCCCAGGCGGTCCGTGACGAAGCGGGCGGGAGTGGGGGCGTACGCGGTCGAGGACGCCCGCACGGGCCGGTGAAGCGCGAGATCAGTGGCCGCCGCACCGGCCGTCACAGGGACGGCCGGTGCGGCGACGGCGAGGTCCGGCAGCAGGGCCGGCAGGCTCACACTGGCGAGCACGGTGGCCGATGCGGTGAGGAACGTGCGGCGCGAGTGCTCCGACTGCGGTTCCGACTGTGGTGTAGCGGCACCTGCTTGGTCGTCGCGCATGCGTACTCCCTGGGAGACGGTTCAGTTTCGGGTGAGGAACGGAGGAGACGGGACACGTGGGGCGGAGGAGAAGGAAACCCAGGTGAAGGGGGCCGGGATGGAGCAGATCGCGGTGGCCGGCCTTCGTGGAACAGCCGGCCACCGCGCCGATCAGCTGGAGGTCTCCACGCGTACGCCGGCCAGCCAGCTGCCCCAGCCGTCCTCGGGACGGCTGTCGGAGAAGCGCAGGTAGAGGCCGTCGCCGCCTGCCATCTCCCGTAGCTCGGCCAGATCAAGGGTGCGCTGCTCCCGGTTGGCCTGGAAGATCACCGCGTTCGGCTCGCGCAGCACGGTCTTCCACGTGGAGTTGTCGGCGGACACCTCGACGAGGAACTGGTTGGCGATGTCGAGTGTCACGGTGCCGCGGCTGTTCTCGGGCACGGGCAGGCGGTACGTGAACGAGTGGTTCTCGTCGGCGTAGCGGGCCCGCCCGTCGGAGCCGTCCCCGGTGGTCTGTGAGCCGTCGTCCGTGACCAGGACGTCGTGCTCGGAGTCGGTTCCGGGTTCGATCTCGGTGATGTCGCCGACCACCCGTGCGGTGCCCTGTCCGGTCACCGACCAGTCGTCCCAGCTTGCCGTGGCCCGGATCCGCTGTGTCCCCGGGGCGACGTCGTCCGCGGTGGTGACGCGGACGGTGACCGTGGCCGAACTGCCGGCGGCCAGCTCACCTACCTGGGTATGGTCGGGGTCGACGGTCCATCCGGTCGGCACGGTGACGGCGACCTCGGGTGTCACCGGGCCGGTCCCGCTGTTGGTCAGCTTCACGTCGAGGGACGCCGTCGCCCCGGCGCGCAGTGCGACATCACCGACGCTCACCTTGACCGGCGCCTTCGGGACGGGGTCCTGCGTCAGCAGTTCCAGCTCGGCGAGCGACACCTTCTGCTGTCCCTGGTCCGTCACGATCCGCAGCCGGTACTCCCGCATGTTCGCCGGGTGCGCGGCGCTGAACGGCCGGGTCTGGTTGCGCCACCGGAACTCCTCCCCGCTGCGGCGGTCCAGCTCCGTCCAGCGTTTCCCGTCATCGGAACCTTCCAGCACCCATTGGCGCGGATCCTGGTCGGCGGTGGCCGCGGAGGACGTCAGTGTGTAGGAGGTGACGCGGGTGTCTTTGCCCGCGCTGACGCGGTAGCCGATCTGGGGATCGTCGCCGGTGAGGACGGCGGCCGTCTGCGAGGTGTCGTCGAACAGGGCGGTGACGTCGTCGCCCGTGGACGACGATGCCGTGCCGCGGTCCGCTCCTGTCACGTCGTGCAGCGGGCGAGGCCGCTCTCCGGCCGGGGTCGGTGACTCAGGGACGTCATTCCTGCCGGTGCCCCAGGAGGACGGCTTCGCCGCCATGCTGAAGCGCAGCCGGCCGCCGTCGGCGATCTCGCGGTGCGAAATCGTCGTGGAACTGTGGTGCTTCCCGTCGACGCTCAGGTCCCGCACATAGATGTTGCCCTTGCTGGTGCCGGGGGCGTCGATCACGAGCCTGCCGCCGGGGAGGTGCAGGGTCGCCTTTTCGAACAGGGGGGAGCCGAGGGCGTACTCGCCACTCGACGACTGGAGCGGATAGAGACCCAGGGCGCTGAGCACCCACCAGGCCGAGGTGGCGCCGTTGTCCTCGTCGCCGGGGTAGCCCTGCCCTATGTCGGAGCCGAGCCAGCCGCGGTCCAGGGCCTGCCGGACGAGTCGCTGCCCCTTCCAGGGCTGCTGCGTATAGGAGTACATCCACGGAATGTGGTGGGAGACCTGGTTGGGAATGCTCCACTGACCCAGTCTCAGATCCCTGGTCTCGCGCATCTCATGGATGGTGGAACCGTAGGAACCTGGACGGTCGGCCTTCTCCGGAGTGGCGAAGAAGGCGTCGAGCTTGTCCGCCAGCCCCTTCCTGCCGCCGTACAGCTCGGCCAGACCCTGGCCGTCGTGCGGTGCGGGGAACGCCTCGTTCCAGCCGTCGGCCTCGGTGTAGTCGTGGTTGTTGCCCCAGATGAGTGGGTCGTACTGGTTCTCGGCTGTGGTCCATGCGCCGTCGGTCGACTTGCCCTGGAAGAAGTTGATCGACGGGTCGTACAGGTCGGCGTAGCCGGCCGAGCGGTCGCGGAAGTATTCCGCTTCCTCGCGCAGGCGCTTGCGTTCCTTCGCCGGGGTTTTGGAGCTCTTGGCCATCTTCTCGGCCATCTCGGCGATGGCGGCGTCGTTGACGTAGCCGTCCAGGGACCATGAGAAGCTGGCGCCGACGTCGTTGGGGACGTACCCGAGGAACGTCGAGCGGTCCAGACTGTCCCGTCCGACGCTGCTGTCGGGCGGCCGGACCGTGGCGTTCTTGAGCGCGGCGGCGTAGGTGTCCTCGACGTCGATGCCCGGCACGCCCTTGGTGTAGGCGTCGGCGAAGGCAGCGTCGGAGTTGGTCCCGGTCATCACGCGGGCGTAGCCGGGAGAGGACCAGGGTGAGATCCAGCCACCGTCCCGGTACTGCTGGACGAAGCCGTCCACCAGTTCGCCCGCGACGTCCGGCCACAGGAGGGAATAGGCGGGCCAGGCGGCCCGGAAGGTGTCCCAGAAGCCGGTGTTGATGTACACCTTGCCGTCGGCGATCTTCGCGCCGGTCTGCGTCGGGCCGCTGGCAGGGGGTGTCCAGGAGCCGGAGGACTGAACGGCGTGCCGGTAACGGGGCCTGGACTTCGAGCCGGTGTTCTCGTAACCGGAATTCGGATACAAGCTCATCCGGTAGAGGTTCGAGTAGAGCGTCGTCAGCTGGTCCTGGCTCGCGCCCTCGACGCTCACGACGCCGAGCCGCTCGTTCCAGGCTGCCTCGGCTCGCGCGGCCACCCTCTCCAGGGAGTCCCGGACTCCGATCTCCAGCCCCAGGTTCTTCTCGGCCTGGTCCACGCCGATGAGGGACGTGGCGATCCGCAGGGTGACGGTACGGCTGCTCTTCCCGCCGCCGTCGAAGGCCACGTAGCCGGTCGAGGGGCGGTTCCCTTCCGTCAGCATGCCGCTGCCGGTCACCGGCTGGTCGAACGTGCCGTACATGTACATACGGCTCATGCCTGCCGAGATCGTACGCGTCTCGGACCAGCCGGAGACGGTGCCCGCCTCCGCGTCGATCGTCAGGTCCGCCCGGTCGTCGACGTTGTTGAAGACCAGCTTGCGCCCGCCCTTCTCGGGGAACGTGAAGCGCAGGATCGCGGCGTGATCGGCGGGCGCCATGTCGGCGCGCAGCCCGTTGGTGAAGGTGACGCCGTAGTGGTGGGGCAGGGCGGTCTCGTCCTCGTGCCGGAACGCCAGGGCCCTGGCCGCGCGCCGGGCGTCCGGGGTGCCCTCGGCGGTCGACGGCATCACCTGGAAGGTCTGTCGGTCGCCCATCCAGATGCTGGTCTCGTGGCTGGCGGCGAACGCCTGGATCTCGGGAAGGTTCTGCGCGTTGTTCTGCTGGTGGTAGCTGTACAGCGTCCCGAGGGACCCGGCGTCGGTCATCGGGGTCCAGAAGTTGAAGCCGTTGGGGACGGCGGTCGCGGGGAAGTTGTTGCCGCGCGAGTAGTCGCCGCTCGACTGCGTTCCGCGGGTGGTGACGACCTGGTCCGCGGGGGAGGTGCGGTGGGGCTGTGCCGGGCTGCCGTCCAGGGCGATGTCGTCGATCCAGCCCCCGACGTCCACCGGCCCGTCCGGGCCGTCGTAGGAGATCAGGATCCGGTCCACGGTCCGGCCGGCCGCCGCTTCGCCGACGGCCGCCACGCGACGGTTCCACTGCAGCGGTGACACGGTCTTGGCGTCGCCCTGGGCCCGTGCGGTCAGTCGGTCGCCGTTCTGGTCACGGGTGTCGAGAGCGCTGAGCCGCGAGCCGTCGGTGAACTCCAGGTCCACGGCCACGTAGGTGCCGGCGTAGTCGGCCTTCTTCTCGTCGAAGTCAGGGAAGAGCAGATACGACAGCTGGCTGTGCGCGCTGAGGCGAACGTTCACGTCGGCCATCACGGTGCTTGCGTGGGCGGCGCCGTCGGCTGTGTGCCGTGCGGAGTAGTGCAGTGCCTTTCGGCCGGTGAACCCGACGTCGGTCTTGGCCGCATAGGCCCGGTCGGGCCCGTCGTCCACGACGGCACTCAGTCCGGGCTCGTTCGATCCGGGGTGGAAGACTCCAGAGACGTCGGGTCCACCGCCGGGTCCGGTGGCGGGACTTCCGTCCACCGACGAGTCGCCTGCCTCGAACGACGTCTGCCAGCCGGTGGTCTTCTTCGCCGACGTGGCCGACGCGGCCGAGGACATCGATTCGGCGTGCGCGCTGCCCACGGCTGGGCCGGCGGCAAGAACCAGCCCGAGCAGGCCGACCGTGAATCTGGAATGAATGCGGCAGTGACGTTTCCGCACGGAACGCGATTGCATGTGATGCCCCCACCGGCCGGCGTATACCCACAGGTACGCCTGACAACGTTGTCATTGGTTAGGTGCATCAGTCTTGACGCACTCCCGGAAGGTAGTCAAGAGGCGTGCGACGGTTTGTGAGGTGAAGCTATACGCCTGGTGTGGTCCGGAGTTGGGGGTCGATTTCGTAAGGGATCAAGACCATGTCCTCCGTGGTGCGGCGGACGAGTCGTGTGTGCAGCGCAGGGCGGCGAGTCCGAGGAAGGCCAGGTGGTTGCGGGGGTTGCGCTCGTAGTGAGGGCCGAGGCGTCGGTAAGATCCGCCAGGATCTCAGCCGTGCGATCCCGCTGTCGCCGACCCGGTGGCACTGCGTCAGGGTGCTGTGTCGCCGGACAGGATGCCGTGCGGACGTCTGGACCGGCCTCGTGCGGAGCACGCCGGGCGCGCGATAGGCGAGCAGGCTGACGTTAGCTGCCCTGTAAGAGTAGGCGGTGCCGACCCGGGCGCCGAGGCCGGCAGCGAGTTGGGCGAGGGTGTCCTGCCGGCGCAGGTACACCGGACCGCGGCGTAGCGTCCGTCGCCGGAGCAGCCACGTCGCCGACAGGAACACGCATGTCAACTGCGTCCAGCGGGGCTTCAAACCCTCGATCACGGACAGTTCCGGGCAAGCAGGTGGCGCTGCCGCGGCGTGTGCGGTCGACGCGCCACTCAGCGCGAGCGGGCTGCCCACCGCCCACTGCCGCACGTACCCGCCCGTTCGACTCCATCGCGTTCGTCATTTCCTGGTCTTGTCGTCCCGTGCGACCTCCAGGTGCACCGGCACGGGTGGTGTTCAGGTTCGGTCACTGGTGTCGAAGAAACAAGTCCTGAAAAATCGACGACGCAGCGACCACAGCGACACGAGAGTGGAAAACGCCAAGGGGGTGCGGTGATGTCGCGCAGAGAACGACCGCTGGACTCGGGGGACGGCCCGTTACGGGGACTGGCCGCCGAGTTGAGGCTGTTGCGGCGGAAGGCCGGTAACCTGCCCTATCGGGAGCTGGCCGACTGGCGCACTACTCGATCTCCACCCTGTCCTCAGCGGCGTCCGGGCAGCGCCTGCCCACGCTGGCGGTGACACTCGCGTACGTGCGCGAGTGTGGCGGCGATGTGGAGGAGTGGGAGCGCCGCTGGCGGGAGACGGCAACGCACCTCGGCGAGGAACACACCGGTCCGGCGGAGGACTCCGGCACGCCTGCGCCGTACGCCGGTCTGTGCTCGTTCCAGGAGCAGCACGCGGAGTGGTTTTTCGGCCGGGAGCGGCTGGTGGAGGAACTTGCCGGGCGACTGAAGCGACAGCGGTTCGTGGCGGTCATCGGGGCCTCGGGGTCGGGCAAGTCGTCGCTGCTGCGAGCAGGTCTGGTCCCGGGTCTGCGGGCCGCGGCGACGACTGTGGTGCTGACTCCGGGACCACGCTCCCTGGAAGAGTGCGCGGTCCGTCTGGGCGCCGCCGGCGGGAGTCACGCCGGGCGGGTTGTACGAGGAGCTGAGCAAGGATCCCGCGAACCTCGGCAGGGTGGTGCGTCAGGCAGCCGCCCGGTCCGAGAACCGTGACGACGAACTGGTCCTGATCGTGGACCAGTTCGAGGAGATCTTCACGCTGTGCCAGGACGACGCCGAGCGCGACTGCTTCATCAGGGCGCTGGTCGCCGCCACTTCCGACGAGAGCGTCCCATGCCGAGTGGTCCTGGAAGTGCGCGCCGACTCCTACGCGCACTGCACCCACCATCCACTGCTGGTGGAGGCGATGCGAGGCGATGCATGACGCGCAGGTGCCGGTCGGCCCGATGGGCCTGGACGATTTGCGCCAGGCGGTGGTGAGGGCCGCCCAGCAGGCCGGACTGATCGTCGAGAGCGCGCTGTTGGCGTCGCTGACGGCACATGCGTACGGGCAGGCCGGAGTACTGCCACTGCTGTCGCACGCCAGTCTCAGCAACATCACCGCGGCCAAGGTCAAGTTGGCCGTCCGCCACTGCCAGGACGACGAGGGGCTGACGCCCGACTCCGAGGCCACGCTGGACGGTGAAGTCACTACGGCCGGCAACGTGCTGTGGGGAGCGTCGCTCAACCACTCCGGGCCTCGCGTCGAGGAGGGGAGCCCCGCCCTCTACCGGTTCAAGGCCGAGACCGACCTGGAGACCTGCCTGGGGTGGATCACTCCGTTCCGCTTCCACAGCAAAATCGACTTCTACGCCTCGTACGTCGTGAACGCTTCGACGGCCGAGGCGGACGCCGTCTCCCGGAACTCCGACTGGGAGGTCGAGCGGACGGGTCCCTTCTAGGGTCTGTGCTGACGCGCTGGTCACAGCCACTCGTTGAGACTGTGACCAGCGCGGTCGCGTCGTAGCGGACGGCAGGTCTGTCATACCTCGCAGCCACAGACCGCTGGTGGTCGGCCCGGCTGGTCCTGCGGGAGTCGTAGGCCTAGTCCCTCTTGGTGGTCAACCTGTCTCGGGAACGTCCGAGAAGAGTGCTCTGCCGCCATTCGTCGCCGCCCGTCATTACTCCTCGCCGACCGCGCACTCGACGGCGCTCGCCGCGGTCACCGACGGACGACCGGAGCCCCTGCCCCTCGCCGGCCCCGCCGTGCTGGGCCGGGCCGGGCCACTCAGTCGTAGGAACTTCCTCCGTCTGTGCGGAGGAGCGGCCGGCACGGCGGCCGGACTGGTCTTCGCGGGCCAGACAGCGGCGGAGCACCTGCACCGCCCACCGCCAACGGCGACGACGATGCTGGGCCGGTGGCGGGTCGGTGCAGCCACCTATAGTCGATCTCATGAGTCGTTGGCGGGACCTGACCGGTGGAGTGTCCGGGGGCAAGTATGCCGCGCGTTTCGAGGCGTTGGCCCGGAGTGGGAAGGACATGCACGGAGAGGCGGCGTTCTGCGCTGCTCTGGTGCCCTCGGCGGCCCGTGTGCTTGACGCGGGCTGCGGCACCGGGAGGGTCATGATCCGATTGTCGGAGCTCGGGTACGACTGCGTCGGCGTCGACCTGGATGCCTCGATGCTGGAAGTGGCGCAGGCGCGGGCCCCTGAGCTGCCCTGGATTCAGGCCGATCTCGCGGAGTTCGATCCGGCGAGGTTCGGTGTCGCCGCGGACTTCGACCTCGTAGTCGCCGCCGGTAACGTCCTGCCGCTGCTGGCACCCGGGACGGAGGCCACGGTGGTCGACCGCTTGGCAGCGACCCTGCGTCCGGGCGGCCTGCTGGTCGCGGGCTTCGGGTTGGACGCAGCCCACCTGCCCGTGCCGCCCACTACTACACTGCCGGAGTACGACACCTGCTGCGCCGCGGTCGGCCTTGTCCTCGTCGACCGCTTCGCCACCTGGGACGGCGCCGCCTATGACGACTGCGGTTACGCGGTCAGCGTCCATCGCCTCGATGTGTGACCTCTGCTCGGTCAGCCATCCGTGAGGGCGCCTTCGGTCCGTCACGAGCACAATGACCTGCGCCGGCCGGTCGTCAGCGAACTGGTCATCAGCGCGTACAAGTACGCTCCGTGCCAGGTTCCGATGTAGCCCAGCAGCCACGGTTACAAGGGTCGAGGAGTTGATACTCCCGCGGTGCGGTGCGGTGCGGTGCGGTGCGGTGCGGTGCGGTGCGGTGCGGTGCCTGATGCCGCGCGCGGGCAGCGCCTGCCAGGGTCCCCTCGCTACTGCTCCTGGCTCTTGCACGGCAGGCCCCCGGGCCAGCTCCTTCTCCAGTCTCCGGTCCGGCGAACCGGGCAGCTTCGGCTCAGCACTGAAGCGCGCAGCCTCGGCTGGTCCCACGGAAGCCGGAGCGGCCACCCCGCTGTCGCGTCAGGTCTGCTGACAGCGCTCCATCGACCGCTCACGCACCCGCAGTTGCGCGGGTGGTACAAGGTGAGCGAAGCCACCGGGGGAGGGGGCGAGCCGTACCGCCGGGTTTCGAGGCCCCCGCCGCCACCGCAGTCTGTCTCCCCCCGTTTCGACCGAGACGAGGATGCCCGGCGGCAGCATCGGCTTCGACGTGATGGGTGCCGCCGGGCACCGTCAGCCTGGCACGGCGTGACCACGCCACGTGCATGGGCAGCTCGACCACATCCATCACCCGGCTGTGCAAGCCCTCGATCATGACGCGTGCTCCTGTGGAACCCCGGGCTTTGTCGTTTACCGAACGTTCGGTAAAGTAACACCATGGGACGGACAGTGAGCGTCGACGATGAGCTGATGCATGCTCGGCTTGCCGAGGTCTTCCGGGCCAACGGGTACGCCGGAGCGTCACTCTCCGACCTGTCCCGGGCAACAGGGTTGCAACGCGCGAGCCTTTATCACCGCTTCCCGGACGGCAAGCCCGCCATGGCGGCGGCCGTTCTCACGAGCATGGAGTCCCATTTCGGAGAGATCTTCGAGCTGCTCGCTTCGGAGCCGGATGTCGCCGAAGGCGTTGCCGAGATGGCACGGCGTATGGCGCTCGTGTACAGGGACGGCCGGATGGCCTGCGTCCTCGACACCATGACACTGATCGGTGCGCCGCAGGACGTCAAGGCCCACGCCGCCCGGCTCGCCCGTGCCTGGCTCCAGGCCATGGCCGGTGCCGCTGTGAGGGCCGGTGCGGCCGAGCAGGACGCGGAGCGTCGGGCACTTGCTGCACTCGTCCGTATCGAGGGCGCCCTGGTGGTGGCGCGCGTCCTGGACGACCCTTCCGTTTTCGAGCAGGTCCTCGGGGAGTTGCCCGACCTGCTCGCACGCTGATCAAGGAGACACCTCATGGCACTGCGCGTAGAACACCCCGGTGAGCAAGCGGTCCAGCAAAGGGCTCAGGAGGGCGGCCCGGGATGGGGATCGCCGATGTTCGGTCCGGAGATCCCGCACGGCTTCCACCCTTTCATTCGCGCCCAGCAGATGCTGATCGTCGGAGCCGCCGACGACGCCGGCGCCGTCTGGTCGACGATCGTGACGGGACCTCCCGGTTTCGCCCGGCCGGTGGACGGCCGAACCCTCGAGATCCGCGGGTTGCCCGCCCTCGGTGATCCGCTCCACCATGCCTTCGATGTGGAACGTGCTGTCGGTGTGCTTGCCCTGCATCCACAGACCCAGCGCCGTATCCGCGCGAACGGCGTGGCCGGACGCGACGGCGACGGCCTGCGGATGACCACCGGGCAAGTGCTCGGCAACTGCCCGAAGTACCTGCAAAAGCGCGTCATCACCGAGTCCGTCGATGCCACGCCCCCCGGGGAAGCCCGCACCGGCAAGGAACTCAGTGACGTCCAGAGGCGCTGGATCGAGCAGGCCGACACCTTCTTCATCGCCAGCTACAGCCCCGAGCACGGCGCCGACTCGTCACACCGCGGCGGCATGCCGGGGTTCGTCACCGTCGCGGGGCCTCGCACCCTGCGCTGGCCGGACTACACCGGTAACCAGTTCTATATGACGCTGGGCAATCTGCACCTCGCCCCCGCGTGCGGCCTGCTGTTTCTCGACTGGGAGCGCGGCCACACCCTGCAACTCACCGGCACCGGCCGGATCGACTGGGATCCCCGCAGTGCCGCCGCGTACCCCGGGGCTCTGCGCGTCGTGGAGTTCGACATCGACACCGTGGTGCAGATCGACAACGCCAGCCCGCTGCAATGGGAACTGCTGAACTACTCCCGGTCGAACCCGCCCGGCGCGTGACCGGTCCAGCCACAGACGTCACGTCGAGGCCGAGAAGGCCTCCGATGCCTGATGCATGCCGATCGAGCCCGTGTTCGTGGCCAGGGACCCGCTCGCACCGACAGGGATGATATATCGAGCAGGCAGACGATAGCCCAGTCGCTCACCTCACGGAACACGTGAGCCGAGCCTGTCGCTTCTCACGTGCGTAGTCAGGCCGGAGTACGTCTGTCGCCGCGTCCGTCGCACCTGCACCATGGGGGAACTGGTCGGTACCGGACCACCGATGACCCTGGGAGGGTCGTGAGACGTCTGCACACCTGCCTGGCGATGCTGACCACAGCCGTGACGGCTGTGGTCGCTCTGCTCTTCGGCACCGTTCCGTCCGCCGCCGCTCTGCAAGTGACGACCATCCGGGGCGGCACCGTGCTCTACGCGGCCACCGGCGCGCAGTGCGTTGTCGGCTTCAACGCGAGGAGCAACGGCGTCTACTACGGTGTGATGGTCGGCCACTGCTCGGGCACTTACACCACCACCTGGTATGCCGACGCGGCCCGCACCGTGCAGGTCGGGGTCACCGCCGGCGCCTCTTTCCCGATCGACGACTACGGGGTGGTCCGTTACACCTCGAACACGCTGAACCTGCCCGGTGACATCGCGCTGGGCGGGGGCGTCTACCAGGACATCACCGGGGTGGCGAGCCCGGCGGTCGGGCAGTCGCTCTGCCACGTCGGCCGTACCAGTGGGGTCCACTGCGGGAGGGTGACCGCGATCAATGCCACGGTCAACTACTCCGAGGGCACTGTCTATGGCCTGGTCCGGTCCACCACGTGTGCGGAGGCCGGCGACACGGGGGCCCCGGCGTACTCCGGCACCCTGGCCGTCGGCTTCCTGGTCGGAGCCAGCGGCAACTGCACCTCGGGCGGGGTCTCCTACCACCAGCCCGTCGCGGAGGTCGTGTCGCAGTTCGGCCTCACCGTGTACTGAAGGTCTGTGGGCGCTTGTCCAGGCGGCTTGGTCTGGATCATCGGGCGGACCAGAGGAAGACGCCTGCGAACGCCCACCTCGCTGCCTTCTGCTTCCGCCCGGGCGAGTGTCACTGGATCCGCCAAGCTTCCAGGCGCTGCGCGACGGCCCGTAGGTCGGCTTCCTGTGTGCGGACTGCCTGAGCGAGTTCGTACAGGTCGTCGTCCTTGGCCTGCAAGGGCTGGCCGGAGAGGTGCATGTACTGGCTGGTGCAGGCCCAGCCGATGACGAGGTTGTAGTCGGTGAAGGGGCGCAGCAGCAGCGAGGTGTGCAGGAAGGTCGCGGCCCGGGAGGTGGGTTCTTCGTAGTACAGGACGCCGCGTTCGCGTTCGAAGGTGTGCCGGTCGGCCATGAATCCCAGCGCGCCCCAGTCGGCGATGGGCACGTTCAGCGGGGAGATCGCGGACTGGATCTGCAGGACCCAGCCGACGTCGACGCGGATGATCGGGCTCACCGCTGCCCTACGGGGAAGCGGGCCTCGATGCCAGGCAGTACGCGGGCAGCTTCCGCGACGGCTCCTTCCACGAAGGCCAGTCTGTCGGCTTCTTCCACCGTCACATCGTGCACATGCTGCTTCAGACTCCGACCCGCCAGAGCCGCTCGATCACGCAGCCGCGCCATCTCTTCTTCGCTGAATTCCACATTGAGTGCAGGCATGGAATCAAAGGTACCCCGTTCGGTACCACTCCGGGCACCGGACAGGGTAAGACCCGCTCGAACCGCCTGGCAGCCACCGAATCGGACTCAGGGGGGGGCGGCAGGCCAGCGCCGCCCGCGCACCATATCGGCGCCGACGCGACCACCGGTCCAGCCAACGGCTCGACGCCGGCCGCCGCCAGCTGGGGATAGGGCACCGGTCGAACCGGCCAACGTACCGGGGGAATGAGACGACTTGAGTTCTGCGGGCAGGGCTTCGGCTGCTTCGTACGTACGCGCAGGGTCGGGTCGTTACGATGACTGTGGTGGGGTCGGCTCCGGGAATTCGTGCCTGGCAGCGGTTCCGGCCCTGTCCGGCGGTCGGCCCGGACCCGGTACAGCTTCCTTCGCGGTACGGCCGCACACGGTAGGCGGACGCAAGGCAACGTATCCCACGTGTAGTTGGAGCTGTCTATGCGCATCGACCGTTCGAAGCTATTACTCGACCAGCCCGTGTCCTCGCTCGATCCGAACCGTGGGACCCACGAGGAAGCAGCCGAGTGGCTGCGGTACGGCCCCGTGGTGCCGGTGGCACTGCCGGACGACGTCCGTGCCTGGGCGGCCGTGTCGGCCGAGGCGGCCCAGACGGTACTGGACGCTCACCCCGACCTCTCCAGCGATCCGCGGCACTGGGGTGCCTACACACGCGGGGAGATACCCGCCGGGTGGCCGCTGCTCAACCTGATCGTCGGGGAGTCGATGCTCAACGCGGACGGAGCCGACCACCGCAGGCTTCGCCGCCTGGTGAGTCACGCTTTCACTCCCCGGCGTATCGACGCGTTCGCGCCCCGGATCCGTGAGATCACCCGGGAACTGCTGGACGGCCTGGAAACCAGAGAGCCAGGAGCGGTGACCGGTCTCAAGGAGACCTTCGCCTATCCGCTCCCGCTGCTGATCATCTGTGAGCTGTTCGGTCTCACCGACCCCGATCAGCAGCGCCGGTTGCGCGGTTACTTCCGGACGATGCTGAGTGTCGAGGTGAGCGGCGCCGAGCGGCAGGAGGCCGCGGTCGGGCAGCGTGAGGTTCTGGCACGTCTGGTCGCCGACCGGCGCGCGGCCCCGCTCGGCGATCTGACCAGCGCACTGATCGAGGCGTTGGACGACGAGGACGGCAGGCTGACGGAGAAGGAACTGATCGACACCCTGGAGATCATCCTGTTGGCCGGCCACGAGACCACCGTCAACTCGCTGACCAGCACCGTCCTAGCCCTGCTCACCCACCCCGAGCAGCTCACCGCGCTTCTCGACGGCGAACTGGATTGGCCGGCCGCCGTAGAAGCGGGCCTGCACTGGAACGGCCCGCTGCGCAACTTGTTCATACGCTACGCGCTGCGGGACACCGTCCTGCACGGAGTGACCGTGCGCTGCGGCGAGCCGATCGTCGTCGGTCTGGCCGCCGCCAACCGCGAACTGCGCGGAGCGGTTCCGGCGCGCTTCGACATCCGCGACTCCCGCCACTACGAACGCCAGCTCGCCTTCGGCGCGGGCCCGCACTACTGCCTCGGCGCCGCCCTGGCCCGCCTGGAAAGCGCGATCGGGCTCTCCCAGCTCTTCACCCGCTTCCCCGCGATGCGGTTGGCCGTGCCCGAGTCGGAACTGGTGCCCGTGATCTCCACGGCGATAAACGGCCTCGCCGCCCTCCCGGTCGTCCTCCGGCCGGCATCTGCCTGAGGCTTCGGCGACCCCGCCACGCGGCTGTGCCCCTACGACGACCCTGTTTCGTGTGCACGTGCGTGGCGATCGACCAGCCAGCACTCGGCTACCACGACGAGACCGCCAGCCGCCCGATCACCGAAGCCGGAGGACCCTGGGCACGACACGCCCCGGCGATCACTTACGGTGACGTCGGAATCGACCTCACCGAGTCCAGTTGTGGAAGCGCGCCCGCTCGGGACCGCACACGCCGTCGGCGAGGGCCTTGTCGTAACGCCGCTGCACGGCGGCGTCGGCCTCGGCCTTCGGCGCATTCATGGGGACGTAGGCCCCGGAGTAGACGACGCACGACGAGTCGTGGACCGGCCACAGCACCCACGACCCGGACGCGACGACGGCGGCCGCCGCTGCGAGCACGGCTGCGACTCGCCGGCGCGGCGTGGAGAGCAGACGGGATATCACCAGCGGATGGTACGGAACGGCCCACCGGCGGCGGACGACCGGGTCCTTGTGCCAACAACCACGGTGGTGTCCCGACTGACTGCGAGGGATATGCGACGCGTCAACCTGCGAGCCCGCCGGTCCCAGGGCCGGAGAAGGCACCCGCGGCAGCCGCCAGGACTGCCGCCTCCGCGGCCCGTTCCGGGAGGTGCGGGTCAGGTTCGGCACGCAGGAGCACCAGCTGGTGGTAGAGCGGTGCCGTGGCGGCGATCAGCAGGCTCCGCGCGTCCGTGTGCTGTGCGGGGAGTTCGCCGCGTTCGACGGCACGCTCGACGAGGATCTCGCACTGGGCGTACCGGTCCGTCCACAGCTGCGTCTGGGCCCGCGCGGCCTGCTCGGAGTGGAACGAGGCGGCCATCAAGGCGATGGCATACGACGGCTGTACGACCAGAGACTCCTGGATCTCGTGGTTGAGGGCCGTCAGATCGCCCTTCAGGGAGCCGGTGTCCGGCGGTTGCCAGTCGATCTCGCCGGCGGCGTCGATGACGTCGACGAGCAGGCCGCCGACATCGCGCCAGCGCCGGTAGACCGTGGCGCGGTGCACTCCGGCCCGCGCCGCGACACCCTCCATCGTGAGTCCTTCGTGACCGCCTTCGGTGAGTTCGGCGCGTACCGCATCTAGAACCTGGGCGCGGATGCGGGCGGTGCGACCGCCCGGGCGGCGGTCCGACGTGGTGTCCAGTGAGTCTTTCATCGGCGATCAGTATCCGGTTGGTCAAGGCGGCAGTGGTGTGTCAGCATCTTAACGCGACATTTGTCGCTCTAAGTCGCCTGGAAGGGAACCACCCCCGCGATGCCGCCAGTTCCTGCTGACCCCACCGTGCTCCACCCGATGCCCGAGCACCCGCGTGTGGTTCTGCTCAAGCCGTTGGTGCAGTCGCCGCTGATCGAGGTCGGTGACTTCACCTACTACGACGATCCTGACGACCCGACCGCGTTCGAGACGCGCAACGTCCTGTACCACTACGGTCCCGAGCGGCTTGTCCTCGGCAAGTACTGCGCGCTGGGAGCGGGTACCCGGTTCATCATGAACGGTGCCAATCACCGCATGGACGGTCCCTCCACCTTCCCGTTCCCCACCATGGGGGGCTCCTGGGCGGAGCACTTCGACCTGATCACCGACCTGCCCGGCCGGGGTGACACGGTCGTCGGCAACGACGTGTGGTTCGGCCACGGCGCCACGATCATGCCCGGTGTACGCATCGGTCACGGCGCGATCATCGCCGCCGGCGCCGTGGTCACCGACGACGTCCCCGACTACGGCATCGTCGGCGGCAACCCCGCTCGGCTCATCCGCACCCGCTACGACGCCGCGGACATCGCCCGGCTCCTCGCCGTCGCGTGGTGGGACTGGCCTATACAGCACATCACCAGACACGTGCGGACGATCATGTCAAGGACCGTCGCCGACCTGGAGGAGGCCGCCGCACAGATCGACCAGCCCTGACACCGCGTCCCCACCCCACCACCCGCGCCGGACACGAGTGATCACCCGGCCGACGCGCTGTTCGACCTCGCGTCCTGTGCCGGGCTGCCGGACTGCCGGACTGCCGGAGGGACTGGCCTGTCGAACCTGTGACGTCCTGTGACGTCCTGTGACGTCCTGTGACGTCCTCGGCGTCCTGGGAATTGAGGCGGCGTCCCGCGCTCGCCGCCTGGGCCGGTCCCGCGTCGCCTTGACCGGATCACACGAGCAGACCCATAATCTTCCTATGCGACCACATGTTCGCTCAGCGAGCAGTTTCTCTCTCCTCTCGGGGCGTCGCAGATGAGCGGGGGCCCTCTCAGCGGGCTCCGTGTCGTCGAACTGGGTGGCATCGGACCGGTGCCCTTCTGCGGCATGATGCTGTCCGACCTGGGTGCCGACGTCGTTCGGATCCATCGGCCGTCCGAGCTGGGCGCCCGTCCCAATCCGGTGCTCGCCCGGGGCCGCAGATCCCTGGTGGTCGATCTGAAGCGGCCCGGGGGAGCGGCTCTCGTCCGGCGTCTCATCGCGCGCTCCGACGCGGTCGTCGAAGGGTTCCGGCCCGGAACCGCCGAACGGCTCGGCTTCGACCCCGAGGACCTGCTCCGGACGCAACCGCGCCTGGTGATCGGCCGTATGACCGGTTACGGCCAGAGCGGACCGGCGGCCCACCTCGGCGGTCACGACATCAACTACCTGGCGGCCTCCGGCGTCCTGGGCGCCCTGGGCACGGCCGACAGTCCTCCGCTGCCTCCGCTGAACCTGCTCGGAGACTTCGGCGGCGGCGGAATGCTGCTGGCGGT
Source organism: Streptomyces sp. NPDC088747 (assembly GCF_044751025.1). Classification (NCBI taxonomy): domain Bacteria; kingdom Bacillati; phylum Actinomycetota; class Actinomycetes; order Kitasatosporales; family Streptomycetaceae; genus Streptomyces; species Streptomyces sp. NPDC088747. The sequence continues at coordinate 441,896 of NZ_JBIVKZ010000004.1, forward strand.
GGGGGTGCTCGCCGCCCTGCTCCAGGCCCGCGCGGACGGCGTCGGCCAGGTCGTCGACGCCGCGATGGTCGACGGCGCCGCCCTGCTGATGGCCATGGTCCACGGGCAGATCGCACACGGCCACTGGCCGGCCGCACGCGGTACCAGCATGTTCAGCGGTGTGCGCCCCTACTACACGACGTACACCTGCGCCGACGGGCGTCACGTCGCGGTGGGGGCCAGTGAACCGCACTTCTTCCGTGCCCTGGTCGAGGGACTCGGTCTGGGCGAGGCCATCGAGGTCGCCCGCCAGACGGACCCGTCGACCTGGGACGGCCAACGGCGCCACTTCGCCGCCGCGTTCGCCTCCCGGAGCCGGGACGAGTGGGCCCGGCGGTTCACCGGCGTCGACGCCTGCGTCACTCCTGTCCTGACCCCCGAAGAGGCGCCCTACGACGAGCACCTGGCCGCGCGCGCCACGTTCCTCACGGACGAGGACGGTGTGGTCCAGCCCGCTCCGGCACCACGCTTCGGCGCGCGACCCGCGGGGGTCCCCGCGTCGGCGCCCGTCACCGGTGAACACACCGACGCGATCCTGGCCGAACTGGGCCTCTCCGCCGGCGAGACAGCCACCCTGCGAGACGAGAAGGTGGTGTTCTGATGGCAGGTCGGCCCGAGCTGCGGATGACCGAGGCCGAGGTGCGGCGAACGCTCGCCGAGGCCGGTCAGCACATGGTGGTGGCGACAGTGCTCCCCGACGGCCGACCGCACCTGACCGTCGTCTGGTACGGCTTCACCGAGGACGGGCGGCTCGGGTTCACCGTGCCGGCCGACTCACGGAAGGCGCGGAACCTGGCGCGGGACCCGAGAGTGACGCTGCTGGTCGAGGCCGGGACCCGGCACGGCGACCTGCGGGGCGTACAGATCACCGGGCGAGCGGTCCTGGACGACAGGCTGTCGACGAAGCTCGAGATTCACGCCAGCGTCGCCGCGCGCTATCCGACCAAGCCCTCGTCGAGTCCCGAACGGGTCATGGGCAGGCGTTTGGCGGTGATCGTGGAGCCCGAGGAGATCCTCTCGTGGGATCACCGGAAGACGGCGGACTCCCGCTGACCATCGGTGATCCCCGGTGCGTACGTCCGGATCAGGCCCGGCCAGTCGTACGCACTGCGCGCCCGAGCATCGCGCGACATCACGTGACTCGCGCAACATCGCGCGCCTACGCAGAGCCGGCAGATCCGCGCCCGGTCCCGCCTCCGCCCGGCGCGTGACGCGAGCGCCGGGCGGTGTCCGCGCCACGCGCCGGGCCGGCCCAACGGGCCTGTGGGTCCTTCACCCGGTCCGCCCGCGGGTCACCCGCGCGGTGAGCGCGCGTGGGTGCCGAACGCCACGCCCATGCCGGTGATCCACGGCTCGACGACCTCGTAGCTCGTGAACGTCGCCGCAGGGGAACCGGCGGCTGCCCAGGCCGCGGCCCAGGTGCGTACCTCGTTCGCGCCGCCGCCGCGGGCGTCGATGTCGGCCTGGGTGAGGCGGCTGAAGCAGCCGGCGTCGCCGTCCGCCATACCGGCGAGCAGCGCCCTGTCCCACGCCGGGTCGACATAGTCCAGCGCCCCGGACAAGGACTGCGCGCGTTCCTCCGGGGTGAACCGCCGGGCGCCGGGGGCAGGCTCCGGGAACGGTGGGTTGTGGCTGAGGCCCCCGGTCCCGACGAACATCACCTTTCCGTCGTACGCCCGCAGGGCGCCGCCGATGTGTTCTCCCACCCGGCGGGCGCGGGCGACCGGGAAGAGCGGGAAGCCGATGGCGTTGACGACGACCGGCACGAGCGGAACGAGCCCGGGATCGTCGAAGAGCTGGGTCAGGGTGAGCCCGAGGCCGTGGTCGACGTCGACCCCTTCGCCGACCGCGAGGTCGACATCCCTCGTCACGAGGTCCTGGAACAGGTCCTTCGCGACGGGGTGGACGTTCAGTTCGAGTCTCGGGATCCCGAACTCGGGCAGCGTCTCGCCCGAGATGATCCCCGTGAACGGCGGCCTGACCCGGTTCAGCAGATTCATGTGATCGGGAGCGAGGAGGACGACCACGTCGGGCCCGAAGTCACCGATGAACTTCTTCGCCTCCTCGACCGCGGCCCGGTACTCGTAGCCGGTGTCGCTCCGGTCCGGCAGCGTCATGAACGGACTGTGCGACAGACACACGAACGCCCGATCCGGCCTGTGCGATGGCGATGTCATGAACCCTCCTCGTGTCGGGGTCTCGGGGTCTCGGGCGGGCTGATCAGCCGGCCGCGAGCGCACCCCTGGCCGCGGACTCGGCGTCGTAGTCGTAGAGCCACGAACGGAACCGCACCGAGCCGGCGATCTCGGCGTCGCGCTCCGAGAGATTGTCGTAGTGGGAGTCGTAGCGGCGGCCGTTCGCACGTGCGCCCACCTGGACCTCGGTGGTGCGCCGACGGCGCAGGTCCTCATAGCGCCGCAGGGCGTCGGGCACGTCGTCCGCGGTGGCGTCGGCGAGGAAGACGGAGAGCGCGACGGCGTCCTCGATGGACTGGTTCGCGCCCTGCCCGAGGTGCGGCAGCATCGGATGGGCGGCGTCGCCGAGCAGACTGAGCCTGCCACGTGTCCAGGTGGTGAGCGGGTCACGGTCGTACAGACCCCACCAGTTGGTCCTCTCGACCTCGGCCAGCAGCCGTGGGACCGGGCTGTCCCAGGTCGCGAACTCCTTGCGGAGCGCCTCGACGTCGCCCTCGGCGGTCCACGACTCGACCGTCTTCTCGTGCGACGGGACGAAGCCGACGTAGTTGATCAGGGTGCCACCGCGCACCGGGTAGACCAGGAAGTGGCGCTGCTCGCCCATCCACAACTGGGAGATGCCCTTGGGCCACCACGGCACCCGCTCGGCGGGAACCAGCCCGCGGTAGGCGACCGAGCCCGAGTCGACGGGGGCCGAGGGCTCGGCCACGTACCGCTGCAGCACCGAGTGGATGCCGTCGGCCGCGACGACCGCGTCCGCCCGTACCTCCTCGCCGTTCTCGAAGGCGACGGCCACGGACCGCTCGTCCTGCGAGACGCCGGTGGCCCGGTGACCCGGGTGGACCCGGTCCGCGGGGAGCGCGTCCGCGAGGACGCCGACCAGGTCGGCGCGGTGGACGCCGAACATGCCGTTCCAGCCGTTGGAGTCGGCGGTCAGGATCGGGGCGACGGTCTCACCGTCCGACCGGTAGTAGCGCGAGCCCTCACCCACCCGCGCGCCCACCCGGGCGACGGCCTCGCCGACCCCGAACCGGTCCAGCAGGCGCAGGCTGTTGGGAGTGATCAGCACACCGGCGCCGATCTCTCCCAGCGCGGGAGCCTGCTCGTACACGTGCACGTCCATGCCGCGACGCAGCAGCGCGTTGGCCGTCGCCAGTCCGCCGATGCCGCCGCCGATCACGGCTACGCGGAGTGATTCTCCTGCCACTGTCATCTCCTGATTCCCATGACCGACACTTCCCCACGTCGACGTACGTTCGCTGGACGAACATGTGGTCACTTTTGGTTTCAGGATCCAGTCCCTCTGCCTGCATGTCAACAGCCGGGAGCGGCTGCCGACTTTCGGCCATCTCGGCATGCCGGACCTGAACGTTTATTTGGTCGCAACGCACGCTTGACACCGCTGACACTCGGCTCCACTGTTGAGCGAACACGTGAGCGCCAGGCGAACACTCCCGGCCTACGGGGCTTTCTCACCTACTGATCGTCTGTGCGGACCGCTCGTGTCTCTGGCCGGACGGACCCCCCGACCGCACCTGAAGCTGACGGAAACGGGTTTGGAGCGATGCCGATGTATGCCAATCGACCAGCGGGTTTCGGCCAGGGAGGCGGACTTGCCTGAACCGGCGGAACTCACGACTCTCCCGCGCGGCCCCGGGGCACCGGCGCACCGCGATCCGAGCGACGCGGTTCTCGAAGTCCGCGACCTGCACGTCCGCTACGGCGTCGGCGTGGGCGCCCTCCGGGGCGCGAACCTCCGCCTCGGCCGGGGCGAGATCGTCGCCCTGCTCGGACCCAACGGCGCGGGCAAGACCACCATGGCCCGCTCGATCACCGGTCTGCTCGGCTTCCACGGTGGATCGATCGTCTCCGGCGACATCCTGCTGAACGGCGAGAAGGTACGCGACCACTCGGCGAGCCGACTCGTACGCGCCGGAGTGAGCCAGGTGCTGGAGGGCCGGCAGACGGTCGCCGAACTGACCGTCGAGGAGAACCTGCGTATCGGGGGCTACTCTGCGGGCGACCGGCGCAAAGAACTCGCGGCCGTCCTGGACCATGTCCTCGATCTCTTTCCGGTACTGCGCAAGCGATACCGGGATCAGGCCGGTTATCTCTCCGGCGGCGAACAGCAGATGCTCGTCATCGGCCGCGCGCTCATGCAGCAGCCGAAGGTGCTGCTGCTCGACGAGCCGAGCCTCGGCCTGTCGCCCAAGATGGCCGGCGAGATTAACTCGCTCATCCGGCGTATCAACGCCGACGGCACCAGCATCCTGCTGATCGAGCAGAACGCGTCGGCCGCGCTCGAACTGAGCAGCTACGCCTATCTCCTCGAATCCGGTGAGACAGCGCTGGAGGGCAGGTCGGCCGAGCTGCTCAGCAACGATCACGTGCAGGGCGCCTACCTGGGCGGCGGCGAATCGGGCCGCTCCTACCGAGCCTCCGCCCGCGTCCACGAACACCCGCCGATACGCAGCGAGGAGGACGGAGAGCCACATCTCGCCGTGGACGGTCTCACGCTGCGCATCGGCGGGGTCACCGCGCTCGACGACGTCTCCTTCACCGTGCGCAAGGGCGAGCTCTTCGCGGTCATCGGCCCGAACGGCGCCGGCAAGACGTCCTTGCTGAACTCCCTGAGCGGCTTCTACCGCCCGCAGGAGGGCGCCGTCCGCTTCGGCGGAACATCACTGACCGGCAGGTCACCGGCCGACATAGCCCGCCTCGGCTGCGCCCGCACCTTTCAGAACCTGGCGTTGTTCGACCACCTGCCGGTGATCGACAACGTCATGGTCGGCCGGGAGCGGTTCCGGCGCAGCGGTGCGTTGGCCAGCGCCCTGTGGCGCGGCCGGGCCCGCGGTGAGGAGAAGAAGGCCCGCGAGTTCTGCAGCGAACTGATCGACATGGTCGGGCTGTCGAAATGGCGCGACCGCCAAGCGGGTGTGCTCCCGTACGGCCTGCGCAAGCGCGTGGAACTCGCCCGTGCCCTCGCGCTCGAACCCGAGCTGCTCCTTCTCGACGAGCCGGTCGCGGGCATGAACTTCGACGAGACCGCGGAACTCATGTCGCACGTCGTCCGCGCCCGGTCGGAGTTCGGACTGACCGTCCTGCTCGTGGAGCACGACCTGCACCTGGTGATGGACCTCGCCGACCGGGTCCTGGCCCTCGACTTCGGACATCCGCTCGTGGTCGACGTCCCCGATGTCGTCCGGGCCGATCCCGCTGTCATCACCGCGTATCTGGGGACGGCCGGCACGGAGGCCGGTCCCGAGGCCGGCGTCACGGCACCGGACTCCGAGATCACCCGCCGTGCGGAAAGAACGAACTTCACCCCTGAGGCCCGCCCATGACACCGGAAACACTGGCCACCGGCACACAGCTCACGCAGGTCGGCATCTCCGGACTGGCGCTCGGCGCCCTGTACGGCGTCATCGCCCTCGGATTCGTCATCGTCTACAAGGCCACCCGCGTCATCAACCTCGCACACGGGGGCATCGCGCTGCTCGGTGCCTATCTGACCTACAACGCGCACGTCACCTGGGGGCTGCCGTTCTGGCTCTCGGCCGTGCTCGCCGTCCTCCTCTGTGCCGTCGTCTCCGCCCTCGCCGGGCGGGTCCTGGTCAACCCCCTGCTCGGACGGGACGTCCACTCGACCCTCATGGTCACCCTGGGCATCCTGATCGCCCTCGAAGCCGTCAGCGCGTCCATCTGGGGAACCGACCAGCTCAACGCCGACGACCCGTGGAAGCTGAGCACCCTTCGCCTCGCAGGGCTCTCGCTCACCGTCCGCGACCTCTGGGTGCTGGGACTGGCAGCCGCCGTCCTGCTGCTGTTCTTCCTCTTCTTCAGATACTCGCTGCTCGGAACGGCGATGCGTGCCACCGCCTTCCACCGGGAGGCCGCACTGGCCCAGGGCATCGCCCCGAGCCGGATCGGCGCCGTGGCCTGGGCGATCGCGGGCGCCCTGGGCGGACTCGCCGGCATCATGCTCGGCACCACCGTCGGCGGCGGGCTGCAACCGGGGATCGCGAGCTCCGCCCTGGTCGCCCTGTCCGCGATCATCGTCGGCGGCATCGACTCGGCCGGCGGAGCGGTCGTCGGCGGCATCGTCATCGGAGTGTGCCAGCAGTACGCGGCGGCCTACGCACCCGCCTGGGCGGGACAGGACGTGGCGAGCGTACTGCCCTACCTGGTCATGCTCATCATCCTCATGGTCCGGCCGACCGGGCTGTTCGGCACCGCGGAAGTCAGGAGGATCTGATGGCCTTCACGATGGAAACAACCTCGCGCGACCTGCGCAGCGCGACGGTCGAACGCGAACTCAGACTCTGCCGCACCCCGGCACAGCGGGTCGGTCTCACCCTTCTCCTGATCGCTGTCGTCGCCGTTCCGCTCAGTGTCGGCAGCCCGTTCCTGTCGACACTCATCACCCTGGTGGCCATCGGCACGGTGGGCGCGATCGGCCTCAACCTGTCCATGGGATACGCGGGTCAGATCTCCCTCGGCCACGGCTTCTTCCTGGCGGTCGGCGCCTACACTGCGGCGAAGGTCGGCGGTGACTGGGGCCTGCCGCTCCCGGTCTGGCTGATCGCCGCGGCGGCGGTCAGCGGCCTGGTCGGCATGGTCATCGGCCTGTTCGCACTCCGGCTGCGCGGCACCTATCTCGCCATCGTGTCGCTCGGGCTGGTCTTCTTCGGTATCTATCTGTTCAACAACTGGACGTCCCTCAGCGGCGGGGTCAACGGCAGATCGTTCGACCTGCCCGTCTCGATCGGATCCGTCGACTTCACGGGCCTCGCCATCGGTTCCCAGGTCTACACCCGTGAGCAGAGCCTGGGTGTCCTGTACTGGATCGTCGCGGCCCTGTGCCTGCTGCTCGCGCACAACATCGTCCGCAGTGGATTCGGCCGAGCCATGCTCGCCGTACGCGAACAGGACATCGCCGCCGAAGTCCTCGGCGTACGGCTGTTCCGCACCAAGGTGGCCGCCCTCGCCGCGGGCAGCGCGATGGGCGGCGTAGCGGGCGCACTCCTGGTCAACGAGCTGCGCTACGCGCTGCCCAGTGGTTTCGACCTCAACATGTCGATCCAGTACGTCGCCATGATCGTCATCGGTGGCATGGGGACGACGTACGGCCCGCTCCTCGGCGCGGCCTTCGTCACCGCCTTCCCTCAGCTCATCAACCGGTACGCGGACCAGATCCCCTTCGTGAAATCCACGACGAGCAGCGGCTTCGGCATCACCAAGGACAACGCCGGGCTGCTCGTCTACGCCGTGTTGATCATCGTGACCCTTCTCGTCGCGCCCGGCGGACTCTCGGGTCTGGGCGCGCGCCTTCGGCAGTTGCTCCATCGCGTCACCTCCCGGCGACGTGACCGTACGGCGAAAGCGACATCGAAATGAACGAGATCCTGGGGCGACCCATACCCCTTCGCCACGTCCGTGTGACGGGTCTGGTGACCCTCACCGTCGCAGCGCTCGCCCTCTCGGGATGCGCCGGTTCGACCAAAGGCGAGGACAGCGGCGCGGGCTCGGCCGGCGGAGCCCTGCGGAGCGCGCCGGGGTTCGACGCGGACAGCGGGACGTTCACGGTGTCGGCCATGCAACCGCTCAGCGGTCCGCTGTCCCCGGCCGGTCTCGCGCTGGTCAAGGGGATGAAGATCTACTACGACCAGCTCAACGCCAAGGGCGGCGTGGACGGAAAGTACAAGATCAAGTTCAGCCCCGAGAACACCCAGTTCAACCCCCAGGTGGCGGTTCCGCTCTACAACCGCGTCAAGAGCGACTCCGTCCTGTTCTCGGGTGTCCTGGGCACCACCATCGTGAAGACGCTCGAACCGCAGATCACCGCCGATGACGTCACCGCGCTGGTCGATTCCAGCAGCGCGATCTACACCAAGTCGGAGCACCTGCTCCCGTGGGGAACCCCGACCCAGATCAACATGGTCAACCTCGTGGCCTACGCCGCCGACAAGCTCGACAAGAAGAAGGCGACTTTCTGCTCCGTGACGAGCGGTGACGATCTGGGCGCGGAGAACCGGGACGGCATCAAATACGCCGTCGACAAGCTCGGCGTCACGTTCAAGGCGGACGTCCGGGTGCAGCAGGGCCAGACGGACTTCACGTCACAGGTGCAGCAGCTTCAGCGCGGCGGCTGCCAGGTCGTCCTGTTCGGCGCGACGACGGGCCACACACCCGGAGTCATCTCGGCCTCGGTGCAACTCGGCTTCGACGCCCAGTTCCTGGGCCAGAACAACGTGTACGACCCGAGCTTCGCCAAGTCGCCCATCGCACCGTATCTCCAGAAGCACTTCCTGACCACGGCGATCGGCGTGGACTGGAACAGCAGCGCACCGGGACAGAAGGCGCTCCGGGAGGGAATCACCGCGCACGGCAAGGGAACGAAGCCCAGTTCGTACACAGAACTGGGGTACGCGCACGCCATGCTCACCGAGGCCATCCTCCAGAAGGCCGTGAAGAACAACGACGTCAGCCGCGCCGGCATCCTGAAGGCGTCCCGGTCCCTCGGATCTTTCGACTACCAGGGCATGCTCCCGACCTATCTCTACGGAGAGCCCGCCGACCGCAAGCCGCCGCTGGTCACGGGCATCTACAGGATCGACCCGAAGGTTCCCATGGGCCTGGCCCCCGTGGACACGACCTACACATCGCCCTTGGCGAAGGAGTACGCCCAGGACAAGGTCTCCTGACAGGGCACACCGAGGAGCACGAGTGTCGCGCCGGCCGTCCGGGAGGGGTACCGAACCGGCGGCCGACGGCACCGCACCGGGTTTGCGGGGGAGCGGGTACCGCCCAACTCCCGCCGCTCCGCCCGATGTTCGCCTGGCGCCCAGGTGGTCGCGCATTGCGGTAGCATCTGCCTCTCCGAACATCAGCCGAGCCAGACTCCACGTCCCGGCCGCCCCCCCTGAGACCGGACCCAAGACGCCATGAGCCAGAACACGCAGGAGACCGACAGCGGCCCGGAGCCGGCGGAGGACCAGGCGCAGCTCGCCTACGTCACAGCTTTCGGACGGGGCCTCGCCGTCATCCGTACCTTTTCCCGGAGCAGACCGAGTCTCACGATCGCGGAGGTCGCGCGCGAGACCGGGCTGAACCGGTCCACCGCGCGCCGCTTCCTCCACACCCTGGAGATCGACGGATACGCGAGGTGCGAGAACGGGCGCTACACGCTGAGCCCTTCCATTCTGGAACTCGGCTACTCGTACCTGTCCACGATGTCGGTGGACAGCATCTTCCAGGTCCAACTCCACGACCTCGCCGAGACCTTGCACGAGTCGTGCTCGGCCGGCGTGCTCGACAACCACGACGTCGTCTTCGTGGCCAGAGCCCGGACGTCGTTCCCGCGCATCATGACGCTCGCCCTGTCGGTGGGCTCGCGCGTACCCGCCTACCTCACGGCCATCGGCCGGGTGCTCCTCGCCGAACTCGACGACGAGGGGCTGGACGCGTACCTGCGCACCGCGGCGTTCCAACGCGAGACGGAGCGGACCATCACCGACCCCGGCCAACTGCGCGAGGTGGTCATGGGCGTACGCGACCGGGGCTACTGCCTCATGGACCAGGAGATAGAGGTGGGCGTCTGCGCGGTCTCCGTCCCTGTACGTCAGCCGAACCGCCCCACCATCGGCATCAGCGTGGCCGTGCACGCGAGCCGCACCTCTGTCGAGGCCATCGAACGGGACTACCTGCCCGCCCTCCTGGAGACGGCAGCAGGGATAGAGCATGTGCTGACCCTGCGCAACTGACCCGCCCGAGCCGTCGACGCGACGGCGCCGCCCCTGAGGGGGACGGCGCCGTCGCGTCGTTGCTCACCCTCCTTGGTGCAGCTGGACCAGCAGCCGCTCCGGACTGCGGAAGCGCAGGTTCGCGCGGAACCGCAACTCCTGCTCGGGCAGCGACAGACGCGGAAACCGGTCGAGGAGCGCCTCCAGTACGAGCTGCCCCTCGAGCCGTGCCAGCGGCGCGCCGAGGCACATGTGGGGGCCCGCGCCGAACGACAGATGGGGCTGAGCCGCCTCGCGGCCCAGATCGACCTCGTCGGGATGGTCGTACACGCTCTCGTCGTGGTTGGCGGAACCGAGAAGCAGCAGCAGAGAGGCGTCGGCGGGGATCACCGTACCGCCGATCGTCACTTCCTCCTTGGCGCGCCGGCGCCAGTTGATGACGGGCGGGTCCAGACGCAGCACCTCCTCGACCATCGCGGGCACCAGCTCCCGGTTCTCGCGCAGCCGCTGCCACAGGTCCGGCTGCGCCAGGCAGCGGCGGAGCAGATGGGTGAGGAAACCCGTCGTCGTCTCGTGCCCTGCGAAGAGGATCGAGTACATGATGGTCACGAGCTCGTCGAAGTCCGGCGCCGTCTCGTCACCCTGCCCGGAGCGGATGAGATCACTGGGAAAGTCGTCGGCGAGGTTCTCCGTGCGGTCGGCGACGATCTCCCGGCAGTAGGCGAAGAAGGCGCCGAGCCCCTGTGCCGCCCGCCGCTGTTCGTCCGGGGTGGGCCGCGCGTCCGTCAGCGTGACCCGGTCCCGGGAGCCGTCCTTGATGATCTCCAGGCGGTCCGCGGGCACACCGAACAGACGGAAGATCACCAGTGCGGGCAGCGGCCAGGCCAGCGCGGCGACGAAGTCGATCTCGTCCTGGTCCGCGAAGGTGTCGATGTGCTGCTCGGCCAGTTCACGGATGTCGGGCTCCAGCAGCCGCAGCCGCCGGGCGTTGAACGCCTTGTTGACATGGCGCCGGATCCGCAGATGGTTCGGCGGGTCGTTGTCCACCAGCACGCGCCTGGGGCGGAAACCGAGGTCCGCCAGTTGCTTGCGGACCTCGTCCGAGAACGGCACGAGCGGCTGGTTGGCGATGTCCGCCGAATATCGCTTGGTGTCGCGGAGCACCGCCTTGATGTCCTCGTGCCGGGTCAGGATCCAGTGACCCAGCTCCTCGCTGTGGAAGACCCTGCCTTCCGCACGGGCGCGGGCGAACACCGCGTAGGGATCGGCCAGGTACGGCGCTCCGAACGGGTCGAGCTGGTCCACCACCTCTTCGGAGCCATGAGCGAACGGGCAGCGGCCCTGGTCCTGTGCATCGGCGTGCATGTCGATTCATCCCTTCCCGATTGCTGTGGTTCGGTCCCTCGCGCGACCGCGTCGCCGGGCGAACCGATCTCGTCGAAGAACGCCCGGCTGGCCTCGACATGACCGCGTCGGTCCTCGGGGACCCGCACGTCCTGGAAGAGCGCCTCCACCGGACAGGCCGGTTCGCGGGTCCCGCAGTCGATGTACTCGTCGGGATGGACGTAGAGCTTGCGGGTGCCCTGGCGGACGCAGTCGACGGGACAGGTGTCCACGCGGGAGCTGTCCAACACGTCGAGGCATCCGCCACCGATCACGTACGCCATGTCCTCGTCCGCTCAGCGGCGCGACGCTACTCGCCGCCCACGCCCAGGGGCAGATCCGCGCCCGCCAGCCAGGCGCGGTCGGCCTCCTCCAGGGCCGCCACGAGGTCCGGGCGGTCCAGGCCCGGCCTGTTCGAGAAGGGCGTGTTGCCCTCCTGCTCGCGGTGGTAGCACTGGAAGTCGTAGCTGGAGCGGTACGTGCCGAGCCGCGCCTCGTCGAGCTTCGGCGCGGTGCCGGGCACCACCGGAACCAGGGTGTTCTTCGCGTAGATCCCGACGAACGAACACAGCCGCCAGCGGCCGGCCCGGCGCTCGACCCGTGAGCGGTGCCGGCAGTAGGCGGTCAGGTCGCACTCGACGCCCTCGAACACGCGGCGCATCAGGATGGCGCAGGAGGTGTCCGCGAGCGCCCGGTCCCCGTCGACCCGGACGAGCGTAGGGCCGAGTTCATGGAGGGCATGGCCGCCCGGACGGTCCGCCATGCGCTGCGAGGACGTGACGAACTCCGACGGGCTCCCGTCGAACCAGGAGAGGAAGATCCGGGCGTCCTCGTGGTAGCTGTCCAGCAGCACTTGCCACTCCTTGTCGTCCCGCGCCCTGCGCTCGGTCTGCGCGAGTCCGGTGATCACCAGCTTGTCGGTGAACCCGGCCGCGAGAGTCGTGTCGGTCATCGAGCGCTCCCCGCCTTCGTGCCGTACGCGCTCTGGAGTTCGGCGAAGCGGCGGCCCGATGCCCGGGCACCGGCCGCATACTCCTCGGGGCAGTTGAGGTACGGCGGGCGTGAGGGGCCGGCCTTCACATAACCCGCCTCGTCGATGCGGATCTTCTCCAGTTGGATGTTGTACTGCGCGAACAGCGCGAACTGCCCCTGCGGAAGGAAGCCCTGCGCCGCCGCCTGGAACTCGTCGGTGAGCCGGCGGGCCCCCTCGGCGTCCCCCGCGGCGATCCGGCGGGCCAGTTCCACGTGCGGGCGCGGCCCGCACGAGGCGCTGCCGCTCCAGCACGCGGTGAGCTCACCGGGCGCCTTCTCCCACGCGGTGAACCAGTCGCGGTCCACGGGGAGGGCGCGCATCCGGCCGGCCATGGCGGCCAGGTCGTCGGTGAAAGTGGGTCCGAGTGTCGGGTACTTGGCGGCCACCACCTGCGGCAGGGCCGCGAGCCGGCGGTACGCCGCACTGCTGATCTTCCCCTTGAACGCCTCGGGGTTGTCGTAGACGATGATCGCCAGCTCGGGTACGGCCGCTGCGACCGCCGTGTAGTAGCGGACGATGTCGGTGTCATCGAGATGGCACCACATCGGACGCCCCAGCAGCAGACCGGTCACGCCGAGATCCCGCAGTACCCGGGCACGGGCGATGGTGTCCCGGGTGTTGAGCGTGGTGGCACCGACGAAGACAGGGGCGCGCCCCTCGGCGGCGTCCACCGCGGTCCCGGCGAAGCCCCGCAGCTCGTCCCAGGTGAGGGTGGCGCACTCGCCGAAGGTGCCGGTCGTCAGTACCGCGTCGACGCCGTCGTCGATGAGGGCCCGCACCGCGCGGGCGGTCTCCTCGTGGTCGACGGTGTCGGTGACCGAGGGGTCCTCGGCGCCCTCGACCGCGGGGGTCGGCATGATCGCGAAGACCCCGCGGACCTGCTCGACGGAGAGTCGTGGTGTCGTCATCCCTGCTCCTGCTCATGTCGCCGGTCGTCGGTCCCGGCCAGTTCGGCCCAGGTCCGCAGACCCACCGACGTGCGGTAGTTGAGTCCCAGATGGTCCAGCAGCTTCGAGTTCTCGATGATCAACATGCGGACGGGCTCGGTGTCGCTGCCGTTGTAGTGGCGGTGCCACATCATCGGGGGGACGCTCACGAAGTCGCCCCGCTCCCAGGTGTGGCGCCCGTCGCCGATCTCGCTGTAGCCGCTGCCGGACAGGACGTAGTGCACAGCCTCGTGATGATGGCGCTGCATGTCGGTGGAGCCGCCGGGGGCGAAGTCCTGGAGGAACATCTCGAACGAAGCGACCGCCGTGCCGAGCACGGGGGCCAGCCGGGTGGGGTTGTCCGCCGGTTCGTACCAGGCCAGATCCTCCTCGCGGACGACGAGGTCGTCCGTCTCGAGCGGACGGGGCAGCGGGGTCCGCTGCGCCTTGATACGCGCGCGGAACTCCGCCAGCGCGTCCTTCGGATCGTCCATGCTTCACTGCTCCCGTCGAACGGCCCGGTGGTCCGGCGCACACGCCGGCATCCGGGGCACCCGGTCACTTGGTCAGGCGGATCGCGTGTTCCTCGACGTACTCCTGGAGCCCGAGGGCGGTGCGCTCGCGGCCGAGACCGCTCTGCTTCACTCCGCCGAAGGGCATGTCGAAGGAGAGCGACCACAGGTTGTGGCTGTTGACGAAGGTTGCCCCGGCCTCGATCCGGCGGGCCACCCGCAGCGCCCGGTCGGTGTCGGTGCTCCACACCGAGGACGCGAGGCCGTACTCGCTGTCGTTGGCGAGCGCCACCGCCTCGTCCTCGTCCTGGTAGGGCACCAGTGGCAGAACCGGACCGAACTGTTCGACCGTGACCAGCTCCGCCCGCGGGTCCAGGCCGCTGACCACGGTGGGGAGCAGGTAGTTGCCGCCCTCCCAGTCCACCGAGTCGGTGGGGCGGCCGAGTTCCCGCACCTCGGCTCCGGCTTCCCGGGCCCGCCGGACCAGTCCCCGTACCCGGTCGCGTTCGCGGGCGCTGATCAGCGGGCCGAAGGTGGTCCGCTCGTCCGTGCCGTGACCCACGCGGTAGCCGTCGACCTCGGCACACATCTGCTCATGGAACGCGTCGATGCGCCCAGCGGGCACGTACACCCGCTTGACGGCGAAGCAGATCTGGCCCGCCCGGGTGAAGGCCCCCTTGGCGAGCGCGGGGACCGCCGCGGCGAAGTCGGCGTCGTCCAGGACGACGGCCGCGTCGTTCCCGCCGAGTTCCAGGCTCACCCTCTTCACGCCGCCGGCGGCGTCGGCCATGATCTGCCGGCCGACCGGGACGCTGCCGGTGAAGGACACCTTGCGCACGGACGGATGGGCCACCAGGGTGCTGCCGGCCTCCGCGTCCCCGTGCACCACGTTCAGTACGCCGGGCGGCAGGCCGTCCGCGATCGTCCGCAGTACCTCGGTGAGGGTGACCGGAGCCAGCACCGACGGCTTGACCACCGCGGTGTTACCGCTCACCAGGGCCGGGGCGAGCTTGGACAGGGTGAGCACGATCGGCGAGTTCCACGGCACGATCAGCGCGACGACCCCCACCGGGACCCGCTCGACGGAGAGCCGGTGGGTCGCGGTCTCGGTCGTGCGGGGGGCCAGGAACTGCGGCGCGAGGCCGAGGAGATCGCGGAACAGCGCTGCCCCGCGGGTCAGGTCCATCCGGGACTCGACGAGCGTGCCCCCGTTCTCCCGGGTCAGCAGCGGGGAGAGTTCCCCGATCGCCGACTCGACGGCGCTCACCGCCGCGCCGAGCAGCGCGACCCGTTCCGCGACGGACCGGTCCCGCCAGTCCGCGGCGGCCCCCGCGGCGGCCCGTACGGCGGCGTCCACGTGCTCGGGGCCCGCCTCCTCGACGAGCGCGACGACATCGGTGAACCGGCCGGGGTCGCGTACTTCGAAGGTGCCGCGTCCCTCGGTCGGCTTTCCGCCGATGAGCAGCGGAACACGGACGGCGGGGGCGGCCCGACCGACAGGACTCATGACGTGCCGCCGGCTTCGACGCGGGTACGGGTGGTGGTGACCATGGGGACTCCTCGGGGCCGGCGCCCGGCTGTGTTCTCGCTCGGCGGCGGTCGGATCGGGGGCACGGCCTGCGGACTGAGCGTCCGGTGCCGGCGGCTGCGGCCCGGGACCGACCGGCGTACCGGCGGTCCCACGGGTCGACGTTCGGTCATCCAGCGAACATGTGGTCGCTATGCGAGCGTAATCGGAGGCTGAACGGAGTGTCAATCGGTCGGCGGACGCGGCGTCCGGCGCACGCACCGGAAGGCGAGCACGCTGAAACCGCGCCGGTCGTCGAGGTGGACCGCGGTCACCGGGGACCCGATGCGGGGTGTGTCCTTGTCGGCCGGCAGCAGGAGGGCGTCGATCAGCAGGCCGTCCTGGACGTCCAGCGCAACCTGCGCGACCGTGTACGGGGCGGTGAACCCCGGGGCGAACGGGCGGCGGGCGGTGGCCCAGGCGTGCAGTGTGCCGGTACCGGCACACTGCCTCCAGGTCCGCGTGGGCCGCAGACAACGCCGGCAGCGCGGCGCCGGCGGGTACGCGAACAACTCGCACCGGTCGCACCGGGGCAGCATCAGCCGGTGCTCGCGCAACCCGTCCCAGAAGGGCCGGTCGTGCGTCGCGGGCACCGGTCGTGCCCGCAGCGTGCCCGTCACCGCGGCGCCGTCCGGTAGTACGCCTTGCTCTCCACATAGGCGTCCAGACCCTCGCGGCCGAACTCGCGCCCGATACCGGACGCCTTGACGCCACCGAACGGCAGAGAGAAGTCGGGACGGAACCCGTTGACGCCGATCATCCCGGTGCGTACCTCCCGCGCCAGGGCGTCCGCGCGCTCGGGGTCCTGCGTCCAGACCGACCCCGCGAGGCCGAAGTCCGAGTCGTTGGCGAGGGCGACGGCCTCGTCGGTGTCCTCGTACGGGATCACGCAGAGCACCGGTCCGAAGATCTCCTCGCGGGCGATCCGCATGTCGTTGCCGACGTCGGCGAAGACGGTCGGAGCCACGAACCATCCGCGGGTGAGCCCCGCCGGAGGCTTGCTGCCCCCGGCGACCACCCGGGCCCCCTCGCGTTCCCCGAGGTCGATGTAGGACAGCACCCGGTCGCGGTGCGCACTGGTCACGAGGGGCCCCAGATCGGTGGCCGGGTCCGCCGGGTCGCCCAGGGTGAGCCCGCGGGCGAGGCCGGCCAGCGCGTCCACCACCTCCGAGTAGCGGCCGCGTGGCGCCAGGACGCGGGTCTGCGCGATGCACGCCTGGCCGCTGATGTTGAAGGACGCGGTACGCAGTCCGGCCGTCACCTGGTCCAGGTCGGCGTCGTCACAGACGATCGCGGCCGACTTGCCGCCGAGTTCGAGCGTGCAGCGCTTGAGGTCACGGCCGCAGACCGAGGCGATGGAACGTCCCGCGGCGGTGGACCCGGTGAAGGCCACATGGTCCACGCCGGGATGCGCGACGAGCCGCTCGCCGATCTCCCGGCCGCCCGGAAGGATGCTGAGAGTGCCGTCCGGCAGTCCCACGTCGTCGAACAGCTTCGCCAGGAGCAGCGCGTCCAGCGGTGTCTCCGGCGACGGTTTCACCACCACCGAGCAGCCCGCCAGCAGCGCCGGGACCACCTTCGAGAGGGCGGTCGTCTGCGGGACGTTCCACGGCGGGATGGCGACGACCACACCCACCGGCTCCCGTAGCACCGCCGCCCGGCCGTCGAGACGGTCCTCCTCCCAGGGATAGCGCCGGGCCTCCTCCGCCATGGCACGGATGATCGCCACCGAGCCGCCGGCCTGGGCGCGGACGGTCCAGCCGATGGGCGCGCCCATCTCCGCGGTGAGCGTGCGGCCCATGGTCTCCACCACCGCCTCGTAACGGTCGGCGAGGCGCAGCAGCACCTCGATCCGCCGCTCGACGGGGGTGCGCCGCCATTCGCCCGAGTCGAATGCGGCCCGCGCCGCCGCCACGGCCGCGTCTGCCTCCCGCCCGGTGGGGGCGGGGACGGAGCCGATGACCTCCTCGGTGAACGGGGAGACGACGGAGATCCGCTCGGCGGACTCGGCCTTCACCCAACGGCCGCCCAGGTAGAGCTGATCGCTTCGGTCCGTGTCGTCCACGGCGGCCTCGTCACCGCTCGTTATGTCCACGTCGATCCTTTCCTGGCCTGGTGGTTTTCGGGGTGCCCGTCAGGCGGGCATGGTCTTGCCGCCGTCGACGACCAGCACCTGACCGGACATGTATCCCGAGGCCCCGCTGGCCAGAAACATGAGCGGACCTATGAGGTCGGACGGCTGCCCGGCCCGCTTGACGCACTGCTGGGCGATGCTGGACTCGGTGAACAGGTTCGTGGACTTGTTCAGTGACGCCTCGGTGGCGATGCCTCCCGGTGCGAGGGCGTTGACCCGGATCCCGTACTCCGCGAGGGACTTGGCGAGCACCTTGGTGAGCGAGATGACCCCGGCCTTGCCCGCGGTGTAGTCGGCGGTGCGGGGGGTGACGATGTAGGGGGCGGTGGACGCCTGGTTGATGATCGCCGCGCCCGGCCGGTCCCGCATGTAGGGGGCGACCGCGACGGAGACCTGCCAGACGCCCTTGACGTTCACCGCGAACGCCTTGTCCCAGCGTTCCGGCGTGATGTCGAACACGGAGGCGAAGTCCAGATCGCCCCAGAGGCCGGCGTTGTTGACGAGGACGTCGATTCCGCCGTAGGTGTCGGCGGCCCGCTTGGCCAGGCCGGCGACCGATTCGGCGTCGCTCACGTCGGCCCGGATGTACACGGCGTCGTGGCCCGCCTCCCGGAGAGCCGCGGCGACCTCCTCGCCCTCCTCGTCCAGGATGTCGGAGACGACGACCTTCAGCCCCGCCTGCCCGAACGCCTCGGCGTAGGCACGGCCGATGCCGCGGCCCGCGCCGGTGACGAGCGCTACTTTTCCGGCCAGATCATCGAACACTGGTGTTCTCCTTCGTACATACGGTGCGGAAGTGGCAGCCCTGGCGGCCTCGACGGCAGCGGCAGCAGTGGCGGGGGATGGGGAAGGGAAAAGGCGCCGGGTAGCGGTCGGCCATTTTCAGAGTTCGAAGCTGACGGTCTTCTCGACGGTGCACGCCTCGATCCCGGCGAAGCTCAGCTCCCGCCCGAGGCCGCTGCCCTTCGTGCCGCCGAACGGCACCGAGGGCGCGGGGATGCCCGCCCCGCCGTTGATCCGCACCATGCCGGCCCTGATCTGCGTGGCGGCCCGGTGTGCCGTGGACATGCTGCCGGTGTAGACGACCGAGGCCAGCCCGTAGTCGGTGGCGTTGGCCATCCGGATGGCCTGGTCGTAGCCGTCGAACGGGACGAGCACGCCGACGGGCCCGAAGATCTCCTCCTGCGCGACGGTCATGTCGATGCCGCCGGTGAAGAGGGCCGGCTCCAGGAAGAAGCCCCGCTCGCCCAGGCGTTCGCCACCGGTCACGAGTTCGGCGCCCTCGGCGCGGCCCGTGTCGAGATAGCCCGTGACCCGATCGAAGTGCTTGCGGCTGATCAGCGAGCCGATGTGGGTGTTCGCGTCGAAGGGGTCGCCGACCCGCACCTTGCGCAGCTCGGCCGCGACCCCTTCGACGACCTGGTCCACCACGGAACGCTCCACCAGCAGCCGGGTGCCCGCTGCGCACACCTGCCCGCTGCCCTGATAGAACTGACGGGCCATCATGGGAATGAACCGGTCGACGTCGGCGTCCGCGAACACTATCTGCGGTGACTTGCCGCCGAGTTCGAGCGTCACGTACTTGAGCAGTCCGGAGGCCTTCGCGCCGATGTTCCGCCCGACCTGCGAACTGCCGGTGAAGGTGATCTTGTCCACCCCCGGGGACTCGACCAGCGCCGCGCCGGCCTCCTGCCCGAACCCGGGTACGACGTTGACGACGCCGGGCGGGAAACCCGCCTCCAGGGCCAGGGCACCGAGGTGGAGCGTGCTGAGCGGGGCGTCCTCCGGCGGCTTGAGGACCACCGTGCAGCCGGCCGCCAGAGCGGGCGCGATCTTCCAGGCCGCGGTCATCAGGGGCGCGTTCCACGGGGTGATCGCGCCGACCACACCGACCGGTTCACGGCGGACGTAGGTGTGGGTCGGCCGGCCGCCGACGTCCGGCAGGCTGACCTGTCGGCCGTCGATCTTGTCGGCCCAGCCCGCGAAGTAGCGGATCGCCGCGATCGCCGGTGTCGGGGTCTTGAACGGCTGGCCGATGTCGAGGGCCTCCAGGCGGGTGATGGCCTGGAAGTCACGTTGGAGCAGGTCGGCCAGGGCGAACAGCAGCCGGCCCCGCTCCAGCCCCGACAGCTTCGACCACCGGCCGCCGTCCACCTCCCGCCGGGCCGCCGCCACGGCGTCGGCGATGTCCTCGGCCCGACCGCGGGCCACCTGTGCCGTCTCCCGCTCGGTGGCCGGGTCGATGACGGCGAACCGCTCACCGGACCGGGCCGGCCGCCACTCGCCGTCGATCAGCAGATCGGTCGGGGGAAGTACGACCGACGCGCGTGCGTCGGTGTCGATCGTGGGCGCCACTGTCGTCATGCCGGGTTCCTTCCGTCGTGCCTGCGGCCGGTCATGCCGGCGTACCGTCCTGCCTGATCGCGATGGCCTGCGCGGGGCAGATGCGGGCGGCTTCCAGGACGTTCTCGCGCAGGTCCTCCCGCGGTGCGTCGGTGAGCAGCACGACGGTGCCCGACTCCTCGTCCTGGTCGAACACGGAGTCCTCGGCCACCACGCACAGTCCGGCGGCCACGCACTTGTGGGGCTCGATAGTTATCTTCATCGCTGGTCCGTCGCCTTCCTTGTTCCCGTGCGTTCCTGTGCCCGTCCTGCCGCGGCGGCACGGGCTGCTTCGTCGTCCCAGGTCACCGGCAGGGACCGCACGCCGTAGAAGACCGCGTCCGACTTGAAGTCCACCTGGTCGAGCGGGATCCCGGTGCGCAGGCCGGGCAGCCGGTCGAACACCGTGGAGAAGACCTCGGCCAGTTCCATCCGGGCCAGCGGCTGGCCCAGGCAGCCGTGTGTGCCGTAGCCGAAGGTGACGTGCCCGCGGGCCTCGGCCCGGGTGACGTCGAAGCGCTCCGGCTCCGGGAAGACCGAGCCGTCCCAGTTGGCCGCCGCGACCGGCACGATCAGCGCGTCGCCGGAGCGGACCGGGCAGCCCGCCACCTCGAAGTCGTCCTTGGCCATCCGTACGCCCATGGTCTGGGAGATCGTCAGATAGCGCAGGAGTTCCTCGACCGCCTGCGGCACCAGGCTCTTGTCCCGCTGGATGCGCGCCAGTTGGTCGGGGTGCTCCAGCAGGACGAGGGTGCCCAGGGCGATCATGTTCGCGGTCGTCTCGTGTCCGGCGAGCAGCAGCAGGACGGCGTCGGTGACCGCGTCCTCGTGGGTCACGTCGCCGGTCTCCACGTGCTCGTTGACGAACCGCCCGATCAGGTCGTCGTTCTGCTTGCCGTACTTGGACCGCACCACACGGTCGACGTACTCCGTCAGCTCGGTGGTGACCTTGCGGACCTGCTCCGCGGTCGCGGAGCGGTCCAGCCGGACGGCGAAGCGGGACTCGAAGAAGACATGGTCCTCGTAGTCCACGCCGAGCAGCTCACAGGCGACCGTCGACGGGACCGCGAGGGCCAGCGACTCGACCAGGTCGGCGGGCGGCCCCGCTTCGACCATCCGGTCGTAGTAGTGCCCGATCATGCCGCGGACACGTGGCCGCATCCTCTCGACGCGCTTGATCGTGAAATGGGGCATCAGCATGCGGCGGCGCTCGGCGTGCCGGGGGTCGTCCCAGCGCTGGAAGGACTGGGCGCGCTTGGCGACCGAGTCCGCCGGGCTGAGGAAGGGGAATCCCCCGCGAAGGGTCTCCGCGCTGGACGCCGGGTTGCCGAGCACCTCCCGGATGTCCTCGTACCGGGTGAAGAGCCACGCCTCGCGGCCGTCGTGGAGCCGGACCCTGCTGACCGGTTCACTCTCACGCAGCCGCTCGTACTCCGACGGCGGTGCGAAGGGGCAGGCCCCGTTCCGGGTGAACGGGTACGCCGGGGTGTCGTGGGCGGTCATCGGTTCCTCCTGCCTTCGGTGCGCGTGCGGCACGCGAGGTGGTGAGAGCGGTTCACGAGAGGGCCTCCTCGGCCGTGAGATCGGCGACCACCCGGCGTCGGCCGGCGAGCACCTGGCGCGGGTTGTCGAGACCGACGACGCCGGTGATCCGTCCGTCCCGGCGGTAGAGGGCGGCGAACCTGCCGCCGTCCAACTCGCCGTCCAGCAGTTCCAGTTCGTGCTCGCCGCTGACGAATCCATGAGCCTGTACGCGGCTGCCGTAGTGGTCGGACCAGAAGTAGGGCACCGTGCCGAAGGGGGCGTGTCCGCCGTCCGGCGCGATGATGTGCCGCGCCACATGTGCGGCCTGTTCGACGGCGTTGGTCCAGTGCTCGATGCGGGTCGTGCGGCCCGTCATGGGGTGCGTCCAGCGGACGACGTCGCCGACCGCGAAGACGTCGGGCGCCGCGGCCAGTCGCGTGTCGCAGACGACGCCGTTGTCCAGGGTGAGCCCCGAATCGGCCAGCCAGTCGACCGCGGGCACCGAGCCGATCGCGACGAGCAGCACATCCGCGTCGAGACGACGGCCGTCGGACAGCTCGACCCGGCAGCCGTCGCCGGCCGGGACCGCCGAAGCGGCCCGGGTGCCGAGGTGGAAGCGGACCCCGTGCGCCTCGTGCAGGCGCTGCAACGCGCGACCCACCTCCGGCCCCAACTGCCGCGTCAGCGGCGCCTGTTCGGTCTCGATTACATCGACCTCCGCTCCGGCGGCACGGAAGGTGGCGGCCACCTCCAGACCGATGAACCCGGCGCCGACCACCACCAGCCGGACCCCCGGTGCCAGCTCGGCGCGCAGCCTCGCGGCGTCGTCGCGGGTGCGCAGGGTGAGTGCGGCGGGGACGCGCAGAGCGGGGGGCCACACGGCGCGGACCCCGGTGGCGATCACGAGCTTGCCGAAGCCGAGGGTGTCGCCGCCCGCCAGGTCGATCCGGTGCTCGGCGGGGCGCAGTCGGACGGCGCGTTCGCCGAGCCGCCAGTCCAGGCCGAGTGCGTCGAGGTCCTGAGGGGCGCGCAACAGCTTCTCGTCGACGGACGTTCCCGCGCCGAGGTACTGCTTGGAGAGCGGAGGGCGGTCGTAGCGGGGCTCCGGTTCGGTGTCCACCACGGTGATGGCGCCGGTCCAGCCCTGGCCGCGCAGCGCCTCGGCGGTGTGCAGCCCGCCCAGCGAGCCGCCCACGATCACCACGTCGCCGCCGGCCATCAGAACACCACCACACTGCGCGCGAAGGAGCTGCTGCCCAGCTCGGCGAAGGCCTTGCCGACGTCCTCCAGGGCCAGCCGCCGGCCGACGAGTTCACCGAGCCGGAGGTGTCCGGCCCGGTAGAAGCGCACGATCCGTTCCAGGTCGCGGGCCGGTACGACGGCCCCGCCCCGGCAGCCCAGCAGTTGCCGGTTGCCGACGAGGGCGAACGCGTCGAGCGAGAGGGTGGCGCCGACCGGCGGGATGCCGACCATCACACACTTGCCGCCGACCCGGGCCAGGGTCAGCGCGGACGCGGTGAGCGAGGGGTTGCCGACCACCTCGAAGACGATGTCGGCGCCGTCCGGCTCGATCGCGCGGATCGCCGCCGGCACGTCCCCGCGGGCGTCCACCGTGTCGGTGGCGCCGAAGCGCCGGGCCAGGTCCAGCTTCTCGGGCAGCGTGTCGACCGCGACGATCCGGGAGGCGCCGGCGATCCGGGAGGCCTGGATGACGTTGGCCCCCACCCCGCCGCAGCCGATGACCACGACCGTGTCACCGGGTTGCACCTGCCCGATGTTCAGGGCGGCCCCCACTCCGGTGATCACCCCGCAGCCGGTCAGACAGAACTCGTCCAGCGGCAGGTCGGAGTCGATCCGTACCGCCTGCTCCTGGCGGACGGTCGTGTACTGGGAGAGCGTGCCCACACCGAAGAACGGATGGGCGGGCTCGCCGTCGCGGCGCATCCGCGTGGTGCCGTCGGCGGCGAGGCCCGCGATGGCCTGGGCCCGCTTCGGGCTGTTGCAGTGCGCGGCCAGACCGCGCGCACACTGGCGGCAGACACCGCAGGGCACCGCGAGCGCGCACACCACGTGATCGCCCTCGCGGAGCGCGGTGACACCCGCGCCGACGCTCTCGACCACTCCGGCGCCCTCGTGTCCGAGGACGACCGGGAGGCCCCGCAGGGGGTGCGTGCCCTCGACGGCGTGGCCGTCGGTCCCGCACACCCCGGAGGCGGCCATCCGGACCCGGACCTCACCGGGCCCGGGGTCCAGGACGTCGATCTCCCGCACGAGCGGGTCCTTGCCGGGCTTCTCCAGTACCAGGGCCCGGGACTTGATCACTGCCATGTCATCACCGCTTCCTCGGGGTGTGGCCGGTGTCCGCGCGTCCGGCGGGCCGCCGCAGTCGGTGTCGGGTCGGGGAGTCTCACCGGAGTACGCCCCTCTCGTGCAGGTCCGCGATCTGCTCGTCGTCCAGTCCGAGCAGATCGCGCATGACGTCGTCGGTGTGCTCGCCGAGCAGCGGCGCGGCGCCGGTCAGCCGGGAGGGGGTGCGCTCGAAGCGGTAGGCGGGGCCGTTGTAGTCGAGGGTCCCCATCTCGGCGTGGGGCAGCGGCCAGAAGTGTCCGCGGGCCCGGAGCCGCTCGTCGGCCAGCAGGTCGGAACCCGTCAGGACGACACCCGAGGGGACGCCCGCCGCCTGCAGACGGTCCATCAGCTCGAAGGGGTCGGCGACCGCGGTGAGCGAGGCGGCCAGGCGTTCGACCTCGGCGGACCGGATCAGGCACTCCACCGCCGACAGCTCACGCAGCGGCTCGGCGTCGCCGTACCGGCCGAGGACGTCGAGCAGGCCGTGCCATTCGGCGTCGGTGCGAGCCTCCACGGCGATCCAGCGGTCGTCTCCCGCGCAGGGCAGTACGGCGTGCAGCCGGCGGCCCTTCGCCGCGTTGCCCGCGCGATCCGGGGCCGAGCCGGTGAGCTGGTACTCCAGCAGGTGCGCGGCGAGGATCTCCACCGTGCTCTCCACCTGGGACATCTCTATGCGCTGGCCCTGGCCGGTGCGCTCGCGGTGGATCAGGGCCGCGGTCAGCGCGGCCATCGCGTAGCGCGGCGAGGTCGAGTCCGTGTAGGCGCCCTTGGGCAGCGCGGGAGCCCGGTCCGGCCAGCCGGTCAGGGCGTGGATGCCGGCGGCGGCGGCCCCCTGGGCGCCGAATCCGGCGAGCGAGGACCAGGGCCCGTCATCGCCGTAGAGGGAGGAACTGAGGAAGACGACACCGGGGTTGGTCTCGCGCACCTGCTCGTAGCCCAGTCCCCAGCGGTCCATGACGCCGGGCCGGAAGTTCTCGGCGACGACATCGGCCCAGGCGGCCAGGCGCCGGACGAGTGCCCGGCCCTCCTCGCTGCCCATGTCGACGGCGACACTCTGCTTGGAGCTGTTGAAGTCGGCGAAGAAGCCGCTGCGGTTGATACCGGGTCTGCCGTCCTTGAAGGGGCCGCCCAGGCGAACGCTGTCGGGGTGCCGGCCGGACTCGATCTTCACCACGGTGGCGCCGTTGTCGGAGAACTGCTTGGTCACGATGGGCCCGGCCGCCGCCCAGGTGAAGTCGAGCACCTTGAGCCCGGCGAAGATGCCCTCGCCCGAAGCCGGCTCGCGGCCGGCGGGCGGTGCGGGCCGGTCGGTCGACGGGGCGGGCCGGTCGGTGGTCACAGTGCCTCCGCGGAACGCAGGACGGCCGTCTCGTCGCGGGTGAGGCCCAGGGCGGCGAGAACGTCCTCGGTGTCGGCGCCCGCCTCGGGTGCGCGCCGGAAGTCCACGACGGGGGTGGCGCCGAGCCGGGCGAACGGCCCCGGATGCAGGGCCGTGGTGCCCCGCCTCTCGTCCCGGACCTCGACGAAGAAGTCACGGGCCAGCAGTTGTTCGGCGGTCAGCAGTTGCGGTACGGAGTAGATCGGCGCGAGCAGGATGCGGTGCTTCATGCCGCGCTCCACCAGCTCGTCCAGGGTGCGGCTGCGGATGAAGTCGCCGATGGCCTCGGTCACCTCGTCGTACGCCTCCTGCGGAACGGTGAAGCGCTCGGGACCGTTCCAGTCGTGGGCGAGGAGGATGTCCTTGAAGTACCCCTCCTGGCGCATCCACTCGACCAGGGCCGAGAAGGACGCCTCGCGGACGGCGCCGCCCCCGCCGCCGACCGGCCCGAACTGGACATGGCCGTCCTTGCACGGCCACACCAGCCGGGTGGAGAAGCTGTTGCCGCGTTCCTTCTTGACCGCGCCGCCGCGGATCTCGTCGATGCCGAGACACTGCCAGGTCATGGTGGTGTTCAGCAGACTCCACACCACACAGCTCTGCAGGGAGACGTCGACGCGCTGGCCGATGCCCGTGCGCAGCGCATGGTAATAGGCCATCAGCGCCGCGAAGGCGGCTTCGGCGCCGCCCTGGAGCAGGGCGACGGGAGCGCCGATCCCCACCGGCGCCCGGTCGGTGTCGCCGTTGAGGTAGAGGTGGCCGCCCTGTGCCTGCAGGGTGAGGTCGGTGGCGAGAGTGGTCTCGTGGGCTCCGCGGCCGTAGGGCCAGATCTCGCAGAACACCAGGCGCGGGTTGGCCGCCGTGCACAGCGCGTGCAGTCGGTCGGCCTCCGCCGGGGCGCCGACGCGCTCCCAGTCGACGACCACGATGTCGCTCGTGGCGGCCAGCCGGCCGAGGAGCTCGCGGCCCGCCTCGGCGTCGATGTCGAGGGTGACGCTGCGCTTGTTGAGGTTGTGGGCGAGGAAGGCGAAGCTGTGCCGTTCGCCGTCGGGGCCGTGGAAGGCGGGCTCGGCGCGCCGGGCCTCCTCGCCGCCGATCGGCTCGATCTTGATCACTTCGGCGCCGAGGTCGGCCAGTACGCGTCCGGCCACCGCGGCGGAGGAACGGCTCAGCTCCAGCACCCGGCAGTCGGCCAGTGCGACCTGCGGGGCGCGCTCGGCCACCGCGGACACGTCTGTCATCGGTCTCCTCCTGGTTCGGTGCTCAGTACGGCGAGAGCTGAACGGTCGTACGGGCCGATCTGTACGAGGCAGTTGCGCACCCCGGGGACCTGCCGGGCCCCCGCGGTCCCCAGGACCTGGACTATTCCTTCGCGCAGGTGGCCCATCCCGTGCAGGCGGCCCTCGCCCAGCGCCCCGCCGAAGGTGTTGACGGGCAGTGCGCCGCCGGGTGCCGTGTGACCGTCGGCGACGAACTTCCAGGCGGTGTACGGATCGCACCAGCCGAGCCGCTCCAGCCACTCGTAGAGCATCGGCGAGTAGCCGTCGTAGAGCTGGCAGACCTGGATGTCCCGCCGGGCCACGCCGGACCGCTCGAAGATCGCGGCGGAGTCGGTCCAGTTGGTCCAGCCGCGCAGATAGGCGGCGGGTCGCCCGCTGCGCCGGGCCTTTTCGGCGGAGACCATGACGAAGGCCCCGGCCCCGCAGACCGGCATGTCGCAGTCGTAGAGGCCCAGTGGTTCGACGGTCAGGGGCGCGTCGAGGTAGGCGTCGCGGGTGAGTTCCTTGTCGCGGAAGACCGCGACGGGGTTGGCGCGGGCGTGCTCGCGTGCGGCGTGCACCACGTGCCACAGGTCCTCCCGCCGGGCTCCGGACAGTTCGAGGTAGCGCTGTGCCCGGACGGCGAACCGGGTGCCGCCGGGACCGGCGCCGAACGGCAGCCGGTACAGGTCGGTGCCGCGCGCGACCACGTCACCGGAGACGGCCGGTGCGCCCCGTGCGCCCGGGGCGTGGTGGACGGCCCGCACCCCGAGGACACACCGGCACTCCCCGGCGGCGATCGCCTGCGCGGCACCGGCCGCCATCCCGACGGCGAACCCCGAGACGTCGGACGCCCACCCCAGCCTCCCCAGACCCAGCGCGTCGGCCACCAGGTACGCCGTCACGTGGTCCGCTCCGTCGACATGCCCGGCGCCCGGGTTGGGTGAGCCGGCGATGCCGACATAGCCGTCCACCTCGTCCCGGTCGATGCCCGCCGCGTCGAGCGCGTCGACGGCTGCGTCCAGCGCGTAGGCCAGGATGCCCCGGTCGGAGTGCCGGTCGACCGTGCTGTAGCCCGCCGAGACGAACGCGGCGGCGGACCGGGCGCTCACGGGGTGCCCCCGTGCCGGACGCCTGCCCGCGGGCTCACGGACCGGTGGTGCTTGTGCTCGTGACCGGCGCGGGGCTCCGGGCGGAACCTGTCGGGACCTGCGCCGTAGGGGCCGACGATCGGCATCTCGTTCTCCCACCTGCTGATGCGAGGGGTAGGGGCGTCACACCGGCCAGTCGGTGGCGGCCAGGGAGTCCGCGTCGCGGTTCCACAACTGCGAGACACGGTCGGTCAGACCGGCCCGCCGCACCCGGTGCCGGGCCTGCTGGTCACCGATCGGCGCGCGCTGCGCCGGGGGCCGCTCGCCCCCCGCCAGCATGGTGAGAACGACCTCTATCCGGCGGTGGTCGAGCAGGCTCAGTGCCTCGGTGATGGACTCCGCCTGCGCCGTGCAGTCGGGCAGTTCCGGGTGCTCGACATGGCGGACCCAGGTTCCGTCCGGCAGCGGCTGCGACTGCGCCGTCACCAGGTACGGGACCCTCAGACAGTCGCCGACCGTCCTGATGGAGGCGGTCATGCCGGTTCCTTCTCGACCCAGATCGCCAGTTCGGGGCAGTGGGTGACGGCCTCGCGGACGGACTTCTCGGCCACGTCGCCCGTGACGGTGTCGGACCTGAGGACGACGAGCGCCTCGTCGTCGACCTCGAACACGTCCGGGGCGAACAGTTCGCACTGGCCGTGGCCCTTGCACAGATCCCGGCTGGCACCGATCTTCATCATCTTTTCCTTTCCCGGGGGACTTCTCCGGCGGACCCTTTCTCGGGACGCACCCGGCGGAGCCGTCCGTGGACTGGGACTCAGGGGACTTCGTAGCCGAGGGGTTCACCCCCGGCGCGGCGGATGAAGCCGTCGAGGGACTCGGTCCACGGCACGCCGTCCTTGAGCAGGGCGGCCACGGCCCGCACCCGGTAGAGCGAGGGGTCGGTCACTATGGTCGGCAGCTCTCCGTCCGTGCGGTACGCCTCCACGCAGTCCCGCATCGCCTGCCGGGCCACCACGAGTCCGGCGTCGCTGGAGGTGAGGTGTTCGTGGCTGCGCGGCGCGAGGTGGGTGGCGCCGCTCTGGGTGCCGGAGTCCTGGACCCACAGTCCCGGGAGACCGGAGAAGTAGGTCTCGCGCTGGAGCTCGTAGTCGAACAGGTAGTTGGTGTCGTGCCGGTACTTGCTGATGAAACGCCAGTACGGCACGTTGTGCGGAACGGTGTCGTCGAAGGCGAGCCTGCTGGGGTGGCCCGTCTCGCGGCCCCGGTAGCCGTTGGTGAACACGTCGACCATGCGCTCGTTCAGCGGCCGGTCGGGGAGGTAGGTGAACCCGACGCACAGGGTGTGTGTGTCGTCGATGGGCACCCAGGCGTGGCCGGTCAGTTCCGCCCACTCCGAGCCCTTCGGCGGTACGAGCGTGTAGAAGGGCATCATGAAGTGGTTGACGCGCCAGTAGAGTTCGCCCTCCTCCTGGGTGGGCCTGCGCGCACCGATACTGATCCCGAAGTCCTGCTGGACCACGTCGAAGACCGGCCGGCCGGAGCGCGCCGCCATGGTGTTGGAGCGCTTGCTGGTCTTGTCCAGGCGTCCGTGGAGGATCGGCGCGTGTGCCGAGTCGATCTCCCCCTCGTAGGAGCTGAGCCAGTCGGCCTCCTGCACCCGGAAGGAGACATGCACGTTCTCCTCCGGCACCAGGTTCCACTCCAGTTCGGGCAGCTCCGGGGGGTCGCCTTCGCCCATGTAGGTCCACAGCACCCCGTTGCGTTCCCGGACCGGGTAGGCCTTGATCCTGATGTGCTGCTTGAACCGGCTGGTCTCGGGCTCGGCCGGCATGTCCGTGCACTGACCGGTGACGTCGAACTGCCAGCCGTGGTAGACACACCGCAGTCCGCAGCCCTCGTTGCGGGCGTAGATCAGCGGGGCGCGGCGGTGTGCGCAGGCGGTGTCGACGAGGCCGACCGCTCCGTCCTCACGACGGAAGGCGATCAGGTCCTCACCCATCAGCCGGACCGGGAACGGCTCCCCGCCGGGGGCGACCGCGTCCGACGGGAGAAACGGGAGCCAGAAGCGACGGAGGAAGGCCCCGGTAGGCGTCCCCGGGCTCACCCGGGTCAGTTCGTCGGCTTCCTCTGCGGTGATCACGATGCACAACTCCGTTCGTCTGCGCGGAATGTGGACGCCGGCGCCGCGCCAGGGCGACAGGCGTCGGGGACATCCGGGGAGCGTGATGAAGGCTCACGACGCATGCGGTCGGATGGCGATCCAGCGTTCGCTATGCGTCCACCGGCCACATCAGGACGTTAAATCCGGTTACAGGCGCGTGTCAATAGCGACCACATGTTCGCTGAACGAACCATCATGATGCCAATCGAACTGGAGTTCGATCAAAAAGTCAGAAGTAAGCGCGGAAGGGGGCCGGGCGCGTACGCGCCCCGCTCCCTTCCGCGCCAAGGGGTCAGGTGCGCTGCTGCCGGAAGACCCAGTCCAGCTCCACGGCGGCCTCCTTCAGTACGGGAAGGTGCTCGCGCCGCACCGTCTGGACCGTCCCGACCGAGGCGTGCGAGGACACGCCAATGGCCAGCGGGGGCTGCTGCGACCGCGGCACCGGCACGGCGCAGGCCCTGACCCCGATCTCGATCTCCTGGTCCAGGATGCAGTAGCCCTGTGCCCGGACCCTCCCCAGCTCCTCGCGCAGGACATCGGCATCGGTGATCTCCCTGGAGGTCCCGTGCCGGAAGTCGGCCGTGCGGAGATAGTCGTCGAGCTCGCCGTCGGAGAGACCCGCGAGCAGCACCCGGCCGCTGGCCGTGCGGTGTGCGGGGATCCGGGTGCCGACGCTGAGCGCCAGCTTCATCACGCGCGGATAGGTGGTCTGCGCTCGCGCCACGAACACGGCGTCGTGGCCGTCCAGGACGGCGGCGATGCACGACTCGTGCACCTTCTCGGCGACCTCGAACAACTGCTGCTGGAGCAGTTGGTCCACGGGCACGGACGCCAGGTAGGCGTACCCCAGCTCCAGCACGCGCGGGCGCAGCGAGTACCGGCCGCCGGCCAGGCCGACGTAGCCCTCCGCCTCCAGGGTGCGCAGCAGCCGTCTGGCCGTCGACCGGTTCAGTCCGGCGGCCTTCGCCACCTCGGCGATCGTCAGGGCCGACGCGTTGACGGAGAAGCAGCGGATGACGGCCAGCCCGCGGCTGAAGCCGCTGACGAGCTCGGCGCGTCCACCCTCACCGTCCTCGTCCCCGATGTCGGCCGGCTCGGTGGGACGGTCCAGATTCGACGCGGGCACTCGCGACACACCTTCCTCGCTTTCCGCCTGGGGGCAGGCAGTTGTCCACGTCCACGGTACGGGACGGTGCGTTGACGCTTCGTTCGGTCCGGACCTACGGTAATAGAAGCGAACTCCTGGACGCACAGCGAACACGCTGTTCGGGTCGGTTCGACCGTGCTTGTGACCGTGCTTGTGGACGGGGC
This sequence comes from Streptomyces sp. NPDC088747, assembly GCF_044751025.1. Taxonomy (NCBI): domain Bacteria; kingdom Bacillati; phylum Actinomycetota; class Actinomycetes; order Kitasatosporales; family Streptomycetaceae; genus Streptomyces; species Streptomyces sp. NPDC088747. The sequence continues at coordinate 472,885 of NZ_JBIVKZ010000004.1, forward strand.
ATCCACAGGAAGAGGGTGCCGTGAACGACAGCGCAGCGGACGCACGACACCGCTCCTCCCCGGACGACGCCGTACAGGGGCTGGAGGTCGACGTGGTGGTCGTGGGCGCGGGCCTCGCGGGACATGCCGCCGCGCTGGCCGCGGCCGAGCGCGGGGCCGAGGTGTGCCTGCTGGAGAAGCTGGCCGAATTCGGCGGCTCCTCCGTGCGCGCGGGCGGCGGAATGCTGTTCGCCGGCACCGAGCTGCAGGAGGAGGCCGACGTCGAGGACGACCCCGAGGAACTGCGGCGGGCGATCCTCGACACGGGGCAGGCGCGCAACGACACCCGTACGGTCGACGCGTACGTCGGACACCAACTGGAGACCTTCCGCTGGCTGTGCCGCAGCGGAGTGCGGTTCACGCTCGCGCCGGCCAACGGCAACATGCCGGTGCCGAGGCTGCACGTGGCGGCGCAGGACGTCACGCACGCGCTGCACGACCGCCTGCGACAGACACCCCACGTGACGTACTGGCCGAGTTCGGCCGCACTGCGCCTCACCAGGACCGCGGACGGCAGGGTCGGCGGCGTCCGCGTGCGGCGGGCCGACGGGGGCGAGGCGATGGTGACGGCGCGCTCCGGTGTCGTGCTGACCACGGGCGGTTTCTCCCGGAGCGAGGAACTGCTGCGGGCCTTCGCGCCACGGGTGGTCGACGTGACGAAGATGGGTGGCGCGGGCAACACGGGCGACGGCCTGCGGATGGCCGCGGGACTGGGGGCCCGCCTGGTCGACATGGGGTACGTCGAGGCGACCTTCGGGGCTGTCGGCACCGACCGGCCGCGCCTGATGTTCGCCCATGCCGACGGTGCGATCGTCGTCGATCAGGACGGGCGCCGGTTCGCCGACGAGTCACTGAGCTACAAGACACTCGGCCGGCTCTGCGCCGAGCAGCCCGGGGGGATCGCCTACCAGATCTTCGACCGGCGGGTCTTCGAACGGTCACAGACGAGGCCGACCCCCCGCGACTACCGGCGAGCCCTCGCCGACGGCCTGCTGATGGAGGCCCCGACCGTCCCGGCACTCGCCGAGCGGCTCGGAGTGGACCCCGACTCGCTGGACGCGACCGTCCGGCGCTACAACCAGCACGTCCGGGCCGGCGCCGACCCGGACTTCGGGCGCCCGGTCGGCGCCGGGGCCATCGGACACGGCGCGGTCGACACCCCGCCGTTCTACGGTCTGCGCTGCGCCGCCGGGCTGACCGCGACGTACTGCGGAACGGCCGTGGACGACCGGCTCCGGGTGATCGATGTGTTCGGCGACGTCATCCCCGGCCTGTACGCGGCGGGCGAGGTGGTCGGCGGCTTCCACGGAGCCGGGTACCTCACCGGCACGGCCCTGGGAAAGGCGGCGGTGTTCGGCCACCTGGCGGGCACGGTGGCGTCTTCCGACGCGCGGTGACGCGGCGCCCGAGGCCGCGCCGCCGGTCCGTCCCTGCCCGGCGTCGCCGCGTAGGCCGCCGACGACCGTGCGGTCACCGGGGTGGCGGGCGGCCCGACACCAGTACCGACGCGGGCGTCCGTCAGTGCAATCCGGTCGTCGACACAGACCTCGGCCGGCGCCGTGCACGCGCGGCGGCCCTGCTCACCATGCCGCTGCCCGGCGCCGTCCGACATCCACCGGGACGAGGAACTCGGCCTGCCGGAGGCCGAGGACATCCCCGCCGACCGCCGTGATGACCCCGTCTACCACCGTACGCGGGGCAAGGATCCCCGCCGGGACGGCTGTCGTGTGCCGCTGCCCTGGGACGGGACCGCGGAATCCTACGGGTTCGGCCCGGCCGGCGCCGAGCCCCCGGGCTGCCGCAGCCCGCCGCCTGAGCACAGCTCAATGCCGCCGCCCAGGAGTCCGACCCCGCTTCCATGTGCCATGTCTCTACACCGCAGCACGACCCTGACCTGGCGGGCAACGGAGTCCGCTCCCCGCGAAAGCTCTATGAAGTGGCTCGACGTCCGGTTCGGTCCTCGGCCACCGGCATCCTCACCATGTGGGAGCACCCCGCCGAGCAGGTGGCCGCGCGGATCGCGGACCTCGACGCGAGCGGTTCGTCCTGGGCCTGGGCGTCAGCCACAGCGCGCTGGGACCGCAGCGCGCGAAACCGTACAGCGCGATGGTGGCCTACCTCGACGCCGCCGTTCCGCCCCTGGGCAGCGGATGTCGGGTGCCGGCGGCGCTCGGCTCCCGTGCGATGGCACGGGCCCGGTCGAGGTCGGTGTCGAGCACGACGGTGACCTCCGGGGCGAGAAGCGCATGCTGGCCTGTACCTCCAACTGCCCCACTACACCAACAACCTGCTGCGCCTGGGCTTCACGGAGAGCGACTTCTAAGGCGGCGGCAGCGCACGTCTGCTGCGAGCCGTATGGCGTGAGTTGGCCGAGGTGTTCGCCGACCGGTTGTAGAGGGCGGCTGGGACCACGGCTGTCTTGAGCCCCGGCCGGGCCGGGACGTCAGGACGGTTCCCGCGTCGGGTGGGTGGCGTCGTAGCGGGTCCGGTTGTCGTTGATCTCGTGGCGATGTACGGCGGCCCAGTTCCCGAGAGCGACGACGGAGTCCAGCAGCATCGTGCCGAGTTCGCTGAGTGTGTAGTCCACGCGCGGGGGAACAACGGGGTGCACGGTGCGGATCAACAGGCCGTCACGTTCGAGCTGCCGCAGTGTCAGGGTGAGCATCCGCTGGGAGATGCCGGTGACGGTGCGGTGCAGTTCGCCGAAGCGCAGGGTGCCGTCGCGGAGCCGGCCGATGATCAGGATGCTCCACTTGCTGCCGATGAGGCCGAGGATCTGGAGCACCTGCCGGCACCCCTCCTTGTCCGGCTCGGGACCGGTGCCCGCCGCCGGGGACCGCGTGGAATCGCCGTGCTGAGCGGCCGAGGGGGCGTTCGTACGGGGCTCCAACGGTTACCTCCGTGTGTGTCACTGACATGAATGTGCCGTCTTGCCGCGGTTCCCCCGGTAACAAATCATGGGGTCACTCACAAAAGGTAAGTGACTGGCGCCGAATAGGGCGGCGCCGATCCAATCGTGCTCGTCGGAGAGGATTCCTCGTGGTGAAGACACTCATCGTTGTCGGTGCCGGCCCGGGGCTCGGGATGGGAGTGGCTCGGGCGTTCGGCCTTCAGGGGTTCCGGGTGGGGTTGATCGCCCGTACCGAAGGGACACTGGACATCCTGGTCCGTGAGCTCGACGAACTGGGCATCATGGCCGCCTCGCTTCCCGCCGACATCCGTGATCGTGCCGCACTTGTCAGGGCCCTCACCCGGGCGAGGGACCTGCTGGGCCCGATCGACGTGCTCGAATACGGCCCCAGCCCGACCGGGCCGATCACCCACGCCGCACGGACCACCGCCGACTCCGCCACCGCACAGTTCGAGTTGCACGTGCTGGGCGCGGTGACGGCCGTGGGCCAGGTGCTGCCCGAGATGCTGGCCCGAGGCGCGGGCACGCTCCTGCTGACCACCGGCGTCTCCTCGGCGGTCCCCGCACCCTTTCTCGCCAACGTGGGTATGGCCATGGCCGGCCTGCGCAACTGGGCGCACACCCTGCACGCCGAACTCGGCCCGAGGGGCATCTACGTGGGGACGGTGACGATCGCCTCCGGGGTCGTCCCCGGCGGCGGCGAGGCCGACCCCGACGCAATCGGTGCCCGCTACTACGACATGTACCAGCGGCGGGACCGCGTCGAAGAGGTCGTCGGTGACCTGGACGCCTTCCGGTCTCTCGTCGCCCGAACAGGCGGGCGCGGCGTTCCGGCCGTACCGACCGGTCCCGCGGACTAGTCCGCGGCTCCCCGCCGGAGCGTCCGACGAGACGCCCCCGCGAGGAGCAACCACGAGGAGCAACCACGAGGAGCAACCGGGCTTCCGACGCGACGAGCTCTCGAGCCGGTCGGGCGCGGGCAGCGGAGGCAAGGTCGGCCGGGCGCCCCGAAGTAGGTTTCCTGCTGCGACAGTTGGGCGCGGCGTGCTTCATCGGCATCGTCTCTCTGATCGGAAGCGTCCCGACGAGGCAGCCGGGCTACGCAGCGGCTGCGGGCGGTGTCGCAACTGCGCGGTCACGATGACCGCGAACAGTTTCTCGTCGGCGTCGACATCTTCCTGACCGGCATCGCGGCCCAGCGCTGATTACTTACCGGCGCCGGTGCCGTATCGGCATCGGCGGGGGTCGCGGCGACTACGTACGCCGTCTTGGGGCAGGCGCGGTTCAAGTTCGGCGATCTGCGCTCCGGCGCGCGACGAGTTCGGCGATGCAGCGTCGCCGCATGGTGTGCGGGCAGGGCCGGGAGGCCGGGCGATGCGCGAAGTGCGCCTGCTCAGGCGTCCGCGGGCATTCCGAGAAGGCGGCGTGCGGCGCTCACGAGCGCGTGCCTGATGTCAGCCTCGGAACATCCTGAGGCTTTGAGTGTGGTGATGAGTTCGACCTGCAGTCCCCCGAGAAGCAGGTGGGCGGTGTACTCCGCCGACTGTGCCTGGAAGCCCGCCTGCTCCAGCAGGTCGCGCAACACGCCGTGGACCCACACGTAGTGCGGGGCTGACAGCAGACTCGTGGCGTTCATCTCACGTGCCGCGAGCAGGGCCGGGTTCTCCAGCTTGAAGTTCAGCAGCTGCTCCAGGATCGAGACGACCCGCTCGGCAGCCGGCACATCGGGGCCGATCGGGGACCCGGCGCGGTGGAACTCCTCGCGCCAGGGTGCCAGGCGTGCCGCGAACAAGGCGTCCAGCAAGCCGTCCCGATTGCCGAAGGCCCGGAAGAGCGTGCCCTTGCCGACCCCGGCCGCTGCCGCTATGGCGTCCATCGTGACCGCACCGGGGGCCGTGGAGGCAGTCAGGAGCTCGTCGGCGGCGCCCAGGATGCGGTCGCGGGGGACGGTGGGACGCCCCCGCCGAGCCTTTTCGGACTGAGGGTCCGTAATGGTGGTACGCTTTTTAGGACTCATAGTCCGTAATTCTAGAGGAGCCCGTCATGGACGACGAAGCGGAATTCCCCGTCTGGCTGGCGGAGGCCGCGATCGGCCTCGCCGAAGGCGATGTCGACACCTGGCTGCAGATGTACGCCGACGACGCTGTGCACGAGTTCCCGTTCGCCGCAGCAGGTGACGTCCGCCAGCTCGAAGGCAAGCCCCAGATTCGCGCCTACATGGCTGCGATGGACGGCAGTGTGCAGTTCGGCACCCTGGACGACATCACCGTGCGTGAGCTGGGCGAGGACGTGATGATCGAGGCCGAGGGGCATCATTTCGATGCGGCCACCGGTGATCCCTTCGACATCCGCTACCTGTGGATCATCGAGCGCCGCGACGGCCTCGTGACCCGGCTGAAGGACTACATGGGGCCGCGGCGTCCCGCCGGTGGGGCAGCCTGATGCGCGTCTTCGTCACAGGTGGCACCGGCTTCATCGGCTCCGCGGTCGTGCGCGATCTGATCGAGTCGGGGCATGAAGTCCTGGCCCTGGCCCGCTCGGAAGCTTCCGCTGTGACACTTCAGGCGGCAGGCGCCACGGCGCACCCGGGCAGCCTGGAAGAGCCCGAGCGTGTGCGCGATGGAGCTGCCCGCAGCGACGCGGTGATTCACACCGCGTTCGACAACAAGAGCATCAGCAGGTTCCCCCGGAACAGCCGCACCGAGCGCGCCGCTCTGCAGGCCGTCGCAGAGGCGTTCGCCGGCACGGACCGGCCCCTCGTCGCGGCCGGCGGATTCGCACCCGTCATCGCGTCCGGACCGGTCTTCACCGAAGACGACCCCGCTTCCACCAAAGCGGGCCCCGTCGGACGCAATGTGGAACGCACGATCATGGGCCTGGCGGAGTCGGGCGTGAACGCATCGATCGTGCGGATGCCGTGCGTACACGGCGACGGCGACCGGTTCACGCTCCCGCGCTTCATCGAGCTCGCCCGCAAACACGGCACATCGGGCTACATCGGCCAGGGCGAGAACCGGCTGCCGGCCGTTCACCACACGGATGCCGCTCGTGTGTTCCGCCTCGCCGTCGAGCGCGGTGCCCGCGCCGGCCGCTACCACGCCGTTGCGGAAGAGGGCGTGCCCTACCGGTCGATCGCCGAAGTCATCGGCCGCCGTCTCGGGGTACCGACGGTCAGCATGTCGCCACTCAAAGCCCGTCGCCACTTCGGTCTGTATACGGCCTATGCGGAAGGAGACGGGCCGGCGTCAAGCACCGCTACCCGAGAACTGCTCGGCTGGGTGCCCCAGGGACCTGGACTACTGGAAGACCTCGACCGACCCGAATACTTCACCAGCTGAGAACCTCGGAGGAGTCACCACGGTGACGCCGCCGGGAAGAATCCAGCTCAATAGCCCTTATGGGCAGGGTCTCGACAGCCCTGGGCTGAAACCAGGCGGATCCAGTGGTGTGGCCGATGGCGGCGTGGTGGTGCCGCAGTTGAGGTGCTGGAACTGCCAGGTGCGGGACCAAAGACGGGACACTGTGCAGGAAGGCGTGCAAGTCTCGTGCCGGCCTTCCCGGAGCACCCTGGTCGATCAGAGTGACGACAGTGTCAGGGTCGGAGTTCTCCTACTGGCAAGTTGCTCCGGAGCGCGGTCGACAGCGCGGTTACCGCACGCACTTCATCGAGCACGCCGCAACCCTCGGTGTCGACGTCGAGACCGTTCAACGCGTTCCCGGGACCCGGGATTCGGTCCGGTCCCGAAACGGTGGGCAGTGCAGCGGACCTACGGCTGGTTCATGTTGCACCGCCGTCTGGCCCGCGGTTACGAATCCACCCGCACCGTTCCGAAAGCCCTGATCCAGCTCGCCGTGACCGGCCTGATGGTCCGCCGCCTCGCAGGAGAGAGCACCATCTTCACGGAAAGCTTGGAGGCGTCCAGTGCCATGAGTTCCCGGCTGTTCCGTCCGCCGGACGCCGGATGGCCACGCACGGGTTGGCGATGTGCTCAGGTGTTGGCACATCGCCGACCCGGGGCGGCTCAGACGGTGCGGAGCCACACTCCGGTGTCGGGAGGCAGCAGCCCGTCGGACAGCGGCTCGGAGGCGACGAGTACGCCGCTGTTCTGCGGCAAGGGCATGGCTACCTCGGAGAGATTGATCATGCAGGTGAAGTCGTCTCCGCGGGTGAACGCGAGGATCTGCTCCGGGGCGTCGAGCCAGTTCAGGGTACTGTCGCCCAGCGCGGATTCTGTTGCTCTCAGGGTCAGCACCGTGCGGTAGAGGTGAAGCATGGAAGTGGAGTCGGACTCCTGGACGGCAACGCTCAGCTGTGCCCATGCGGCGGGCTGGGGCAGCCAGGGACGTTCGGCGCCGGCGGGGCTGAATCCGTAGGACTCCGTGTTCTCGTCCCAGGGCAGAGGCACACGGCATCCGTCCCGGCCGGGGTCCTCGCCCTGCGTACGGTGGTAGATGGGGTCGTCGCGACGGTCGGCGGGGATGTCCTCGACCTCTGGCAGGCCGAGCTCCTCCCCCTGGTAGATGTAGACGGCGCCGGGCAGTGCCATGGTGAGCAGGGCGGCCGCGCGGGCGCGGCGCCGACCGAGGTCTTCGTCGACGACCGGGTTGTACTGACGGATACCCGCGGCGGTACTGGTGTCGGGCCGCCCGTAGCGGGTGACGTGGCGGGTGACGTCGTGGTTGGACAGAACCCAGGTACTGGGCGCCTCGACTTCGGCGTGCGCGGCGAGTGTCTGATCGATGCAGGCACGCAGAGCCGGGGCGTCCCAACTGCAGCCCAGGAAGTCGAAGTTGAAAGCCGCGTGCAGTTCGTCGGCGCGCAGGTACCGGGCGAAACGGGCGGGGTCGGCGAGCCAGACTTCTCCGATCAGTGCGCGCTGATCGGGATAGGAGTCGGCGACCGCACGCCACCCCCGGTAGATCTCGTGGTTCTCGTCGAGGTCGACATAGGGGTGGGGATCAGGGAAGACGGAGTGGTCGTAGTCGGGCAGGGCGGGGTCTTTGCTGCACATGGCGGCCGAGTCCACACGGATGCCGTCGACTCCCCGATCGAACCAGAACCGCAGCACGTCCTCGTACTCCTCGCGCACCAGGGGATTGCGCCAGTTGAGGTCGGGCTGCTCAGGGGCGAACAGGTGTAGGTACCACTGGCCGTCGGGAACGCGGGTCCAGGCCGGGCCGCCGAAGATGGACTGCCACTCGTTGGGAGGCAGCTCGCCTTCGTCGCCGCGGCCGTCACGGAACCAGAACAGGTCGCGTTCCGGAGAGCCGGGAGCGGCGTCGAGAGCCGCCATGAACCAGGCGTGCTCGTTGGAGACGTGGTTGGGGACGACGTCGACGATGATGCGGATGCCGTGCTGATGGGCTTCGGCGATGAGCTTTTCGGCTTCGGCGAGGGTGCCGAAGCGGGGGTCGATCTGCCTGAAGTCAGTGACGTCGTAGCCGGCATCGGCCATAGGGGTCAGGTACCAGGGGGAGAACCAGATGGCCTCGATGCCCAGTCGGTGAAGGTAGTCGAGCCGGGAGCGCACTCCGGCCAGGTCGCCGATACCGTCGCCGTTGCCGTCGGCGAAGCTGCGCGGGTAGACCTGGTAGATGGCTGCGTGTCGCCACCAGTCGGTGGTGCGCGGGGTCATGAGACCTGCCTCCTGTATGAAGCGAGTGGGTGGGTGCCGCGGGCCCGAGAGCGGGGACTTGGGGTCCCTGCCCCGCGAGTCATGGGGATGGTCGGCCGCGGATCCGGGAGGGCGTCCCGGACCCGCGGCCGACCATGATCACCAGCCGGAGTTGCCGCTCTCGCGCTGGATGGTGAACCCGCCGGCGACGTCGAGGGCGCCGGCGGCGGTGCCGGTGACCTTGGTGTTGGAGAAGGTGCCCTTGCCGCCGGCGAACACCTCTATGCCATGGGCACCGGTCTTGTTGATGGTCAGTCCGTCCACGCGCAGGTCGGTGACCTGCTTCTGCCAGGAGACGAGCAGCCCGCTGTAGGTGGAGTCCTCGACGGTGTTGTCCTTGAGGATCACGGGCTGGGTGATGTCGTGGCGGTCGGCGTAGATCCACAGGGCGCCGAGCTTGGAGTTCCAGTTCGGCTCCAGGCTGCCGGTGCGACGCAGGACGTTGCCGGAGACGGTGGTGGTTCCGCTGAACGGTTCGCCGAAGCGGGTGGAGACGGTGATGCCGGCGGCGGAGGTGACGGTGTCGGAGATGAGGTTGCTCTCGACGCTGTTGCCGCTTCCGCCGTAGATCGCGGCGCCGTTGGAGAGCATGGGCAGCTGGATGGTGTTGTTGCGGAAGGCGCTGTTCCTGACGGCGCCGGGGTCGGACCACATGGCCATGGCGTCGTCGCCGGTGCCGCGGATGCTGCTGTTGGAGATGACGGTGTTCTGTACGTTGCCGCGCAGGTTGACGCCGTCGGCGTAGGTGTTGCGGATGCGCAGGTCGCTGGCCTTGAGCCCGTTGGTCGAGGCCGTTACCCACAGGCCGACCTTGGTGTGCTGGATCCAGACGTTGCGAATGGTGGAGTTGGTGCCGAAGTCACCCTCGATGGCGGCGTGCCCGGCATCGTCGTTGCGCACGGTGTTCTGGCCGTCGATCATCAGATCCTCGACCGTGCTGGTACCGCCCTTGGCAAGCAGACCGCCCTTGAGGCCGGTGCCGCGCAGGACGGTGTGCCAAACTCCCGCGCCGCGCAGCTTCACCCCGGTGAGGTTGACATGGTCGGAGATGTTGTACGTTCCGGCGGGCAGGAACAGGCCCTTGCCTTGGCTCCTGGCCTGTTCCAGCGCGTTGTTGAGAGCGGCGGTGACGTCCTGGCTGCCCGGTGTGACACCGAGGTCGCGGGCGGACACGTACCCGCTCGGCAGCGTCCCGGCGGTTGCGGCCTGTTCCGCTTCCAGGAGGTCGACGGTGTAGGAGGCGGCGGTGTCCGTGGCGTCCTTCTGCAGGCGCAGGACGGTGCCTGCCGGCAGCGTCTGGCCGAGGTGGAGGCGGGACTCGTCGAAGAACCGGTGAGCCTTGCCCTGGCCGGGATCGTTGGTGTACGGGTAGTCGCCGTACACCCAGGCATAGCGCGAGGTCAGGCGGAGGTCGGTCAGCTCGTTGCCGCCGGTGTAGACGCTGAGGGAGGCGTCCACGCCCCGGCCGTCGCTGCTGTCGGGCAGGGAGTAGCGCAGGTTGATCGCGTTGGCGGGCTTGGTCAGCGTGATCTCGACGTAGTCGCCGGTCCTGACCAGCTTCACAGCTCTACGGCCCGACGCTTCTGACGCTTCCGTGAGGTAGGTGCGGTCGGGGCCGACGGCTTGGGCGTTGGTCTTCCCGGCCTCGGCCTCGTAGGTCGTGAACGGCAACGTGGCACCGATGCCACTCGGATCCGGAGTGCCGGGATCGGGGTCACCGGGGCCGGTGGGGGTGGTCGCCTTGAAATGGTCGATGTTGACGTTGCCGCTGTCGCTGCTGGTGAAGGCCAGGGTGAGGTTGTTGGTTCCCTTGGCGAAGGTGACCGGGACATCGACGGTGGACCAGGCGGCCCAGCCGCTGGTCGCCGGCAGGGTGACCTGTGAGGTGCTCCCGCCCACCGACAGGGTCAGTGTCTTGGCCGAGCCGGTGCCGTTGGCGTAGCGGACGGTCACGCTGCCGCTGCCCTGGTAAGCGGACTGGACGCCGGTGGTGATTGAGGCGTTGCCCTTGTTGCCGTCGGTCAGTCCTCCGACGTAACCCGTTCCCGTGTAGCCGGTGTGCTCTTGTTCCGTGACCGCGCCGCCGGACAGGGCGGCGGACTCCGCTTCCAGGGTGGAGGGGGCGGCGGGCCCCGGGGTGTCGGGAGTGTCGGCGGCGAGGCTGTCGATGTTGACGTTGCCGCTGTCGCTGCTGGTGAAGGCCAGGGTGAGGCTGTTGGTTCCCTTGGCGAAGGTGACCGGGACATCGACGGTGGACCAGGCGGCCCAGCCGCTGGTCGCCGGCAGGGTGACCTGTGAGGTGCTCCCGCCCACCGACAGGGTCAGTGTCTTGGCCGAGCCGGTGCCGTTGGCGTAGCGGACGGTCACGCTGCCGCTGCCCTGGTAAGCGGACTGGACGCCGGTGGTGATTGAGGCGTTGCCCTTGTTGCCGTCGGTCAGCCCACCGACGTAACCCGTTCCCGTGTAGCCGGTGTGCTCTTGTTCCGTGACCGCGCCGCCGGACAGGGTGGTGGACTCGGCCTGCAAAGTGGTGGTGGCCGCGTGGGCGGGTACCGGTACGGCCAGGCTGTAGGAGACCGCGCCGGTCAGAGCGAGCAGCATGGCAGCGGATATGCATGCGGTGGGCTTGAGGGACCTTGCGGTGCGGTGGATCGACACAGCGGTGTGTCCTTCCGGGAAGGGGCGGCTCGGCCCTTTTGGGATGTCGGCGGCGGGCCGACGATTGTCCGCCGTTGTGCAGGGGACTGCGCCGGTGGCGAGGCGGACCGCCAGGTGGCGCCCGCGTCAGGATGCGGACTTGACGCGGTGGGCGGGCTGGTGTCACCGATCCGAGTGGGTCTCGCCGGGGGAACGGCCGGGAGTGCTGGTCGGACGGAGAGGCGTGTGCTGCGGTGGTTTCCGCCGTCGAACGGTGCGCCGGTGCGAAGGGGGAGAGGAGTTATGGCGGTACGGGGCGTAGCGCGCCTTGTCAGGCGTGTACCGGGCGTTCTGCCGTGACGGTGTCTGGAGGGGTGGGGCAGAAGATGTGGACGGGTCAGCCTTTGAGGCTGCCTGCGGTGAGGCCCGCGATGATGTGCCGCTGGAAGAGCAGGAAGATCACCAGCAGGGGGAGCGAGGCCATGACCATGCCGGCCAGCAGTTGGTTGGCGGGCATGAATTCGGCCAGTCGGTTGAGTGCGACGGTGATGGGCTGGCGTGCCGGGTCCGGGAGGACCAGCAGCGGCCAGAGGAAGTCCTTCCATACTCCGACGACGGCGAAGATCGAGACGACTGCCAGGACCGGCCGGGACAGTGGCAGGACGACAGACACCAGAACGCGCAGTGGTCCTGCACCGTCCATGCGCGCGGAGTCCAGGAGCTCAGCGGGAATCTGGTCGAAGAAGCGCTTCAGGATGAAGATGTTGAACGCGTTCGCGCAGGCCGGCAGCCAGATCGCCCATGGTGTATTGATCAGGTTGACGCCGAACAGCGGCACGTCGGTGACGGTGAGGTAGGTCGGCACCAGGAGAGCGGAGACCGGCAGCATCAGAGTGGCCAGCATCATGCCGAGGACGATGTTGCCCAGGGCCGGCCGCAGCTTGGACAGAGCGTAGGCGGCAGCCACGTCGACGAGGAGCTGGGTCAGCCAGGCGCCGACGGCCAGGACCAGGGTGTTGAGGAAGTAGTCCCCCAGTCCGACGTTGACCCACGCCTGGGAGTAGGACTCCGGGTGCCAGCTTTGCGGAAGGAAGGTGGGGTTGGGGTCGGCCAGTTCGGAGGAGGATTTCAGTGCCCCGCTGGCCATCCAGTACAGGGGGAAGACAAAAGCGAGGGTGAAACCGATGACGGTCGAGCACAGGACGAACCGGTAGAGGAAGCGGCCGGTCCGCCGGTTCATCTCGGCGGGGGCGATGAGGGTGCGTTCGAAGGATTCCGACATGACCGTTCCTTTCAGCCCTTGTTGCGGGTCAGTCGGAGATAGACCGCCGCGAAGAGTCCGAGGACGATGAAGAGCACCGTGCTCATGGCGCTGGCCATGCCGAAGTCGTTGTAGACGAACGCGTAACGGTAGAGCAGCAGGAGCACGGTCACAGTGGCGTCGTCGGGGCCGCCGTCGGTGAGCACATACGGCTCGATGAAGACCTGCATGGTGCCGATGACCTGGAGCAGCAGGGTGATCATGAGGATGAACCGCATCTGCGGAATCGTCACGTGCCACAGCCGCTGGCGGATCGAAGCACCGTCGAGCTCGGCTGCCTCGTACATCTCGCCGGGAATCGAACCGAGAGCTGCGAGGTAGATGAGGGTCGTGGTTCCCATGTTGGCCCAGGTCGAGACCAGCACCAGGGAGATCATGGACAAGTTCTCCGACTCGAGCCACTGCTGAGCCGGCAGATGGAGGGTCTCGAGAAGATTGTTGAACAGACCCGGGCCGGGATCGTAGAACCAGCGCCACAGCAACATGGTGACGATCGGGGGCAGCATGACCGGAAGATAGACGGTCATCCGGAGGTAGGAACGCGCGTGGCGGAACTCGTTGAGGACAACCGCGGTGAGGAAGGGGGCGGCGAACCCGAAGACGAGGGCGAGGAGGGTGAAGTAGCCGGTGTTCTTCCACGCCGTCGCGAAGAGCGGGTCGTCGAAGAGCCGAAGGTAGTTGTCCCAGCCAACCCAGACGGCAGGCTGGGAGAACGTCACTTCCTGGAAGCCGAGCAGCATGCCTCGGACGATCGGATACCAGGAGAAGAGCGCGAAACAGAGCACGCCTGCACCGAGGAAGCCGTAGGCGACAAGGTGCTCACGGAAGCGGCGCCGACGCGTACTCGGGTTGTTCGTGCCGGCCTTGTGCGACTTCGGGAAGGTCTTCGGTTCCCGGACGAGAGTCGGAGCCGCCATGTCACCGGACCGTCGCGAGTATGGCGTCGACCCTCTTGGCCGCGTCCACCAGGAGCTGGTCGAGGTCGGCATCCTCCTTGGTCAGAACAGCCTGCATGACGCCGTCCAGGACGGTATAGATCTGCTGTGCGTTTGGCGGCTCGACCTTCTGATCGAGGTGGGCGTTCCGGTCGACGAACGGCTTGTAGTTGCCCTGCGGCACGTTGGCGTACTTCGCGTGCGCACGGGCCTGCTCGGCCGCAGCCTTGCCGTTGAAGAGCTGGTCCAGAGGAAGACCGATGGGCACGTCATTGCCGGAGGCCCGCTTGTCCTCGAACTCGGTGCGGTCCGGGTTGAGATACTTCCACTGGACCCATTCGATACCGGCCTTGATCTTTTCCGGTGTCGCCTTCGGGTTGAACATGAAACCGTTGCCGCCACCGAGGGTGGCCTCACCGGGCATGGCGGCCACGCCGTACTCGCTGTACTCACGCTCGAACTGCTTGACGATCGTGGGGATGTTGTCCGGGCCAGCCATATACATGCCAAGCTTTCCGGAGCCCATCATCTTTTGCACGTCATCGATCTGCAGCAGCTGCCGCGAGCCCATCGAATCGTCGGTCCAGCGCATGTCGTGCAGCATCTGGAGTGTGTTGCGGCCGGCCTCGCTGTCAAAGGCGGCCTTCCACTTCCCGTCCTTCTGCAGGGCGATGTCGCCACCCATCGAGTAGACCCACGATGTGAAGTGCCAGCCGCCTTGGTTGTTCTTGCTGTAGTCGGCGTAGCCGACCGTGCCGTCGCCCAGCGCCGTGATCTTCTTGGCCGCCTCACGGACCCCCTCCCATGTGGTGGGGGGCTTGTCGGGGTCGAGGCCGGCCTTTTCGAACAGGGCGCGGTTGTAGATCAGGCCGAGGGAGTACTGCCCGTTGGGCAGGCCGTACAGACCGCCGTCGGGTCCCTTGAACACATCGAGGAATTCGGGCTTGATGTCCTTGAAGTGCGGCATGTCCTTCGCGTACTCGGTGATCTCCGCACCCTGGCGCCGCTCGATGAGCCCTGCCGGATCGGTGAAGTAGACGTAGTAGACGTCTTCCAGCTGGCCGCCGGCCAGCTTCGCCGAGAAGGTCTTCGGATCCATCTGACCCTCACGGGCATCGATCTTGATCTTGGGGTGTTCCTTCTCGAAGTCCTTGACGTCCTGCTCGAAGTACTTGCGGTCCACCGGCTGGGTTTTGGGTGGCATGCCATTGACCGAGATGGTGACCACGCCGTCCTTGGCGCCCTCGGAGGGAGAACCGCCGCAAGCGGCCAGCCCTCCGCCGAGAACGCAGGCTATGCCCACACTGATGAACCTGCGGCGGCTCCGGGTTCCACCCATGACAGATCTGCCTTCCCTCGATGCGCTGTGCTTGCAACCCCGGCAACCGAAGCGCCAGCGGACATGCAGAAGTTAGGAGTCAGCCATGTAAGAAGTCAATAATATGTTGCAAGAATTCGGAAGCCTACACAGACAGTCTGGCTGCGCTCGGTCGCGTCGTCGACGCCCGAACGATCAGTTCGGTCTGAAAAAGTGCCAGGCCAGGGGTTACCTGACGTCCCTGGATCTGCTCCACGAGCATGGTGACGGCCGCTTCGGCCATCGCCGCCACCGGCTGTCGGCATGTAGTGAGGGGCGGGTCGACCACACTCATCAACGCTGAGTCGTCGAAGCCCACGACCGACAACTCCTCGGGGACCCGCAGTCCCTGACGGCGGGCGCCACGAACGATTCCAAGAGCGAGCGTATCGCTGCCGCAAATCACGGCTGTGATCCCCTGGGTGAGGAGACCCGCAACGGCATGGGCTCCCGCCTCCAAGGAGAACCGGGTGTGCTCGACCCAGGGCATCCACACATCCCGTGGCACCCCCCTGGCCTGCCAGAACTGAGCAAACCCCCTGAGTTTCCGGGAGGACGGGAGATGCCCGCCGGGGCCGATCACCAGCCCGATGCGCTCATGCCCCATGCGCTGCAGGTGCACAAGTGCCTGTTCAACGGCCTGGGTGTCGTCGGCCGCCAGCTGGGCCACCTCGAGGTTCTCGTCGGCGACGTTCACCAGCACCAGGGGAACCCGACGCTCCTTCAATGCCAGGCCCTGCTCCACGCCGGCATCGGCGTAGCTGGAGCCGACGAACACGATCCCGCCGATGTTCTGCGCCAGTAGCATCTCGATGTAGTTCGCCTCGGACACTCCATCGGCTGTGCGGGTGCAAAGGATCGGAATGTATCCGCGCTTGTTCAGGCGCCCCGCCAGGGCTTCCGCGAAGGCCGGAAAGATCGGGTTCTGCAGGTCCGGGATCACGAGACCCACCAGGGGTGAGCGCTCAACGGCCAAAGCCGTCGGACGCTTGACCCCCATCACGTCCAGGGCCCGGAGGACTCGCTCCCGGGTGGGCTCGGCCACGCCGGGACTGCCGTTCAGTACGCGTCGAACCGTCACTTGGCCCACGCCGGCGAACTCTGCCACTTGCATCAGCTTCGATGTCATGAGGGCACGATACATCGACTACGCAAAATGCGATCAGTTTAAGGAAAAAAGTCAGCAGACTCTTGCGCTGCTGTGTGCGTGCGCGTGCTGGCTCGCGAGCCCTCATGTCCACACACCGGTCCCTCGTGCCTGTTTTCGATCCCAGGTATGCGTTTGGGTTCAGCTCGCAATTCGAACGGAGTGAGGGGGCGGGGTCGGTGTGGCACGCAGCGGGTCATGGCAGGGCTGTCGGCTGCTGAAGAGCTGGGTGGCCTCGGTTGGGTGGCGACCGCCACCGTCTGAATGATCAGTTCTGAGGCACACGCGGCGTGGTCGTTGGCTCCGGGTGCGGTCCGACGTGGTTCGCCTCGCCCCAGCGGAAGAGTTGCCTCCTGCCGAGCGGGCGGGGACTTCCCCTTCGGGTGGGTCATGGGCGTTGGTGACTGGTTCGACCAGCGGAATCGGTCGTGCTACGGCGGTCGGCTTGGCGCAGGATGGGTACTCGGTCATCGTCACGGGTCGGGATCGAGATCGCGCTGCCGAGACCCGTCGGTCTGTGGAGTCCGCAGGCGGCCGTGCGATTGATCTGATAGCCGATCTTGGTGATCCCGCGTCAGTGCGCAAGCTGGTTGAAGAAGTACGGGAGGCCGTCGATGGTCCTCTTGATGTGCTGGTGCACAACGCCGGTGGCGGGGGCTTCGCACCGACCGAGTCCACTCCGGAAGAGATGTTCGACGCCGCGTTCAACCTCCACGCCAAGGCGCCGTTTATGCTGACGGGTGCCTTCGCCCCGGCCATGGCCGAGCGTGGCAGGGGGGCCATCATCAACGTGGGGAGCCTGAGCACCTCAATGGCCACTGCCGGCACCGCCGCCTTCCAGGCGTCGAAGGCGGCGTTGTCCATGATGACCAAGTCGTGGACTGCGGAGTACGGTCCCAGAGGCGTCCGGATCAATTCCGTCGATCCCGGCTTCATCCTCACTCCGGTGAACGAGGGCATCCGCCACATGTGCGGGACCTACCTCGCTTCGCTGCCTGCCGGGCGTGGCGGAGACGTCGAGGAGGTCGCGCACGTGATCCGGTTCCTGGTGTCACCCCAGGCGTCGTACGTCAACGGAGCAACACTGACCGTGGACGGCGGGAAAAACGCAGTGGTCGTCATGTGAAGACACCGGCGACGATGCCGAGATGTCCCCGAGCACGTGGCCGCCCCCATTACCTACTGCTGAGCCGGTCATGACGTGAAGACCCGTGGCGTTTCGGTTTTTTGCCCAGCTCAGAATTCGAACAGAGACGGCTTGGGTTGCTGCGGTGACGACATCAGCGGTGCCACTGACGGCCTTTCGGTGGCGATGAGAGATTTCGGCCCAGGCCCGAGGAACCGGTCGGCTTCTGGGTGGCGGTGGTGGCCGTCACCGCCGTTTCGATCAGTCCCGTTGCACCTCGCGAGAGTCTGGTTGCCCGCTTCTGCGAGAGCGGGCCTTGACCCAAGGCCGGGTGGTTAGCGTTTTCGCAGGTCACGCAAGCCAGTTGTAGGATTTCTGACGCAAGACAACGGAGCTCGTTGGTACAGGCAATCGACCAAGACAGCTTGTTTTCGAGGAGCTCCGTTGCCTTCACCTTGTGTCGTGCCGCCCGCACTGACAACCATCACCCACACGGCTACGGTGGCCGGGGGCCGGTTCGCGCCGGGACATCTGCGAGAGCTGACGACGGTCGTGCCGTTCGAGCTCGTGGACGCGGTCCTTGCGGAGACGAGAGCTGTACAGCGGCGGCTGCGTTGAGCTGCCGTCGCGGGTCGGTGTCTACTTCCTCCTGGCGATGTGCCTGTTCCCCGAGGTCGGTTATCGCCTCGTCTGGAACAAGCTGACCGCGGGTCTGTCCGGGATGCCCGTGGTCTGTCCGTCGGCGAAAGCATTGCGTGACCTGCGCCGGCGGATCGGCAGTGCGCCGGTGCGGGCGTTGTTCGAGCTGCTGGCCGGGTTGCTGGCCCGTCCGACGACGCCAGGAGTGCGTTTCGGTGCGTACCGGGTGGTGTGGTTCGACGGCTGCAGTTCGCTGAGGGTTCCCGACTCCGAGCGGAACCGTGCCTGGCTGGGGAGGACTTCGCATCATGGCTATCCGACGCTGGAGTTGATGACTTTGACGGAGACCGGCAGCCGGGCCCTGGTCGGGGCCGTGTTCGGGCCCACCGCCGAGAGCGAGACGAGCTACGCTCGCCGGCTGGCATCTGCTGCGGCTGGACATGCTGATGCTGTGGGACAAGGGATTCGACAGCAACGCCTTCCTCGCGCCAGGTCACCGACACCGGCGCCCAGGTCCTGGGACGGCTCGCAGCAACCGGCGCCTGCCGGTCCTCACCCGCCTCGTCGACGGCTCCTATCTGTCGGTGATCGGCGCCGTGAAAGTGCGGGTCATCGACGCACCCGGCCACCGTGTTGGCGAGGCTCTATCACCAACCGTGGGAACACGAATCGGCGTACTACACGCTCCGCCACACGATCATGAGCGGCCGCAACCTGCGCTCGGGCGACCCGGCCGGAATCGAGCAGGCAATGTGGGCCCTGCTCACCCTCCACCAGGCACTGCGGAGTGTAATGGTCGAGGCGGCGGAGGCGCTGGCCGGCACCGATCCGGACCGCTGGTGCTTTACCGTTGCTCTTCAGACCGCTCGTGACCAGCTCGTCCAGGCCGCCGCTGTCATCACCGACCCCGCCGACGCCGCTCGCCTCGGACTGATCGGGCACCGGATCCTGGCCCGTCTCCATCCGCCCCGGCGCCAGCGGGTCAGCACTCGCAAGGTCAAGTCACCGATTTCCCGCAACAGCACCCGCCACGACGATGGCAGACCCGACACCAGCCGCACCATCACCGGTCTCGATATCAACATCCTCGAGCCTGCGGAATCACACCCTCAGCTCCCCGCCATTTCCCGCGATGACCGGCATACCGCCCCCGCCGACCGCCGCCGTCACCGGATCCTGGCCCTGCTCGAAAGGACCCAACCCGCCTCGGGCGCCCCCGAGACATCGCCGCCCACTTCGGCGACATCACCATGGAAACCATGTATCGACAGTTCTCCAGATGGGCCGAGACCGGCCTCATCCACAAACTCGGTCCCGGCCTCTACGCCGCCACGGCATGAACCCCAACACCCCTTGCGTGAAATGCGAAAACGCTAACTACCCGGCCTTGGGCCAAGGCCGGCCCATACGTGGAAAACGAATATTCATCAAGCGCCCCGTCCTGCTAGGTGTTGAGCAATAGAGCCGAGTAGCCGCGCTCCAGTGGACTGTCGCCCATGTGTTCCGGGCCGCCCACCGAGGCGAGTTCGTCCGGAGAGCCCTTTGGAAGACCAGTCAACCTTCGGCGAAGAGCACCACTTCGGTGCAGGCGGCGGCGACGTCCTTCACCGGATGGGTCGAGACCACCGCGCACGTGTCCGTGCCGAACTCCCGCAGGCCGGCCATCGGCTCGTCCAGCAGCAGGATCAATGGGTCGTTGACGAGGGCCTAGGCAATGCCGACCCTGCGTAGGCCCCTGCAGGGCACCAGCTGACTTCCTTGGACGAGCAAAGCTGGTTGCCGCCTGAAGCGCAAAATGAGCTCCTTTTGATCTACCGGGGCCCCCATGACTGGAACGGATTCTGCGCCATGGGTTGACGCGCGTACGGCCCTTGCATACTTTGCGTCTTGCACCAATTGATTGAATCGATTCAATCCCTCCTCCCTCGCGCCGGCCCCACCCCTCCGCACGCAGCTTCGGCGGAGCGCCGTCGCGCGGCGCGCAGGCCGGATCGTGGACCACCCGCAACCTCGGAGTGTGCATGCGAATCCATGGCAGAAGGCGTCCGCCCGGCAGACGCGGTTCGACCGGAGCGGCTCTCCCGCTGGGCCTCGTCCTCATCCTCGCGGTCCTCGTCCAGCCGATGGCGCCGTCCGCCACGGCGTCGACGCCGGCTCCCGTCGCCGCGGAACGGGCGGGCGGGTCCAAGGCGCCGCGGGTGCCCGCCGACTGGCGGGAGTACGTCCGCACGCCCCAGAGTCCCGACGTCTGCCCGGTCTCCGTGGTCAGCACCTCGGGCACGGTCGAAGGCGCCCGGAACCTGCTGTGCGGCGGTTCGGGCGGAGCAACACTCACCTACACCGAGGGCGGAGAAGCGCCCACCGTCCTGCTCGACTACGGCCAAGAGGTGGGCGGCCTCCCCTACTTCACCGTCTCAGCCGCATCGGGATCCCCGACACTGAACGCCGCGTACAGCGAGGGCCTGCCGTACATGAGCCCGTCGGGCGACGGCTCTCCGCCCTGGGCCGACGGCGACAGTTCCCGCTCCAACAGCTATCAGGTCTCCGGGCCGGGCACCCTCACCAACCGCCTCACCCAGGGAGGCGAGCGGTACGAACGGATCACCCTCTCCACCCCCGGCCGCCTCACGCTGAGCAAGGTCGGCATCAACTACATCGCCGACCGCACCCAGGCCGACGAGTACGGGGGCCACTTCCTCTCCAGTTCCGACGAACTGAACAAGATCTGGTACGCGGGTGCCTACACCCTGCAGACCAATCTCGTTCCGGCCGGCTCCCTCCCCGGAAGCTGGTCCCTGCAGGACGGCGCGCTGAACGCCGACGGCTCGAAGATCAACGACGGTGCCGGGATCCTGGACCGTGGAACCTCCTGGACCGACTACACGGCCACCTTCCGGACGAAGATCCTCCACAACCAGGCCGGGTGGATGGTGCGTGCGCAGAACTCGCAGAACGGCTATCTGTTCATCCTGGACGGGAGCACGGACACCGGCGGCCCCCCGAACACCCTGCAGAAGTTCAGCATGCGCGACGGCGCCTACACCAGCCTCGGCTCCGTGGCACTGTCGTCTGCCGTCGACGAAGGCACCTGGCACACCGTGACGACCACGGCAGCCGGGACCGGCATCACGGTCTCGCTGGACGGCAGGGAGATCGACCGCGTCGACACCTCGTCCCTACCCGCCGGGGCCGTCGCCTTCCCCACAGGGACCGTGGGCTTTCGTGAGTTCGGCGACGAGAAGGCGGCCTTCAAGGACCTCACCGTCGTCAGCGGCACGGGCAGGACGCTCTACAGTAACCCGCTCAACACCCCGGCCGCCCTCGCGGACTTCACCCCGCCCGGGTCCAACGCGCTGGCCTCGGTCCTCGACGGAGCCAGGCGCGACCGTGCGATCTGGAGCGGGGATATCCTGCTCGAAGGCCTCACCGACTACTACTCCGTGAACAAGCCGGAGTACGTCAAGCAGTCCCTGGACCTGCTGGGCAGCCGGCAACTGGCCAGCGGGTTCGTTCCGGGCGCCCTGCACCCGGCGGCCGTGCCGCACCTCGGACCGCTCGTCCCGGGCGAGACGACCACGTACTCGGCCACGTACTCCATGTACTTCGTCACCGGCCTCGCGAGCTACTACCTCCACACCGGTGACCGGGCGTTCGTCGCCCGGCAGTGGCCCGTCGTCAAGCGCCAGCTCGCCTGGAACGCGACCCGGCTCGACGCGAACGGCCTGTTCGCGACCAGAGCGGGAGTCGACGGGGCGGACTGGAACTTCTACGACAGGGACAAGGGCGGCGAGGTCTCCGCCTACAACATCCTCTACTACAAGACGCTGACCGACGGCGCCGCACTCGCCACCGCCGCGGGAGAGACCGCGCAGGCCGCCGCCTACCGGACGGACGCCGAGAGGCTGAGGACGCGCATCAACGATCGTCTCTACGACCCGGCGAGCGGGCTGTACAGGATAAGTGACACCCAGTCCGGGTACGCGCAGGACGCCAACGCCATGGCCGTCCTGTACGGAGTTGCGCCGCCCTCGAAGCACGCGCAGATCCTGGCCGCGCTGAAGTCGAAGCTGTGGAGCACCCCGTACGGACCGCTCCCTTTCTCACCCGGCGCCGGATACCGGGAGCTGGTCAGTCCCTTCATCAGCGGGTTCGAACTCCAGGCCCGCCTGGCGGCTGGCGACACCGCGAACGCGCAGGAACTCCTGCACGATGTCTGGGGCCACATGATCGCCCCGGGCCCGTACCAGACCGGGACCATGTGGGAGAACATCTCCGGGAGCGACGGCACGCCCGGCCTGGGAGCGGGGACGAGCCTCTCCCACGGATGGTCCACCGCGCCGACCTCGGCGCTGTCGGGCTACGTCCTGGGCATCCGTCCGGACACACCGGGCTACGCGACCTGGACGGTCCAGCCCCACCCCGGGGACCTCGACTGGGCGCGGGGGAGGGTCTCCACCCCGCACGGCGGCATCGACGCCGACTGGACCGCGGGGGCCGGCACAGGCCGGTTCAGCCTGACTGTCGAGGCACCCAGGGGCACCAGCGGCACCATCGCGGTCCCGGTCTCCGGCCGCGCCCGCAGCGTCGCGGTCAACGGCAGGGTGGTGTGGCGCCACGGGACCTTCACCGCCGCGGCCGGAGTCGCCGACGGCCGGCTCGACTCCGGGTACGTCCATCTGAAAGTGAAAAAGGGCGGCACTTACAGGGTCACATCCCTCTAGATGAATGAGTCCAAGCGGTCGCCTGCGGACATGTCGCGAGGGCGCCCGATGTCGATGTGTGACGAAAAAACCTGGACACCCTCGCAACGGCACTCCATGCGCGGCTCGACGACGAGTTGAAGGCTTCGCCGTGGCTGGCTCCCTGGCGTCCGAAGACTGGGATCGCGCCCAGGATGAGTGACACAGAACTGCTCACACTCGCGGTGATGTCGGCGCTGCTCGGTTACACGTCCGAGCGGCGCCGGCTGCGCCGCGTCGACGGCGACTTCCGCGGCCTGTTCATGTTTCGACAACGCCACCGCGGCCATCGCCGACGGAAAGGCGCCGACGCCGACCGCCTCGCAGTTGCGCGCCAAGGCCGAAGCCAAGAAGAAGGCCGACGCCGCCGGGGGCAGGGGGACCAGTCGGCGGCGGCCGAGAAGGCCGCCCAGGCCAAGAAGGCGGCCAAGGCCCCGCGGGGCGCGGTCGCCGCAGGCGAAGCACCGACGCGGGCCGCCGACGGCGGCAGCGACGTTGCCCCTCGTCGGCTCCGCGGCCGCCGCCCTGCTGCTCGCGGGTGCCGGCACCGTGATCGTCCGCCGTCGCTCGGCCGAGCACCGCGCCCGCTGACGCGGACACCGCGTCTGCCTCCCGTCCTGCTCTGGAGCCCGCTGTGTCCTTTGACCCCTCTCCGGTACGGCGCTTCGGCCGACCGGCGCCCGCCCGCCTCTCCCGCGCCGTGCCCGCATGCCTCGCCGTCACTGCGGCACTCGGCGTACTCACCGCCTGCTCACCCGCGTCCAGCGGCTCCGCTCCCACTGCGGTTCCCTCCACGGTCTCCGCTGCCGCAGCCGACGTCCCCGCGCCTGGCGCGGGGCAGCGGTCACCCGCGGCATCCCGGGCGCCGGCGCCCGCCAAGGTCTCCATCCCTTCCCTCGGCATCTCCGCACCCCTGATGAGACTCGGTCTCCAGGCGGACGGAACCGTCGAAGTCCCGCCGCCCGACAGGGGGATGACCGCCGGCTGGTACACCGGCGGCCCCACGCCCGGTGCGGCCGGACCGGCCGTCATCATCGGCCACAACTCCACTCGCTACGGCAGGGCCGTCTTCCACGATCTGCGGCACATCGCCAAGGGCGCGGACATCACTGTCACCGACGTCCTAGGGAAGGCGACGCACTTCTCGGTCACACGCACCCAGAGTGTCAGCTAGAGGACCTTCCCCACCCGGCAGGTCTACGGCGCGACCAGGAATCACGCCCTGCGGCTGATCACCTGCGACGGCGCCTTCGACACCAGCGGCCATGCCGTGAACAACCTGATCGTCTTCGCGGTGCTGGACTGAGGACTCCGGCGACATGTTCCGGGTCAGGCGGACTCGTGGAAGTAGATCACCGCCGCGGCCGGCCGAACAGGCCATAGGTCAGTTCGGTGCGCCCGACCGTCCCGGTGGCGGCCGACCCTGCCGCCACCGAGCCGCCCCGCGGGCAGAGTTCGCGGGTCCCTTGCGTAACCCGGTGGCGACGATCACCGGGACGGCCAGAGGTGCGGAGACGATGCCGAGCAGTGCGTTCATGCCCTTGACCTTGCTGTATCCGGCCTTCAAGGCCAGCCTGCCATGGCGCCGCCAACTCCGCTATCAGGCAGGCGAGATGATGCTGCGAGATCCCCGTGAACAGCTGATGCGCCAGCACTGCCCGATTGACCATGATCGCCACAATCAGATCATGCCACCAGCCAGGCACGACGCCTCACCCACTAGTACGCACCAACTCGTTAGGGGCGATTGGTGCCGCCGTACCAGAGAGGCCGCGCGAGATCGTGTCTGCGCAGCCGGTGACATCTGCGACGAGATTCTCCGCCACAGCCCGCGTGAGTCTGAACGCCGGGCTGCCCAGCGCAACGGTCGCGACAAGGACTTCGCCCGGTCCGAAGATGGGCGCGGCCAGTGAGTTCAGACCGGATGCGCGCTCCTCTTCGGCGAAGGCTCAGCCCCTGGCGGCGGATACGAGCGAGGTCCTCGCCCAGCGACTGCGGGTCGGCGATGGTCTGCGGGGTGTAGGCGACGAGGCCGTCGGCGAGTGTGGCCTGGCGTGCTCGCTCTTCGTAGGCCATGAACACCCTGCCCGCCGCGCCGGCCTGCAGAGGCATGGCCTGGCCGACGTGCCCGCAGTAGATGGTCGAGCGGGTGGACGCGACCTGAAGGACGGCGACCCGGGTGACGCCCTGGCGAACATGGATGCCGCACGTCTCCCCGCAGCGGTCGCGCAGTGCGGTGACGTGTGAACCCGCCGCGGCGATCAGGTCCGATCCGGCGTGAGCAGCGGCGGACCCCCGAGGCCGACAGCCAACGGGCAGTCAGTCGGCGACGCGCGTGAGACCGAGGTTCTTGGCTCCGACATGTGTGACCGCCGGGCCGGTGGCGGGTTGCTCCACAAACGCACCCAGCGAGAAGGACCGCCGGGGGCGAGGGTGGCGTGTCGTTCACCATTTCGAGAGTGGAGGCGAAACCCGTCCGTAGCGGGGGCGGCTGACGTGCCTACAGTCACCCCGCTGCTCACGTCTGAGGACACAGGGCCGGCCCGTAAGCAGCTCAGGGCAGTACTCAGGGTGCGGTGCGTCAAAGCCTGTGGCCTCGTCATCCCGGCGTTCGGTGCAGGCCGTCGAGCACGGTCTCGAAGAGAGGCTGAAGATAACCGGGTGATTCGTTGATCTTGGCGATGGCGACGATCAGGTCGAAGATCTGCTCCAGGGTGAGCTCGTCGCGGATCTGCCCGGCCTCCTGGGCCGCGGCCAGCAGGGGACGGCCCGCCTCTACGGCGCGGGCGCGATGACTGGTGATGCCGTCCCGGTCGGTGTGCTCCAGCAGCTCGGAAATGATCAACCGCTTGTGGGGGATGAACGCGATCTGCAGACGCAGCCAGGCGGTGAGGGCGGCCGCGGGGCTCTGGCCGGACTGCAGCGTGGCCGCGTCGCAGATCTGGTCGACCTCGTCGGCGTAAAGCGCTTCCAGGAGTTCCTGCCGGCCGGGGAAATTGCGGTACAGGGTGGCCATGCCCACCCCCGCACGGCGGGCGATCTCAGCCATGGAGATGTCCGGGGTGGGATCGGCGAACGCCTCCCGTGCGGCATCGAGGATCTTGCCGCGGTTGCGCTCTGCGGCCGCCCGCCTTTTCGGGAACGCCGTCCTGCTCGTCTCCATGAACTCCTCCATGCATGCTCTTGTGCTCGGGTAAGCCACTCGTCACAGGCTCAGCACTCCGCAAGTGGACAGCCTATCCACTATCGCCCTACACTTGGCGGACAGGCTGTCCGGAAATGTTGAGGAGCAGGGCCATGCCCATCCAGTCACACCCCTCCCTAAGCGCTGGCGCATCCGCGTCGGCAACGGATCCCTCGCACGGAGTGGCCAAGCGCGGTATCCCGCTCGCTGCCGTCGCAGCTGTGGCGTGCGTGGCCCAGTTCATGGTGGTGCTGGACTCATCCATCGTGAACGTGGCCCTGCCGGCGATGAAGTCCGGTCTGGGCATGTCGGCCTCTGCCCAGCAGTGGGTGGTCAACGGCTATCTGGTCGCTTTCGGCGGTCTGCTGCTGTTCGCCGCGCGCGCCAGTGACCTGCTCGGGCGCCGCCGTGTCTTCCAGATCGGTCTGGTCGTCTTCTCGGTGGCTTCCCTGGTGGGCGGGCTGGCGCAGGACGGCTGGATGCTGCTGGCGGCCCGGGTGGTGCAGGGCGCGGGGGCGGCGGCGCTGGCACCTTCGAGTCTGAGTCTGATCACCGCGAGCCACACCGAGCCGTCCCAGCGCACGCGGGCGATGACGTGGTGGGGGGTCGCTGCCTCCAGTGCGGGGGCCACCGGCATCGTGATCGGTGGTTTGCTTGCTTCGGTGAGCTGGCGCTGGGTGATGCTGGTCAACGTGCCCATCGGCGTGGGCCTGCTGATCGCGAGCCTGGCGTGCCTGGCGCCGACCGCGACCGGGGAACGGCGCTCGCGTATCGATCTTCCCGGCGCGATCGCGGTGACGCTGTCGGCCGCCGCACTCGTCTACGGCGTGTCGGCCGCACCTGACGCGGGCTGGGGGGCCACCCCGGTGATCGTCGCTCTGGTGGCCGGCCTGCTTCTGCTCGCGGCGTTCGTGGTCATCGAGCGCCGCAGCGGCGAGCCGCTGATCCCGCCGGGGATCTTCTCCATCGCTAACGTGCGCATGGGCAACGTCCTCACGCTGTGCATGGGTGCCGTCATCACCGCGCCGCTGTTCTTCCTCTCGTTGTATCTGCAGCAGGTCCTGGACCAGAGCGCGGTGCGCACCGGGCTGTCCCTGCTGCCCATGGTCGCCGTCATCAGTATCGGAGTTCTCCTCTCCCAGAAGCTGATCCCCGTTGTAGGAGCCCGGCGCCTGGTGGTGATCGGTGGCATCGTCGCCGCCCTGGGGCTGGCCTGGTTGGGACAGCTTCCCACTCACTCCGACTACGTCTCTCACGTCCTGCTGCCGACCGTGGTGGTCGGCGCGGGCACCAGCCTGACGATGATGCCGGCGATCGTCGCATCGACCAGCGGCATCGACCCCCGCAACGCCGGCGTCGCCTCCGGGCTGATCAACATGTGCCGCCAGCTCGGCGCAGCCCTCGGCCTGGCCGCCCTGGTCACCGTCGCCACCACTGTCACCAGCCACAGCACCAGCGGTGGCGACGCGGCCGTCGTGGACGGCTACCGCATCGCCTTCTACGCCCTCGCCGTCATCGGCCTCGGCATAGCCGCCCTGGCCCTGCGGCTCAAGCCCGCGCAGGACACCGCGCCCGCGACGGACCCGGCCAACGCCGGCTGACCGCCCGCACCAGGACCGCGACACCCCGTCCCAAGTTCCCACGACCATGCTCATGCCTGTCCACCATCGTCAAAGAGAAGAACCCACGTGATAGTCAACGCCCGCTGCGGACCGATCGCGGGAACGCCGCGCGACACCCACACCGCATACCTCGGCATCCCCTACGCCCGCGCGCCCTACCCGGGCCATGCCTTCGACGTCCCCCAGCCACGCCGGCCGTTCACGACCTGCTTCGAGGCGACCGATTACGGCCCCAGCCCGGCCCACCCCCACGTCGGCCAGGAGCTCTTCCCCGACCCCGTCATCGCGGGCGATGAAGCTCTCAACCTCAACGTCTACGCCCCCACCCGCAGCGACGGACCTTCCCCGGTGATCGTGTGGCTGTACGGGGGCGGCTTCTTCACCGGCAGCAACGCGAGCCCCTGGTACGACGGTGCCCCCTTCGCCCGCGACGGCGTCGTCTTCGTCACCCCCAACTACCGCCTCGCCGCCGAAGGCTTCATGATCCTCGACGATCGGGTCGCCAACCGCGCCCTGCTCGACATCATCGCCGCCCTGACCTGGGTACGCGACAACATCGCCGCGTTCGGCGGCGACCCCGACAACGTAACCCTGGCCGGACAGTCCGCCGGCGCGACGGCCGCCCTCGCCCTCACCGGCGCCCCCGGCGCCCGCGGCCTGTTCCGCCGCCTGGCCGTCATGAGCGCCGGCACCCCCCTGCTCGCACCGCTGGAGCGCATGCGTCAGCTCTCCGCCGACTTCGCCGACCAGCTCGGCCTCCCGCCCACCCGCCAGGCCATCTCCGCCGCGCCGACCGCGCGCCGCATGGCCCTCGAACAAGCCTGGCTGCCCGGAGAAGTCCAGGCACCCGCCGAGAGCGCCGACGAACGCGCCCGCCAGGCCGGCCGAGACGCATTGCGCTGGCAGCCCACCCTCGACGGCGAAGTCGTCACCACCGCACCCGATGAAGCACTCGCGCGCCCGGACGCCGTCGACACCCTGCTGATCGGCACGACCACGCAGGAATGGAATTTCATCCTCGGCGACCTCACCGACGCCCCCAGCACCGACGCCTGCCTCAAGGGGATGGCGAACCTCGGATTCACCGCCGACGACCTCGCTACGTACCTGAGGGAACTCGACCACGACAATTGCGGCAACGCACTGGCCCAAGCACTCACCGACCGCACCTTCCGGCGCCCCGCCCGCCACATCGCCGACACCGCCGCCCGAGCCGGCATCCCCACCTACACCTACCAATCCGCCTGGCCCACCCCCCTCTTCGGCGCTGTCCACTGCGCCGATCTCCCCTTCGTCTTCGACCACCTGAGCGCACCCCAGGCCCCCGAACTCCTGGGCCCCGACGCCCCCCAGCACATGGCCGAGCACATGCACACCGCCCTCGTCCGCTTCGCCTACGGTGCCAACCCGGGCTGGAGCGCTTACACCATCGGAGAGCGCCGCACCATGGTCTTCGACCACGACTCCCACGAGTGCACGGACGGCCTTGCCAAGACCCCCAACGCTCTCAAAACGCTCACCTGACCGGGCGTGGAACAGGTCGTAGAAGTCCCCGACCATCTCCCCTCGGTCGTTGTTGCTGGAGGCCGGCAGACAGGAGACGGTGCCGCATCCAAGCGCGGCACCGTCCGCAAGGTCGGGGACAGGCCCTGCTGGAGGGAGTACGAGTGATTGGCAGCCGCCCGCTCCGTCGTCCGGGCGGCGGCCAGGCTTTCCCACGAGCGGACCTCCGCCGGTACCGACCACGTCAGCGTCGCCAGGTCGTCGGCCGACCACACCCCGGGAGCATCGATGACGCGGCACCACCCCGGTCGGTGGGTACGTGGTCCAGGAGGTCGAGCACCTCGGCGAGTCGGCGTGCGTCCTCCGCGGCGACGCGGTCAGCACGCCGTCGGACCGCGATCGCCGCCCGCTCCCGACGCCCCCAGGCCCACCGCACTCCGCCCGACCCCGGCAAGCCCCGCGGGGAATTCGAGTACCACGCTGCGGCACCGTGCCCCTGGTAGCCGCTCCGGGCGTGCTCACCGGCGGGGATCCTCACCGAGGTCACCGCCCCCGAAACGACGCGGCGGCCTTCACCGCCTTTCTCGACCAGCTCGATGCGGTCAACGCCCTGGTCAGGGACGTTCACGTGGTCAGGACGAGGGGTCCTGTCACACGGCGGAACACACCAAGAGGTGGCTGGTCGCACACCCCCGCCGGGTTACGCACCGGACCTCTCGTACGCCTCCTGGTTGAACCAGATCGAGCTGTACTTCTCTGCCGTTGCCCGCCGGGTCCTGCGCCACCACGACTTCTCCGGCCGCGACGACCTCGTGGACCTCGTGGACCTCCACGAACGTGCGCGGAACAGCACTAGCCTGTGCGACCGCGGCTTTGCCGTCCCGACGGCGGTGGAGACGATGGCGGCCGCTGCCAGGACGGACGCGAGCCAGATCATGATGGTGACCAGGGGAACGGAGCGGATTGTCCGGGCGGACAGCACCGACGGGATGCCCATGCCGAGGTAGCTGATGATAAGAAGACCGCGAGCACTCCCGCCCGCGATTCCGGGCTCGCAGCGACTGCCGACTCGCCAGGTCCGGCTTTGAACAGCAGGCCGGCTCCGGCGTCGGCGATGGCCGCCGCGAGGAGGAACAGCCACAGAGCGGGGTGCAGCAGGGCCACGACGGTGAGAGCTTGCGCCGAGGATCGTCATCGATCCCGGAGCGAGCTTTCGTGGGGCGATCTGTGAGATGACTGAGGCCGCGAAGACGGCAAACGTGCCCATCCCGCACAGAACACGGAGGTCAGCCCCAGCTGCCCGTGGATGATGATCGCTCCGAGCGAGGAGAACAGTCCGGAGACGGCGAAGGCGCAGAATCCGACTGCCGAGGCGGCGGTGAAACGTCGCAGGCCGGCTCGGCCGAGTGAGAAGCGGGCAGGCCGCTGCGCGAACTGGGCGGCGGTCTCCGGGGCGGCGAACGCGAGCCCGAGGAAGACGAGCATCAGGATCCCGAACCCCGCGTAGGGCACCGACAACGGCTTGGAAGTGATCTCCGCGATATCACAAACTTTGTGGGTCTATGCGAGGAAGGTGATCAGTTCGTCCCGAAGCGCCTGGGGGCGTTCCTCGGGCACGAAGTGCCCGCTGCCCTCGATCACCGCGGAGTGCAGGTGCGGTGCTACGGGGCGCAGGCTGTCAGCGAGTCTGGTGCCGACGTTGTGCCGGCCGCCGACCGTCAGGAGCGGCACGTCGAGCTTCCCGCCGTCGTCGGGCCAGGCGCGGTTGAACCGGACATCCTTGAGTAAGGGCCGGTAGTGCTCGAAGCCACTGCGCAATGCCGGGCGTCCCCGGTAGGAGGCGGTGACGGCGTCGATCTCCGCGGGTGTGAAGACGCCGGGAGCGGCCGACAGGCGTGGGAGCCACCACTGGAAGAAGGCCCGTTCGTTGCCCTGGAACAGCAGCTCCGGCACGTCGCGCGTCGTGAACAGGCCGAAGTGGAAGGAGCCACCCCCGACCGGGTCCATGGCCTGCTCGAGCCCGAAGCCGGGCACGGCGAGCTCGATCAGCGCAAGCCGTTGCACCTCGCCGGGGTGGAGCCGGGCGTAGGGGAAAGCGACCATGCCGCCGATGTCGTGGGCCGACCAGGCGCGCGGGCCCGGTCACGCCGAGCTGTCTGAGCAGCTGCCGCATGTCCTCGGCCTGGTTGTCCTTGGTGTAACCACCGTCAGCGTGTGAGGAGAGCCCCAGCCCTCGCAGGTCGGGGGGCTATGACGGTGTGTCTCTGGTCGGCCAGGGGCCGCATGAGGTGCCGCCAGGCCCGCCAGGTCTGCGGGCCGGCCGCGCAGCAGCAGCACCGCCTCGCAGTGCCGCCGACGACGGCGTGCAGGCTGGTCCCGTTGGCCGTGATGTGTCTGCGGGTGAACCCTTCGGACAGGTCATTGCTGCTCAGGTCGAGCAAGGCGCTCCTCCTGATGTTGTGTCGATGCGGCAAAGACGCAGGCCAGGACCATCTACTTGTCTTTGTGCGGCGCCTCCCTGTTCTCTGCTCTGTTCCGCGCGCGGCCGATCCCGCCCGGCTCCTCGGAGGCAGATAGGCGCGGGCCATCAGGTAGGAGCCGGTCAGGCCGATGCCGAGCAGGCGCCGATACTCCTTCGGAGAGATCTCCTCAAAGGTGTTGGCGGGGAACCGGCCGGCACAGCTGATCAGAACGGCGTGACCGTCCTCATCGCGGGCCGTTTCTCTGAAGCCGGTCGAGCGGACGACCACCGGGCCGGCCCGGTGGTCGGTTGGCCGGACGGCGGTGTCGTCGGGGGGACGAGTTCGACGGACCTCGCAGAGACGCGATACGCACGTCACGGAGTCGCGGTCGAGTGGAGCCCGTGACTAGCCGGCCCAGTGGCGCCTGATGAACGCGGCGGCCGCGTCGAGTGCCTGGCCGGCGTCGTCCAGGAGGGCGGCGAAGCCCTGGAAGACGTGGGGGACCTCGGGCCAGACCTGCAGCTCGACGGCCACATCGTGGTGGGCGGCACGGGCGGCGAGGCGGATGGCGTCGTCGAGCAGGATCTCGTGCGAGCCGACCTGGACGAGCAACGGCGGCAGGCCGGTGAGGTCGGCGAGGACGGGGCTGGCCAGGGGCGTGGCGGCGTCGTGTTCCCCGAGGTAGTCGCGTGCCCTGGTGCGGAGGGCCTCAGGGGTGAGGGCCGGGTCGAGCGCGGCCTTGCCGGTCGCGCTGTGGCCGGACACGGTCAGGTCGGCCCAGGGGGAGAAGACCGCGGCCGAGGCGGGCTGCGGAAGGCCGGTCTCCTTGAGCGCGACGAGGGCCGCCGCCACCAGGCCGCCGCCTGCGGACTCGCCGACGAACGCGACCCTTGACGCGGGAACGCCTTGATCGAGCAGGGCGCGGTAGGCGGCTACCGCGTCGTCGATGGCGGCGGGGAAGGGGTGCTCGGGAGCGAGGCGGTAGTCGACGGAGACGGCCCTGGCACCCACGCGCCGAGCAACGTCGGCGGCCAGACCGACGGAGTCGGCAGCCGAACCGAGGGCGTACGCGCCGCCGTGGAAGTAGAGCACGGCGGCCGACGGGTCGGCTCCCGGGGTCGCGACGGTCACAACGGGCACGCCGCCGAGCTCTCCCGGCTCGGCCGAGACGTCCCCGGGCAGGGGCACCGAGGAGATCATCTCGTGGAAGACCGCCCGCTGTTCGGTGACGTCACCACCGACGTCGAGAGGGCCGTGCCGCAGAAGCCCGTCGAGGATTTCACGCTGTTGCTGAGTCATGATGGTGCCTTTCGTGCTCTTCAGAATTCCGGCTCTTCAGGATGAGGGCTCGTCAGGAATGGGGCTGGGGGCGGACCGGCGGCGACGCCGCGGGGGCGCCGGGCAGGTCTGTGGGCGTCAGCGCGATGACAGGGATGATCCGCTCGGTCCTGCGCTGGTAGTCGGCGAAGCCGGGGTAGCGGCGAGCCTGCTCGGCGAAGGCCGAGTCGCGTTCGTCCCCCTCGAGTACGACCGCGTGCACGGCGTGGACCTCGTCACCCACCTCGATCCGCGCGTCGGGACTCGCCAGCAAGTTGTGGTACCAGTCCGGGTTGCGGTCGGAGCCGGCTTTGGACGCGACGACGAGATAGCGTCCCCGGTCGGGCAGATACATCATGGGGTTGATCCGCAGGGCGCCGGAGCGGGCGCCCACAGTGTGCAGCAGGAGCAGCGGCGCTCCGGAAAAAGCGCCGCCGACGCGCCCGTGGTGGGCACGGAACTCAGCGATGGTGCGTGCGTTCATCGTGTTCGGGTCGGACATCGTGTGCACTCCGTCTCGGTCCGTCAGGGACCTGCAAGCCGGCGGTCAGGGAGTCGGGGTGAGAAGGACCTCGCCGCGGATGCGGCCGGCGGTGCTGAGCTCGTGCACGGTCGCGGCCTCCGAGAGCGGGTATCTGGCGCTCACATCGACGCGAAGTTCTCAGGCGTCGACCAGCGCGGCAAGGCTCGCCAGTCGGTCGGCGTCAGTGCGTAGCTGCATGGCAACGGCACACACGCCGCGGTCGGGGTCGCCCGTCGCGGGTGTCGCCGTGGCGACGATCACGCCGCCGGTCCTGATCAGGCCCGGCGACGCCGCGATGTCGGATCCAGCCGCGGCCACCAGGTTGAGCACCGTGTCGACGGGTTCATTGATCGCGTCGGCGGGCGTGGTCGAGGCAAAGTTCTGCTCCGCCGGGTGATGGCCGGCCACGTCCAGGTGGTGCAGCGTCTCCTGACGACCCCCCTGAGCAGCGAGGACGTCACCCTGCTCGGCGACGCCCTCGGCCTTGTCCGCCAGCACATGCGCACCATTCCGCCCCGCTCGGTGGCTCCACGCCAAAGCGAGGCGAGCCGCCCATGCGCCAGTAGGCCGCTCGCCCGCCCGAAGCAAAGCGGATCGGTCAGCGTGGCGGCCCCACGATGACGTTGCCGTACTTGTCGGCGAGGGCGGGGTCGGGCTTCACCTCGAAACCGGGTGGCCTTAGCGAGGACTTGTCCCGGCCGGTCTCCCGGAACATCCCCTCGATGCCGGCCGGCGTGTTGATCATCAGCAAGTCGGCCTTCTTGGAGGTGATGCGGTATCCGTGCGGGATCAGCTTGGGCAGGAACACCACGCCGCCTTCGGCGAGTTCGTACTCCTGGTCGTCGCACCACACCAGGGCGGTCCCTTTGAGCAGCAGGAAGACCTCGTCCTCCCGGGTGTGCTGGTGATAGGGCGGGGCCTCACCCATGGAGACATCGAAGCGCCCCATCATGAGCTGGCCGTCAGTGGCCTTGCCGTCGAGCAGCATCGCCAGGGTGCCGCCGTCCAGCCATTCCAGTTGCTGCTGCTGTGCGGGTTGGGCGAGGTAAACCATGCTCATGGACAGACTCCATTCACCATGCGGGCGCTCGGCAGGCAGAGCGCCAAGGGACGCGGACGGTCCTCGTGGTAAGTGCTGGTGCCGACCCACGTCGCGTAGAGCGGGGCGTCCGGTGCAAGTGAACGCCTGGAGAACAGGCACATGTCACAGGCCAGCCGGGTCTTGGGCTCGTATGACGCATCGCGCAACCGTCTCCGGTCAGCTTTCCCGCTCCTTGACGTGAAAGGACACTGCGGAATACATCATCACCCGGCTCTTGAGGGACAGCGGTACCAGGAGCAACTCGTCATGGCAAAGGTCGACCCAAACCGCTGCCCGGTCCCACACGGCATCACTGCGTGCGTGGGCTGTGCCCGCGCACTACCCGCGGGGAAACCGTGTCTAGGGTGGAGCTACGACCGACACGGGCCTCGTGCCGGTCACCGAAGACGAGATGTACCTGTTCCACGTGACCGCCGAACCCGGCAACCCCTACCGTGGGCCCAGCCACTGGCGAGACCTGCTCACAGCGACTGGCCCCTCATCTGGAGAGTGCTTCTTTCCGTGCGGCCAACAGGACCCTAGACAAGTCCCATCGTTGCAGGTCAGGAGTAGGTAGCGCCTAGGCGCTGTTTCTAGGATCATGTGCGGAGCCAGATGATGAGTGCGGCGAGGGTGATGGTGCCGAGGTAGGTGTAGGCCCGTTTCTCGTAGCGTGTGGCGACGGCGCGGAAGCCTTTCAGACGGTTGATGGCACGCTCGACACTGTTGCGCTTCTTGTAGCGACCGCGGTCAAACCCGGCGGGCCGACCGCCGCGGGAACCGCGGTTCTGGCGGTGTTTCGGCGTACCACTCGACGGTCTCCCGGGTTCGGGCCGGCAGCGGCACGTCCCGGTACTCGCCGGCGTTGCGGTGCTTGAGGCGCGTACTGGCCGCTGGTCTGGTTGACCTGCTCGGAGATCCGGTACACGTCATGCGCCACCATGCCGCGGAGATTGACGGCGGCCGCCTCGCCGTTGCGCAGCCCGCAGCCGCTCATCAGATCCGCGATCAGCCGGAAGGTGTCGTCACCGGCCACGCGTATCTGGGCCAGTTGTGCCACCGACGGGATGACCGCCTTCGCAGGGTTGTACTGCGGAGGCTTCACACCCTCCAGCGGACTGCCGTCGTAGAGCCCCAGCCGGTGGGCATCCAGCAGGATCAACTTCACCTTGTCGAACGCATTCGACTACGTCGCCAACCCCGCTCCACTGCGCTCCATCGTCTTGATCAACCCGTCCACCACCTTGTGGTCGAAAGCATCCATCCGCCGGCTCCCCAACGCCGGAAAGATGTGGTGCTCCGACAGCGAATCCAGATGCCGCAGAGACGATCCCTCCAGATGACGCTGACTCTCCCGCCACTCCCTCGCATACTCCTCAAACCGCATCGCCCCGTACTTCGCAACACGAACCGCCCTACCAGTGCGGCTGGGTGCGGCTTTCTTCGCGTGGTAGATATCCGTCAAACGCGTAATCGTCGCAACGTCGGTCTTGAACCCGGACTCGACGGTCTGCTTCCCAGCGGCGTTGCGGAACTGGATTTTGTAGAGGTGCGGGCACCTCGGCCATCTCGACTGGGCATGATCGCAGTCCTTGAAGAATGAGCCCATGCCGTGAGCCAGGGTCTTGCTCGCCATCGTGTCGCCGACTCCTCAGGTCCGATGCTGACGGTTTGCTGACCCGCTGAGGACTGAGACGCCTTTGACCTGCGCAAAGAAGCGAAACACTTGTTATGTGGTGGAACTTCATCGGACGGACCAACGAGGACATCGCCCAGGCCCGTTCGGACTGGATGGCGGGGTCGCGGTTCGGTGAGGTGGTGGGGTACGACGGGGCGCCGCTGCCCGCTCCGGAGCTCCCGCCAGGGCCGCTGAAGGCGCGGGGACGGGTGCGCTGACCTGGGGCCGTCCGTAAGACAGGTCCCGCCGGCCCGATGCCGGCCTTCCTGACGATGCGTCAGCGTGCAGGCGAGGCTGACATCGACTTCGGTGATTCCGACTCGGTGGGTGACGGCGTGGGGCTCGGGCAGGTCGGGTCGGGTTCCGGATCCGTCGAGGGATCAGGGCCGGGGCTCGTGGTGTCCGGCGGGCAGTTGGTCGGAGGTGTCGGTTCCCCGGGGTCGGTGGGTGCGCCCGTGTCCGTCGGATCGGGCGTGGGGGAGGGGGAATCGACGGGCGGCGTCGGTGTCGTGGACGGGTCGGGCGTCGCGCTCCCCGACGGCGACGGAGACGGCGACGGCGTGTGTGACGGCCCGGGTGTGGCCGTCGGGCTGCCGGACTCCGACGGGTCGGGACCGACGACGATGCCGCCCCCGTCGGAGTCGTCGTCACCGACCGGTTCGGTCACGGGGGTCCTGCCGCCCGCGCCCGGGCTGCGGGGCACGACACCCTTGCCGTCGGGCACCGTGTGGGTGCCCGTGCGGTAGAAGGCGAACCACTGCCGCACCGTCCGCAGATACGCGTCGGAGTGGTTGTAGCTGAGCACGGCGGCATCGAGGTCGCCGGCGCGCGACAGGTCACGGTGTCCGGCGCACAGGTAGTGCCCGGCGGCCAGTGCCGCGTCGAACACGTTGTTCGGGTCGCTGACACCGTCGCTGTTGCCGTCGGCACCCCAGCTCCGCCAGGTCGACGGAAGGAACTGCATCGGACCCACCGCCCGGTCGAACACCGCGTCCCCGTCCAGGGACCCGCCGTCGCTGTCACGGATCAGCGCGAACCCGACGCCGTTGAGAGCCGGACCGGCGATCCGCCCACGCGTGGTTCCATCGGCCGAGACGGCACCGCCCCCGGCGTGCCCCGACTCCACCTTGCCGATCGCGGCGAGCAGTTGCCAGGGCAGACGGCAGCCGGGATCCGTCCGGGACACCGAGGTCTCGGCCGCCCGGTAGGCACGTAGGACCGTCGTGGGGATGCCTGACTGGGCGCGGAACACGGCCGGAAGCGGAGCCGACGCGGGCAGGTCCGGGCTGACCAGCGGCGGGAGTTCGGTGTGGTACGAGTCGTCACCCGAGCCGCCGGCCCCGGGCGCCGCGGAATTCGTCCAGGCGGGGCCGTCCTGATCGGCGGCCGGTGCGGTGCGGTGCTTCGTGCCGCCGCTCACCGCCTCGGGAGCGCGGGAAGCGGTGAGGACCGCCAGTGCCGCGACGGTGATCGCGGTCGTCCGCAGGCCCTGGCGGGTCCGGGCGGACGGACGTCGGAGACGCAGTGCGGACATGTCAAGTTCCTGTCGATGGGGGAGGCCGGCCGGCGGGCGGTGTCAGCGACCGAAGGTGTCGATGCCGGAGACCAGCCACCGTCCGTCCCGGCGCACCACGTCCACGGCGAACATGGCACCCGCGTACGTGCCCTCGTCGTCGGCCTTGTCCTTCTTGGCAGCGGTGCTGACGCTGCTCTGGTCGGCGTAGACGAGGACCCGGGCCCGGTCGCCGTCGATCCGCTCCACGCCGCTGTCGGTGACCGTCGTCGTGATCACGGCCTTCTGCTGATCCGCACGATCGCGCACCGCCGCGAAGAGGTCGCGGTGCTGCGCGACGGCCTTTCCGGTGAGCAGTTCGCGGGCGGCCTCGTCCAACGCCGCCGGGTGGGTGTGGTCGTACGAGAAGAGCGCGGCCACCGCCCGCGTGGTCTGGCCCTTGATCTCGCTCGTGGCCGAGACGTCGGTGAGAGCGGTGTTCTGCCGAGCGGGCTTGTCCCGCAGCGTGTCGGCCCGGCCGTGCGCCCACCCCGCGAACCCGCCGAGCAGCAGCGTCAGTACACACAGCGCGCCCACCACGGCGGGGGTGCGCCGCGGACGCTGAGCAGCCCTCGCGGGCTTGTCCGCGGCGTCGTCCGCCTCCGGCGCGCTGTCCTCGCCGCGTACGGTGTCCGCCGGGGCGGGGGAGCGGCGCGGCACCCGGATGGATCGGCGCGCCCCCTCGTTCGCCGGGCTCGGCTCCGACTCTGTGACGGTGCCCGCCGCGACGGTGGCCAGGGAGCCGGCGTCCACGGCCGCGCCGGGCCGGTCGGCGCGGGCCTGGCGGCGGCGCTGGTGGTTGATGTGGTGCCGGGTGCTCGACATGGTGCGCGGGTCCTCTCGGTGCGGCCGGTGGCGGGACGGACGAGGGCTCAGTCGCTCAACGCCGAGCCCACGGGGGCTTGGCCGAGGTCACTGAGTTTCCACCGGCCGCCCGTGCGGGTGAGCTCGCCGAGCATGCGGCTGTCCTTGTCGCTGCTGCCCTTCGGGGCCCGGACGGTGATGCGCAGCGCCACCAGTACGCGGGCCCGGCCCGCCCGTTCGTCGAGTTCGGTGACGGCGCCGGACAGCACGCGGGCCGTGGTGACCGTCCCGGCGGCC
Source organism: Streptomyces sp. NPDC088747 (assembly GCF_044751025.1). NCBI lineage: Bacteria > Bacillati > Actinomycetota > Actinomycetes > Kitasatosporales > Streptomycetaceae > Streptomyces > Streptomyces sp. NPDC088747. The sequence continues at coordinate 511,434 of NZ_JBIVKZ010000004.1, forward strand.
TTCACCTGCTTGCTGAACGCGGCGCGTCCGTCGACGAGTTGTCTGTGCAGCTCGCCCGTGGTCGAGGCCTCCCAGAGGTCCAGGCCGTCGTCCACCTCGCGGTGGTCGAGGGTGTTGAGATTCTGTACGGCCTGTTCGCCCGCCGTCAGTGCCTGGTCGCGCTGGACCGCGTAGGCGGCGGAGTCGTCGTGCGCGGCCCGGTACCAGTCGGTGCCGGCCCACGCGGCGGTTCCCGCGGATGCCAGCGCGAGGGCGAGGGCCGCGGCGGACAGGGCCCGCAGTCCCGTCAGGGCCCGTGCCGGGTTCTTCATCAGGTGCTCCCGTCTAGCGCTGATGGTCAGCGGGTCTGGATGTCGGCGATGCGCCAGCGGTCGTTCTCGAACCGGGCTGTGACGGACAGTTGGGCCGCCGCGTAGCTCTCCTTCGCGTTGCCGCGTCGTGAGTTCTGGTCGAGGAAGACGAGCAGCTTCGCCGTCCCGCCGCGCAGTTCGACGACGCCGGTGCGTACCGCGACCGTGGTCAGGCCGACTTCCTGCCCGGCCAGATCCGACCGGACCCGGTCGAAGAGCTCGCCGTACTGCCGGGCGGCCCGTCCGGTGAGCACCGAACGGGCCGACTTCTCCGTCGCATCTGTTCCCTCCGGGGTGTACGAGAAGATCCGCGCCAGGGCGTTGTCGACGTCACCGGCGACGCGGTTGGTCGCCTCGACGTCGGTGAGGGCGCGGTTCCCGGCGGACGGCGTGGACCTCAACTGGTGCGCCTCGTACAGGAATCCGGCGCCCGCGACCAACAGAACGACAGCGAGCACGAGGAGACCGACACGACGCCGGCCGGCCGTGAGACCCGTACGCTCGGGAACGGCGGCCGCCTCGGGGGCGTCGTCCTCGTCGTCGCCGACCCCGCGTTCGGCGGTGTCGGACGCGGACCTCTCGGCGTCCGCTTCGGGTGAGTCCTCCGCAGCGTGCGCCGGCTCGGTCGAGGGTTCGTCCGCGGGGATGTCTGCCGAGTGCTCGGTGGTCCCCCGCGACGTGGTCCGCGTCCCGCCCCACAGCCGGTTCACGAGGTGGCCCCCGTGCTCGGCGATGGAGTCGCGCTCGTGCCGTCGTCCCGCCGGGGGACCGCGCCGAGGGCCCGCACGCGCCACTGCCCGTCGCCGTCGCGTGCCAGGAGCGCCTCCAGCCGCTTGCGCTCCGGAGTGGCTGTCTTCGACCCGACGGGCGTGACGTCGACCCGTACCGTCGCGATGAGCTTCGCCGTGCCCGCCCGGGTGTCGAGTGCCGTGACGGCGGCTTCCGTGACGGCGCCGCGCGCCGACGGGCCCGTCCGCGCTCTGGTGCTGCCCAGTTCGTCGCGCAGGGGCCCCGTGGCGACGGTCCGCCATGCCCGTACGCCGAGTTCGGCACGCTTCTGCGTCGAGGCGTCGAGTGTGTTGAGTACGGCCAGAGCGTGCCGCCCGTCGTCGAGTGCCGCGTCCCGGGCCTGTCCGTAGGCGAGCGAGTCGTCGCCCCGGGCCTGCGCGTACGTCCACGCCCCTGTGCCGCAGAAACCGAGCGCCAGGGCCAGCCCCACGCCGGTCAGCACGTCCGCCCGCCTCATCGGTCGCTCCCCGCGTCGAGACCCAACAGCCCTGCCATACCGGTCGGTGAGCTGCCGCCGGCGCCGGGCAGAGCCAGAGCCCCGGGGAGTGCCGCGGAGGTCTGCCGCGATGTGCCCTGAGCCGTTCCGGAGGCCGGCGAGGACCCCGACGGCAGCGAACCGGGACGGGCCGGTGTCGGGACGCCGCCTCCGCTCGGAGCGTTCGCCGAGCCACGGACGCCGACGCCGCTCGACGCGGACGCGGTGCAGGACGCACCGGTGTTCAGTGCGGGCGCCGTCCCCAGGTCGAGCCCGTTGCGGTAGCGGGTGGCGCCGTAGCCCTCGGTGCAGGGCAGCGGCTCGAAGAAGGTCAGCGCCAGACCGAGGTCGACCTTCCCACCGTCGACAGCCGTGGCACCGGCCGAGACGGCCGCCGGGTACTTCACCAGGAGTTCCTCGACACCGCGCTGGCGTGTGACGGCGACCTCCGAGGTGGTCAGAAGGTTCGCCAGCACCACGCCGAGACTCGGATCGACGTCCCGCAGCAGTCCGCTGACCTGGGCCGTGGCATCCGGAGCGGTCGCCAGCAGGCGACGCAGGTCGGTGTCCGAACCCTTCAGGGCGCGGGCCAGCTCGACCGCCCCCGACCCGAAGTCCCTGATCGCGTCGCCTTCTTCGGCCTGGGTCCGCAGGACCGTCTCCGAGTCCGTGATCAGCCGCGTCGTGGCGGGCAGGGCGTCGTCGGCGGCGTCGACGAACGAGGAACTGCTGTCCAGCAGAACCTGCAGGTCGTCGCCCCGGCCCTCGAACGCCTTGCCGAACTCGTCCACCACGGTCTTCAGATCGTCCAGCGGCACGGACGCGACGAGGTCGTCGACGCTGGTGAGGACGTCCGTGACCGGCGCCGGAACCTGGGTGTCCGCGCGGTCCACGTGGGAGCCGTCGGCGAGATAGGGCCCGCCGTCGCTGTCCGGCCGCAGGTCGATGTACTGCTCCCCGACAGCTGACAGGCTCGCCACGACGGCCTTGGTGTCGGAGGGGATCCGGGGCGCGGACTTCTTGATGCGCAGCTGCGCCACCACTCCGTCATCGGTCAGTTTCAACGGCCCGACCCTGCCCACCGACACACCCCGGTAGGTGACGTCGGAGTGCGTGAACAGGCCGCCCGTCGACGGGAGTTCGACATCCACCGTGTAGTAGTCGGCGGCCCCGACGTACCGGCCGAGGTCGGCATACCGGACGCCGAGGAACCACAGCACGGTGACCGACAGCGCGACAAAGGCGACGTTCTTGAGCCAGACGGCCCGGGTGATCACCGGTCCTCACCTCCGGCGGTCGCCTTCGGTCCGGCCGCGCCCGACTCCACGGTGCTGACCGACGGCAGCGGCAACGACGACGCCTCGCGCGAAGAACGCTCGCCCGACGCGTCGGGCGGGTCGGTCGTGGGGGACGGCGTCGGCGAGGGCGACGACTGCGCCGGGATCAGCGGCGGGATGATTGTCGTGCCCTCGGGTGCGGCCATCGTCAGATACACGTTCAGGTAGTCGCCCTTGACGCCGCTGAGCACCTCGTCGGTGAACGGGTACGTCAGCAGGACCTGAAGTGAGTCGGGCAGATCGGTCCCCGCGTCGGCCAGTGCCTTGAGGCTGGGGGCGATGGCCTTGAGATCGGCGATCATGTCGTCCTTGCTCGCGTTGACGGTGGAGACGGCGGTGTCGGACAGCGTGTCGAGCGAGCGCAGCATGGTCAGCAGGGAGCCGCGCTGGTCCTCCAGCGTCTTGAGGCCGGGGGAGAGGTCGGTCAGCACGGTGCTGACGTCCTCCTTGCGCGTGGCCAGCGTGGACGCGAGCCGGTTGACGGCGTCGAGTGCGTCGGTGATGTCGCCGCGGTGCTTGTCCAGCTCGGTCACCAGGGTGTCGACCCGCTTCAGCGTCGACCGGATCTGGGGTTCACGGCCTCCGAGCGCCGAGTTCAGCTCGGTGGTGATGGTCTTCAGCTGGTTGACGCCGCCGCCGTTGAGCAGCAGGGACAGAGCGCCGAACACCTCCTCGACCTCCGTGTTGCGGTTGGTGCGGGAGGCAGGGATGACGCTGCCGTCGGCGAGTCGCCCCGTACCGCTGGACCTCGACGGTGCCACGAGCTGGATGTACTTCTCGCCGAGCAGGCTGGACTGTTCCAGCCGGGCACCGGCGTTCGCCGGCAGGCGCACCGACCCGTTGATCTCCAGGGTGACGCGCGCCGACCAGTTCTCGTTCAGCTGGATCCCGGTCACACGTCCGACGGCGACGTCGTTGACCTTCACCGCGGCCTGTGGGACCAGGCTCAGCACGTCGTCCAGGTTCGCGGTGACGCGGTACGGGTGCGAGCCCAGGTCGGCGCCGCCGGGCAGGGGCACGTCCTCGATGCCGTCGAAGCCGGGCAGCACCACCACCGCGGCCCCCACGGTCAGGACGAGGCCGAGACCGACGGCGATCGCGCCGCGCAGGCTCGAACCGATGGCGACGCCCGTGCTGGTCGCGCCGCGGCTGACCTCCGCCGAACTTTCCCGCTCCTTCCTGCGCATCATCGGCCGCCGTCCCCCTCCGAGGTCGATGCCGCGCTGTCACCGGCGACCGGCAGCGGCAGGACGCTGATCTCGTTGAGGTCGGCGCGCCCGTTGAGCCGGCGCGTGTCCGGGTCGTAGGCGCCCACCAGGTTGTCCGCGGCGAGCGGTGCCACGTCCAGGGCCTCCGCCAGGGACGCCCGTTGCCTCACCAGCGTCTGGGTGATGGGCACGAGCTTGTCCACGTTCTTCTTCAGCTCGCCCCGGTTGTCCTCGATGAAGGTCTTGACCTGGCTGAGGGCGATGCCGAGTTCCTTCAGCGCGCCGGCCAGGTCGTCCTTGTTGTCGGCGAAGAAGCCGACGATCTCGTCCAGGCGTTCCTGCGCGGTGCGGACGCCGGTGTCCTTCTTCTTGAGCATGGACGTGAAGGACTGGAGCCGGCTCAGCGTGGTGAACAGGTCGTCGCTGCTGCCGTCCAGGGTCCTGGCCGCCTTGCCGAACTGTTCGACGGTGTCGCCGATCGCGGCGCCGTTGCCGTCCAGGTTGGCGGCGCCGGTGGCGAGCAGCTTGTTCAGGGCCCCTTCGGAGTTCACACCGTCCGGCCCGAGTGTCCGGCTCAGCTCGGTGATCTGGTCGTAGAGCTGGTCGATCTCCATCGGAGTGCGGTTGCGGGCCGCGCTGAGCACGGCGCCGTCGCCGAGGCGGGGTCCGGAACCGTAGGCCGGGGTCAGTTGGATGTACCGGTCGGCGACGACGCTGGGCGCGACGACGACGGCGCGCGCGTTCACGGGCAGGCGGATGCCCTCGTCGAGCGCCAGCCGCACCCGCACCTTGGTGCCCTGCGGCTGCACGGACTCCACCTCACCGACCCGAACCCCCAGGATGCGCAGGTCGGACCCGGCGTACACACCGACGGCCCGGTCGAAGTAGGCGGTCAGCCGGATGCCGTCCGAGTTGTCGGCCAGCGCGGTGGCCGTGATGCCACCGGCCAGCACCACGAGGGCCGCACCGGCCGCGAGGAGTGTTCTGCGCCTGCTCATCACCGGCCGCCTTCCGTGGCCGTGGCTGACTGCCCGGCGCCCGTCGTCCGTGGCGGCACGCAGCCCGACTTCGGCCGGGATGCCTCGGGCAGGTACTCCGGCGGGACGACCCCGCACAGGTAGCTGTCGAACCAGTGCCCGCTGCCCAGCGTGTTGCCGACGAGCCGGTAGTAGGGGCCGACGAGCGCCAGCGTCCTGTCGAGCTGCTCGTTGTTGGCCTCCAGCACTCCGGTCACCCGGCTCAGCGCCTTGAGGGTGGGGCCCAGTTGCTTGTCGTTGTCCCCGACGAGACCGCTCAACTCCCTGCCGAGCTTGCGGCTGCCGGTCAGCAGCGCCTTGATGGCGTCGCGCCGGTCGGTGAGTTCGCCCAGCAGCGGGCCGCCGTCGTCGATGAGCGTCTCGAAGCTCGACTTCTGGTCCTTGAGCGTCTTCGTGAACTTGCTGGTCCCCTTGAGCAGGTCCGCCAGCTTCTGGTCCCGCTTGGACACCGTCTTCGACAGCGCCGAGAGACCGGTCGCGGCCGTGCGGACGTGCGAGGGTGAGTCGGCGAACGTCTCCGAGATCGTCTCGAAACTCGCCGCGAGCTGCTTCGTGTCGATGTCGTCGATGGTCCCGCCGAGATCCTGGAACGCCTGGGTGACGTCGTACGGGGAGGTGGTGCGGGACAGCGGAATCCGCACGCCGGGACTCTGGCGGACCCCGCCGAGCGGGTCGAGGGCCACGTACTTGTCGCCCAGCAGAGTCTTGATGGCGATGGCGGCGGTCGTGCGGTCCCCGATCCAGGCGTCCTTCACCGCGAAGGTCACCTTCACCTTCGGGCCGTCGAGCGAGACGCCGGTGACCTCGCCGACCTTCACGCCGGCGATCCGCACCTCGTCACCGTCCCTGAGACCGGCCGCCTCGCTGAAGTCGGCGCTGTACGTGGTGCCGGAGCCGATGAACGGCAGTGCCTGCACGTTGTAGGCCAGGAGGCCGACGACGGTCAGAGCGGAGAGCCCGACGAGAGCCACGGCCACCGGGTCGCGTTCCTTCACGGGCTTGAACCGGGGCGCGCGTCGGGCGGGCCGGCGGCCGTGCACGGACGCCGTCATGAGCCGCACCTCGACTCGGTGACGGGGATCCCGGTGGGCGGCTTCGAGCCGTCGGAGGTCCGCACGCCGGTCACCTTCGCCTCGCACAGGTAGAGGTTGAACCAGGACCCGTACGACGCCAGCCGGGACAGCGTCGTCAGCTTGGCCGGGGTGCGGTCGAGGAAGTTCTCGATCTGCGGGGTGCCGTCGCCGAGGTTGTCGGAGAGCCGCCCGAGTTGCGCGATGTCCTCCTTGAGGGGTGCGCGGCCGTCCTCCAGCAGATCGGCGGTGACCGTGGTCAGCGATCCCACGGCGGTGACGGCCTCGCCCAGCGGCTTGCGGTCGTCGTTGAAGCCGGAGACGAGCTCTTCGAGGGTCACGACGAGGTCGTCGAAGGAGTCCTCGCGGTCGTTGAGGGTCTTCAGGACGGTGTTCAGGTTGGTGACGACCGAGCCGATCACCTTGTCCTTGGCGGCGACGGTGCCGCTGAGGGAGCCGATGTGCCGCATCAGGCTGTCGACCGTGCCGCCCTCGCCCTGGAGCACCTGGACGATGGAGCCGGCCAGTTCGTTGACGTCCTTCGGGGACAGCCCCTCGAACAGCGGCTTGAACCCGTTGAAGAGCAGGGTCAGGTCGAGCGCGGGCGTGGTGCGGTCCAGCGGGATCGTCGAGTTCGCCGCGAGAGTCCCGGACAGGCCGCCCGTGCCGCGGTCGAGCGACAGATACCGCTGGCCGACCATGTTGAGGTACTTCACCGCCGCTGTCGTCGAGCGGGGCATCGTCCGGTCCTCGTTCACCGTGAACGTGACCTGCGCGGTGCGGCGGTCGACGACGCGCACGCCGGTGACCTCGCCGACCTTGACGCCGGAGATACGGACGCTGTCGCCGTCGATGAGTCCGGTGACGTCGCTGAACAGCGCCCGGTACGTACGGCCCGAGGAGCCGACCCCGGTACCGGCGACGCTGTACCCGAGGATCGTGGTGGCCAGCGCGGTGACCACGATGAAGATCAGCGACTTCAGCAGCGGCCCGGTCAGGGGGCGGCGCCGGATGTGCGCGTCGGAGGGGGTCACCTCAGTGTCACCTCCGTCCCGCGCAGCGCGGGACCGACCAGCAGGCTGCTCCAGTCGGGCAACTCGTCGGCCCGCTTCCCGGCGGCGGGCGCGATCAACTCGTTCACCAGCGCGTTCTCCTGCGGGGAGTTGGCCGGACCGAGATCCTGCTCGACGCCGGCGGACACCGTGGTCGCGGGGCGGGCACCCGTGCCCAGATACGGCACCGGGTAGCACTTGGGACCGCCACCGGAGTTGTAGACCGGCGTGTCGTCGCCCGCGGTGTAGGCGCCGCGGCTGGTGTCGGTGGTCACGTCCACGTGCAGCCCCGGCCGGTCGGTTCCCTTGCCGAGTGCCTTGTCCATCGCGGGGACGAACTCGGCGAGCGTGCGCAGCGTGCAGGGGAACTCCGAGGAGTACTCGGCCAGCAGCCGCAGTGTGGGGCGGGACGTCGCGGAGAGCCGGATGATGTTGTCCTTGTTCTGCCGCAGGAAACCGGTCACGTCCTCGGCGGTGCGCGTCGTCGCGCCGAAGGTCCGCGACAGGTCGCCCTCCTTCTCGGCGAGCGTCCCGCTGGTGGTGGTGAAGTCGGTGAGCGCCGTGAGGATGTCGGGCGCCGCGTCGGCGTACACGTGGCTCACTTTCACGAGTTCCTTGAGATCCCTGTTGAGGGTGGGAAGTTGGGGATTGAACCGGGCCAGATGCCGGTCGAGCTTGCTCAGCGTGGCGCCGAGCTTCTCGCCGCGTCCCTCCAGCGCCTGGGAGACGGCCGACAGGGTCTGCGACAGCTCGGCCGGCCGGACCGCGGTGAGCATCGGCAGGACGTCGTCGAGCACCTGCTGGAGCTCGACGGCGTTGGCCGAGCGGTCCTGCCGGATGACGGCGCCCTTGGCCAGTGACGTCGAGGAGGGCGCGGCGGGCGGTACGAGGGCGACGTAGCGTTCGCCGAACAGGGTGGTCGGCAGCATCTGCGCGCGCACGTCCGAGGGGATGTCGTGCAGGACGCCGGGCCGCAGAGAGATGCTGAGCCGGGCGCCGTTCCCGGCGGAGCTGATCTCGCGGACCTCGCCCACGACCACGCCGCGCAGCTTCACCTCGGCGCCCCGGTGCATCTCGTTGCCGACGCTGCCGGTCTCCACCGTGATCGGGTCGGAGTCCACGAACTTCTTGTCGTAGACGGCGATCGTGCCGTAGATCAGCAGGGCGGTCACCACCGGGAAGGCCAGACCGGCCGAACGCCGTACCAAGGTGGACGAGCTTCCTCGGCGCCGCTCGGGCGGCGGCGGAGGGGTCTGGCGTCGCTCCTCGGGGAGCAGAACCGCGCTCATCTCAGCCCGCCACCTTCACGGTTGTGGTGGCGCCCCACAGCGCCAGCGACAGGAAGAAGTCGGTCACGCTGATCAGCACGATGGCGTGGCGCACCGACCGTCCGACGGCGACACCGACTCCCGCGGGGCCGCCGGCGGCCCGGTAGCCGTAGTAGCAGTGCGCGAGGATCACCATCACGCTGAACAGCAGCACCTTCAGCACCGACAGCAGGACGTCCGTGGGGGAGAGGAACAGGTTGAAGTAGTGGTCGTACGTGCCCCGGGACTGTCCGTTGAAGAGCACGGTGACGTACCGGGAGGCCAGGTAGGAGGTGAGCAGCCCGACGGCGTACAACGGGATGATGGCGATCACCCCGGCGATGACACGGGTGCTGACCAGGTAGGGCTTGGAGCGGATGCCCATGCCCTCCAGCGCGTCGACCTCCTCGTTGATGCGCATCGCGCCGAGCTGCGCCGTGAAGCCCGCGCCGACCGTGGCGGACAGGGCGAGCCCCGCCACCAGGGGCGCGATCTCACGGGTGTTGAAGTACGCGGAGACGAAACCGGTGAACGCCGCGGTGCCGATCTGGTCCAGGGCGGCGTAGCCCTGGAGGCCGACGACGGTGCCGGTGAACGCGGTCATAGCGACCATCACGCCGACGGTGCCGCCGATGACACCGAGTCCGCCGGAGCCGAAGGCGACCTCGGCGAGCAGGCGGAGCACCTCCTTGAGGTACCGGCGCAGGGTGCGCGGGATCCACAACAAGGTCTTGGCGTAGAAGATGAGTTGGTCGCCGGAGCGGTCGAGCCAGACGAGCGGGGAGGCCACGGGCGCTCAGCCTCCCTTCGGAGGGACGATCTGCAGGTACAGGCCCGTCAGCACCATGTTCACGAAGAAGAGCAGCATGAAGGTGATGACCACCGACTGGTTCACGGCGTCGCCGACGCCCTTCGGCCCGCCGCGCGGGTTCAGGCCCCGCTGTGCGGCGACGATGCCGGCGATGAATCCGAAGATGAGGGCCTTGAGTTCGCTGATGTACAGGTCGGGCAGCTGGGCCAGCGCGGAGAAGCTGGAGAGATAGGCGCCGGGTGTGCCGTCCTGGAGGACGATGTTGAAGAAGTAGCCGCCGAGCGTGCCGACCACCGAGACCAGTCCGTTGAGCAGCACGGCGACACCCATGGTGGCGAGCACACGGGGAACGACCAGACGCTGGACGGGCGAGACACCCATCACCTCCATCGCGTCGAGCTCCTCGCGGATCTTGCGGGAACCCAGGTCGGCGCAGATCGCGGAGCCGCCCGCGCCGGCGATGAGCAGGGCGACGATCAGCGGACTGGCCTGCTGGACGACGGCCAGCACACTGGCGCCGCCGGTGAAGGACTGGGCGCCGAGCTGCTCGGTCAGCGAGCCGACCTGGAGGGCGATCACGGCACCGAACGGGATGGCGACCAGTGCGGAGGGGAGGATGGTCACGCTCGCGACGAACCAGAACTGCTCGACGAACTCCCGGAACTGGAACGGGCGTCGGAACGCGGCCCGGCACACTTCGGCGGCCAGCGCGAACATCAGTCCGGTCTGGCGCAGCGCAGCGTTCACGCGCCGCCCCCCGAGACGGGGATCGGGACGGTGGAGGCGTTGGAGCCGTTCGTCGCGTAGGTGCGCTCGATTGCGGACCGGGCGGCCGGTGGCAGCCGGTCCAGCATGCCGAGCACCCGCTCGCGCCGACGGGCAACGGCACGTCGCTGGGGGAGACCGGGAGAGGGCTCCAACTGGGGCACGATCTCGCGGGGTTGCTCCGGGCGCCGGGTCGCGGCGGCCTCGGCGGCCAGCGTCGCGGCGTCCTTCTCCTCGGACATGCCGATCGGGCCCTCGCGGCGACCGCGCAGGAACTGCGCCACCACCGGCTCCTCGCTGGTCAGCAGCACCTCGCGAGGGCCGAACGTGACCAGCTCGCGCCGGAAGAGCATCCCCATGTTGTCGGGCACGGTCGCGGCGATGTCGAGGTTGTGGGTGACGATCAGCATCGTCGCGTCGATCTGCGCGTTCAGGTCGATGAGCAGCTGTGACAGATAGGCGGTACGGACCGGGTCCAGGCCGGAGTCCGGCTCGTCGCACAGGATGATCTGCGGGTCGAGCACCAGCGCACGGGCGAGCCCCGCGCGCTTGCGCATGCCACCGCTGATCTCGCCGGGCAGCTTGCCCTCGGCACCCAGCAGGCCGACAACCTCGATCCGCTCCATGACGATGCGGCGGATCTCCGACTCCTTCTTACGCGTGTGTTCGCGCAGCGGAAAGGCGATGTTGTCGAACAACGACATGGAGCCGAACAGAGCGCCGTCCTGGAACATGAGCCCGAACATTTTCCGGGTCTCGTATATCTCGTGTTCCCGACTGTTCGCCATGTCCACTCCGTCGATGAGGACACGTCCCCTATCGGGTTTGAGCAGCCCTATGAGCGACTTCAGGAAAACAGTCTTTCCAGTGCCGGACGGACCGAGCATGACGCTGACTTCTCCTGCCGGCAAAGTCAGCGTCACGTCCTGCCAGATGTTCTGCCGGCCGAAAGACTTGGTCAGTCCCTCGACCACGACTTCGATGCCCATTTCACCTCCAGCAGGCGCGGTTCGCGTGTGCACCGTGTGGCGCACGCTAGGTGGTTCTGTCGTTCGTTGACAATGGGTAGGGAACCCGCTCTCGGGGGCGCTCCCCGACTTTGTCACCGCGGAGACAAAAGCCGGATCGGATCTTGTCTCCGCGGAGATAGCAGGGCCTCGTACCTCCGGGGGGTCGGCTGTAAGAGGCCCTGCTGACCGGGGATCCGGCCTCGAAGGAGGGTGAGACCGAAACCGCCTGTGGTGAGTCCGGCCGGCAGGGGCGCCGACCTGGACCGCAGCTGCGCACCGGAACATTACGGCCCAGTAACCTGGCCGGGCAATACCAGTCGCCGAGTTTTTGGAACGGCGGGCTTCGGCCAAACCCTTTGTGTGTGCCAGGAGACAAAGAGCGGCCGAAACATTGTCACTCGGTGCGCAATCCACGGGTTCCGCCGCACCGGGAGCGGCTTGTGGTGATGTCATGCGGGACCCCTACGCCAACGATTAGGATGCTGCCGGGATTTGGCATCGGATGACTAAGGCCGACGGCGGACCGCTCACCTGGGAAACAGTCCGGAAAAGAGCCAAAAGAATCATGGGCTGCGCCATTGTTCAGCTATGTTTCTCGCAAGTAACGTCGAAGCGCGGTCGAGGAATCCAGAGCCGCGGGAGCCAGCAGCCCGTAAATCACCGGCGGGCGATGTGCACCCTCTTCCGGTCAATCCACAAGGAGCGTCCGAGAGTTATGAAGAAGTCCCTCAAGAGAACCGCGGTCATCGCGGGTACGGCTGCTGCTGCCTTCGGCCTGGCCATCGGTCCGTCGTCGGCCGTGCCGTCCACCGTCTGGACCGTCAACCCGACGCCGGCCAGCTTCACGGCCACCAACAGCGGCAACATCGTGCTGACGGCGAACATACCGATGACGTGTACGACGTCCTCCGCCTCCGGCACGATGGCGAGCGCCACCGGCAACCCGGCGACGGTCGCCAGCATCTCCGCCATCAACTTCGGCACCAGCGGCGCGCCCTGCACCAGCGTCCTCGGCAACGTGACGACCGTGGCCACCACCCCGTGGACCGTCGTCGCCCAGGACTACACCGCCGGGACCGGCGTGACCAAGGGCTACGTCGGCAACGTGAACGCGACCATCACCGTCGGCGCCTGCGTGTTCAAGGTCGTCGGCAAGGCGTCCGCCACCTACACCAACTCGACCGGCATCCTCGCGGTCAACAGCGTCTCCGGTGAGCTGACGGTCACCACGGCGACCGGCTGCGGCACGGTCGTCACCACCTCGACCAAGCCCACCTTCAAGGGCAACTACGCCGTGAAGGTCAGGGGCACGACCACCATCCCGACCATCGTGGGCTCCAACCCGTAGGTCGACCCGTGCCCGGATGCGCCCGGCCGGACCACCGGTCGGGCGCATCCGGGTCGTCAGAGCGCGCCCTACCCCGTACCACCGCACACCCCTGATCCGAACGAGCGGAGCCATACGATGAGACCGCACCTGACGGTGGGCGCCACTCGGCGGAGCACCCGTGGCCGCAACGCCGCGATCGCCGCGTTCGTCGTCCTCGCCGCCATGGTGCCCGCCGGAGTCGTCGTCGCCGTCGACCAGAGGGTCGACGTCGCGCTGCCCTACGCCTGCACCGGGCCGTCCGGAGACGTGGACGCGACGGTGCGTGTCTCCGCGTCGTTGCCCGACCGCGTCGATGTGGGACAGGCCATCAAGGCGGCCGACGTCGAGACATCCTTCGAAATGTCCGAGGAAGCGGTGCGCGAGCTCACCGGGAAGGAGACGACCGCCGTCACGGCCGGCACCCGGCTCACGGTGGACGTGGCGCAGGGCGACTCCACCGCACAGGCCCTCTGGCGCGGCTCCGCGAACCCACAACCCGTCCCGTCGGCCGGACCGCTGACGCTGAAGACCACGGGGGACGTCCCCACCGTCACCGGTCAGGACGACGGTGACCTGACCTTCACCGCCGGGGTTCTCGGCGTGGACCTGGCGCTGACCGCGGCGACGCCCGACACCGACCCGCGGTCACTCACCCTGGAGTGCAAGCCCGACAAGGACGCGCCCGCTCTGCTGGCCACCGTCACGGTCGGCACGGGCACGGAAGGACCGGACGGCTCACCGACCGCCTCGCCCTCCGCCTCCCCGTCCGGCACGCCGGGCCGGCAGGACGAGACGACGGGTGGCAGCCAGGACGAGCGTGCCCCGAAGGTCGCGGGCCGGCCGTCCGTTCAGGCCGACGCCCGCCCGGCGGCACCGCCGTGCAGGTACGACGCGGGCTATCCGGTCGGTCCGATGTCCCTCAACAGCTATGTCGCCGGGTACGCCAACGTGCGCAAGCAGAACGCCGCGGCACTCATCCCGCCGTTCTGCACCATGCTCGAACAGGGGTCGCCCGAGTTCGAGCCCTACCCGGACTGGAGCGGCGGCGTCATCCGCCAGCACTCCACCGGCGACCTCTACAACAACGGCCGCAAGGAGAGCATGCCGTTCACGGCGACGTTGCTGACCTTCGGCTTCATGCCCGCCGAGGCGACGATGGTGCTGGAGCAGGCGGGCCCCCTGACAGTCGACTCACTGGGCGCCACCGACTTCGTGTTCACCAGCACCGACACCTACGTCCGGGTGCCTCTCGTCCTGCGGGTGACCAGACTCGAGGTCGACGGCACCCCGCTGAACGTCGGCCCCACATGCCGCACGAACGGCCCGCTGAAGTCGCCCGAGCCCGACAGCGCCAAGTTTCCCGGCGACCACCTCGTCCTGCATGGCAGGGGAGAACAGAACTCCGGCGAGCCGGCGACCGGCTACCAACTGCTCTCCGGCGGACCACTGACCGGCGAGGTCACCATCCCCGCCTTCCACGGCTGCGACAACGCGGGCGAGAACCTGGACCGCCTGTTCACCGCCGCCGTGTCCGGCACCGGCAACTACATCAAGCAGATGCAGGGCCAGACCTGCTACGCCGCCGCCGAGGTGCCCAACCCCGACGAATGCACCGAGGACCGCCAGCCCCTCAAGGTCCCCGTACCCGAACGCTGACACGTACCCGAACGCTGAAACGCACCCGAACCGTTCGACAGCCCCCGCACCTCCCGCACCTCCCCTTCCGTCACGAAAGGCACCTCATGACCCGCCTGCGCTTTTCGGCCAGATCCGCCACCGTCGCCACCGCGCTGACCACCGCTGTCGGCGCCTTCGCCTCGATGGGCACGGCCACCGCGGCCACCGCCCAGCTGAACGGCGAGTGGGCTCCGTTCACCCGGTGTCCGGTCGACGCCCCCGCCATGGTCGCCGCCGACGGCCTGGAGCGGACCCCGCAGTGCGTGGCGTCCTCCTCCGCCAGCGGTTCGATCAAACTGGGCAACACCACGGTGACCACGGGCCGGACCGACCTGCAGATAGGTGTCATCCAGAACTCCGACGGCAGCAGCACCGTGGTGGCGCCTCCCGGGGGTGCGCTCATCGCCGACTCCGCCACCGTGCCGGGCGGTCTGATCGGCCTGATGTGCCCGAGCAACGTGCCGGCGATCACGGCCATCTGCAACCAGATCACCAACGCGAGCCTCAACAAGATCACGGCAACCGTCGAATCCGTCGGCACGCCCTCGAACTTCGACCAGAGCGCCGGCGCCCTGACCGACCTGCCCATCGTCTCCATCCCGGTCCGCATCCACCTGGAGAACCCCCTTCTGGGCAGCAAGTGCTACATCGGCACGGCGTCCAAGCCGGTGGTGCTCCGCCCGAGCAACGTCAACTACCCCGACTTCGGGCTCACCTTCTTCGACGGGGCCGGCAACCTGAACGACGAGGGTGCGATGAGCCGCGTCAACCTCATGGGTGCCACGCAGAGGGACAGCACCTTCGCGGTTCCCGGTGCCAGCGGTTGCGGACTCGGACTGTTCGGCCTGATCGACGCCGCGGTGAACCTGAAGACAGGTCTGCCTTCCGCCGCCGGCAACAACAGCCTGACACTCAACAGCACATCCACCTCCCTGGCCGGGCTGGGCGCTCCGGGAACCGTCGCACCGGACGCCGGCAAGGAACTCTCGAAGAACTGGCACAGCGCCGTCAAGTAGGCGCTGCAAGGCGACTGTTCTCAGCCGCCCCGGCAGTACACAGTCGCCTCCGCAGACCAAACTGTGCCCAAAGTGTGTACGCACTGGAGAAGTTGAATTACTTTCAGCTGCCAAGGACGTCATGCGTCCGACGTCCGGACCGGACGCCGAACCCGCTCGTTCGGGACCTCGGTGTCCGTGCCGGTGACCTCCCCCGGGCACAAGAAGAGCGAGGGACCACGGATGCCTTCACCCGCGCGTACACCGGAAGTCGGTGAGCCGCTCGATCCGCTGCCCATCGGGTTCGCCGCCTTGATGAGACCGGAGTTACCCAGTCTCGTCAAGGAGATCCGGACCGAGGTCACCCGTGCCTATCCCGTATACGGCCGCCTCCTCGACGGACCGGATGCCGACACCATCCGGCAGGGTGTCGAACAGGCCATCACCGCCTTCGTCGACCGCGTCGCAGAACCCGACAAACCCTCCACGCTCCGCGACACACTGCTGCGCCGGTTCGGTCGCGTGGAGGCGTACGAGGGACGCGACCTGGAGTCCCTGCAGGGTGCCTTCCGACTGGGAGCCCGCATCGCCCTACGGCGCGCGCACTCGGTGGGCCGCCAGTACAGCCTCTCGCCCACCCTCATCCTCGCCTTCGCCGACGCCCTCTTCGCCTACGTGGAGGAGCTGGCGGAGGTGTCCCGCGAGGGCTACAGCGAGGTGCAGGCCCGAGGCACCTCCGAAGTGACCATGCTGCGAAGGCAGTTGCTGCATCTGATCCTGGGCGCGTCCCCGCTGCCCCAGCCCACGGTCACGGACCTGTGCGAGGCCGCGGCCTGGCCTCTGCCGGCCGAGTGCACACTGATCGCTCTCCGCTCACCCGCGCCCGACAGCATCGAGGCGGACCTCGCCGACGACGTGCTCACCGAACTCGACGCTCCCCACCCCCACCTCCTGGTACCGGGACCGCTGACCTCCGAACGACAGGCCATGCTCGGCCAGGCACTGAACGGCACCCGCGCCGTCACCGGTCTGACACTGCCGACAGCGCAGGCGGCCGACTCCCTGCGCTGGTCGCGTCGCGTCCTCCAGCTCATCGACGACGGCATCGTCCCGGACGCCCCCGTCGTCCGCTGCGAGGACCACCTCACCACTCTGTGGCTGCTGTCGGACCCGCCGTTGGTGCATCAGGTCGCCGCCCGCGAACTGGCCCCCCTGGCAGGCCTGCCGGCCAGCCGACGCGAGCGGCTGGTGGAAACGCTCCGGGTCCACATCTCGACCCGCGCCCCGGCCGAACAGGTCGGTGACATGCTCGGGGTCCACGCCCAGACCGTCCGCTACCGCCTACGCGGCCTCGACGCCCGCCTCGGCGATCGCCTCACGGACCCGGATCACCGCTTCGCACTCGAAGCGGCTCTGCGCTCACTGCATCTGCAGGACGACACGGGCACCGGGTCGTGACGCCGTCCGCGCCGGATGAGGCCGCGGCACGCGGAGTGGTCGCGCACCACGGCTGCGCACGGCGATCCGGTACGGGGAGCAGCTGAGACAGCGCCGCACCGGCGGACGGCGGTGCGGTGATCCGTTTTGGTCCCCATGCCGTGTGGACAGTCGTGGGCGGCATTCCGTTCAGCCTGCGGCAGGGCGTCCCCGGAGGCGGCGTCAGGCGGTTCGGGCCAGGTCCTGGGGGCGTACCGCGTGGGCGAAGGGCGCGCCTCGGGCGTAGCGGGCGATCTCGGCCGCGGCACAGTCGGCCATGCGGCCGAGTTCGCTGCCGAGCGAGCCCGCGATGTGCGGGGTGAGGAGCACGTTCGGCAGGCGGTACAGCGGTGAGTCGGCCGGGGGCACGTCGGGTTCGGTGACGTCGAGGACGGCGTGGATGCGGCCGGACGTCAGTTGGGCGACGAGGGCTTCCGTGTCGACGAGGGAGCCCCGGGCGGTGTTGATGAGGGTGGCCCCGTCGGGCAGCAGGGCGAGCCTTCCGGCGTCGAACATGTGGTGCGTCTCGGGCAGTTGAGGGGCGTGGATGGACACGACGTGGCTGCGGCGGGCGAGTTCGTCGAGGCCGACCGACCGTGCTCCGAGCCGGGCGGCGCCCGCGTCGTCCAGGTACGGGTCGTGGACCAGGACGGTGAAGTCCAGCGGGCGGAGCAGTTCGATCACCCGGCGCCCGGTGCGCGAGGCGCCGACGATGCCCACCACGCGGCGGTAGTTGCCGTGGCCGGCGAAGTACGGCAGCAGCGGATAACGGGCGCGCCGCTCCCGATAGACGCGGGCGCTGTCCAGGACACGCTTGCCGGACAGGAGGATCGCCGCCAGCGTGTACTCGGCGACCGGCAGCGCGTTCGCCGCGGCGGCGGTGGAGACGGCGATCCCGCGTTCCCACACCGCGGCGGTCACATGGTGCTTCACGGAACCGGCGGCGTGGACCACGGCCCGCAGCCGCGGCATCGCCGCCAGGACCGTGTGCGTCAACGGCGGGCAGCCCCAGTGCGTGAGCAGCACTTCGGCGCGGGCGAGGGCCATGGCGGCGCCGGGATCCGCGAAATCGGTGACCAGCAGGTCCGGATCGAGCTCCGCCGCCTCCCGGAGCCGCTCGACGGCGCCCTCGGCACGCAGTGCGTCCCAGGTCTCCCGCGACATGGCGGCGACGGTCGGAGGACGCCGGCTGACGGCGGGGGCGGCGGGAGCGGTCCGGGCCGGGGCGCCGGGAACGGTCCGGGCCGCGCCCGGTGCCGTGTCGTCGGGTGCGGTCATCGTCACTTCACCGCGCCCGCGGTGAGCCCGGAGCGCCAGAAACGCTGGAGGCAGACGAAGGCGACGATCAGCGGCAGTACGGAGATCAGCGCCCCCACGATCGTGAGCATGTAGAACTCCGGGTTCTGCTGGGAGGACTTGCTCCAGATGGCCAGTCCGAGGGTGACGGGGTAGAGCTTCTCGTCGCTCAGCATGTACAGCGGCAGGACGAAGTTGTTCCAGCTGGAGGTGAAGGTGAACAGGAACAGGGTGACGAAACCGGGCGCGATCATCGGCAGGCCCACCGAGCGGAAGACGCGCCACTCGCCGGCGCCGTCCATGCGGGCTGCCTCGACGACCTCGTCGGGGATGTAGCTCTCCGAGAACACCCGGGCGAGGTAGACGCCGAAGGGGTTGACCAGCAGAGGGACGAGCACGGCCCAGTAGGTATTGTCCAGGCCCGCCTTGCTCGCCAGCAGGTACTGCGGAAGCACGAGGACCGCGCCGGGCACGAGGACGCCGAGCAGCACGAGGCCGAACAGCTTCTCCTTGTGGGGGAAGTCGTACTTGTCGAAGGCGTATCCGACGGCCGTGCTGACGAAGGCGGATGCCAGGCAGCCGAGGCCGAAGTACAGGACGCTGTTGACCAGCCAGCGCACGTAGATGCCGTCGCCGTAGGAGAACAGGTCACCGAGGTTGGTGAAGAGGTTGAAGTCGGCGAAGGTGAAACCGCCCGTACCGACGAGGTCGCCGCGGTCCTTCGTGGCGGCCACCAGCAGCCAGGTCAGGGGCATCAGGGTGTAGCACGAGAAGAGGACGAGGAGCCCGTTGACGACGGCCTTCGAGGTCCAGGAGCCGCGCGGGCGGCGCCCGGTGGAGGCGGGGGTGACGGGTGGCCCGGTCCGCGACCGTGACCCGGGATCGCCCGCGGGCGCAGGCGTACGCCGGACGGGGCGCTCGGTGTTGGTGTGCGTGCTCATGCTGCCTTCCAGCGGTTGCCGAGCTTGGTGACTGCGTAGGACAGGACTCCGGCCACCAGGGCGATCAGGATGGCCGCGGCCGAGGCGAGGCCGGGCCGGTGGTCGACGAAGGCGGCCTTGTGCACGAACATCACGGGTGACCAGTCGCGGTTGACGGCCTCGGACTGCGTGGTGAGCATGTACGGCTCGTTGAACAGCTGGATCGCGCCGACGCAGGTGAACAGCAGGCTGAGAACGAGGGCGGACCGGATGTGCGGCACCTTGATCTGGAGCGCGGTACGGATCGCGCCCGCGCCGTCCATCGTGGCCGCCTCGAGCGTCTCCCGGGGGATCGCCTGGAGCGCCGCGTAGAGGAACACCATGTTGTAGCCGACGTAGTGCCAGGTCACGATGTTCACCACCGAGGGCAGTGCCATCGAGGCGGAGAAGAAGTCGACGCCGACGCCCAGCGCGCCGAACCAGTCCATGACCGGGCTGAGGCTGGGGGAGTAGAGGTAGACCCAGATGATCGCCGCGATCACCGTGGGCACCGTGTAGGGCAGGAACAGGGCCAGTTGGAACAGCCGCTTGGCCCGTGCGGCGGCCGAGTCGAGCAGCAGGGCGAGCAGCAGGGCCGCGCAGGTCATGAGGGGGATGTACAGGGCCACGTAGCCGGCGACGTGGCCGAAGGCGGCGCGCAGGCCCGGGTCGGCCAGGGCGTCGGCGTAGTTGCCGAGCCCGACGAAGACACTCTCGGTGCCGCCGAAGCCGAGTCCGGAGGACTCCTCCTTGAACAGGCTCGACCAGACCGCGTAGCCGAGCGGGGCGATCATGACGAGGGCGAAGAGAAGGTAGAACGGGACGATGTAGGCCGCGGCGGCACGCCGTTGGGCGCGCCCCGCCGTGGGACGGACGGGAGCTGGAGCCGGGACTTTCATGGAATCTCCTGACCGGTCGCCGCACCGGGGCGGCGGTGCCGGAGCAGTGGTACGGGGGGTACGAGGGAGGGGGAAGGGCGCCCATTGGCGGGCGGGGTGCACACCCGGCCCCGGGCAGGGCGCCCGCGGGAAACCCCTGGGAAGCCCGGTGCAGGTCGAACACGCGGTGGGGAGGACGGCGGTCCTGGCGCACGCGGAGTACACCGTGCGGGACGGTGGTCAAGGCGCACGCGTCGTGCGTACGGTCCCGTGCGGTGCCGCAGACGCCCTGCCGGTGTGCGAGTCGTAGGAGCCGTACGAGCCGACCGCTCAGCCGGAGGTCTTCAGACCCCGGTCCTCGAGCGCGTCGACCGCGGCACGCTGCGCCGCCGCGAAACCGCCGGTCCAGCCGCCCTTGGCCACGGCGCTCTCGAACGCCTCGTTCACCGAGCCCTGGACCGGGCCCCAGGTCCAGCCCGTGACGATGGTGTCCACCTGGGCAGCGGCGATCTCGTACAGGTCGTTCGCGAAGTAGTTGCCGGAGGCGGCGGCGAACTCCTGTGCCGCGACCTTCTGGAGTCCGGGGTCGGCGGGCAGGACGCTGCTGGGCGCCTCGGCGTTGGCGAGGCGGGCCTTCATGGCAGCGGGGTCGGTGGTGAGCCACTCGATGAACTCGGCCGCGGCGTCGGTGTGTTCGCTTCCCTTGGGCACGGCGAAGGAGGTGCCGCCCCAGGTGCCGGTGGCCGCCCGGCCGTCCCAGGTGGGCAGCGGCGCGACGGCCCACTCGCCCTTCTGCTCGGGTGTCTGGGAGATGAGTCCGGCCCCGCTCCAGGGGGCGCCGACGAAGGCCGCGACCTGGCCCTTCTTGCGGGCGGTGCTCTCCTCCTCGCTCCAGGCGGGATGGTTCAGCACCAGGTCGTCGCGGACCAGGCCGTCCCAGAAGCTCGCCACCTTGCGGGCGGGCTCGTCGTCGACGCGCACGGTCCAGGCATCGCCCTTGACGCCGAAGCCCTCGGAACCTGCCTGCCAGGCCAGCCCGTTGACGAACGGTATGTCGCCTCCCTTGGGGGCGTTGAGGATGCGGACGTTCTTGTCCGCGGCCTTGATCTTCTCGGCGGCCTTCTCGAACTCGGCCCAGGTGGTCGGTACCTTCACACCGGCCTTCTCGAACAGGTCGGTGCGGTAGTAGAGCAGTTGGGGGGTGACGTCGAAGGGGACGCCCCAGGTGCGGCCGCCGGGGGTGACCAGGGACCGCAGGCTCTCCGGGAAGCTCTCGACCAACTCGCCGGACTGCTCCGTGAGGTCCTCCAGGTTCCCCTGACTGGCGAACTCGGGGAGCATCGCGTACTCCATGCCCACGACGTCGGGCGCGTTGCCGGCCTCGATGGCGCTGTCGATCTTGGAGTAGCCGTCGGTACCCCCGGTGATCTCGGTGTACTCGACCTGGATGTCCTTGTGGGTGGCGTTGAACTCGTCGACCACGTCCTTGCTGCCGACCATCCAGGACCACATGGTCAGGGTGACCGGCTTGCCGTCCGACGTCCCGGACGTGCCGCCGTCCCCGCCGCCGCAGGCGGTGGCGAGGAGGGCGAGACAGCCGAGGGACGCCGTCAGGGCGAGGCGGGGTGTGCGGCGGGCGGGCTTCATGGCACGGGCTCCTTGATGAGCGAAGCAAGACGAACGGAGCAAGGCGCCTCGGTGCACGAGACGATTGCGGTCATCTTTCGGCCAGAACGATCGCGCGTCAAGAGCGAATGAACAACTCGATCAGATCAATCATCTTGATCTTCACCTTGGGAACGCCCGGTCGGGTCAGCGGTGCGGAGCCGCACACGACGCCCGAACCGTCAATCGTGGGACCAGCGAGACATGCCGGGTGGGAGCGACCGAGTCGGCGCCCCCGCCGAGCCGGGCCAGCATCAACTCCACGGCTGCCTCGCCCACGGCCCGCCGGGGCGGTGCCACCGCGGTGAGCGGCACATCGGCCAGCGCCGCCATCTCGTCCTCGTACGCCACCAGCGACACGTCCTCCGGGACGGCGAGTCCGTGCTGGCGCAGCCGTTGGACCACGCCGATCGCAGTCTGGTCGTTGTGCACGATCGAGGCGGTGACCTGCCCTTCCTTCACCGACCGGAACAGCTCTCGGGCGGCGTCGTCCACGCTCCGCGGACCCTCGGGCGACACGGTCACGGTCGGCAGCACGGACAGGCCGAGGGCCTCGACCGCGGCCTCGTACCCCTCGCGGACCTGCGGCGACGTCGGGTTGTCCTGGGCGAGCAGCGCGATCCGGCGGTGTCCGAGTTCCGCGAGGTGGTGCACCGCCGCGGCGGCGCCGAGCACGTGGTCGGAGCGGGCGCTGTCCAGGCCGGCCAGCCGGCCGCCGACGGGGACGCGCCGGTCCACCAGGACCGCCGGGACCCCGAGTGCCAGCAACTGTTCCTCCTGCTCGGGGCTCGGCACCCCGCGCTCCCAACTGGGCTGGATCAGCAGGCCGTCGACCCCTGTGTCGAGCATCCGGCCGATCTGCGCGGTGTCCTCCTCGGAACGCCAGTGCGCGATCCCCAGCACCAGCCGGCCCCCACGGGCCGCGATGGCGTCCTGGGCGCCCCTGACCAGCTCGGCGAAGTAGTGCTCCATGCTGGGCACCACCATGCCGAGGACGGCCCCGGCGGGTGTGTCGGCCGGACTCGCCGGGCTCTCGCCGGGAGCTGGGGCCGCCGTCCCGCGACCGGCCGGACCCGGCCACGAGACCGAGCCGTGCAGCCTGGTCAGCCGCCCCTGTTCGGCCAGTGCCTCGACATCGCGCCGCACGGTGACGGCGGAGACGCCGAGTTCCTCCGCAAGCTCCATGACCCGCAGACCGCCGCGCCTGCGCACGATCTCCAGCACCCGTTCGTGGCGCTGATTGACATGCGACCGCATCCGTCTTCCTCCTGGTGGTCCCCCTGTTGTGCGCGTCCCACCGTACTCCAGTGACCGATTCTTTCGGACCTTACGTATTGATCGGATCGTTCATGTCGTGCTAGAAACCCACCCACCGTGCACGCTCGGCGGCGAGGGGCGGCCCTCCCTCTCCCGGCTCCCCGTTCTCTCCCACTGCCCTCCGTCCTTGGAGACACCATGCCGAATTCCTGGTCCCGCCGCGGCTTCGTCAAGGCGACAGGCGGCGCCGCGGCCGCGTTCGGATTCGTCGGTACCGCCTCGGCGACCGTCCTGGCCGGCACCGCGCAGGCCGCGCCCGCCGAGTTCGAGCAGCTGCGTGCCACCTGGCGCGGTCTGATCCTCGGCTCCGGTTTCAGCCCCACCGCCGAACCGTTCGCCTCGAAACTCGCCGTGCTCGGCACGAACGCGGCCGCCTGGCGCACCGGCATGCGGCCCGTACCGGGCTCGCTGTGGCCAGAGATGGTCTGGCTCGACCCGGAGCCCGACACCGACACGGCCTCCTACACCTACTCCGCGCAGATACAGCTGACCCTTCAGCGACTGCGTTCCATGGCCGAGGCATACGCCCAGCCCGGCACCGGTCTCACCGGCGACACCGCCTTCGCCCAGGACGTCGTCTCCGGCATCCGGCACGTGGTCACCGACGTCTACCACGCGGGCCAGGCTCGCTACGGCAACTGGTACAACTGGCAGATCGGCGGCCCGCAGGCGCTGCTGGACGCGGCGGTCATCCTGCACGACCACCTCGACGCCGAACTGACCGCCACGATCACCGCCGCCGTCGGTGCCTTCGTACCGGACAGCGCGGTGGCCTCGTACACGGGCACCTCCACCGGCGCCAACCGCGTGGACCTGTGCCGCACCATCGCCCTGAGCGGCCTGGTCGGGGAGGACGCGCACCGGCTCACCGTGGCCGCCGAGGCACTGTCGCCCGTCTTCCCGTACGTCACCTCGGGCGACGGCCTCTACCGGGACGGCTCCTTCGTGCAGCACACCTGGGTGCCCTACGCCGGCTCCTACGGCGCGGACCTCTTCACCGGCCTCAGCCTGCTGTTCGCGCTGCTCGCGGGCTCCCCGTGGGAGATCACCGACCCGGCCAGGGAGAACTACTTCGACGCCGTGGAGCGAGCCTGGGCGCCGTTCCTCTTCAACGGGCTGTGCATGGACGCCGTCTCGGGGCGGGCGATCTCCCGGGGTCTGCCGCCGGACGACCCCAGCGGCGCCAACGACGATCATCTGCGCGGCCATTCGGTCATCGCCTCGATCCTGGCCCTCGGCCTGGCGGCGAGCAGTGAGCAGAACGCCCGCTGGCGCGCCCTCGCCAAGGGCTGGATCCGACGGGACCGCTTCAGCCCGCCGCACACCGACCCGATGCTCGGCGTCTACAAGCTCGCCCAGCTCCAGAACGTCGTGGACGACAGCACGGTCAAGCCGCTGCCCGAGCCGGTCGAGCACCGCCTCTTCCCCTCCCAGGACCGCGCCGTGCACCGCCGCAGGGACTGGGCGGCCTGCCTGTCCATGGCGTCCGACCGCATCGCCCACTACGAGTGGGGCAACGGGGAGAACCTGCGCGGCTACCACACCGGCGCCGGCTGGCTCTCCTGGTGGGGGGACGACTACGCCAACGAGCAGTACTCCGAGACCTTCTGGGCCACGGTCGATCCCAACCGGCTGCCCGGCATCACCGCCTCGCGCAAGCGGCTCGCCGACGGCGAGGGCGGCCAGTGGGGCGCCGAACGCCCCGCCGTGAAGTGGGTCGGCGGCACCACCGACGGCACCTACGCCGCCATCGGCCAGCACCTAAAGGGGCTGTCCTCGACTCTGGAGGCCCGCAAGTCCTGGTTCTTCCTCGACGAGGGCGTCGTCTGCCTGGGGGCGGGCATCACCGCCG
The DNA here is from genome assembly GCF_044751025.1 of Streptomyces sp. NPDC088747. Lineage (NCBI taxonomy): Bacteria > Bacillati > Actinomycetota > Actinomycetes > Kitasatosporales > Streptomycetaceae > Streptomyces > Streptomyces sp. NPDC088747. Next base: position 536,129 of record NZ_JBIVKZ010000004.1, read on the forward strand.
CCGACGGCGAGCCGGTCGACACGGTCGTCGACAACCGCCGCCTGGGCGCCGCCGGTACACACGCCCTGACCGTGGACGGCCGCCGCAAGCCCGGCGCGCTCGGCTGGACGGAGACCCTGACCGACCCCGGGTGGGCGCACATCGCCGGACACGGCGGCTACGTCTTCCCCGAGGGCGGCAGGGTCACCGCACTGCGCGAGGAGCGCACCGGCCGGTGGAGCGACATCAGGACCGGATCCTCGACGCGGTCCTTCAGCGACCGCTACCTCACCCTGTACGTCGAACACGGCACCGATCCGGTGGAGGACGGCTACGCCTACGTCCTGTTGCCCGGCGCCGGAGTCGCTCGCACCGCGGCCCGCGCCGCGAGCGCCCGCGGCCTGCTCCGCACCCTCGTCAACAGCTCGCAGGCACAGGGTGTCAAGGTCCCCTCCCTCGGTCTCACCGCCGTCAACTTCTGGGCCGCGGGAACGGCCGGCGGCATCACCGTGAGCGCCCCCTGCTCGGTGTTGATCCGGCACGTCGGCGACGGCAGCGCCGTGGTGTGCGTGTCCGACCCGACGCGCACGCTCACCGGACTCACCGTCACCTGGGAGCACCGGGTCAGCGCGGTCACCGCCAGGCCCGGCACGGTCGAGGAGGCGGCACCGGGCCGCAACCTCAAACTGACGTTCGGTGACCTCACCGCCGAGGCGGGCGCCACCCAGAAGGTCACGGTGAGGACCGCGTGAGGGCCCGGACGCGGCGCCGCGCCGCCCTGGTCGCGGCCCTGGCCTGGCTCACGTCACCCGCCACACCGGCCCACGCCGCGACGATCTGGGACGGCGACGCGGGCCAGGGCATCGCCGTCTTCGGCAGCGTGGAGTGCGACTCGCCCGGCAGCCTGGTCACCGCCGCCAACCCGGACGGCCACGGCACGATCTTCCGCTACACCAAGCCCAGCGGGCTCATCCGCTGCGAGAACCGGGGCGTCACGGTCGACGGAACGCGCTACGCGTTCGCGCCCGACACCACCTACTGGCTGGGCTGGGAGTCACAACTGTCCTCCGCCAGCGGGGACTTCGTGGTGTGGCAGTGGAAGTCCTATCCCAACGCCCAGCAGAACTACCCCCTCATCATGACCGTCAAGGACGGCTCCGTGCGCCTCTTCCAGGTCGGGACGGACGCCACGTGGAACCTGATCTGGTCGGCTCCGGTCGCGGCCGGCGAGTGGCACCGCTACGCCCTCGGCATCCACACCTCCGCATCCGCGTCGTCCGGTTGGGTCGAGCTCTACGCCGACGGTGCCCGGCAGACCTTCACCGACGGCGCCACCCGACACCCGGCACGGACCTGGGACAGTGCCAACGAACCCAAGTGGGGCGTCTACGACCGGGACACCCCGCAGAACGCGGTCGTCAACCGGATCGACCGGCTGCGCGTGGGCACCTCCTACGCGGACGTCAGCTGAACCACCTTGAACGACCAGAGAAGAGATGACCGTCGATGACCGAACCGCGCGCGGGCACCGCCTTCACCGTGACCGACACCGGCTTCGAGCTGGACGGCCGGCCCGTGCGGCTGCTGTCGGGCGCCCTGCACTACTTCCGCGTCCACGAGGAGCAGTGGGCACACCGGCTGGGCATGCTGCGGGCGATGGGCCTCAACTGCGTCGAGACGTACGTGCCCTGGAACCTCCACGAGCCCTTCCCCGGCCGCTACCGGGACCCCGAGGCGCTGGGCAGGTTCCTGGACGCGGTGCGCGCGGCGGGCATGTGGGCCGTCGTCCGCCCCGGACCGTACATCTGCGCCGAATGGGAGAACGGAGGCCTGCCGCACTGGCTGACCGGTGCGGTGGGCAAGCGGCTGCGCACCCGGGACGCCGCGTACCTGGAGCCGGTGCGGTGCTGGTTCGCCCGGCTGCTGCCCCAGGTCGTACAACGCCAGGTGGACCGAGGCGGGCCGGTCCTGATGGTGCAGGTCGAGAACGAGTACGGCAGTTACGGTTCCGACCAGGAGTACCTGCGCGAACTGGCCGCGCTGCTGCGGGACATCGGAGTGACGGTCCCGTTGTTCACCTCCGACGGGCCGGAGGACCACATGCTCACCGGCGGATCGCTGCCCGGTGTACTGGCGACCGTGAACTTCGGCTCGGACGCGGGCGAGGCCTTCCGTACCCTGCGGCGGCACCAGCCCACCGGACCGCTGATGTGCATGGAGTTCTGGTGCGGCTGGTTCGCCCACTGGGGCGACGGGACCACGCGGCGCGACGCCGGTGACGCCGCGGCCCAACTGCGTGCCGTCCTGGAGAACGGCGCGTCGGTGAACGTCTACATGGCTCACGGCGGCACCAGCTTCGGCGGCTGGGCGGGCGCCAACCGGACCGGTGACCTTCACGACGGTGCCTTCCAACCCACCATCACCTCCTACGACTACGACGCCCCGATCGACGAAAAAGGCGGGCCCACGGAGAAGTTCTGGCGCTTCCGTGAGGTCCTGGCCGACTACGCGGCGACCCCGCCCCCGGCGCTGCCGGCCGCGCCGCCGGTCCTCGCCTCGCCGACCACGGCCGAACTCGGCTCCTGGCTGCCGCTGGACGAGGTGACGGACGCGCTCGGCGGACCGGAGCGGACCTTCGGCCACGCGCCCACGTTCGAGGAACTGGACGTCGACCGGGGGCTGGTGCGCTACCGCACGAGCGTCCCCGGGCCCCGCCCCCCGCTGCCGCTGACCCTTCCCGGAGCGCGGGACGCGGTGCGGATGCTCGTCGACGGCGTGGTCACGGACGTGGGCGCGGCCGTCCCCGGACCCGCCGACGTGGAGGTGTGGGTGGAGTCGCTGGGCCGTGTCAACTACGGGCCCCTGCTGGGCGAGCCGAAGGGGCTGACCGGCGGGATCCTGCACGAACGGCAGTATCTGCACGGGGTGACGGCTCGCGGCCTGCGGCTGGACTCCTTCGACGACACCGAGGCCGTCACCGGACTGCCCTTTCGCGCACCGGAGCGGGGCGAACCCGGTCTGTACCGGGGCACCCTCGATGTGCAGGTTCCCGGTGACGCGTCGCTGGAGCTTCCCGGCTGGGGCCGGGGATACGCCTGGATCAACGGCTTCTGCCTGGGCCGCTACTGGTCGGCCGGCCCACAGACCTCCCTGTACGTCCCCGGGCACGTCCTCCGGGCCGGCGCCAACGACCTGTGGGTGCTGGAGACGGAACGGACGGAGGGCACCGACGCGCACCTGACGTGAGGGGTGCCTCACCGAGGCGGCCGTGCGGCCGGGCCGTGCCCGCCCCGGTGGGCGGCAACCGGCTGTCCTGCCGGGAAACCTCGGGATGTGTGCCCCGGTGCTCTCCTGCGGCTACGACCTGGTGTCGGCCGCCCGCCCCGGCTGGTCCTCGTCCGGATGCCACGCGGCGACGGTGGCGGCGTCGGCGTGCTCCCTCGACTCCGGTGGTTCGCCTGCCACGACGACCACCTGGTCCTCGGCGCCCCACCGGCGTCGCTCACCCTTGTCGGGGTTGAGCCGGACCCCGTAGCCCGGAGGCGTCGTCCGCCGGTCGTGATCGCGGTAGCCGATGGCGCACTCGCCGAGGTCACGGGCGGCGGCCACGACGGTGGCGAAGGTCGCCTCGACGCCCGGACGGACGTAACGCCCCGCGGGCCGGAGACAGATCGTGCTGCCCTCCGCGGAGAACAACTCGTCGAAAACGGTGGCCAGATGCCGGTTCTGCGCGATCTGCGCCATGAGCAGTCCGGTCAGTTCACCGCTGACGATGACGTCGGAGCCGGGATCGAGGGGCGCCAGCGGCCGGTTGCGGTCGTCGGTGAGTTCGGTGACCACGCGCAGTTCCCGTCCGGTGCGCTCCTCCAGCAGCCGCAGGGCCAGCAGGGTGACCAGCGTCCGGTCGTCGGGGCGCTCAGGACCCTCGCCCGGATCGGGGCCGAGGACGATCATCCCGTCGTAGGGGGCGAGTTCGAGCCCGAGCAGGCTCTCGGGCCGCGACAGGTCGGCGGAACGGAACCGCACGGTCAGCCGGGCGGCGGGCGCGGTCACGGGGTCCGTCTCCCGTGCCGGTGCCGGTACGGCCCTGTCCGTCACCACGTCGAGGACCGATCCCGGCCGGGCCGTACGCCGTAACTGGTCGACGACGAGGGGCGCGCGCCTGTTCCAGCCGAGCAGCAGGAGGCGCGCGGGGTCGTCCGGCGGCGGCTGGGCCGTGACGATCGCCGACGGGTCCACCAGGTGCTGGCAGTCCTCGGGCCCTACCGCGTCCTCGTCGCGGGTGAGGACGATCAGACGGCTCCCCGGCGCGACGAGAGTGTCCGCCGACGGGCTCAGCAGCGTGCGGCCCTGCGGGGTGAGCAGTCCGACCACGCAGGAGGTGGCATGGCCCAGCAGGGCCGCGCCGAAGGTACCCGCCTCGAACGCGCCGGCGTCGGCGAGGTGGAACTCGTCACCGGCGAAGTCGAGCAGGTCGCGCAGGACGAGCGACAGGCCGGGACGGCCGACGCACTGCGCGATCAGCCGGGCCGTGACCGTGTCGGTCTCCAGGACCGTGCCGCGTGGACCGGTGGCCAACTGGGCCGGCGCCCGGTACCGGTCGTCCCGTACCGCGGCCAGCACCGGCGGCCCGTCCGCGCCCTCACCGAGGACCGCCCGCAGCGCCAGCAGGGTGCGCAGCACCTCGGCGTCCGCCGTCGGTTCCCCGGAGGGCAGCACCAGTACGGTGCTCGCCGTCCTCGGGCTGACCAGCGCGAGTACGGCGGGGTCGCTCGCCGGGCCGCTGCGGCAGATGATCCGGGTCCGGCCCGTCGGACCCACCCGGGTGGCCAGCGTCTGTTCCATCTCGGCCTTGTCGCGGTCCGCCAGCAGGACGACGGCCCACGGCCGGTGCGGGGCCTGGGCGGCGACCAACTCGCCCACCACCGTGCACACCTGGTCCGACCAGCCGAGAACGACGGCATGGCCCTGCTCCAGCACCGTCGACCGCCCACGGCTCAGCACCGCCAGGCGCTTCTCCAGACCGGTGGTGATCACCCCGATCAGGGTCGACACGCAGAGCAGGGCGACCAGCCCGAGCAGGGCCGACAGCAGCATGCGCAGCGGGGTGCCGGTCAGCGACCCCAGACGCAGCGTCTCCCCGCTGGTCCGCCACACCGCGGTCAGCCGGCCCGACAGCGACCGCGGGGAGCCGGGGTCCGTCCACACCATCAGCGCGCTCACCGGCACGACGACGGCAAGGCAGGTGACCACCAGCCAGCCCATCAGGGTGCCGGTACTGCGGGCCAGCGTACGGTCGAACCGATAGCGCGCCCGGTCCCGCAACGAGACCGGCACTCGCCCCTTCAGCCGTTCCACTCCCACCCCGCTCCTCGCCTGTACCGCGCTCGCCGCGGTGAGCCGTCCCGCCCCGGACCGCGGTCCGGCGTGCGTACGGGCATGGCGGTGGCCGGCCCGTCCCCGCACAGTGCGGCCTGCGGAACGCGGACACGCGGGATTCCGGGGCTGATTCATTCTTTCGGGCAAGTGCCCCGGTCATGGCGAGGTGGCGTGGGGCGGTGTCAGGGGAGGTATCCGGTCCTGTCCGCGTCGGTGATCGGCCGGATCACGCGGGCCGGGACTCCGGCGGCCATCACGCCGTCGGGTACGGACCTGGTGACGACGCTGCCCGCCCCGATGACGACGTCACGGCCGACGGAGACTCCGGGGTTGATGGTGACGCCGCCGCCGATCCACGTGTTGTCGCCGACCGAGACCGGACGTGCGTAGCAGCCGCCGGCCACCCGCTCGGCGGGGTCGAGAGCGTGGTTGCTGGTGTAGACCGACACCCTGGGTCCGAACAGGACGTTGTCGCCGATGGTGATGGCGCCGCCGTCGAGCAGGACGCAGTCGAAGTTGGCGTAGAAGTTCTCGCCCAGCGTGATGTTGGAGCCGAACTCGCACCGGAGCGTGGGCTCGAAATGCGCCGCCGTACCGGTCCGCCCGAGCAGGCGCCGCAGGATACTCATCCGCTCCGCCACGGGCTGCCCGAAGCTCCCGTTGTACTCGTCGGTGAGCAGCACCGTCCGTTCCCTCGCCCGGACGAGCTCGTCGAGCAGGTCGTTGTACATCGCGCCGCCCAGCATGCGCGCCCGCAGGCCTTCAGAAATCACGTGCCGGTCGCTCCCTCTCGTGGTGTGTCCACCGAGCGTATGGAGTCGGGCCCTCCCCGTGCTTCATCCGTCAGCCGTCGTCTCCGCATGCGGGAGTCCTACCAGGCTTCCTGGGTCTCGAAGTACCGCCGCCAGAAGCCGAGTTTGCGCCGGGACGCCACCCGCGTCGGCCCGTAGTGCTCGCCGACCTCCATCACGGTCGGCGAACCGGGGCTGTAGGCGGGCCAGTTGGGCAGACCAGGGCCGTTCGGGTCGCCGTCGGTGATGTAGTTCGCCAGGTAGGAGGACATGGGGTCGGCGATCTCGCGGTCCTGGTCGGTCCACCCCTGGGCGGCCGGGTGGAGGTTGCCGAAGAAGTAGACGATCTCGGAGCCGTGGTAGGCGCCGCGGATGTCGTGGTCGGGGCCCGGCGGGCGGTGCGTCCAGAAGTACGTGTAGACCGGCCGGTCGGCGCCCTTCGTCCACTCGGTGCCCCACAGGTACGTCGAGACCCGGGAGTTGTCGCGGACCGCGTCATTGCTCGCCAGGGCGGCCTCGTCGTCCGTGGTCGCGGGGTAGAGCCGCAGGAACTCGTCGGCCATCGTGCCGAACTTCCGCCGCGCGGCGCCGACGTGGTCGTCCAGGGTGACGTGGACGGGGGGTGCGCCGGGGCGGTCCGGGTAACCCGTCCGGCGCCAGTACTCGAAGGCGGTCTCGGGCACGGCCCCGCTCTCGTCGAGATTGTTGCCGGCCAGGTACCAGACGTTGTTCTGGGCGCGGGCGTCGTAGGTCGCCCGATAGCCGGCCGGCAGCACCCAGCCGTCGACGACCGGCCGGAACAGCGGTGGTTTCGCCACGGACTTCGTGTCGATCGACTCGTCCTTGAGCGAGGCGCCGTCCGTGAGGTCCTGCCAGGGCAGGGCGTGCAGTTGCCTGAGCGTGGTCGCGCCCTTCGTCGCGCCGTAGGCGGGGCCCTGCTTAGCCCGGGATGGGCCGCCATCCCGGTGGGGGAGGCGTGGACGAGTCCGTCGGCCCGTGATGTCAGCGCCGGGAGGCCGGCCGTGTCGGCGGCTGACGCCCGGCCGTCCCCGAAACGCCGGTTCAGGGACGCGGCGAGTGCCACCGCCCGGTCCGTCAACGGGTCGAGAATCGCCAGGCGTTGGGCGCCCCGGGCGAGCAGCGCGTGCGCGACGGCCGCTCCCGCTCCTCCGGCGCCGAGCTGCACGACCCGTTCCAGCCGGGCGTCCGGCAGCTCCCGGTCGAAAGAGGCGGCGAAGCCGGTGACGTCGGTGTTGTGGCCCACCGCGCGACCGCTCGCGCCCCGGCCCTCGAAGACTACCGTGTTGACCGCTCCCACCGCCTCGGCCTGCGGGGAGAGTTCGTCGAGGTGCTCGATGACGAGTTGCTTACAGGGGGGTGATGTTGAAGCCGCGGAACCCCATCTGCCGTGCGGAGCCGACCAGTTCGCCGAGCGTGCCGGGCGCTCCACCGAGGCCGTCGATGTCGATCAGGCGGTAGAGGTAGCGCAGCCCCTGCCGGTCCGCCTCCCGCTCGTGCAGCCCCGGACTGAGCGAGGTGCCGATGCCGGAGCCGATCAGGCCGATGAGGTACGAGTCCCAGGCCGCCCGCCGGGGCGCCGCCTGGCCCCCGTTCACAGGCCCAGATAGATCTGGCGGACCCGTGCGTCCCGGCTGAGTTCCTCGGACGTACCCGTCATCGCCACGCCGCCGTTCTCCATGACCAGGCAGTGGCTGGTCGCGCCGAAGGTGAGTTTGGCGTTCTGCTCCACGAGGAGCAGGCTCAGCCCCTCCTCCCGCAGCCGTCGCAGGTTGTCGAGGATGAAGCCGACGAGGATGGGGGACAGGCCCATCGAGGGTTCGTCGAGGAGAAGGACGCGCGGTCTGGTCATCAGGGCGCGGCCGATCGCCAGCATCTGCTGCTGCCCGCCGGACAGTGCCCCCGCCAGCCGGCCGCTCATCTCCCGCAGCACGGGGAAGAGTTCGTACACCTCCTCCAGGGTTGCCCTGGTCTCGGCGTCCCAGCGCCGCGCGTACGCGCCGAGCAGCAGGTTCTTCTCCACGGGCAGGCCGGGAAAGACATGGCGGCCCTCCGGGACGTAGCCGATGCCGTGCCGCACCATGTCCCGGGCCCGCACCATGGTGAGGTCCCGCTCGCCCAGCGTGACACGGCCGCCGCTGCGGGGCACCAGGCCCGTCAGGGCCTTGAGCGTGGAGGTCTTGCCCGCTCCGTTGGCGCCGATGACACCGACCGAGTCACCCGGGGCCACGCTGAAGCTGATGGAGCGGACGGCGCAGACCCCGCCGAAGTGGACGGAGAGTTCCTCGACGGCGAGCGTGCCGCCGGACTCGGTGCGGGCGGGGGCGAACAGCGCTTTCATCGGGTGGTCTCCTTACGGGTCGGGGCCGCGTCCCCCACCGGTGCGGCCGGGGGTACGTCCGCCAGTACGGAGTCGCCGAGGTACGCCTCGATCACCTCGGGGGTCGCCACCACCTCGGCCGGGGTGCCCTCGGCGATGACCGCGCCGCCGGAGAGCACCGTGACCCGCTCGCACAGGGACATGACCAGGCCCATGTTGTGCTCGATGAGGACCACCGTCGTGCCGCTGTCGCGGATCGGGCGGACGATGCGGGCGAGTTGTTGCATCTCCTCGCCGTTCAGTCCCGCGGCCGGTTCGTCCAGGAGCAGCAGACGGGGGCGGGAGGCCATGGCGCGGGCGATCTCGATCCGGCGCTGGATGCCGTAGGGGAGCGATCCGGGCGCCGCCCCCGCGTAGTCGGCCAGCCCGAACCGGTCCAGCAACTCCTGTGCCTCCTGGCGCAGTTGTCGTTCCTGAGCGATGACTCCCGGCTGCCAGAGCGCGTAGCGCCAGATGGCGTGCGTGCGGGTGCGGTCGAGGGCGACGAGGATGTTCTCCCGGACCGTCAACAGGTCGAACAGGCGCAGGTTCTGGAACGTCCGGGCGATCCCGAGGTGGGACAGCGCGTAGGGGCGGGCCGTGGTGGTGGTGCGGCGCGCGGGGTGGCCGTCGCCGAGGGCAAGGTCTTCACCATCTCGGGCGCCAACATCGTCTACGCCCTTGACCGCCGGACCGGTGCCGTCGTCTGGCGGAAATCGCTGATCGTCGAGGACAACGGCGGCGACGACGGCTGCGACAACGACAGCGGGCAGTGCGGCGGCAACAGCGGCGGACTCGCGGGCGCGGTCGTCCACTTCGACGGCATGATCTACGTCGGCACCGAGGGGTCCACGGCCGGGGCGCGGGGCCGCGGCTACGCGCTCGACGCGAGGACGGGCGCCGTCGTATGGACCTTCTGGGGACCGCCGGGACCCGGCGAGTTCGGACACGACACCTGGGACGGCGACTCCTGGAAGACCGGCGGCGCCGTGCCCTGGATCCACCCCGCCGTCGACCCCGAACTGGGCCTGGTCTACTGGACGTTCGGCAACCCCTATCCCCGGACGGACGGTTCGTCCCGGGCCGGTGACAACCTCTTCGCCAACTCGATCGTGGCCATCGACGCCAAGACCGGGAAGCAGCGCTGGCACTTCCAGTCCGTGCACCACGACATCTGGGACGCCGACAACGTCATGGCGCCCGTCCTCGCCGACCTCCTCATCGACGGCAGGAGGCGCAAGGTCGTCGTCTACGGGTCGAAGACCTGCTGGTTCTACATCCTCGACCGGCGCACCGGAGAGGCCGTCCACGGGCTGGAGGAACGGGAGGTCCCCCAGCACACGGCCCAGAAGACCGCGCCCACCCAGCCGTTCCCGGGCGGCGAACCCTTCACGGACCCCTTCCCCCGCCTGGACAGCACGACCAGGCCGGTGCCGTTCTACCCGGTCGGCGGGCTGTACTCGGTCTTCTGGGACCGGGCCACCATCCTCTTCCCGGGCGCGGGCGGCGGCGGGGACTGGGCCTTCCCGTCCTTCAGCCCGAAGACCGGCTACGTCTACATCGGCTACGGCCTGGTCGACTCCTCCTACTCCAACACCCGCGGAGGGCGCGTCAACACCGCCCGTCCGCTGGGCGAGTTGTTCGGCGGCGGCCTGGTCGCGATGGACCCGCGCACCAACACGGTCGCCTGGCGCAAGGAGGGCGACTGGTCCCTCGCCCACGGCAACAGCATCCTCACCACCGCGGGCCGGCTCCTCTTCCAGGGGCGCCCCGACGGAGTGCTCGAAGCGATGGACGACACCGACGGCACCACCCTGTGGACCTGGCAGTGCGACGCCGGGGTCAATACCATCCCGGTCAGCTACGAGATCGACGGCGAACAGTACGTCGCCGTGCTCGCCGGCGGGAACGGCCTGCCCTTCCCCGACATCCCGCGAGGCGACCACCTGTGGGCGTTCAAGCTGGGCGGCACCGTCGCCCAGGTGCCCGCACCCACCCCACCCGCGCGCGCAACCAGATCCGCACCGCGGCCGTGACCGGCGCGGCGGCGAACAACACCGTCACCCTGGGCCGGATCTGGAACGCCGCCGCCGGGGCCCCTGGAGCGGTCGAGAACTCGGTCGCCCAGAACGCGATGTCACCCCAGCACCTCACCGTGCCGGCCGGCACCACCGTCACCTTCTCCAACCCGGCGGACAACCAACTGGCGCACGGCGCGGCGGCGTTCTTCGACGCGGAGTTCGACACGGGCCTGCTGATGCCGGGCCAGTCGTACACGTACACCTTCGGCCCGCCGGGCGAGTACTTCTACAACGACCCGGCCTTCCCCCAGTCCACCGGCAAGATCGTCGTCCGGTGAGGGCGGTGAGGCCGGTGAGCCAAGCGAGAGGACGGATCACCATGGCGGCGAAACCCCGTACGACCATGTCCGTACTGGCCGCGGTCCTCGCCACCGCACTCGTCGCCCTGGCCGCCTTCCTGGGCGCCCACCAGCAGGCGTCCGCGAGCGGCGCCGACAGGTCCGGCGGAGCCCGCGAACTCGGCGATCCCGACTACGGCGTCTGCCGGGGCACCAGCCGCGCCTGCTACCACGACTGGGGCAACTTCACCCCGGCGACGGACGGTTACCGGGTCCTCCTCTACACCCGCACCGCCGGTCCCCGCCACGCGAACCTCGGCACGGGACTCAACCCGGCCCTCGTGGACGCCAACGTCGTGCAGAACGCTCTCGTGAAGATGGGCAGGGACAACGGCTTCACCGTCGACTGGACCGAGGACGTCACCCAACTCGCCACACCGGCGCGGCTCTTCAACTACAACGCGGTCGTCTTCTACTCCACCAGCAGGGACACCCTCGACGACGCCGGTCAGACCGCACTGCGCCAGTACGTCCGCGGCGGCGGGGGCTTCGGCGGCATCCACAACGCCTTCGGCACGGAGTACAACTGGCCCTGGTACGAGGGTCTGCTGGGCGGCGCGAACTTCTACGACCACGGTCCGAACCAGCCCGGGACGGTCGTCACCCAGAACCGTCACGACGCCTCCACCAAGGACCTCCCGGCCCGCTGGACCTTCACCGACGAGTGGTACAACCTCGTCCCCGCCCCCTCCGACGTCCGCGTCCTGGCCACCGTCGACACCTCGACCCTCGCCGAGGGGGTCACCGGCAACCAGCATCACCCCGGTCACGGCAGGAATCAGCCGGTCGCCTGGTGCCAGTACTACGACGGGGGGCGCGCCTGGCTGACCACGCTGGGCCATGACGCCAAGGACTTCTCGACCGACGGTTCCTTCCCGGGAGCGGCCCAGTTCCAGAAGCTGGTCCTCGGCGGGATCGAGTCCGCGATGGGCAGCCGGCCCTTCTGCGCGTCGCCCTGAGAACGGGTGCCGCCGCGCCCACCGTGGGGGTGGCGGACGCGGCCGAACCCGGTGCGCGAGGTGCCGGGTCAGGGCTGGAGCGGCATCGTCCAGCAGTTGGAGGAGGCCGACTTGCCGGCGAGGCGGTCGGTCAGCCACGAGATGGCGTCGCCCTGGTCGGTGATGAGAGGCACCAGATGGTTGGTGAGGATCTTGTCGCCGAGATTGGGCAGGTTGATGGCGTCGTAGGTGACGTCGGCACCCTTGCGGCACCAGTCGACGGCCAACTGCCGGGCCTGCGCGTGGGGAACGATGTCGTCCTGGACGCCGGTGGCCAGCCGCACCGGGCCCGCGGGTTTGAGGGTGCCGATCCGCTGCTTGTCCAGGGCGGCCTTCGCGCGGGGGTCGGCGGCGATGACGGCCCCGATGGACCGGCCGTCGTTGGTCCACTTCTCGCTCTTGGTGAAGCCGTAGCCGAACAGCGCGTCGCCGACGCACATGGTCGACGCGTCCGCCAGGGCGGCCTTCCCGGCGGCGTTGATGTTCGCGTCGACGACCGCGCGCAGGTCGGGGTCGGCCTGCGCGAACCCGCTGATCGACCAGGCCAGCGCGCCGGCCAGCGCACTGCCGTCGATGCCCTTCATGACCGAGGTGAGGTCGGCCGGGGGCGCGCCCGAGTAGGTTCCGGCCAGCGGGACGTCGGGGGCGTAGGAGGGCTGGAGTTCCGCGGCGGCCGCGCTGGCGCCACCGCCCTGGCTGTAGCCGTACAGGCCGGTGCGGGACGCCGCGGTGACCGTAGCGCCGGGGACGGAGCGGGCGGCTCGGGCGGCGTCCAGCAGGGCGTGTGCCTGGTCGAGCCGGTTGACGTACGTGTGCAGGCGGTCGGTGGTGCCCAGGCCGACGTAGTCGGTGACGACGACCGCGGCACCGGTGGCCAGGATCCGGTAGATCGCCAGGGCCTCGTAACCCACCGACACCGTCTCGCCGTTGAGGGTCAGCGGGTGTTGGAGGGTGAAGGACGGCGCGCACTGGTCGCCCTGGCCCACGGTGCCCGAGGCCAGCGCGACCAGGGGGCGCGGTCCGGTGCCCTTCCAGGCGGCCGAGGGCTCGATGTAGGCGCCGGTCACGGCTACGGGCAGCCCGGCGGAGTCGGTCGATCTGTACATCAGGCGGGTCGCGGTGCCCGGCATCGGACGGCCGTCGAGGCCGGGGATGCTCAGCCCTAGCGGCAGGGGCTCGGTCCGGATCAACGCGCCGTTGGCGGCGGGCAGTTCGGCCGGGGGGTTGTAGAACACCGGGATGGTGACCCCGCGCGAGACGACGGGCCGCGTCGGGTCCGCGGCGGCCTGGCTCGCGCACAGGCCCACGCAGACGGCACCGGCGACGACGCCCGCCAGCAGGCGGAGTCCGGTGGGGGAGGCGGGGCGGGTGGCCGGAGTCGCCGGATGCGGGGCGGTCGTCGCCGAGAGAGTGGAAGGGGTGCTCTTGCGGCTCATGGGTTCGTTCCTCGCTCGTCGGTCGGATGTTCGTGTCGAGGCCATCGGCGGGGCGGCGTCCATCGCCCGTCCGGTGGCGGCGGTGCTGGTCATGGGTGGGGCGCACGTACCGGTCGTGCCGTGGACCGGCGCACCGTCGAGGGCGCGGACGCCGTGGTGGCCCGTCAGGTGTCCTGCCTGGAGGCGCACCGGTCCCATGGGGGCTCCACCCGAGGCAAAACATGGCGCGTGCATGCCAAACGAGGCCCGGGGCGTTGGGGTTACCCGCGGGTTACTTACTTCACGGTAAGTCTGGGTGTCACTCAGTGACAAGACGTCTGCGTGAGTCATTTCCGAACCGCTCGCTATGCTGCGGTGGCCGGCGGCGGAGGGTGGTGGAGCGAGGGTGCGCGAGGCGCCGTCCGTGGAACCGGGGCAGTTGACGAGCGTGGACGCCGCGCCGTCGCTCGCCCAGCGGCGCAAGGCGGCACTCCGTCTGGACATCGCCCGGGAGGCTGTCCGCCTCTTCGCCGCACAGGGCGTCACCGGTACGACGGGGGAGCAGATCGCGCGGGCCGTGGGGATCTCCGCCCGCACGCTGTGGCGCTATTTCCCGACCAAGGAGAGCTGCGTACTGCCCCTGCTCGCGGTGGGGCTCGACTTCGCCATGGAGCGCTTGCGTCACTGGCCTCCGGAGGCGAGCCTGCTGGACTTCTTCACGAACTCCTGCCGGCACGGCGAGCTGCCTCCCGCCACCCCGGCGATCCTCGACCTGATCCGCATGACGTCCACCGACCCGGCGTTGCGTGCCGTCTGGCTCCAGGCCCACGACGACGCGCTGCCCGTCCTCGGCGAGCTCCTCGCCCAGCGGTCCGGCGGCGACGCGGACGACCTGCGGGTGCGGGTGCACGCGGCCACCATCAACGGCGCCCTGCGTGCGGCGGCGGAGGAGTTCGCCCGGCGGTACGCGGACGACCCCGAGGCCTCGGGCGGCGAAATCGTCACCTGCCTCGTCGCGGCCCTGCGGGCGGCCTCGGAGGGGCTGCCCTACTGAGGTCCGACAGGGGCCGGTGGGGTTCTTCGGGGTGACAACTCCGCGCGGGTCGGGTGACAACTCCGCGGGTCGGGTGACAACTCCGCGCGGGCGAGGACGGAAACACTCGGTCAACCGACCGACCCGTCAGGGAGATACGCGCTGTGCGCCCTTCTCCTCAGCTGCCTCGTGGAACGCGACGACCGCCTCACCGTTGGTCCTCGCCCAGTCGGTGAGCCTCCGGATGGGCTCCTCCAGGGTGCGTCCGAGCTCGGTCAGGCTGTACTCCACGCGTGGTGGCGCCTCGGCGTACGCGCGGCGCTCGATGAGCCCGTTGTCCTGGAGGCGGCGCAGCGTCTGCGTCAGTACCTTGCGCGAGACGCCTCCGATGAGGTCGACCAGTTCACCGTGGCGCAGAGGGCCGTCGCTCAGCGCGAAGAGCGTGACCACGGCCCATTTGCCGGCGATGATCTCGATGGCCAGGCGGGCGGGGCAGTCGGCGAGGAAGACGGTGCCGGGACGAAGGCTCACGAGCTGAAGGGTACCGACAGGTACCTGTCGGCTGCCTGGCGTCGAGGGTATGCAGCGCACCACTTCGAAGGGCGCCGAGGTCGAGCTCGGCGGCCTGCCGCGGTCGAGCGTTCTGGGGTCCAGGGAGGTGACATCCGCCGTGGTGTGGCGGGCGGCATGAAAGTCGTGGGCGGTGCGCGAGTCACGGGCGGTGCGCGCGCCTGGGAAAACGTTTACGCCGTTCCCCGTGCGGTCCGGCTGCACGGGGAACGGCGTAAACGTTTCGTCAGGTCTGTGACCAGGGCGAGGTCAGTGGACGAGACCCCGGCGCGCGATCAGTGAGTCGTGGATTTCGCCCGCTCGGATGGCCGTGGTGGACAGCAGGGTCGAGGTCAGTCCATGGGTGTGCTCGGTGCCGCCCTGGAGGTAGATGCCCGCCGTGACCTCCGGCGCGACCTCCACGCGGTGGTCGCGGCCGACCCGGACGGCGTCGCCGTCGTCCCGCAGGCAGTACTTGGACGAGTCGCCCAGCAGGGTGCCGATGTCCTGGGAGCGGTAGCCGGTGGCGTGGACCAGGAGGTCCGCGTCGAGGGTCTCCCGCTCGCCGGTCGGCAGGAACTCCACCGTGACACCGAGCCGTTCGTCCAGGACGTCCACCTGCCGGATGCGCGAGACGTTGAGGAAACGCAACCGCTCGCGGCCCTGCACCTTCTCGCGGTACGCGGTCGCGTACAGGGCCTCGATGAGATCCATGTCGACGACCGAGTAGTTGGTGGAGCGGTGGTAGTCGACCAGCGACTGCTTCACCTCGGACGGCGCCCGGAAGTAGACGTCGACCGCCTCCGGGTCGAAGATCCGGTTGGCGAAGGGGCTGTCGTCCGCGGGTGTGTAGCCGTACTTGGCGAACACCGCGCAGATCTCGGCGTCGGGGAAGGAGCGGTGGAGGTAGTCCACCGCCTCGGCCGCGCTCTGGCCCGCACCGAGGACGACCACCCTGCGTACGGGGGCGCCCGAGGCCAGTACCTCGGCGACTCGCGGGATCAACTGGCTGTTGTGCCAGACGCGTTCGGAGAGCTCCGTGCCCGGCGGCAGATGGGGTTCGAGGCCGACGGCCACGCTGATGTTGCGCGCCCGGTGGACCACCGTACGGGTCGGGTCGTCCGCGTCACGGCAGGTGACGTCGAGGTGGGAGATCTCGCCGTCCTCGTCACGCACCGTCTCGACGGACAGCACCTCCGAGGAGTAGTCGACCAGGTGTCCCACCCGGGCGGCGGCCCACTCGAAGTAGTCGTGGAACTCGACCCGGAGCGGGAAGAGCGTCTTCTGATTGAGGAAGTCCACCAGTCTGCCCCGTTCCCGCAGATAGCACAGGAAGCTGAAGTCACTGGTCGGATTCCTCATCGTGACGAGGTCTTTGAGGAAGGACACCTGCATGGTCGCGTCGTCGATGAGCATGCCGCGATGCCATCCGAAGCGTGGTTGTCGTTCGAGGAACCGGGCGTTGAGACGCTGGTCCCGCGGAAGTTGTGCGTTGTGCTCCTCAACGGCTATGGCCAGTGCCAGGTTTGACGGTCCGAAACCTATTCCGAGGACATCGTGAATGACATGTGGCCCGCTGTGCGGATTTTCCACCGTTGCATCGCCTCCCTCAGCGCGGCTCATAGTAGATAAGGTAAGGCTTACCTTGCAATAACGCCGTTGAAGGGAAGAACCGCATGCGGGTCGTCATGTTCGGCTATCAGACCTGGGGCCACCGCACGCTGCAGGCGCTTCTGGGCTCCGACCACGAGGTCGTCCTCGTCGTCACCCACCCCAGGAGCGAGCACGCGTACGAGAAGATCTGGGACGACTCGGTCGCCGAACTGGCTGCCAAGCACGGCGTCCCGGTGCTGCTGCGCAACCGTCCCGATGACGCCGAACTGCTCGACGCCCTGCGGGAGGCGGCCCCGGACATCATCGTGGCCAACAACTGGCGGACCTGGCTTCCTCCGGAGATCTTCGACCTGCCGCCGCACGGCACGCTCAACATCCACGACTCGCTGCTGCCCGCCTACGCGGGCTTCTCGCCGATCATCTGGGCCCTCATCAACGGCGAGGAGCGGGTCGGCGTCACCGCGCACCGGATGAACGGCGAACTCGACGCCGGGGACGTGCTGATCCAGCGCTCGGTACCGGTGGGCCCCGCTGACACCGCGACCGACCTGTTCCACCGGACCGTGGACCTGATCACCCCCCTCGTGCGGGAGTCGCTCGACCTGATCGCCGCGGGCGAGGACCGCTGGCAGCCGCAGGACCGTGCTCGCGCCAGTTTCTTCCACAAGCGCTCCATCGAGGACAGCCGGATCGACTGGTCCTGGCCCGCGGAGGACCTGGAACGGCTGGTGCGCGCCCAGTCCGACCCGTACCCCAGCGCCTTCACCCACCATCGTGGCGAGCGGATCCGCATCGTGTCCGCGGCCGTCTCCGAGGCGCGGTACGGCGGCACGCCCGGCCGGATCTTCATCCGGGAGGGCGACGGCGTGGTCGTCGTGGCCGGTGCGGACGCCCGCGGCGGCAAGAGCCGCGGTCTGGTGATACGCCGGGTGCGCACCGAGGACGGCACCGAGCACGCGGCGCAGGACTACTTCCGCACCATGGGCGGCTATCTGACCGCCCGCCCCTGAATGACCCCGCTCGCAAGCCCTGTCGGGGGCGGACCGGCCCGGGGACGTGCCCGGGTCAGTCCGCGTCCGACGGGACCGTGTCGTGATGGCGGCCCATCGGGATCACCAGCGGCGTCCCGCTCACCGGGTCGGTGGTGACCTGGCAGCGCAGCGAGAAGACGTCCTCGACCGTGGCGGCGGTGATCACCTCGGCCGGCGGGCCCTCGGCCACGATGCGCCCGGACTTCATGGCGATGACGTGATCGGCGTACCGGCAGGCTTGGTTGAGGTCGTGCAGCACCATCACCACCGTCCGGTTCTCGCGGCGGTTGAGGTCCGTGATCAGGTCCAGGACGTCGATCTGGTGGGCGAGGTCCAGGTACGTGGTGGGCTCGTCCAGCAGCAGCACGGGCGTGCCCTGGGCGACCGCCATGGCGATCCAGGCACGCTGGCGCTGGCCGCCGGACAACTCGTCCACGGTGCGGTCGGCCAGGTCGGTCAGACCGGTCGACTCCAACGCGCTGTGCACGGCGAGTTCGTCGGCCTTGGACCACTGCCGCCACCAGGTCTGGTGCGGTGAACGGCCCCTGCTCACCAGGTCGATGACGGTCAGCCCCTCCGGCGCCACCGGCGTCTGCGGCAGGATGCCGAGCTGCTGGGCCAGTTCGCGGGCGGGTATGGAGCGCAGCGCCTTGCCGTCCAGCTGCACCGAGCCCGCACGAGGGGTCAGCAGCCGGGCCAGCGCACGCAACAGGGTTGACTTGCCACAGGCGTTGGCACCGACGATGGCGGTGATCCGGCCGGGCTGGAGAGCCAGGTCGAGATCCTCGACGACCAGCCGGCTGTCGTACGCCAGATGCAGACCGCTCGCCTGCAGGTCGGGCCCCGGGGACGGGACGACCGGGGAACCGGACTCCTTGCCGGTGCCGGGCGCGGAACCCGTGCCGGGCGCGGAGCCCGCGTCGGGGCGGGGAGCCTGGCCAGGGGTGGTGGTCGTCATGGGTCAGCCTCCTGTGCCCGCGCGGTTGGCGCGGATGAGCAGCCAGAGCAGCACCGGCGCGCCGAGGACGCCGGTGACGATACCGACCGGCAACTCGGTGCCGGAGATCGCTTCACGTGCGATGAGATCGGAGCCGAGGACGACCAGCGCGCCGGTCAGACCCGAGGCGAGCGGCGGTGGCGAGGCGGCGCCGACCAGCCGCTGCGCGATCTGCGGGGCGGCCAGCGCCACGAAGGCGACCGGTCCCGCCGCCGCCGTACCGAAGGCGATCAGACCCACGCCGGTCAGCATCAGGGCCAGCCGGACCGGCTGTACGGGGGTGCCGAGTCCGGTGGCCACGTCGTCGCCGAGTTGCAGGGTGCGCATCCAGCGGCCGAATCCCAGGGCCACGGGTACCAGAACGGCCATGGCGACGGCGAGCGTGGAGACCTGGTGCCACGTACGGCCGTTGAGATTGCCGACGAGCCAGCCGACGGCGGCCTGTGCCTCGAACTGCTGACCGCGCGCGAGCAGGAAGTCGGTGGCGCTGGTGCAGATCCAGGACACGCCGATGCCGACCAGGATGATGCGGTAGCCGGTGGCGCCGTGCTTCCAGGCCAGCGCGTAGACGACGAGAGCCGTGGCCAGTGCGCCGAGCAGACCGAGTCCCTGGGTGCCGAGGCCGCCGTCCCAGCCGAGCACGATGCCCGCCACAACGGCCGTACCGGCGCCCTGCGTCAGGCCGATCATGTCCGGACTGGCCAGCGGATTACGGGTGATGGTCTGGAACAGCGCCCCGGAGATCCCGAAGGCGATGCCGACCAGCAGGCCGGTCAGGGCGCGCGGCAGCCGCAGGTCCTGCACGACGAGGACCGTCGCCGGATCGCCCGAACCGGCCAGCGCCTTGACCACCTCGGGCAGGGTGATCGGATAGTCGCCGATCGTGACGCCCCAGCAGAACAGCAGGAACACCCCGGCGGTCAGGGCCACGGAGACGAGCAGCAACCGCGGCCGCAGTACCCCGGACACGGGCGGTGCGGTGAGCCGGAAGGGTCTGCGGTCCCAGGGCGTACGGGGGCGGCGCGCGCCGGAGTCGGTGCGTACGGGTGCGGACACGCTCAGACCTCCGCGAGCTTGCGTCGGCGGACCAGGGCGATGAAGAACGGGCCGCCGACGAAGGCGACGAGCACCCCGGCGTGGATCTCCACGGGCCGGTCCACCACGCGTCCGAGGATGTCGGCGGTGAGCAGCAGGCAGGGTGCCAGGGCCGCGGAGAGAGGCAGCAGCCACCGGTTGTCGGGGCCGAGCCCGGCCCGTTGGGCGAGGATCCGCGCGAGGTGCGGGACGACGAGGCCGAGGAAGACGACCGGCCCGATGACTGCGACGGACGCGCCGGTCAGCAGCATGACGGCGGTGACGCCCTGGAGCCGTACGAGACCGAGCCGCCGCCCCAGCGAGGCGGCCACGTCGTCGCCCAGGGCCAGGCTGTTGAGGGCCGGCGCGCTGGCGATGGCGAGCACCGCTCCCACGGCGATGAAGGGCAGGATGCGGGTGATCACGTCGCTGTCGGGGGTGGCGAGCGAGCCGGCCGACCAGAAGCGGTAGCGGTTGAGGGCGTCGGGGTCGGTGAGCACGACGGCGCTGGTCAGTGACGAGAGCAGCGAGGTCACCGCGACCCCGGCGAGCGCCAGTTTGACGGGGGTGGCGCCGGAACGCCCCATCCTGCCCAGCATGAAGACCACCACGCTGGCGATGAGGGCTCCCGCGAACGCGAACCACACGTACCCGTAGAACGATCCGACGCCGAGCACGGCGACGGCGATCACGATGGCGAAGGAGGCGCCCGCGCTGACGCCCAGGATCCCGGGGTCGGCGAGCGGGTTGCGGGTCAGGGCCATCATCAGCGCGCCGGAGAGGCCGAGGGCGGCGCCGGTGGCCAGACCAAGTGCGGTGCGTGGGACGCGTACCGACCAGATCACGTCCTCGACCGTCCGGCTCGGCGGGTGGCCGAAAAGCGCCTGTATGACCTGCGTCGGCGGGAGGCTCAGGGCGCCGAGACCGATCGACAGCAGGCACAGCAGGGCGAGTACGGCGACGATCGAGCCCACGAGCAGGAGGGGCCGCAGCCTTTTCGTCCGGGTCACCGGCCTGACTCCACAACAACGTCCTTAGGTTAGGCAGGCCTTAACTCTAGCGCTCTGAGCTGTCCGGTTCCCCGTGCGGGAAGCGGGGAAGGGTAGGTCGGGGACTACTGGTTAGGTAATCCTTACCTTAATATGGCGACCGGTCGCGGCTCGGTCGAGTCGGTTCCGCATGTTTTCGGCATGCTTGAGGAGGCACGGGCACCTGTGGCTGGTAACTCGGGTTACGAAGGACTGACGGACACGGCAACGGAGTTCTGGCGCGAACGGCTGCTGCCGCTCCCGCAGGAAGCGGCTCTCCCCGTCGACCACGCGTACCCGCAGCGCCCGGACGGGCAGACCCGGACCCGCGCCCGTACCCTCGCCGCTCCGGCACCCGAGAACACACTGCTCGCCGCGTACGCGGCCCTGTTGCACCGCTACGGCGCCCGCGAGGGCGATCTCGCGGTGGCCTGCTCCGGGCTGCCCGTGCGGATCGCCGTCGACGCCGGGATCACCTTCGCGGAACTCGCCGCACGCACCGCCGCCGCCCGTGAGGAGGCCGCCGCCCACCGGGTGCCGGTGTCCGCGCTGGTGGCCCAACTCGATCCCGAACCCACCCGCGCAGGCGGCTGGTTCTGCAACACCGGCTTCGGCGACACCGCCGGTGACCCCCACCCCTGGGACGGCGGACCTCTCGACCTGGTCCTGCACGTCGGCGCGGGAGAGATCCGCGCGACCTACCGCACCGATCTCTTCGAGGCGGCGACCGTCGACCGGATGCTCGGTCACTACGCGGCCCTGCTGACGGACGCCCTTGCCCGTCCCGAAACGCCGGTCGGTGAACTGGCCCTGCTCGGCGACGAGGAGCGGCACCGGATTCTCGTCGAGTGGAACGACACCGGGCACGACGTGCCCGCCGCGACCTGGCCCGCCATGTTCGCCGACCAGGTGCGGACCCGCCCGGACGCGGTGGCGCTGGTCTTCGAGGACACCCGGCTCACCTACGCCGAACTCGACGAACGAGCCAACCGCCTGGCCCACGCCCTCGTCGCCCGGGGCGCGGGACCGGAGAGGGTGGTCGCCCTCGCGGTGCCGCGCTCGGCCGAATTGATCGTCGCCGAGGTCGCGGTGCTCAAGTCCGGCGCCGCCTATCTGCCCGTCGACACCGACTATCCGGCCGACCGCATCGCGTACATGCTCGCCGACGCCGCGCCGGTCTGCCTGGTCACCACCTCGGAGGTGGCCGCCGACCTGCCCTCGGACACCCGGCCCGACCGGCTGCTCCTCGACGACCCGGCCACGGTGGCCGAGTTGGCCGGCATGCCGGTCAACGACCCCGAGGCGCCGCGGTCGTTGACCGTCGCGAACGCCGCGTACGTGATCTACACCTCGGGTTCGACCGGCCGCCCCAAGGGCGTCGTGCTGTCCCACGGGGGAGTGGCCAAGCTCGTCGCCACCCAGAGCGAGCGCTTCGGGATCGGACCGCACAGCCGGGTCCTCCAGTTCTCCTCGCCCAGCTTCGACGTGGCCTTCTGGGACCTGTGCCTGGGCCTGCTCTCCGGCGGCCGGCTCGTCGTCGTGCCCGCCGAACGCCGGGTGCCCGGCGCCCCGCTCGCCGACTACGCGAACGCCAACGGAATCACGTTCATGATCCTGCCGCCCGCGCTGCTGGCGGCCATGCCCGACGACGTGCAACTCCCCGCCGGGGCGACGCTGTTGGCGGGCACCGAACGCGTCTCCCCCGAACTGGTCGGGCGGTACGCGCGCGGCCGCATGATGTTCAACGCCTACGGGCCGACCGAGGCGACCACCAACTCCACCCTCGGCCTGTGCGACCCCGACACCCCGGCCGGCACCATCGTGCCCATCGGTGTGCCCGACCCCGGCACCCGGGCGTACGTGCTGGACGGCCGGCTGCGGCCGGTGCCCGCCGGGGTCCCCGGTGAGCTGTATCTGGCAGGCGCCGGACTGGCCCGCGGCTACCTCGGTCGGCCCGCGCTGACCGCCGAACGTTTCGTGGCGGACCCCTTCGGAGGGCCCGGCGAACGCTTGTACCGCACCGGCGACCTGGTGCGCTGGAAGGCCGACGGACGCCTGGAGTTCCTCGGGCGGGCCGACAGCCAGGTCAAGATCCGCGGCTTCCGGATCGAGCCGGGCGAGATCGAGTCCGTCCTGCGCTCCCACCCCGCCGTGGACCAGGCCGCCGTCGTCGTCCGCGAGGACCGGCCCGGCGACCGGCGGCTCGCCGCGTACATCGTGCCCTCCCTGGACGGCGAGTCGGAGGTCGCCGAATGGAAGGACCTGCACGAACTCCTCTACGCCGCAGCCGGATCCGAGGGGTTCCAGGAGAACTTCGCCGGCTGGAACAGCATGTACGACGGGCTGCCCATCCCGCTCGCCGAGATGCGGGAGTGGCGCGACGCCACGGTGAGCGGCATCACCGCGCTCAGGCCGCGCCGCGTCCTGGAGATCGGCGTCGGAAGCGGCCTGCTGCTGTCCCGTATCGCCCCCGACTGCGAGGCCTACTGGGGCACCGACGTCTCCGAGGAGGCGATCCGCGCCCTCGAAGCCCAGGTCGGGACCGTCCCCGGCCTCGCCGACCGGGTCGAACTCCTGGCCCGCCCCGCCCACGACACCACCGGGCTGCCCACGGGATACTTCGACACCATCGTCATCAACTCCGTCGCCCAGTACTTCCCGAGCGCCGACTACCTGACGGACGTACTGCGCCACGCCGAGGAACTCCTCGCCCCGGGCGGCTCCGTGTTCCTCGGCGACGTGCGGAACCTCCGGCTGCTGCGCACGCTGCGGGCCGCCGTGGAGAGCGGCCGCACGGACACCGACGACAAGGAGGCCCTGCGCGCCGCGGTGGACCGGTCGGTGTCCTGGGAAGGCGAACTCCTGCTGGACCCGGACTACTTCACCTCCCTGGACGGCTTCACCGCCGACATACGGGTCAAGCGCGGCACACATCACAACGAGCTGACGCGATACCGGTACGACGTGGTGCTGCGGCCGACAGGTGGCGATGCGGTGCGCGGTGGCTCGCCGACGGGTGGCGATGCGGTGCGCGGTGGCTCGCCGACAAATGGCGGAACGATTCTCCCCGCCTTCGGGGAGGGACGGAGCTCCGCCGTCCAGGTAGCGGCTCCGGTGCCCGCCGCCGCCGAGGAACTGGCCTGGGCCGGATCCACCACCCTCGCCCTGCTCGACGCGCGGCTCGCCGCCGCCGACCGGCCCGCGCTGCTCCGCGTCACCGGGCTGCCCAACGCCCGGCTCGCGGAGGACCTCGCCGCGCTCGGCGCACTGGACGGGAGCAGCCGTCCCCCCGCGGACGCGACCGACCCCGAGACCCTGCACGAGCTCGCCGCACGACACGGCTACCGGGCCGCCGTGACCTGGAACGGCACCGCCACGGACGGCAGCCTCGACGCCGTGTTCGCCCTCGGCGACGTCCCCTTCGGCGCGCTCTACCGCCCCGGAGACCCCGGCGTCCACCCGCCCGCCAACCGGCCGGCACCATTCCGCGACGCGACCGCGCTCATGCGGACCCTGCGCCTGTACGCCGCCGAGTGGCTGCCCGAGTACATGGTGCCGAGCGCGCTCGTGCCCCTGGACCGGCTGCCCGTCACCCCCAGTGGAAAGCTGGACGGCGCCGCGCTGCCCGTGCCCGACTACGCCGCCCTCAGCTCGGGCCGCGCCCCGCGCGACGCCCGCGAGGAACTGCTCTGCGGGCTGTACGCGCAGGCGCTCGGCCTGCGGTCGGTCACCGTCGACGACGACTTCTTCGCCCTGGGCGGCGACAGCATCATCGCCATCCAACTCCTCGTCCTGGCCCGCCGCGCAGGTCTGCGCCTCACCCCCCGCGACGTCTTCAGGCACCGCTCCGTCGCCCAGCTCGCGCAGGTCGTGACGCTGGACACGTCATCGGGGGAGGAGGCCGACGAGGCGCCTCTCCTGCGGCTGACCGACGACGAACTCGGCGCGCTCCAGGGCGATCACCCGGTCACCGTCGAGGACGTACTGCCCCTCAGTCCGCTCCAGGAGGGCTTCTTCTTCCACGCGCTGGTGGACGGCTCCGACCACGACGCCTACGTCGTCCAGCAGGTCGTCGAACTCACCGGCCTGGTCGACGCCGAAGCCCTGCGCCGGGCCGCCCAGGGGCTGTTGGACCGGCACGCCCCGCTGCGTGCCTGCTTCCGGCAGCTCCCCGACGGCCGGCCCGCGCAGCTCGTCACCGGCCGGCTGGAACTGCCCTGGCGCGAGGTGGACCTCTCCGCGCAGGACGCCGACGTCCGGCACGGCCTCGCCGACGCCCTCGCGGCCGACGAACGCGCCCGCCGTTTCGACCTGGCCCGGCCGCCGCTGCTGCGCTGCGCGCTGGTACGGCTCGGCGACGACCACAGCCGACTGGTGCTGACGTTCCATCACATCATCGCCGACGGCTGGTCGTTGCCCGTTCTGCACCGCGAGCTGATGGGCTTGTACGGTGCCGGGTCCGGTGCCGGTGCCGCTGCCGGGACCGGAGGGGAAGCGGCTGCGGGTGCCGCCGCCGCTCTGCCGCCGGTCGCCCCCTACCGCGCCTACCTGAACCGGCTCGCCTCGGCAGACCGTGACGCGGCCCGTGAGGCGTGGCGTACCGCGCTCGCGGGCCTCGACGAGCCCACCCGTTTCGTCGAGACGCCCTCCGACGGTTCGCCGATCGAGCCCGCGCAGATCCGCGTGGAGCTGTCCGAACGGGTCACCGCCCGGCTGGCGGCCCGCGCCCGGGAACACGGGGTGACCCTCGGCACTGTCGTACAGGGCGCCTGGGGCCTGCTCCTCGGCAGGTTGACGGACCGTCAGGACTTCGTGTTCGGCACCACCGTCTCCGGACGTGACGCCGCCGTGGACGGCATCGAGTCGATGGTCGGCCTCTTCATCAACACGCTGCCGACACGGCTGTGCTGGCAACCCGCCGACACCCTGGCCGAGTTGCTCGGCCGCCTCCAGGACGAGCAGAGCGCCCTGCTCGACCACCAGCACCTCGGCCTCGCCGAGATCCAGCGGGTCGCGGGACTCGCCGGCAGCGGTGAACTGTTCGACACGCTCCTCGTCTTCGAGAACTACCCGTCCGAGCCGGGGCTCACCGACTCCACGGGCACGGTCCGGATCACCGGTCACACCTTCCACGACGCGGTCCACTATCCGCTCGCCCTGATCGTCAAGCCGGGCCGCCGCCTCGACCTGCGGCTCAAGCACCACGCCCAGCGCCTGGGGGCCGACGCCGTGCGGGCCCTCGCCGACCGGCTGACCCTCGTCCTGCACGCCCTCGCCGACGATCCCGGCCGCACCGTGGCCTCCCTCGACCTTCTCTCCCCCCAGGAGCGGGCCGGTGCCCACCTCGCCGGAGAGACCCGCGACGTCCCGGCGACGACCCTGGCCGCCGCCTTCGAGGCGCAGGCCGCCCGCACCCCGGCGGCCACCGCCGTCGTCTTCCGCGGCGAGGCCCTGACCTACGCCGAGCTGGACGCCCGCGCCGAAGCCCTGGCCCGCCGTCTGCGTGCCCAGGGCGCCGGTCCGGAAAGCTTCGTCGCCGTCGCCGTGCCGCGCTCCGCCGAACTGATGGTCGCCCTGCTCGGCGTACTCAAGTCAGGCGCCGCCTACCTGCCGCTCGACCTCGACTACCCGGCCGAGCGCGTGGCGTACATGCTGGCCGACTCGGGCGCGGCGATGGTGGTCACGACGGCCGAAGCCGCCGCCCGCGTCCCCCGGACCGATGGGCTGACGCTGGTCACCCTGGACGAACGGGACACCTTCCCGACGGCCGGTCAGGAGCCCGCGCGGACCGCCGCAGGACCGGACGATCCCGCCTACCTGATCTACACCTCCGGCTCCACCGGCCGCCCCAAGGGCGTGGTCGTCACCCACCGGGCCATCGTGAACCGCCTCGCGTGGATGCAGGGCGCGTACGGGCTCACGCCGGACGACCGGGTGCTCCAGAAGACGCCGTCCAGCTTCGACGTGAGTGTCTGGGAGTTCTTCTGGGCCCTGTGCGAGGGTGCCGCCGTCGTCCTCGCCGAGCCGGACGGCCACCGCGACCCCGCGTATCTCGCGGGGCTCGTGCGCGAACAGCGCGTCACCACCATGCACTTCGTGCCGTCGATGCTGGAGGCGTTCCTCGCCGCGGACGAGGTGACGGCGGACCCCACGTGGGCCGCCGGCCTGCGCCGCGTGTTCAGCAGCGGCGAGGCGCTGGCGGGCGAGGCGGCCGGACGCTGGCAGGAGCTGACCGGCGTACCCCTGCACAACCTGTACGGCCCGACCGAGGCCGCCGTGGACGTCACCCACCACCTCCACGACGGCGAGCCCGGCACGACCGTGCCCATCGGCCGCCCGGTCTGGAACACCGGGCTGCGGATCCTGGACGGATGCCTGCGACCCGTACCGGCCGGTGTACCGGGCGAGTTGTACCTCACCGGGGTCCAACTGGCCCGCGGCTACCACGGAAGGCCCGCCCCGACCGCCGAACGGTTCGTCGCCGACCCCTACGGAGGCCCCGGCGAGCGCATGTACCGCACCGGCGACCTGGTGCGGCGGCGCGTGGACGGCACGGTCGAGTACCTGGGCCGCACCGACCGGCAGGTCAAACTGCGCGGCAACCGCATCGAGCCCGGCGAGATCGAGGCGGCGCTCGTCCGCCGAGCCGCCGTAGCCCAGGCCGCGGTGACCGTCCGCGAGCAGCGGCTCGTCGCCTACGTCGTCCCGGTCCCGGCCACCGGTCCGGACGACGCCCCCGGTATCGACACGGCCGCCCTGCGCGCCGCGATGGCGGAGAGCCTCCCCGCGCAGCTGGTGCCGGACGCGTACGTCGTCCTCGACGCGCTGCCGCTCACACCCAGCGGCAAGCTGGACCGCGCGGCGCTGCCCGCACCCGAGGCCGAGCGCGCCGCGACCCGGCGGGCCCCGAGCGGTGAGCGTGAGCGCCTGCTGACGGAGATCTTCGCCGCCGTCCTCGAACTCGCGGAGGCGGGACCGGACGACGACTTCTTCCTCCTCGGCGGCGACAGCATCCGCTCCATCGGTGTCGCGGGCCGGGCCCGCGCGGCGGGCCTGGCGGTGAGCCCGCGCGATGTGTTCGAGCACCGCACACCCGCCGCGCTCGCCGTCGCCGCCTCGGCCGTCGCCGCCCCGGCCGCACAGGCGGCCGACCGGTCAGCGCCGGCCCTCACCGACGAGGAGACCGCGCACGTCCACCGGCTCGCCCCTGGCGAGGTCGCGGAGATCTGGCCGCTGGCCCCGCTCCAGGAGGGCCTGTTCTTCCATTCCACCTACGACGACGGCGCCCTGGACGTCTACACCGTCCACGAGACCTTCGACTTCGCCGAGCGGATGGACGCCGACCGGCTGCGCGCCGCCGCCCGCGCCCTGCTGGTCCGTAACCCCAGCCTGCGGGCCGGGTTCACCAGCGACGGGCTGCGCCAGCCCGTGCAGTTCATCGTCGGCGACCCGGAGATCCCGCTCGAAGTGGCGGACCTGTCCGAGCTTCCGCTCGCCGAACGGGACGTACGCCTGCGGGAGTTGACGGACGCCGAACGCAGCCGCCGGTTCGATCTCGCCGCGCCCCCGCTGTTCCGGCTGCTGCTCGTCCGCCTGGGCGCCGAGCGCGGCGACCGGCTGGTGATCGGGCGCCACCTGATCCTGTGGGACGGCTGGTCCGCCTGGCTCTTCCTCGACCAGCTGTTCGCGCTGTACGAGTCCGGCGGCGACGCCGGTTCGCTGGCCCGCCCCGGCTCCTACCGCGACTACCTGACCTGGCTTGACGCCCAGGACGACAGTGCCGCCACCGCCGCCTGGCGGGCCGCACTCGGCGGCCTCGACGAGCCCACGCTGCTGGCCCCGGCCGCGGCCGACCGGGGCCTGGAACCGGTCATCCCGGCGCAGTTGGACGTGTTGCTGCCCGCCGAGCTCGGCGACCGGCTGGTGGAGAGCGGCCGTACTCACGGCCTGACGCTCAACACCCAGCTCAACGCCGCCTGGGGCCTGACCCTGGCGTCCGCGACCGGCCGCGACGACATCGTGTTCGGGACCACAGTCGCCGGCCGCCCCAGCGAGGTCCCGGACGTCGGACACGTCATCGGCATGTTCCTCAACACCGTGCCCGCCCGGATCGCGTACGACCCGGCCGAACCCGTCCTGGACCTGCTGCGGCGCATCCAGGGCGAGCGACTGGAACTGATGCCGTACGAGTACCTCGGCCTCGGCGTCCTCCAGGCCGAGACCGGACACCGGCGGCTCTTCGACACCCTTTTCGTATTGCGCGACAACGACACCGGCAAGCGCCTGGACCGGCTGCGCGAGCGGCACGGCGCGACCGCCGTCGACAACGTGGACGCGACCCACTACCCCGTGAACCTTGTCGTGACCCCAGGACCCCGGATCAGGGTCACCCTCTCCCACCGTCCCGACCTCGTCGGTCCCGAGCAGGCCCGCGCCCTGCTCGACCGCTTCACGCTGCTCCTGGAACGGCTCGCCCACGACCTGAGCGCCCCCGTCGGCGGCCTCGACCCGCTGCTGCCCGCCGAGCGCGCCGCGTTCGAACGGGAATGGGCCGACAGCAGGGTGCCCGACCCCGAGGAGACCGTCGCCGACCTGCTCGCCACGCAGGCCGCCCGCACCCCGGACTCCGTCGCCCTGGTCTTCGGCGACCGCACCCTCACGTACGCCGAACTCGACGCCGACGTCAACCGCATGGCCCGGCTGCTGCTCGCCAGGGGCGCGGGCCCCGAGAGGGTCGTCGCCCTCGGGCTGCCGCGCTCCATCGACATGGTCGTCGCGCTCTTCGCGGTGCTGCGCACCGGCGCCGCCTATCTGCCGCTGGAACTGGACTATCCGGCCGACCGCCTCTCGCTCATGCTGGCCGACGCCCGCCCGCTGCTCCTGCTGACGAACGGGGCCGTGTCGGCGACCCTGGACGGCGACCTGACCCGCGTCCTGCTGGACGACGCGGCGGTGGCGGACGAACTGGCCGCCCTGCCCGCCGATCCGGTCGAGGCGAGCTTCAGCCTGGAACACCCGGCGTACGTCATCTACACCTCCGGCTCCACGGGCCGCCCCAAGGGCGTCGTCACCCCCTACCGGGGACTGACGAACATGCAGCTCAACCACCAGAAGGAGATCTTCGAACCGGCCATCGCGGCGGCCGGCGGACGCAGGCTGCGCATCGCGCACACCGTCTCCTTCGCCTTCGACATGTCCTGGGAGGAACTGCTCTGGCTGGTCGAGGGCCACGAAGTGCACGTCTGCGACGAGGAGTTGCGCCGTGACGCCCAGGCCCTGGTGGCGTACTGCGAGCGGCACCGCATCGACGTCGTCAACGTCACCCCGACCTACGCCCGTCTCCTGATCGAGGAAGGCCTGCTGGAGGGACACGTCCCGCCGCTTGTACTGCTCGGCGGCGAGGCCGTCTCGGAGACGGTGTGGTCCCGGCTGCGCGACACCGAGGGCACCTACGGCTACAACCTGTACGGCCCGACGGAGTACACCATCAACACCCTCGGCGGCGGCACCCACGACAGCGCCACCCCGACCGTCGGCCGCCCGATCCGCGGCACCCGCGCCCACATCCTGGACGCCTGGCTGCGCCCCGTCCCGCACGGCGTGCCCGGCGAGCTCTACATCGCCGGCATCGGACTCGCCCGCGGTTACCTGAACCGGCCCGCGCTGACCGCCGAACGCTTCGTCGCCGACCCCTTCGGCGACCCCGGCGAGCGCATGTACCGCACCGGAGACCTGGTCCGCCGCCGCGAGGACGGCAACCTCGACTTCCTGGGCCGCACCGACGACCAGGTGAAGATCCGTGGCTACCGGGTCGAGCTGGGCGAGATCGAGACCGCGCTCAGCCGCCTTCCCGCGGTCTCCCAGGCCGCCGTGATCGTGCGCGAGGAACGACTGGTCGGCTACGTCGTCCCGGCACAACTCACCGAAGAGGAGAGGGAGTCGGCGGAGCGCGCCCAGGTCGGCGAGTGGCAGGAGATCTACTCCGACGAGTACGAGGAGATCAGCACCGCCGTCTTCACCGAGGAGTACGCCGGCTGGGACAGCTCGTACGACGGACAGCCCATCCCCTTCGACCACATGCACGAGTGGCGCGAGGCCACCGTCGCGCGGATCCGTGAACTCCGGCCGCGCCGCGTCCTGGAGATCGGCGTCGGCTCGGGCCTGCTGCTCTCCCGCCTCGCCCCCGACGCGGAGGCCTACTGGGCGACCGACTTCGCCGCCCCCGTCATCCGCAAGATCGGCGAGGAACTGCGCCGCGACCCCTCCCTCGCCGCCAAGGTCGAGCTGCGCTGCCGGCCGGCCGACGACCTCAGCGGCCTGCCCGACGGCTACTTCGACACGATCGTCATCAACTCCGTCATCCAGTACTTCCCGAGCGCCGAGTACCTGACCTCCGTCATCGACGGCGCGATGGACCTGCTGGTGCCCGGCGGCGCGCTCTTCGTCGGTGACGTACGCAACCTGCGGCTCGCCCGCACCTTCCACACCGAGATCCAGCAGGCCCGCTCGACCCCCGAGGCCGACCTCGGCCAGGCGGTGGAGCGAAGCCTGCGCCTGGAGAAGGAACTCCTCCTCGACCCCGACTACTTCACCGGCCTCGGCTACGGCGTGGACCTCCGCACCAAGCGCGGCCACCACCACAACGAGCTGACCCGGCACCGCTACGACGCCGTGCTCTACCGGGGAGCGCCGGACGTATCCCTCGGCGACGAGCCGGCCGTGCCCTGGAACGCGGACCTGGACCTGGCCGACCGGCTGGGCTCCGCGCGCCCCGAGCGGCTCCGGATCACCGGCGTCCCCGACGGCCGGCTCACCCCCGACGCCGTCGATCCCGAAACCCTGCACGAGCTGGGCGCCCGCCTCGGCTACCGCGTGCTGACCACCTGGTCCCGCGAACCGGGCCTGTACGACGCCGTGTTCCTCGCCGCGGGCGACCTCCGCGTGACCGCCGGCCTCTACCTGCCCAGCGGCGCGGAGGCCCCGTACGCCAACAACCCGACCGCCGCGCGCGACGCGAGCGCCCTCGTACGGCGGCTGCGCGAGGACCTCAAGCAGCACCTGCCCGACTACATGGTCCCGGCCGCCTTCGTCACCCTCGACCGGCTGCCCATGAACGACAACGGCAAGCTCGACGTCCGCGCCCTGCCCGACGCCGAACCGGCCGTCGCGCTGGGCGGCGGGCGCGGCCCGCGCACCCCTCAGGAGGAGGTGCTGTGCCGGCTGTTCGCCGAGGTGCTCGGTCTGCCCTCGGTCGGCGCCGAGGACAACTTCTTCGACCTGGGCGGCCATTCACTGCTCGCCACCCGGCTGGTCAGCCGGGCCCGCACCGAACTGGGCGCCGAACTCGCCATCCGTGACCTCTTCGAGGCCCCGACGCCCGCGCTCCTAGCCGGCCGTGCGGACGTCGGCAGGCCCGCCCGTCCGGCCGTCACGAAGGTGGCGGAGCGGCCCGAGCGGATCCCGCTTTCGGCCGCCCAGCGGCGGCTGTGGCTGGTCGAGCGGATCGCGGGCGGCGACACCGGCGGCGTGGCGTACAACTTCCCGCTGGTGTTCCGGCTGCGGGGGGAGTTCGACCCGGCCGCGCTGCGGCAGGCGCTGCGCGACGTCGCCGGGCGGCACGAGGTGCTGCGTACGGTCGTCGACGAGCACGAGGGCGAGCCCTACCAGCGCGTTCTGGCCGCCGAAGAGGCGGAACCGGCGTTCACCCTGAGCGACTGCGGCGAGGGCGACCTGCCCGCACTCGTGGAGGCGGCACAGCGCCGCCCCTTCGACCTGACGGCCGAACTGCCGCTGCGCGCCGAGGTGTTCAGGATCGACCCCGCCGACCACGTGGTGGCCGTCGTCCTGCACCACATCACCACCGACGAATGGTCCGACCGGCCCTTCCTCGCCGACCTGAACACCGCCTACGCGGCCCGGACGGCGGGCGAGGCACCCACTTGGGCGCCGCTGCCGGTCCAGTACGCCGACTACACCCTCTGGCAGGACGTCCTCCTCGCCCAGGTCGGAGAAGCCCAACTCCGTTACTGGACCGAGGCACTGAGCGGAGCCCCCGAGGAACTCACCCTCCCGGTGGACCGGCCGCGTCCCGCCGAGCCCACCGGCCACGGTGCCACCGTTCGCCGCGAAGTGCCCCCGGAGCTGAGCGCGGCCCTGCGAACGCTGTCCGGCGAAACGGGCACCAGCATGTACATGGTGCTCCAGGCCGCCACGGCGGCCATGCTGCACCGGCTCGGCGCGGGCGACGACATCCCGCTCGGGATCCCCGTCGCCGGACGCATGGACGCCGCCCTGGACGACCTGGTCGGCTTCTTCGTCAACACCCTCGTCCTCAGGACCGATCTGTCCGGCGCGCCCTCCTTCACCGAACTGCTCGCCCGCGTGCGGGAGTCCGCGCTCACGGCCTTCGAGCACCAGGACATGCCGTTCGACCGGGTGGTGGAGGCGGTCAATCCCACGCGGCTGGCCGGCCGCAACCCGCTCTTCCAGGTGATGCTGGGTTACCACCGCCGTCCGGGCGGTGACCCCGACGTGCTCGGCATGCCCACCGAGTGGTTCGACATGGACACCGGCAAGGCCAAGGCCGACCTCCACTTCACCTTCGTGGACGAGACGGAGGCGGGCCGGCTGGAACTGCTCCTCCACTATGCCGGCGACCTGTTCGACCACGGCACGGCGGAGCACCTCGCAGAGCGTCTGGTACGCCTCCTGGAGCGGTTCGCCGACGACCCCGCCAAGCCGGTCACGGAACCCGACCTCCTGGACGCCCGCGAACGGCGGCTGGTCCTGGAGGACTGGAACGACACCACCGCTCACGGCGCGGCCGGCGAGACACTGCCGGCGCTGTTCCGGAGCCAGGCCGCCCGCACGCCCTCCGCGACCGCCCTGGTCTTCGAGGACACCACTCTCACCTACGCGGAGCTCGACCTGCGTGTGGAGCGGCTGGCGCGGATGCTGGCCGGGGCGGGCGTCGGCCCGGAGAGCATTGTCGCGGTCGCGCTGCCCCGCTCGGTGGCCCTGGTCGTCGCCCTGCTCGCCGTGCACCGGGCCGGTGGCGCCTACCTGCCCCTGGACACCGACTATCCGGCGGAGCGGCTCGCGTTCATGCTGGCCGACGCCCGGCCGGTGTGCCTGGTGACGGACGTAGGCGTCGCGGTGCCGGATTCGGACGTGCCACGCCTGCTGGTGGACGAGGACGGTACCCCGGCCGCGGCCGGCCCCGGGTCGCCGCTGCCCACGTCGTACGACCCGCGCGATCCGGCGTACGTAATCTACACGTCGGGTTCGACGGGTCGTCCGAAGGGTGTGGTCGTTCCGCAGGCCGGGATCGTGAACCGGTTGTTGTGGATGCAGGCGGAGTACGGACTGACCTGCGAGGACCGGGTGTTGCAGAAGACTCCGTCGAGTTTCGACGTGTCGGTGTGGGAGTTCTTCTGGCCGCTGATCACGGGCGCCACGCTGGTCGTCGCCCGGCCCGAGGGGCACAAGGACCCGGTGTACCTGGCCGGGCTGATCCGGCGCCGACGAGTGACGACAGTCCACTTCGTGCCGTCGATGCTCCAGGCGTTCCTCGACTCGCCGGACGCGGCCGGCTGCGACGGCCTGCGGCAGGTGATGTGCAGCGGCGAGGCGCTGCCCGCGCCGCTGGCCGCGCGCTTCCACGAGGTGCTGGACGGCACGCGGTTGCACAACCTGTACGGCCCGACCGAGGCGTCCGTGGACGTCACCGCCCGCGAGGTGGGCCCCGGCGCGGGCGTAGTTCCGATCGGCCGCCCGGTGTGGAACACCCGCGTGTACGTCCTGGACGCCGCTCTCCGTCCGGTGCCGCCGGGCGTCGCGGGTGAGCTGTACCTCGCCGGTGTGCAGCTGGCC
This sequence comes from Streptomyces sp. NPDC088747, assembly GCF_044751025.1. Taxonomy (NCBI): domain Bacteria; kingdom Bacillati; phylum Actinomycetota; class Actinomycetes; order Kitasatosporales; family Streptomycetaceae; genus Streptomyces; species Streptomyces sp. NPDC088747. The sequence goes on from NZ_JBIVKZ010000004.1 coordinate 570,685, forward strand.
CGGGGCTATCTGGGTCGCCCTGGACTGACGGCGGAGCGCTTCACGGCCGATCCGTACGGTCCGGCGGGCAGTCGCATGTACCGCACCGGTGACCTCGCGCGCTGGAAGCGGGACGGCGAGTTGGAGTACCAGGGCCGCGTCGACGACCAGGTGAAACTGCGCGGCTTCCGGATCGAACCCGGCGAGATCGAGAGCGTGCTGGCACGCCACGAGGCCGTGGCCCATGCCACCGTCCTGGTACGAGACGAGCACCTGGTGGCCTACGTGGTCCCCGCGCCCGGCCGTACGCCCGTACCCGCGGAGCTGCGCGCGCACCTGGCGGCGGCGCTGCCCGGCCACATGGTCCCGGCCGCTTTCCTCGTCCTGGACACCCTCCCGCTCACCCCCAACGGCAAGCTGGACCGCAGGGCCCTGCCCGCGCCCGACTTCGCCGCCGCGACGACCGCGACCGTCCCTCGCACGCCGGTGGAGGAACTGCTGTGTGACGTGTTCGCCACCGTCCTCGGGCTCGAAAAGGTCGGCCCCGACGACGACTTCTTCGCCCTCGGCGGCCACTCGCTGCTGGCGATGCGACTCGTCAGCCGGATCCGGACGGTCCTGGGCGCCGAGGTGTCCCTGCGCGAACTCTTCGACGCCCCGACCGTGGCCCGGCTCGCCACCCGGCTGGACGCGATCCGCGCCACCACCCGCCCGGCCCTCACCGCCCCCCGGGAGCACCCGGAACGGCTGCCGCTCTCCTCCGCCCAGCAGCGACTGTGGCTGCTGCACCAGGTCGACGGCCCGAACCCGGCGTACAACATCCCGGCCGCCTGGCGGCTGACCGGGCAACTCGACCGTGCCACCCTGGAGTCGGCGGTCAACGACCTCGTCGCCCGGCACGCCACCCTGCGCACGGTCTTCCCCGCCGAGGACGGGCTCCCCTACCAGCGGGTCCTGGAGCCCGCCGAGGCCCGGGTCGAGCTGGTCACCGCGCCCTACGGGCAACTCGCCGGGGCCGCCGCCCACAGCTTCGACCTGGAGCGCGAACTCCCGCTGCGCGCCACCCTGTTCGAGACGGGACCCGACGAACACGTCCTGCTGCTCCTGCTGCACCACATCGCCACCGACGAGTGGTCCGACCGGCCGCTGCTCGCCGACCTGGGCACCGCCTACGCCGCGCGCGCGGCAGGCCGCGCCCCCGACTGGGCCCCGCTGCCCGTGAGTTACACCGACTACACCCTCTGGCAGCGCGAGCTGCTCGACGACAGCGGCGAGGACCTGCTCGCGTACTGGACCGAGCACCTGCGCGGCCTGCCCGAGGAACTGGTCCTGCCCACCGACCGGCCGCGCCCCGCGGAGTCCGGCCACGGCGGCGGCACCGTCGGCTTCACCGTCCCGCCCGAGCTGGAACGCGCCCTGCGCGCACTGGCCCGCGCCGAGGGCGCCAGCATGTTCATGGTCGCCCAGGCCGCCGTGGCCGCCCTGCTGCACCGGCTGGGCGCGGGCGACGACATCCCGCTCGGCGCCCCCGTCTCCGGCCGCAGCGACGAGGGACTCGAGGACCTCGTCGGCTTCTTCGTCAACTCGCTGGTCCTGCGCACCGACCTGTCCGGCGACCCGGACTTCGCCGAGCTGCTGCGCCGGGTCCGCGAGACCGACCTGGCCGCCTACGAGCACCAGGACCTGCCCTTCGAGCGGCTGGTGGAAGCGGTCAACCCGGCGCGTTCGCTCGCCCGGCACCCGCTGTTCCAGGTGATGGTCGTCCACCTCGCCGGGCCCGGCTCCACGCCCGTCCTGCCGGGACTCACCGCCCGGCCCGAACCGGTCGGTCAGGAGACCGTCAAGTTCGACCTCAGCTTCGACTTCGTCGAACAGGGCGAAGGCAACGGCATCCAGGGCTGGATCGAGTACAGCGCCGACCTGTTCGACCCCGGCACCGCCGAACTGCTGGCCCGCCGTCTGGTGCACCTCCTCGAACAGGTGGCCGCCGCCCCGGAACGGCCGCTCGCCCTGCTCGACGTGCTGGCCGAGGACGAGCGCGCCCTCGTCCTCACCGACTGGAACGACACCGCCCACCCGGTGCCGGACCTGACCCTGCCCGAACTCTTCCGCGCCCAGGCGGCTCGTACCCCGGCCGGAACGGCCCTCGTCTTCGAGGACACCTCCCTCACCTACGCGGAGCTCGACCTGCGCGTCGAGCGGCTCGCGCACACGCTGGTCGCGGCCGGCGTACGGCCCGGGAACACCGTCGCCGTCGCGCTGCCCCGCTCGGTGGCCCTGGTCGTCGCCCTGCTGGCCGTGCACCGCGCGGGCGGCGCCTATCTGCCGCTGGACACCGACTATCCGGCGGAGCGGCTCGCGTTCATGCTGGCCGACGCCCGCCCTGTCTGTGTGGTGACCGACGGCCGGACCGCCCTGCCGGAGTCCGACGTGCCGCGCCTGCTCGTCGACGACGCGACGACTCCGCCGCCCGCCCCCCGGACCCCGCTGCCCGCCGTGTACGACCCGCGCGATCCGGCGTACGTGATCTACACGTCGGGGTCGACGGGTCGTCCGAAGGGTGTGGTCGTTCCGCAGGCCGGGATCGTGAACCGGTTGTCGTGGATGCAGGCGGAGTACGGACTGACGTCCGGGGACCGGGTGTTGCAGAAGACGCCGTCGAGTTTCGACGTGTCGGTGTGGGAGTTCTTCTGGCCGCTGATCACGGGCGCAGCCCTGGTGGTGGCACGGCCCGAGGGACACAAGGACCCCGCGTACCTGGCCGACCTGATCCGGCGCCGGGGGATCACCACGGCGCACTTCGTGCCGTCGATGCTCCGCGCGTACCTGGCCGAACCGGCGGCGGCCGACCGCACCAGCCTGCGGCAGGTGATGTGCAGCGGCGAGGCGCTGCCCGCTCCGCTGGCCGCGCGCTTCCACCAACTGCTGGGCGGCACAAGGCTGCACAACCTCTACGGGCCCACCGAGGCGTCCGTGGACGTCACCGCGCACGAGGTTCTGCCAGGTGCGGCCGTCGTACCGATCGGCCGCCCGGTGTGGAACACCAGGACCTACGTCCTGGACGCCGCCCTCCGTCCGGTGCCGCCGGGCGTCGCGGGTGAGCTGTACCTCGCCGGGGACCAACTGGCCCACGGCTACCTCGGCCGCCCGGACCTGACGGCGGAGCGCTTCACGGCCGATCCGTACGGTCCGGCGGGCAGTCGAATGTACCGCACCGGTGACCTCGCGCGCTGGACGCGGGACGGCGAGCTGGAGTACCTGGGGCGTGTCGACGACCAGGTGAAACTGCGCGGCTTCCGGATCGAACCCGGCGAGATCGAGACCGTGCTCGCCGGGCACGCCACCGTCGCCCACGCCACCGTGCTGGTACGCGACGAGCACCTGGTCGCGTACGTGGTCCCGGCCACCGGCCGCACCCCCGACACGGCGGAGTTGCGCGCCCACACCGCCGCCCGCCTGCCGGACCACATGGTCCCGGCCGCCTTCGTGGCCCTGGACACCCTCCCGCTCACCCCCAACGGGAAGCTGGACCGCCGGGCGCTGCCCGCGCCCGACTTCGCCGCCGAGGTCACCGCCACCCTGCCGCGCACCCCGCGCGAGGAACTGCTCTGCGAGCTGATCGCGACCGTCCTCGGACTCGAACGGGTGGGCCCCGACGACGACTTCTTCACCCTCGGCGGCGACAGCATCGTCGCCATGCAACTGGTCGGCCGCCTCCGCGCGGCCGGCCTGACGATCACGCCCCGGGACGTCTTCCGCCACAAGTCGGCCGCCGGACTCGCCGCCGTCGCCGTGGACTCCGTACGCCGCGAGGACGACGACCCGGCAACCGCGCTGCTCGACCTGACCGCCGAGGAACGAGCCGAACTCCCGGCGGATGCCGAGCTGTTGCCGCTGTCACCGCTCCAGGCCGGACTGCTCTTCCACGCCTCCTTCGACTCCGCCGACCTCGGACCCGACGTCTACACGGTCCAGGTGTCGTACGACCTTGAAGGACCGCTCGACACCGCACGGCTCCGCGCCGCCGGACAGGCCCTGCTCGACCGGCACGACAGCCTCCGCTCCGGCTTCCGCTACCTGTCCTCGGGACGCCCGGTGGCCGTCGTGCCCCGGACCGTGCCGCTGCCCTGGCGCCAGGTGGACGTCGGCGACGACGAGGACTGGGAGCGTCTGCTGCTTCAGGAGAGGCGCCGTTTCGACCCGGCGGAGCCGCCCCTGCTGCGACTGCTCCTCGCCCGGCTCGCGGACGGCGGCCACCGGCTCGTCCTCTCCCACCAGCACCTGCTGCTGGACGGCTGGTCCGTGCCGCGCCTGATGACCGAGCTGACCCGGCTCTACGACGGCCGGGCCGCGCTGCCCGCCGCCGTCCCCTACCGGGACTACCTCCGCTGGCTCACCCAGCAGGACACTGCCGCCTCTGCCACCGCGTGGGCCGAGGCGCTGGACGGCCTCGACGAGCCCACGCACCTGGTGCCCGCCGACCCGAACCGGGCACCGGCCGTACCGCACACCCACACCGTGGAGGCCGACGCCGGGCTGACCGCCGCCCTCACCGGACTGGCCCGCGACCGCGGCCTGACCGTCAACACCCTGGTCCAGTGCGCCTGGGGCATCCTGCTGTCCCGGCTCACCGGCCGTGACGACGTGGTGTTCGGCGCCACGGTCGCCGGACGGCCCCCGGAGATCGACGGGGTCGAATCGATGGTCGGACTCTTCATCAACACCGTGCCGGTCCGGGTCCGGATCCGGGACGGGGAACCGCTCGCCGCCCTCCTCGACCGGCTCCAGGACGAGCAGTCCCGGCTGATCAGCCACCAGTACCTGGGCCTGTCCGACATCCAGCGCGGCGCCGGACTCGGTGAACTCTTCGACACCCTGGTCGTGTTCGAGTCGTATCCCGTAGAAGACAACGCCGACGACGAGGACGCCACCGGCCTGCGTGCGACCGTCCGCGACCACCAGGACTCCACGCACTACCCCTTCGCCTGGGCCGTGGAGCCCGCCGAACGGCTGCGCCTGACCGCCGAGTTCCGGCCCGACCTGTTCGAGCCCGCGACGGCCCGGCGGATGGCCGCCTCGATGCTCACCGTCCTCAAGGCGATGACCGCCGCACCCGCACAGCCGGTCGGCCGGGTCGACATCCTCACCCCCGCCGACCGGCACACCATCCTGGAGACCTGGAACGACAACGCCCTCCCGGCCCAGGGAGGCACGGTCCCCGGCCTCTTCGAGGCGCAGGCCGCCGCCGCACCGGACGCCGTCGCCGTCACCGACGCGCACGACACCTGGACCTTCGCCGAACTGAACGCCCGCGCCGACCGGCTGGCCCGGGTACTCGCCGCGCGCGGCGCCGGTCCGGAGCGGATCGTGGCCCTGTCCCTGCCCCGAAGGGCCGACCACATCACCGCGATCCTGGCCGTCATGAAGGCGGGCGCCGCCTATCTCCCGCTGGACACGGAACTGCCCGCCGAGCGGACCCGCGACATGCTCGACGACGCCCGCCCCGTCCTGATCCTCACCACCGCCGAACTGGCCGCCGCACTGCCGGACACGGACATCCCCGCCCTGTTCCTGGACGCCGCGCACGACGAGCCGCAGGCCGAACCGACGGCTCCCGCCGCCGACCACCCCGCCTACGTCATCTACACCTCCGGCTCCACCGGCAGGCCCAAGGGCGTCGTCGTCACCCACCGCAGCGTCGCCAACCTCTTCCACAGCCACCGCCGCGATCTGCACGAACGCGCCAGGGAACTGACCGGCCGCCGCCACCTCCGCGTCGGACACGCCTGGTCGTTCTCCTTCGACGCCTCCTGGCAGCCGCAGCTGTGGCTGCTGGACGGCCACGCCCTGCACATCGCCGACGAGGAGACCCGCCGCGACCCCGAACTCCTCGCCGCCCTCATCCGGGAACAGCGCCTCGACTTCATCGAGGTCACACCCTCCTTCCTGGACCGGATGGCGGACAGCGGGCTGTTCGGGGAGGACGGCGACTGCCCGCTCGCCGTGGTCGGCTTCGGCGGCGAGGCCGTACCCGACTCGCTCTGGTCCCGGCTGCGCGCCCTGCGCTCCACGGAGGCGTTCAACCTCTACGGACCCACCGAGGCCACCGTCGACGCCCTCGTGGGACGGGTACGGGACAGCGACCGCCCGGTGGTCGGCCGCCCCGTCCACAACACCCGCGCCTACGTCCTCGACGCGGCGCTCCGCCCCGTACCGCCCGGCGTCACCGGCGAGCTGTACCTGTCCGGCGGAGGGCTGGCCCGCGGCTACCTGGGCCGCCCCGACCTGACGGCGGACCGGTTCGTGGCCGACCCGCACGGCCCCGCGGGCGCCCGCATGTACCGTACGGGCGACCTGGCCCGCTGGACCGAGGACGGCCTGCTGGAGTACGCCGGACGCTCCGACGACCAGGTCAAGATCCGGGGCTACCGGATCGAACTCGCCGAGATCGAGGCGGCGTTGGACGCCCACGCGTCCGTCGCCCAGGTCGTGGTCACCGTCCGCGAGGACCGGCCCAGGGTGAAGCAGCTCGTCGGGTACGTCGTCGGGGCCGAGGGCACCGCGCCCGACCCGGCAGCCCTGCGCGCCCACACCTCGGCCCTGCTGCCCGAGTACATGGTCCCCGCCGCCGTGGTGGTCCTGGACCGGCTGCCGCTGCTGTCCAACGGCAAACTGGACCGCAAGTCGCTGCCCGCCCCGGACTTCACGGCCACCACGGGCGGACGCGAGCCCGAGACCGACACCGAGCGCGCGCTGTGCGCCGTCTTCGCCGAGGTACTGGGCCTGCCCGCCGAGGCCCTCGGAACCGACGACGACTTCTTCGCCCTCGGCGGCGACAGCATCGTCGCCATGCAGATGGTCAGCCAGGCCCGCGCGGCCGGCCTGCGGATCACCCCGCGCCAGGTGTTCCAGCACCGCGACGTCGCCGCGCTGGCCGCCGTCGCCGTCCCGCTGGACCCGGCCGAGTCGGTCCGCAAGCACGACGGCGGCACCGGCGAGGTCCCGCTCACCCCGATCATGCACGCGCTGCGCGAACGCGGCGGCCCCATCGACGGCTACCACCAGGCCGCCCTGCTCCGGACACCTGCGGACCTGGACGAAGCCGGACTGACGGCCGTGCTGCGGGCCGTCGCCGACCGGCACGACATGCTGCGCGCCCGTCTCGTGCGCGCCGGTGAACACGGCGAGGAGTGGACGCTGCGCGTGCCGCCGCCGGGCAGCGCCGACGTGGCGGACTGGATCCGCCGGGCCGACGTGTCCGGCGCCGACGACGGGGCGCTGCGCGCAGCCATCGCCGAACACGCGGAAGCCGCCCGCGCACGGCTCGACCCCGACGGCGGAGGCATGGTGCGGGCCGTGTGGTTCGACGCGGGCCCGGACCGGCCGGGACGGCTGCTGCTGCTCGTCCACCACCTGGTCATGGACGGGGTGTCGTGGCGCGTGCTGCTGCCCGACCTCGCCGCCGCGTGGCAGGCGGTCGCGGCCGGCCGCACCCCGGAGCTGCCGCCCGTCGACATCTCCTTCCGCCGCTGGTCCGAACTGCTCGCCGCGCGGGCCACGGCACCCGTCACGGAGGACGAACTGCCGCTGTGGACCTCGGTCCTGGCCGACGGAGCCAGGCTGCCGCTGGCCCGTGACCTCGACTCCGGGCGCGACACCGTCGAGACCACCCGGTACCTCTCCCTGACCCTGCCCGCCGACCTCACGGGCCCCCTGCTCAGCCGGGTGCCCGCGGCCTACGGCGCCACCGTCAACGACGTACTGCTGACCGCGTTCGCCCTGGCCGTCGCCGACTGGCGGGCCCGCACGACGGACGCCGCCGACAACGCCGTCCTGGTGGACCTGGAGGGCCACGGCCGGGAGGAGGAACTGGCGGTCAACGCCGATCTGTCCCGCACGGTCGGCTGGTTCACCAGTGTCGTACCGGTCCGGCTGGACCCGGGCCCGATCGACCTGGCCGACGCCTTCGCGGGCGGTCCGGCCCTGGACACGGCGGTGGCCCGGATCGGCGAACACCTGGCGGCGCTGCCCACGGCCGGCATCGGCCACGGTCTGCTGCGCCGGCTCAACCCGCTGACCGGACCGGAACTCGCCCGGTACGGCGAGCCGCAGATCGAGTTCAACTACATGGGCCGCTTCGACCATCCGGAGGCCGCCGACTGGTCCTACGCCGAGGAGGGCGACGCCGCCGACCTCGACGCGGACCCGGCCATGCCGATGTCGCACGCCCTCACCGTCAACGCCCTCACCGAGGACCGCCCCGGCGGCCCGGAACTGGGCGCCCACTGGGCCTTCGCCGACGAACTGCTGACGGAGGAGACCGTACGGGACCTGGCGCGGACCTGGTTCCGGGCGCTGGAGGCCCTGGTGCACCGCGCGGCCCGTACGCGGTCCTGACCCGACGACCGAGAAACCGAGAGGAAGAGAGAAGCAGATGAGCAACCCGTTCGAGAACCCCGAGGGCGTCTACTCGGTCCTGGTCAACGACGAGGGCCAGTACAGCCTGTGGCCCGACTTCGTGGACGTGCCGGCCGGGTGGACGGTCGCGCACGGGCCGGCCGGCCGCCAGGAGTGCCTGGACCACATCGAGGCCAACTGGACGGACATGCGCCCCAAGAGCCTCGTGGAGTAGCGAGCGGCGCGCGACATGCGAGAGGGAGACGGCCCCGGGGCCGTCTCCCTCTCGCATTGTCCGCAGTGGTCGCGGGTCAGGACGCGGGCTGCTCCACCTTCGTCGCGGGCTTGCCGTCCACCGCCGCCGAGAGCTGCGGCACCAGACGTTCGAGGACGTAGGGGATGCTGAGCACCGTCGACAGGGACACGGCGTTGCCGTAGTCGTCGGTCTCCGGAATGAAGACCTCGCGGCCCTGCTTCACGACGTCGAGGTCGCCGTACAGCTTGTCCTGGTGCAGTTTGGTGACGGCCGTGGTGGTGTCGGGCAGGATCCACACGGCGACGTCCTGGTCCAGGAGATCGGTGCGCTCCTTGCTGATGTTGGCGCCGAAGGTGTCGCCGATCAGCTTGTCCAGTCCGTCCGGCAGGCTGAAGCCGAGGTCGGTCAGCAGCCGGGAACGCGGGTCCTGGCTGCCGTAGACGAAGGTGCCCTCGTACGGCGTGGCCATGACCGCGGTGGCCTTGGCGAACTCGGGGTGCTCCTGCTTGGCGGTCGCGAAGTCGGCCTCGACGCCGTCGACCAGCTTCGTCGCCTCGTCCGCCTTGCCGAGGGCCTTGCCTATGATCTCGGTCTGCTGCTGCCACGGCACGCCGTAGTCGTTGTACTCCTTGGGCTGGGCCACGACCGGGGCGAACTTCGACAGCGAGTCGTACTGCTCCTTGGTGAGGGCGGAGTAGACGGCGAGGATGAGGTCCGGCTTGAGGACCGCGATCTTCTCCACCTGCGGGCCGGTGCCGGTGTCCTTGAGGACGGTCGGCGCGGCGGCACCGCCCAGCTTGTCCTGGGCCCAGGGGCCGACGGCGCCCTTGTAGCCGCCGAGCCACTCGGTTGTTCCGACCGGGACCGTGCCGAGGGCCAGCACAGCGTCCTGGTCGGTCAGTCCGATCGTGACGACACGCTTGGGCGCGGACTTGATCGTCGTGCTGCCGTACTTGTGCGCGACGCTGACGGGGAAGGCACTGTTCGCGGAGCTCTTCCCGGCGGTGGAGGCACTCGGTTCCGTGTCGTCGTCGGAGGAGCCGCAGGCGGCTGCCGCGCCGATGATCAACAGTACGGAGGCGAGCAGTCCGGTGAGCCGGGTGGCTCTCTGGGCGCGGGGCATTGCGGATCCTTCCGTCGGTTTCGCGTCTGATCGGTACTCGGTGTCGGGCTCGGACGGTGTCCCAGGTCAGGGCTCGGTGCTGCGGTTCTCCGACCAGGCCTGCCACAGGGCGGCGTAGGGCCCCCCGGCGGCACGCAGTTCGTCGTGGGTGCCGCTCTCGGCGATGCGGCCGTTCTCCATCACGACCACCCGGTCGGCGGTCGCGGCCTGGCTGAGCCGGTGGGCGACGACCAGCGCGGTGCGGCCGTCGAGGGCCCGCTCGGCGGCCTGTTCCAGCACCTGGGCGCCGGAGCTGCCCGCCTCGGCGGTGGCCTCGTCGAGTACGGCGACCGGGGGATCCGCCAACACCAGCCGGGCCAGGGCGAGTTGCTGGGCCCGGTCGGAGGTGAGGCGGTGGCCGCCGTCGCCCACGACGGTGCCGAGCCCCTCCGGCAGGGCGTCGGCCCAGCCGAGGGCGCCGACCCGGTCGAGAGCCTCCCGGAGTTCCTCGTCGGTGGCGTCGGGCCGGGCCAGCCGCAGGTCCTCGGCGAGCGGCCCGGCGAAGACATGCACCTCCTGGGTGACCAGCGCCACCGAACGGCCCGACTCGCAGGGCTCGGCCCCGCCGATGTCGATCCGGCCGACGGTGGGGCGGTGGATGCCGACGATGAGCTTGGCGAGGGTGGTCTTCCCCGCCCCGCTGGCGCCGACGAGGGCGACCTTCTCCTTCGGGCGGAGCACGAGATCCACGTCGTGCAGCACGGGCTGCCCGGTCCGGTAGGCGTGCCCGACGCCGGTCAGGGTGACGGTGGGGACGCCGCGGGAAGTCTCCCGCTCCGCCTTCGGCGTCGGTTCGTCCACCACGCCGACCAGCCTGGCCAGTGCCGCGGTCGCCGACTGGGCGTCGTCGAGCAGCACCAGCGCCGTGTTGACCGGCCCGAACAGGCTGTGGAAGTACAGCGCGGCCGCCGTCGCCGTGCCGATCGACGCCGACCCGTTCCGTACGAGCAGGAAACCGACCACGAGGACGGCGGCGAGACCGGTGTACTCGGCCAGGTGCAGCCGGCTGTAGAACCGCAGCACCAACTGCACGCCGCGCAGTGTCAGATCGACGGCGGCGCGGGACCGTTCCGTGACCCGCTCGGTGTGCGCTGCCTCCAGCCGGTAGGCGCGTACGGTGCCCGCGCCGCCGATGGTGTCGAGGAGCTGCTGCTGCTGGACGCCGGTGGCCACGCGCTCCTTCGCGTACAGGGGCGTGGCGTTGGCGACGTACCAGCGGGCGGTGTGCGCCTGTACGGGCACCGCGAGCAGTGCGGCGAGCAGGAAGCGCCAGTCGAGCACGGCGAGGGCGCCGAAGGTGAGCACGATGGACAGTCCGGAGCGGGCCAGTTCGGGCAGCGCGGAGCGCACCGCCTCGGCGACCCGGGAGACGTCGCGGGTGACGCGGGCGGTGAGGTCGCCCGAGCCCGCCTTCTCCAGCCGGTCCAGCGGCAGCAGCAGGGCCCGCTCCACGAACCGTTCGCGCAGTTCCGCCAGTACGGTCTCCCCGAGCCGGGAGACCAGCGACATGCCGAGCGCGGTCGCGATGCCCTGCGCCACGGCGACGGCCACCAGCAGCACCACGGGCAGCGTGAGCGCTCCGGCCGGACTCCGGTCGGTGACCAGGTTGACGATGTGGCCGAGCAGCGGCTGGGTGAGGAGTCCCACCGCGGTGGCCGCCACCATGACCCCGAACCCGGCCCAGGCCAATGCCCGGTGCGGGCGCAGGAGTTCACCGACGGCGGCCCGGGTGCGGGCGGGGGTCGCGGTGGGCAGCAGCTCGCGGGCCGCTGTGTCCGGTGCGGTGATCTGTGCTCCCGTGATGTCCGCTCCAGTGGCGTCCGCTTCGGTGGTGTCCGCTCCCGTCGCGTCCGCTCCCGGGGTGCCTGTTCCTGGGGTGCCCGCTCCTGTGGTCATGCCAGCACCGCCGTCCGGTAGGCCGCGTGGGCGCGTACGAGGTCGGCGTGCGGTCCGTCCGCGGTGACCTGGCCGGCGTCGAGGAGCACCACCCGGTCGGTCACGGCGAGCAGCGCGGGGCTGTTGGTGACCAGCACGGTGGTGCGGCCCTGCCGGAACTCCCGTACACCCGAGGCGATCCGGGCCTCGGTGACCGCGTCCACGGCGGTGGTCGGGTCGTGCACGACGAGCACCGGCCGACGGGCGTTCAGGGCGCGGGCCAGAGCCACCCGCTGGCGCTGGCCGCCGGACAGCGAGCGGCCGCCCTCACCGACCTCGGCGGCGGTGCCGAGCGGCATGGTGCGGGCGACCTCGTCGGCGGACGCGGCGGCCATCGCGGCGTCGGCGCCCTCGGTCGCGCCGATGTTGTCACCGAGCGTGCCGTCGAAGAGCGCGGCGTCGTGCGCTGCGACCAGCACGGCCGTCCGCAACTCCGCCGGATCGAGGTCCGCCAGGGGTACGCCGTCCAGCTCGACGACCCCCGAGGAGGGATCCTCGGTGCGGCCGAGGCAGCGCAGCAGGGCTCCGGCGGCGGCGGGGTCGGTGGTCGCGATCCCGAGCAGTTCGCCGGGCGCCACCGTCAGGTCGATCTCGCGCAGCTCGCCCAGACTGACCCCGCGCAGCCGCAGTGCGCCGCGCACGGGGTCCGCCAGTCGCTCCCCACCGGCGGAGACGTCGGGCGGGGTGCCGAGCACCTCGGCGATGCGCGCGGCCGAGGCACGGGCCTGGGCGAACTCGGCGTTCACCCAGGCGAGCACCTCCAGCGGGCCGAGCAGGAACAGGGCCAGTCCGACGGCGGACACCAGCTGACCCAGCGTGATGTCGCCCCGCACGGCCAGCCGTCCGCCGACCAGCGCCACGAGTGCGATGAAACCCCCGGTCAGCGCGAGGACGACGCCGCGCTGCCAGGCCTCGGCGCGGGCGGCGCGCAGCGTGGCCGCCAGCGAGTCGCGGCTGGTGCGCCGGTAACGGTCCACCGCCGTGGCCTGGGCGCCGATGCCCTTGAGCACCCGCAGTCCGGCCACCAGGTCCGCCGCGACACCGGAGGCGTGCGCGGCCCGCTCCTGCTCGGCCTCGCTGCGCCGCTCCAGGGGTTTGCTGAGCAGGTGCCCGAGCCAGAGCAGCAGGGGCGTGCCCAGCAGGACCACCAGGCCGAGCGACACGGAGACCACCAGCAGGGCCACCGCGCTGACCGCGAGACCCACGAAGGCCGAAATGCCGGTCATCACGGCCATGTTGACCGCGCCGACCCGCTTGGCGTCCTCCGTGGCGATGTTCGACAGGGCCCCCGGCAGCCGCCCGTTCTCCGCGCCGCCCCGCGGGTCGAGCACCCGCCGCACCAGCGTCACCCGCAGTTCGTGCGCCGCGAGTTCGGCGGCGCGCTCGCCGGCCCGCGCACCGAAACGGAAGCTGAAGGAGAGCCCCACGTAGACGACGGCGAGGACGACGAGCCAGCGCACCAGGGCGCCGGTGTCGCCCTTGGCCACGGCCTGGTCGATCACCAGGCCGATGAGCACCGGAACGAGGGCTTCCCCGAGTTGGTGACCCGCCCCCAGTACGGCTCCGACGGTGACATCCCGCCGTTGCCCCCGGACGGCCCTCCCCAGGACATCCCGCCCGCGCGGCACCTCAGCCCCCATCGGCCCACCCTCCGGAACCAGCCATCATGAATTTAGGTAAGGCTATTCTAAGTCGGGGCTCCGTGGTCAAGGTTGCGGGGGCGCCGGAAGCCGGCCGCGGCCGGTCCGCCCCGCCTGCGGATCCACCCGTCCGCCCGTCGCCGCCCGGCCGTCCCCGCCCGCTGCCCCCGGACCGTGCCCGCCGGGTGCCGGACGCGTGTCCCGCACGCGGTCGGAGTGCGCCCGGTCCGCGGGTCGGAGGGTGTCCCTGTCTGCGGTCGGAGCTGCCCGAGCCCGCGGTCGGAGCTGCCCGAGCCCGCGGTCGGAGGGCACCCCGGGGCGCCGGTCGGTACTGTCGGAAGTGATCGCCGACTGTCGGCCGTGATCGCCGCTCGCCTGCCGTGCCCGGATCGAGGGCCGGTACGGCCGGGCGGAGGGAGGCAGAGCGCCGTGACCGTGATCTCCCTGAAGTCCACGCAGGTGGGGGAGGGGCTCGTCCTTCCCTACGCCGAGGCCGGTTACCCCGACGGCACTCCGGTGGTGTTCGTGCACGGGCTCGCCGACTCCTGGTGGTCCTTCGAACCCCTCCTGCGGCGCCTCCCCGCCTCCCTGCACGGTTACGCGTTCTCCCAGCGCGGCCACGGCGACGCCGACCGCCCCGAGGACGGCTACACGCCGGACGACCTCGCGTCCGACCTGGTGGCCTTCCTCGACGCCCTCGGCATCGGCCGCGCCCTGCTCGTCGGATCGTCCACCGGCGGCGTGCAGGCCCGGATCGTCGCGGGCAGCCACCCCGACCGGATCTCGGGTCTGGTCCTGGCCGGCGTCCCCGCCACGCTCGCGGACAAGCCCGCGGTGGCCGGAATCCAGCAGTCCCTGGCGGGGTTCTCCGACACCGTTCCCCGCGAGTTCGTCGAGGACCTGATGTCCGGAGCTGTGGCAGGCGGGGTCGCCAGGGGGCTCATGGAGACCATGATCGACGAGAGCCTCAAGGTCCCGGCCCGCGTCTGGCGGCAGACCCTCCAGGGCCTGCTGGAGGCCGACCTTCCCGCGACCCTCGCCGGCATCCTGGTGCCGACCCTCCTCATCTGGGGCGACCGGGACGCCTTCCTCCCGCGCGGCGACCAGCAGGCCGTCCTGGACGCCGTCCACGGAGCGAGCCTTCTCGTCTACGAGGGCGCGGGCCACGCCGTGCACTGGGAACAGCCCGAGAGGGTCGTCGCCGACATCGCCGAATTCGCCGCGCGTATCGCGACTCCCGGGGCCCGCTGACAGCCCCCGGGTCCCGCTGAGCGACACGCGATCAAGCGGACCACCGCCACACGGGGAATTCCGGGGCGACGCGTTGTTTCCGCGTATTCCCATCGGCCGCCAGTTGGCCGCCCGGACCGGCTTTTCCTTTTCGGTCCGGTCACGTTCCAGATGCGGTCGATGGCCCGGTGTCACACAATGGGTGAAGAGGTTTTCCGCGTCTCCGACAGGGGAATTGGATTCGCAGTGCTTCGGACACCAGGCACGTCCGTGGGAGCCGGTTCGCCAGGCCTCCGGTGGCTTTGTTCCGGCCCGCTGTGCGCACCCCCCATGGTGACTGTCCACTCAACACCCTCTGAGGGAGTTGTGAGCGCCATGCCCGTTGCCACCGCCAGTACGAAACACCACTCGCACGACGACGCCCCCGACACCGCGGCGGCCTTCGCCCGCCTCGCGGGACTGCCCGACGGACCCGAGCGACAGGCCCTGCGCGACGAAATCGTCGGACTGTGGCTCCCCATGGCGCACCGGGTCGCGAGCCGGTACCGGGGCAGGGGCGAGCGCGTGGAGGACCTGAACCAGGTCGCGGCCCTCGGGCTGGTCAAAGCCGTCAAGCGCTACGACCCCTCCCTCGGCAACGCCTTCGAGAGCTACGCCGTGCCGACCATCACCGGCGAGATCAAGCGGCACTTCCGCGACCACATGTGGACCCTGCACGTGCCCCGCCGCGTCCAGGATCTGCGCAACCGGGTCCGCGCCGCGCTGAAGGAGCTGTCCCAGACGACCCCCGGCCGCCGGCCCACCGTCGCCGAACTCGCCGCGCACACGCGGCTGAGCGAGGACGACGTGCGCACCGGCCTTGAGGCCCTCGACTGCTTCGTCGCCCTCTCGCTGGACGCCGAACTGCCCGGCAGCGAGGACGGATACGGGCTCGCCGACACCCTCGGCGAATCCGACGCGGGCTACGATCTGGTCGTCGACCGCGAGGCCGTGAAACCCGCGCTGCGGACACTCTCCGAGCGCGACCGGACCATTCTCTATCTGCGCTTCTTCCGCGGAATGACACAGAGCGACATCGCACGGCAGCTCGGCATCTCACAGATGCACGTGTCCCGCCTGATCAGCAATTGCTGCACCGCCCTGCGCGAACAGGTGCGGAGCGACGTGACGTGAGCTGAGAAGAGCGGCCGGACGACGCGCAAGGGCAGCCGGGCCAATTCGCCCGGCCACCCTCGGAATTCGCGGTCACGCCGCCGTCGCCACCGCATCCACCGCGGGCGTCCGCAGGGTGCGCCGGGCCGTGAAGAGGCTCGTCCCCAGCGTGACCGCCGCCGCGATCGCGACGATCGTGAGCCAGATGCCGGGACCCTGGTCCGGCCAGGCGGCGTCCGTGCGGACCGCGGTGAAGGGGAGGAGCCCGGCGAGCCCGGCCATGGTGCCGAGGAAGACTCCCGTGACCGTCACGATCAGGGCCTCCACACCGATCATCCCGAGCACCTGCCCCGGCGTCGCACCGGCCAGCCGCTGCTGGCCGAACTCCCGGCGCCGGTAAGTGGTCGCCGCGTACAGGGAGTTGATCAGCATGACGCAGGAGAAGACCACGATGACGCCGACGACCACGAGGTTGAGGGTCTCCAGGTTCTTCGCGTCGACCGACTTCGCGACACCCGACGCCCTGATCGCGTCGCTCTCCACGGCCTGCATGTAGAGCGTCGCCGTCGCCATACCGGTGAAGAGGATCAACGGCATCAGCACGCCGGACAGTTCGGCCGTCCTGCGGCGCATGTTCCGTACGGCCAGATAGCCGCTCGGGCTTTTCGGCGCGAGCCGGCCCAGCAGCCCCGTCAGCAACCGCGGCGAGAGCAGCGCGAAACCCACGGACAGCAGGATCGCCCCGTACGCGGCCGGCGCCATCAGCGCGGCGTCGGTCGAGGACACGGCGAAGGTGGAGCAGACCCCGGCACCACCGGCCAGCAGAGCCGCGTACGCGAGGAACTTCCTTGCACCGCTTCGGGGTTGACGCCTGTGTGTCGCCCGCCGCACCGCGAGGAACGCCGCGCCCGCCGCCGCCAGCACCGTGATCCAGATCCCCGACACGAGCGCGACGGGACCGAAGGAGTACTCCACGGACCGCGAGACCTGGCCGCTGTCGTGGAACACCCTCAGCAGTGCCGTCCCGCCGAGCATCCCGGGCCCGATCGCCAGCACCGCGCCCACCAGGGCGACCACCACGGCCTCCCCGACGACCATGCGCCCGATCTGCCCGGGAGTCGCCCCCGAGCAGCGCAACAGCTCGATCTCGTCGGCGCGTTGACGCACGTTGACGGTGAGCGTCGAGGCGATCGCGAAGAACACCAGCAGGGAACCGTAGCCGCCGACGACACTCGCCGAGGTGGTCAGGGACTCGGAGCTCACGGAGTCGACGCCCGGCTGACCCGCCGTGTCGAGCATCGCGTTGAAGGTCATCACGATCGCCGCGCCGAGGAAGGCGGACAGCAGCGTCGAGAGGAAGCGCCCGGGGCGCTTACGGACGGAACGCAGGGCCAGGACGAACATGGCTCACACCCCCACGACGGTGTCGTCGCCCAGGTGCGCCAGCCGCTCGGCCACGGCATCGGGCGTCGGCGCCCGCATCCCGCCGGCCAGCCGGCCGTCCGCGAGGAACACGACGGAGTCGGCGTACGAGGCGGCGACCGGATCGTGCGTCACCATGACGACCGTCCTGCCGTGCTCCCGTACCGCCTGCTGGAGCAGCCGCAGCACATCCCGCGCGCTGCGGGTGTCGAGGGCGCCGGTCGGTTCGTCCGCGAAGACGACCCGCGGCTCGGTGACCAGTGCGCGGGCGATCGCGACCCGCTGCCGCTGGCCGCCGGAGAGCTGGTCCGGCAGATGGCCCAGCCGGTCGCCGAGACCGACCGCCGTCAGGGTCGCCAGCGCCCGTGCACGGTCCACGCGCCGCCGCGCCAGCCTGAGCGGCAGCACCGTGTTCTGGGCGACGGTGAGCGTCGGCAAGAGGTTGTACTGCTGGAAGACGAACCCGATCCGGCCGCGCCGGAACCTGGTCAGCTCGGCCTCCCCGCCGCCCGTCATCTCCTCGCCGTCCACCATCACGATGCCGGAATCCGGCCTGTCCAGCCCGGCAGCGCACTGCAACAGCGTTGACTTGCCGGACCCCGAGGGCCCCATGACCGCGGTGAAGGTACCCCGGGCCAGCGTGAGCGTCACGCCGTCCAGAGCGGTCACGGCGTTCTCCTCGGCCCCGTAGGTCTTGGTGACCTTGACCAGCCGCAGTGCCTCGGCGGCGGGCCCCGAGTCGTGCCTACGTCGTGCGGTGCGGCGAAACATCGTCATCACTCCCCGTCCGGCACTCCCTGTGCCTCGCCGAAGACGCTACGGAGAGCCGGGCCTGACCACATGGGGCGCAGAACCCGTAAACCGGGGTGTACCCAGCGACACCCCGTACGGGCCACCAGAACGCGCAGCCCGCCGCGCGGGACGGATGGAATGGACAGGTGACCGCGCCCCCGGACGACTGCCTCGCGCGCAACGAGTGGATCTGCGGTGAGTACCTGAGCACCCGCGACCGGATCCTCCTCGACGCCGTGGTCCAGCACCTCCAGCTCACCTCGCTCGCGGTGCTCATCGCCGTGGTCGTCGCCGTACCGCTGGCCGTTTTGGCACGCCGTTGGGGCTGGGCCGCCGGACCGGTCCTCGCCGTCACGACGATCCTCTACACGATTCCCTCGCTGGCCATGTTCTCGCTGCTGCTGCCGGTCTACGGACTCTCGGCGGCGCTCGTCGTCGCGGGCCTCGTCCTCTACTCGCTGACCCTGCTCGTGCGGAACATCCTCGCGGGCCTGCGCGCCGTCCCCGAGGAGACCCGGCAGGCCGCGCGCGGCATGGGCTACGGGCCGATCCGGCTGCTGCTCACCGTCGAACTGCCACTCGCCCTGCCCGCCGCCATGGCCGGCCTGCGGATCGCCATGGTCTCGGCCGTGTCACTGGTCACGGTCGGCGCGATCGTCGGCTTCGGAGGCCTCGGCAACCTCATCTACGCCGGAATGAACACCTACTTCAAGGCCCAGGTCCTCACAGCCTCCGTGCTGTGCGTCATCATCGCGGTCGTCGCCGACCTGCTGCTCCTGGGCGTGCAGTGGCTCATCACTCCCTGGACGAGGGCGGCCCGCTGATGAACACACTGACGGACGCCTGGGACTGGCTCACCGACGCCGCGCACTGGTCGGGGGCCGACGGCATCTGGCACCGGCTCGGCCAGCACCTCGTCCTCACCGTCGTCTGCCTCGTCATCAGCTGCCTCATCGCCCTGCCCGTCGCCCTCGTGCTCGGCCACCTCGGCAAGGGCGGCGCGCTGGCCGTCAACATCTCCAACGTCGGCCGTGCCGTCCCCACCTTCGCCGTGCTGGTGCTGCTGCTCCTCACCCCGGTCGGCGACTGGGGCGAGGGCCCCACCGTCGTCGCCCTCGTCCTGTTCGCCGTACCGCCCCTGCTCACCAACGCCTACGTGGGGATGCGCGAGGTCGACCGCAGCGTGGTGCGGGCCGCCCGCGGGATGGGGATGACCGGGCGCCAGATGCTGTGGCGGGTGGAACTGCCCCTCGCCCTCCCGATGGTCATGAACGGGGTCCGGATCGCCGCCGTACAGCTCGTCGCGACCGCCACCATCGCCGCGCTCGCGGGCGGCGGCGGACTCGGCCGGATCATCACCGCCGGCTTCAACCTGGCGAGTACGCCGCAGGTGGTCGCCGGTGCCGTCCTGGTCGCGGTGTTCGCGCTGATCGTCGAGGGGATCTTCGAGATCGCCGAACGGCTGGCTCCGAGCTGGGCAAGGGGATCACGATGAGACGTACACGACCGCCGGGATCGGTGCGACCGCCGAAATCGACGCGAGCGCGGGAATCGACGCGGGCGCGGGAATCGACGCGGGCGCGGGAATCGGCGCATCCGCCGGGATCGGCGCGGGCGCCTCGCGGACGCTGCCTCGCGCTGCTGACCCTGGTCCTGCTGAGCGGCTGCGCCACCGGCCCCTCGCTGGAGACCCAGGGATCGGTCACCGCCCCGCCCGGCGACAGCAGACACCTGACCATCGGGTCGGCCGGGTTCACCGAGAGCGACCTGCTCGCCCAGATGTACGCGCTGCTCCTGGACCAGGCCGGCTACCGGACCTCCATGCTCACCGTCGCCAACCGCGAACTGTACGAACCCGCCCTGGAATCGGGCCAGATCGACGTCGTACCCGAATACGCGGCCACCTTCGCCGACTGGCTGAACACCAAGACCAACGGCACCGACGCGCCGCCCGCCGGCTCGCCCGACCTCGACGCCACCATGGCCGCCCTGCGTCAACTGGCCACGCCCCGCGGCCTCACCGTCCTGGACGCGGGCCGGGCGGTCGACCAGAACGCCTTCGCCGTCACCGAGGCGTACGCCCGCCGGCATCACCTCAGGACACTCAGCGACCTCGGGAGGTCCGGGTTGAAGGTGCGGCTGGCGGCCGGCGACGAGTGCGTACAACGTCCTTACTGCGAACCGGGGTTGAAGAAGACCTACGGCATCGACATCACCGCCGTCGACCCGAAGGGCGTCGGCACCACCCAGGCCAAGCTGGCCGTGCAGAACGGCCAGGACCAGATGGTGCTGACCACCACCACGGACGCGACACTCGGCGACTTCGGGCTCGTCCTGCTCGACGACGACAAGCACCTCCAGAACGCCGACTACATCGTGCCCGTCGTCAACCGCTCCCGGGCCGGCAGCGAGGGCGTCACCAAGGCGCTCGACAAGCTCAACGACGTACTCACCACCGCCGACCTGGCCTCCATGAACGAACAGGTCGACAGCTGGCGGCGCCTGCCCGAGGACGTCGCGCGGACCTATCTGAAGGAGAAGGGCCTGCTGAAGTGACCGGACCGTGACGTCGGTTACGGGACTGGTGCGGCGGGCCGGGTTTTCCACCGGGGCCGGCATCGGTACACCTGGTCCATGCAGGACAACGGGGGAATACGCCGGACATGGCGGCAGGTATTACGTGAGGCGGTCCTGGGGGCCCGCACCGACACCAAGGCCGACGGGCTCGCGAATCTCGTCGAGCCCGGCCGTGAGAAGGCCTACGAGTGGTTCGGGAACGTCCATCCCAGGCACCAGACGCAGTTGCAGCTGCTCTACGGAGAATCACAGCGGGCTTTCGAGTCGCAGACAAGACAGTCGATGCGCGTCACCATCCAGTGCGTGCTGAGCAACGTCCTGCGCGATCCACGGCTGATGGCCGAGGAGCCCAACCGCTACCTGGGCGAGTATCTCAACAAGGAGATCTCCGGACTGCGGGCGCGTGTCGACCAGGACTGCGCGCTGGCCGTCAGCCGCGGCATCAACGTCGGGCTCACCCTGGGCGCGCTCATCAGCATGGTGCTGCTGATCATGCCCCTGCTGGCGGGCGGCGGTGGACTGCTCGGCCTGGTGGGGATCGAGATGGGCTGCACGGACCGCTGGAGCCTCATGGGCGCCTTCGTCTGCGGGGGAGTGGGCGCGTTCGGCGCGGTGCTCAGCGTCTTGGTGCGGCTGCGCAACACCGGAGGGGAGCTGTCACGGCGCCGCACCAACGGCGACCGCGGAACCGTCGCTCCCGGGCAGATGGCCCGCGCGATGCGCCACGAGGGCGTCTACCGGATCTTCGTCGGCTGGATCCTGGCGCTGGCCGTCTACTTCCTGCTCAGCGCCGGGTTCATCAAGCTGTTCGACATGCCGGCCACCACGGTCGAGATCTGCGCCGGGAACACCGCGGGGGCGGGCACCGCCTTCTGGGGATTCTGGTGCGGTGTCGGCTTCCTCGCGGGGTTCAACGAACGGTGGGCCTTCGGGCTCCTGGACCGCTCCAACCGGACCGAGCGGCACGCGGCGTCCTCCAGCCAGGGGTCCGCCGCTCAGGCGTCCGCCACCGAGTCGAACTCGACCTGACCGCGCGGCACGCCGAGCGCGTCCGCGTCCACCGACCGGCGCAGCGCCTCGTGCAGCTTCGCCGGGGTCAGCACACCGAGGAAGCGCGCGTCGTCGAGCACGGCGACCCAGCCCGCGTCGTGCTGGAGCATCACGCCGAAGGCCTGTTTCAGCGGGGCGCCCACCGGCACCCAGGAGTTCATCCGGTGGGCGAGGCCGCGGACGGAGCCCCCGGCGCCGAGTTCGTCGACGCCGACCCAGCCGTGCAGATCGCCCTCGGAGTCCAGCACCACCGCCCAGCGCGCGCCCTCCGCCCGCATTCGGGCCGCGGCCCGCTCGGCGGTTTCGTCGAGCCGTACGACCGGCGGCTGTTCGAGGTCGCTCGGCTCGATCTCCGTCACCGACAGCCGCTTCAGCCCGCGGTCGGCGCCCACGAACTCGGCGACGTACGGCGTGGCGGGCGTGCCGAGGACGGCTCCCGGCGTGTCGAACTGCTCGATGCGGCCCTGCCCGTACACCGCGATCCGGTCGCCGAGCCGCACCGCTTCCTCGATGTCGTGCGTGACCAGCAGCACCGTCTTGCGCACCGCCTGCTGCATTCGCAGGAACTCGTCCTGCAACTGCTCGCGCACCACCGGGTCGACCGCTCCGAACGGCTCGTCCATCAGCAGCACCGGCGGATCGGCGGCCAGCGCCCGCGCCACGCCGACCCGCTGACGCTGACCGCCCGACAACTGCTCGGGATAGCGCGCGCCGTACGTCTTCGGGTCCAGGCCCACCAGATCGAGCAGCTCGGCCGCGCGCGCCCGCGCCCTGGCCTTCTTCCAGCCGATCAGCGACGGCACGGTCGCCGTGTTGTCGAGGATCGTCCGGTGCGGGAAGAGGCCGACCTGCTGGATGACGTACCCGATCCGGCGCCGCAGCCGCACCGGGTCGACGGTGGCGATGTCCTCGCCGTTCACGAAGATCTGTCCGGATGTCGGCTCGATCAGGCGGTTGACCATCATCATGGTGGTCGTCTTGCCGCAGCCGGACGGGCCGACGAGCGTGACGAGTTCACCCTCGGCGACCTCGAAGGAGAGGCCGTCCACGGCGGTCGTGCCGTCCGGATACCGCTTGGTGACCTGTTCGAACCGGATCATTCCCTCACGCTAACCGCGCCGGTCACTCTCCGCTCACCAGCACCACCTCCAGGGTGCGCGGACCGTGCACCCCCTCGACCCGGTCGAGTTCGATGTCGCTGGTCGCCGAGGGGCCGGAGATCCAGGTCAGCGGGCGTGCCGGGTCGAGGCGTGGCAGGGCCTGCGGAACCGAGGAGACCACCTGGTCCGGTACGCGTACGACGCAGACGTGGTGGTCGGGGACCAGGGTGATGCGGCGGCGGCCCTGGTCGGGACCGCCGTCCAGCACGATGGTGCCGGTCTCGGCGATCGCGACCGCGCACGCCGTGACCACGCTGTCGACTCCGTCCAGCTCCCGCGGGGTGCTCTCCGCGCGATCGGGGACCTGTTCGACGCCCGCCAGCCAGTGCGGCGGCAGCCCCGGCGGCACCAGCACGGTCCGCGAGCCCCGCTCGGCGAGGAGCCGGCCGAGCAGCGACGGCAGACCCTCGGCGTCCGTCCGGTGCACGACGGCCCGGTAGTCCGCCAGGTTCTCCGCGAGCAGTTCCACCGTCTCCGCGACACTCCGGGACCCGTGCTCGTCCAGATAGGTTCGGTGAACTGCCTGCTCGTACGGCGTGTCGTCCTGTTGTACGTCCGCGATGGCGCGGCGCACCCGGCCCAGGATCACGTCCCTGCTGCTCACTTCGCCGCCCCTTTCTCGCCGTTCCCGCCGTTCCCGCCGTTCGTACGCTGCTTTCCGCCGTTCGTACGCTGCCACCAGTCCCGGAACGGTTCGGCGGGCACCGTCGGCAGATCACGGCTGTCCGTCCACGCCCTGCCGGGGCCCGGCACCGTCCGCGGGTGGAAGCGTCGGGTGCGGGAGGCGAGCCGCTGGCCGGCGCGCAGCGCGCCGGGATGGGCGAAGGCCCACCGAGCCGCCCGCATCGCCGCCCGCTCGGCCGCGTGGCCCTTGGCCGGCTTGAGCACGACCTTGTTGCCCCCACTGGTGGCCGTACCGCCCTGGGCGATCCGCTCGCGCAGGTGGACGAGTACTTCCGGGATGTCGATGGCGACCGGGCAGACCTCGTAGCAGGCGCCGCACAGGGAGGAGGCGTACGGGAGTGAGGCGTCGATCTCGCTCCCGGTGCCACGGAGCTGGGGGCTGAGGATGGCGCCGATCGGGCCGGGGTACACCGAGCCGTAGGCGTGTCCGCCGGCCCGCTCGTACACCGGGCAGACGTTGAGA
The DNA here is from genome assembly GCF_044751025.1 of Streptomyces sp. NPDC088747. Lineage (NCBI taxonomy): Bacteria > Bacillati > Actinomycetota > Actinomycetes > Kitasatosporales > Streptomycetaceae > Streptomyces > Streptomyces sp. NPDC088747. The sequence continues at coordinate 594,584 of NZ_JBIVKZ010000004.1, forward strand.
CACGCCGAGCAGCGGATGCAGCGCAGGGCCTGGCGGCCGACCTCGTCGGCGAGCGTGTCGGTGCGGCCGTTGTCGAGGAGGACCAGGTGGAAGGTCTGGGGGCCGTCCTCGTCGGTGGTGCCGGTCCAGGTGCTGGTGTACGGGTTCATGCGCTCGGCGGTCGAGGAGCGGGGGAGGGTCTGGAGGAAGACCTCCAGGTCCTGCCAGGTGGGCAGGATCTTCTCGATGCCGACGACGGAGATCAGGGTCTCGGGGAGCGTGAGGCACATCCGGCCGTTGCCCTCCGACTCGACGACCACCAGGGTGCCGGTCTCGGCGATCATGAAGTTGGCGCCGGAGACGCCGACCTTGGCCCGCAGGAACTTCTCGCGCAGGTGGAGGCGGGCGGCCTCGGCGAGTTCGGCGGGCGTGTCGGTGAGGCCCTCGGGTGCCGGGCGGCCCCACTCGCTCATCTCGCGGACGAAGATGTCGCGGATCTCGCCGCGGTTGCGGTGAATGGCCGGGACCAGGATGTGCGAGGGGCGGTCCTTGCCCAACTGCACGATGAGCTCGGCGAGATCGGTCTCGTAGGCGTGGATGCCCTCGGCCTCCAGCGCCTCGTTGAGCGCGATCTCCTGGGTGGCCATCGACTTGACCTTGACGACCTCCGTCTCTCCGGTCGCCCTCACCAGTTCCGTGACGATCCGGTTGGCCTCCTCGGCGTCGGCCGCCCAGTGCACGGTGCCGCCTGCCGCCGTGACCGACTCCTCCAACTGCACGAGATAGTGGTCGAGATGACGCAGGGTGTGGTCCTTGATCTGTTTGCCCGCCTCGCGCAGCTCCGCCCAGTCCGCCAGCTCCGCGACCGCCTTGGCGCGCTTGGTGCGGATCGTGTGGGTGGCGTGGCGCAGGTTGCCGCGCAGGGTCGCGTTGTGCACGGCTTCGTGCGCGGCCTTCGGGAAGGCCGGCATACCGACGAAAGTCCCGCTCATGCGCTCGGCTCCGCTTCCGTGCTCGCCAGGATCTCCGCGATGTGGACGGGCCGCATGCCCGTGTGGAGGCGGGTCATCGTGCCGCCCAGGTGCATGAGGCAGGAGTTGTCGGCGGCGCAGAGCACGTCGGCGCCCGTCGACTCGGCGTTGCGCACCTTGTCGGCGCCCATCGCCGCGGAGACATCGGAGTTCTTGACGGCGAAGGTGCCGCCGAAGCCGCAGCACTCGTCCGCGCCGGGCAGCTCCCGGAGCTCAAGTCCCTTGACGGCCTGGAGCAGTCGGTGCGGCCGGTCGCCGAGGCCGAGGCTGCGCAGACCGTGACAGGTGGGGTGATAGGTGACCGTGTGCGGGTAGTACGCGCCGACGTCGGTCACGCCGAGGACGTCCACGAGGAACTCCGTGAGCTCGTACGTCTTCGGCACGACCGGCGCGAGCGTGGCCGCGAGGGTGTCCCCGCGTCCCTCGGCCCTCGCCCGTTCCCCCATCCGCGGATACAGCTCCCGCACCATCGCGCCGCAGGACCCGGAAGGCGTCACGATCGCCTCGTACCCCCCGAAGACATCGGAGAAGTGACGGGCCATCGGCTCCGCCTCGTGGCGGTACCCGGTGTTGTAGTGCGCCTGCCCGCAGCAGGTCTGCGCCATCGGGAAGTCGACCTCGACGCCCAGCCTGGTCAGCAGTTTCACCACGGAGCGGCCGGTGTCCGGGTAGAGCGTGTCGTTGACACAGGTCAGGAACAGGGCGACTCGCATCGCGGCTCCTTGGGGTCGATCATCGGATGAGTGCAGGGTACGCGGCGGGCGCGTGACAGGGGAGCCCTCTTTCACGGGCGGCCGGGCAGCCGGTCCTCCGCGGCGCGCCAGGCACCGCCGTCGCCGCTCGGCTCGTACCGCCGCAACGGCTGGGTACGGGCCAGCAGCCCGCGCATCGACGCCCGGTCGCCGACGAGTCCGTGCGCGCGTGCCTGCACGAGGACGTTGCCCAGCGCCGCCGCCTCCGCCGGGCCCGCCACCACGGGCAGACCGCAGGCGTCGGCGGTCAGCCGGCACAGCAGGTCGTTGCGGGCGCCGCCACCGACGATGTGCACGACGTCGACCGGATGGTCGGCCAGGGACTGGGCCTCCCTGACCGCCCGGCGGTGGGCCAGCGCCAGGGAGTCGAGGATGCAGCGGGTGACCTCGGCGCGGGAGGCGGGCACCGGCTGGCCCGACTCCCGGCAGGCGTCGGCGATCCGGGACGGCATCCGCCCCGGGGCCAGGAAAGCGGGGTCGCCCGCGTCCACGACCGAGCGCAGCGGCGCCACCTCGGCGGCCTCGCGCAGCAGCTCGCCCAGGTCCGGATCGCCCCACTCGCGCAGGCACTCCTGGAGCAGCCACAGCCCCATGATGTTCCGCAGGTAGCGGACCGTGCCGTCCAGCCCCAGCTCGTTGGTGAAGTTGGCCGCCCGGCTCGCCTCGGTGAGCACGGGCGCGTCCAGCTCCAGGCCGGCCAGCGACCAGGTCCCGGTGCAGATGTAGGCGAAGCGCTCTCCGGCGGCGGGCACCGCGGCCACCGCGGAGGCGGTGTCGTGCGAACCGACCGTGGTCACCGGCACCGGGCCGGTCAGCCCCGTCTCCTCCAGCACGTGCGGCTGAAGCGTCCCCGCCGGATCCCCGGGGCGGCGCAACGGCGCGAACAGACCGAGGTCGATCCCCAGCCGCGCCGCGAGGTCGTGGGACCAGTCGCGCGTCCGGGGATCGATGAGCTGGGTGGTGGAGGCGTTGGTGAGCTCGGTGCCCGCCTCGCCCGTCAGCCAGTACGCCAGCAGATCCGGGATGAGCAACAGGCGTTTCGCGGAGGCCAGTTGGGAGGAGGAGCGAGCCGCCGTCAACTGGTAGAGGGTGTTGAAGGGCGCGTACTGGAGACCGGTCGCCGCGTACAGGTCGGGGGCGGGCACCGAGGCCCACACCTTCTCCGCGACCCCCTCCGTGCGCCCGTCGCGGTAGTGCACCGGGTTGCCGAGCAGGGCTCCGTCCGCGTCCAGCAGCCCGTAGTCCACCGCCCAGCTGTCGATGCCCACGGAGTCGACCTGGCCCGCCGCCCGTAGGCCGTCCAGGACACCCGCGTACAGCGCGAGGATGTCCCAGCGCAGCCCTTCGGGGACCCGGACCGGCCTGTTGGGGAAGCGGTGCGCCTCGGTGAGGTCCAGCGAGTCGGGCCCCACGCGGCCGACCATGACGCGCCCGCTGGACGCGCCGAGGTCGACCGCCGCGAAGGACGCGGTCATCGCAGGAACGCGGCTGCGACACCGGCGTCGACGGGGATGTGGAGCCCCGTGGTGTGCGTCAGCTCTCCGCCGGTCAGGGCGAACACCGCATTCGCGACGTGCTCGGGGAGCACCTCACGCTTGAGGATCGTCCGCTGGGCGTAGAACTCGCCGAGCTTCTCCTCCTCGATGCCGTACGTCGCCGCGCGCTGCGCGCCCCAGCCGGCCGCGAAGATCCCGGAGCCGCGCACCACGCCGTCCGGGTTGACTCCGTTGACCCGGATGCCGTGCTCGCCCAACTCGGCGGCCAGCAGGCGTACCTGGTGCGCCTGGTCGGCCTTGGTCGCGGAGTAGGCGATGTTGTTGGGTCCGGCGAAGACCGCGTTCTTGGAGGCGATGTAGACGATGTCGCCGCCCAGGCCCTGCCGGCTCATCACGCGGGCCGCCTCGCGGGAGACGAGGAAGGAGCCGCGCGCCATGATGTCGTGCTGGAGGTCCCAGTCCTTCGCGGTGGTCTCCAGGAGCGGCTTGGAGATGGAGATACCGGCGTTGTTGACGACCAGGTCGACGCCGCCGAAGGCGAGGACAGCGGCGTCGAAGGCCGCGGCGATCTGCTCCTCGGAGGTCACGTCGACGGTGACGGCGACGGCCTTGTCGGGACCGCCCAGCTCGGCGGCGACCTCGGCGGCCCCCTCCGCGTTGAGGTCGGCGACCACGACGCAGGCGCCCTCGGCGGACAGCCGGCGGGCGATGGCCTTGCCGATCCCGCTGCCCGCCCCCGTCACCAGCGCCACCCTGGTGGCGAGCGGCTTGGGCTTCGGCATCCGCTGGAGCTTGGCCTCCTCCAGCGCCCAGTACTCGATGCGGAACTTCTCCGACTCCTCGATCGGCGCGTACGTCGAGACGGCCTCCGCCCCGCGCATCACGTTGATCGCGTTGACGTAGAACTCGCCGGCCACGCGCGCGGTCTGCTTGTCCTTGCCGAAGCTGAACATGCCGACACCGGGGATCAGCACGATCGCCGGGTCGGCGCCGCGCATCGCGGGGGAGTCCGCGTCGGCGTGCCGGGTGTAGTAGGCGGCGTACTCCTCGCGGTACCCGGCGTGCAGCTCGCCCAGGCGGGCCACCGCGTCCTCGACCGACGCGGTCGGCGGCAGGTCCAGGACCAGCGGCCTGACCTTGGTGCGCAGGAAGTGGTCGGGGCAGGAGGTGCCGAGGGCGGCGAGGCGGGGGTGCTCGGCGCGGGAGACGAAGTCCAGCACCTCCGCCGAGTCGTTGAAGTGGCCGACCTGCGGCTTGTCCTGGGAGGCGATCGCCCTGACGTACGGGGCGAGGGCGGCGGCCCGTGCCCGGCGCTCCGACGCGTCGAGGGCTTCGTAGCCGTCGAGCACCGGGCCGAACGGCTCGGCCTTCCCGCGCTCGGCGAGGAAGGTCTCGGCGGTCCGGATGATGTGCAGCGAGTTGGCCTCGCACTCCTCGGCCGTCGTGCCCCACGCGGTGATGCCGTGGCCGCCCAGTACGCAGCCGATCGCCTGCGGATTGGCCTCCTTGACCGCCGCGATGTCCAGGCCGAGCTGGAAACCGGGCCGGCGCCACGGCACCCACACCACGCTGTCCCCGAAGCACTCGGCGGTCAGCTTCTCGCCGTCGGCCGCGCACGCCAGCGCGATGCCCGAGTCGGGGTGCAGGTGGTCGACGTGCGGTGCGTCCACCAGACCGTGCATGGCGGTGTCGATGGACGGGGCCGCGCCGCCCTTGCCGTGCAGGCAGTAGTCGAACGCGGCGACCATCTCGTCCTCGCGCTCCACCCCCGGGTAGACGCCCTTCAGCGCGTGCAGCCGGTCCAGCCGCAGCACGGCGAGCCCGCCCTCGGTGAGGGTGCCGAGGTCACCGCCGGACCCCTTGACCCACATCAGCTCGACATCGCCACCGGTCACCGGATCGGTGTCGGTGCCCTTCGCGGAGGTGTTGCCCCCCGCGTAGTTGGTGTTACGGGGGTCCGCCCCGAGCCGACGGGACCGAGCCAGCAGAGCGGCGGCCTCGGAATGGATAGCCATGATTCAGTCCTTCACAAGAAGACGTACGTACACGACGCGCCCCCCAGGGGCGCGAGGAACTGCGCGACCAGCCACAGACAACCCGCACTCGCCCACCGGCAGAACCCGGCGGAACCCGGCAGACACAGCGGAGCGCTTACGCTCCCCAGCCGGCCTGCTGCCCGCCCACCCGCTCCGCGGCGATCTTCTGCTGCCAGCCGGAACGGGCGTACGCGGCCACCGGGTCGGGGTCGAGACCGAGCTCCTCCCGCACGGTCGCAAGCAGCGGCCGTACGTCGGTGTTGTACGCGTCCATCAGCACCGCGTTCGCGGCCAGCACGTCGCCCGAACGCTGGGCCTCGCCGAGCGCGTCACGGTCGACGAGGAGCGCCTTGGCGGTCGCCTCCTGGACATTCATCACCGAACGGATGATCGCCGGGATCTTCGCCTCGATGTTGTGGCACTGGTCGAGCATGAACGCGATGTCCGCCGTGAAGCCGCCGCCGCGGATCACCTCGTACATGATTCGGAAGAGCTGGAAGGGGTCGGCGGCACCCACCATCAGGTCGTCGTCGGCGTAGAAGCGGGAGTTGAAGTCGAAGCCGCCGAGCTTTCCCTCGCGCAGCAGCGTGGCGACGATGAACTCGATGTTGGTGCCGGGCGCGTGGTGCCCGGTGTCCACCACGACCTGCGCCTTCGCGCCGAGCTTGAGGCAGTGCGCGTACGCGGTGCCCCAGTCCGGCACGTCCGTGGTGTAGAAGGCGGGCTCGAACAGCTTGTACTCGAGAAGCAGTCGCTGGTCGTCACCGATCCGCTCGTACACCTTCGCCAGGCCCTCGGCGAGCCGGTCCTGACGCTCGCGGATGTCGTCCTGGCCCGGGTAGTTGGTGCCGTCGGCGAACCACAGCTTGAGGTCCTTGGAGCCCGTCGCGTCCATGATGTCGACGCACTCGAAGAGGTGGTCCAGGGCCTTGCGGCGCACCACGGCGTCCGGGTGGCAGATGCTGCCGAGCCGGTAGTCGTCGTCCTGGAAGGTGTTGGAGTTGATCGTGCCCAGCTTCAGGCCGCGTTCCTCCGCGTGCTTTGCCAGCGCCGTATAGCTGTCGGAGTCGTCGAGCTTGTCCCAGGGGATGTGCAGCGCGACGCTCGGGGCCGCGCCGGTGAACTCGTGCACCTTCGCGGCGTCGTCCAGCTTCTCGCGGGGGTCGCGCGGCACGCCGGGCTGCGCGAACACCTTGAAACGGGTTCCCGAATTCCCGTACGCCCACGACGGCGTCTCTACTGCCTGGGTCTTGAGTGCGGCTTTCACCGCGGCGAGCTCGGTCACTTCGGGGCTCCTGTGACATCGGGTCTTGAAGACGGTCTGGAACGCATCAGTCTGAAACGATTCAGAGAGCGAAGCTATGAGCCTCCCGGAGGGCTGTCAACCCTTCTAGCGTGGACTCTTGCCCGTGACTCTCTTGTGACCGCCGGATATCGAAAATTTCGATCCGGACCCATTGACGTGACCTGGGCTACATGTCTAACGTCCCGGCAACCTAGTTGAAACCTTTCACGACGTCGTGAGGCCTCTCCGCCCGCGTCGTTGAGGAGCTTCCATGACCCACCGGTCCGACGCGGGTCCGGCCCCCGTACTGGCGCTTGAGGACATCTCGAAGTCCTTCGGCGCGGTACGCGCCCTGCGGGACGTGTCCCTGGAACTGTTCCCCGGCGAAGTGCACGCACTCGCCGGTGAGAACGGTGCGGGCAAGTCGACCCTCATCAAGACGCTCGCCGGCGTGCACCGACCGGACGCCGGTCGGGTGCTGCTCGACGGCGAGCCCACCCTCTTCCACGGTCCCGCCGACGCCCGCGACGCGGGCATCGCCGTGATCTACCAGGAACCCACGCTCTTCCCCGACCTCTCGATCGCCGAGAACATCTTCATGGGGCGCCGCCCCCGGCGCTCCCTCGGCCGCATCGACCACAAGGCCACGCACACCGCGACCCTGGCCCTGATGAAGCGCCTCGGCGTCGAACTCGACCCCGAGCGCCCCGCCCGCGGCCTGTCCATCGCCGACCAGCAGATCGTCGAGATCGCCAAGGCCCTCTCCTTCGACGCCCGTGTCCTGATCATGGACGAGCCGACCGCCGCCCTCACCGGCAGCGAGGTGGCGCGCCTGTTCGGCGTGGTCCGCACCCTGCGCGAGCAGGGCTCGGCCGTGCTGTTCATCTCGCACCGGTTGGAGGAGATCTTCCAGATCTGTCAGCGGGTGACCACCCTCAGGGACGGCGCCCTCATCTCCAGCGAACCGCTGGAGGGCATGACCGAGGACGACCTGGTACGCCGGATGGTCGGCCGCGACCTCGACGAGCTCTATCCCAAGCAGCACGTCGAAGCGGGCGAGGTGGCGCTGAGCGTACGGCGGCTCACCCGCGAGGGTGTCTTCACCGATGTGTCGTTCGACGTCCGGCGCGGCGAGATCGTCGGTCTCGCCGGGCTCGTCGGCGCCGGCCGCACGGAGGTCGCGCGAGCGGTCTTCGGCGTCGACCGCTGGGACGGCGGCGAGGTGGCCGTCGACGGCAAGCCGCTGACGAACGGCGCGCCCTCCACCGCCATGGCCGCCGGACTGGCCCTCGTCCCCGAGGACCGGCGGGCCCAGGGCCTGGTGATGGACATGTCCATCGAGCGCAACATCGGCCTGACCGGACTGCGCACCAGCGTCAGAGCCGGGTTCGTGGACCGGGGCGCGGAGCGCAGCCGCTCACTGGACTGGGCGGTCAAGCTCCAGGTGAAGTACGCCAGGATCGCCGACGCGGTCTCCACGCTCTCCGGCGGCAACCAGCAGAAGGTCGTCCTCGCCAAGTGGCTGGCCACCGGCCCGAAGGTGCTGATCGTCGACGAGCCGACCCGTGGCATCGACGTCGGTACCAAGGCCGAGGTGCACCGGCTCCTCGGCGAACTCGCCCGCGACGGCGTCGCCGTTCTGATGATCTCCTCCGACCTGCCCGAGATCCTCGGCATGGCCGACCGCGTCCTCGTGATGCACGAGGGCCGGCTCACCGCCGAGATCCCACGATCCGAGGCCACCGAGGAGTCCGTGATGGCCGCAGCCACCGGGAGGGCCGCCGCATGACGACGACCATCACACGGAGGGCCGCCGCATGACGGTGACCGCACCCAACCCCGCCCCCGCCGCCGAGGTGCCCAAGTCGAGCGGCACCCGGCTGGTGGACCGCGTCTTCAAGATGCGCGAACTCGCCATCCTGGCCGTCTTCCTGGTGATGATCGTGATCACCCAGCTGGGCAACAGCGAGTTCCTCTCCGAGCAGGGCATCAAGGACCTGCTGCTGAACGCGACGATCCTGGTGCTCGTCGCCACCGGCCAGTCGCTGGTCGTGATCACCCGCAACGTCGACCTGTCCGTCGGCTCGACGCTCGGCATCAGCGCCTTCGCAGCCGGCATCTACCTCCAGGGCGGCGGAAACCCCGTCATCGCCGTCGTCCTGGCGATCCTGCTGGGCATCGGCTGGGGCCTGGTGAACGGGCTGCTCGTCAGCCTCGGCCAGGTGCCCGCGCTCGTCGTCACCCTCGGCACGCTCTACATCATCCGCGGCATCGACTCCATCTGGGTCGGCTCCCGCCAGATCACCGCGGCCAATCTGCCGGACTCCTTCATCGACTTCGGCTCGGGCGGCATCTCGGCCGTCCCCTATCTCGCGCTGATCGCGGTGGCGGTCGTGGTGGTGACCGCGTACTACCTCAAGCACTTCGGCAGCGGGCGCGAGCTGTACGCGCTCGGCTCCAACCCGGAGGCCGCCCGCCTCGCCGGCATCCCGGTCCGCAAGCGGATCCTGACCGCGTACGTCGTCTGCGGAGCCCTCGCGGGCCTGGCGGGGGCCCTGTACCTGGCCCGGTTCGGCAACGTGGACTCCGGCACCGGCAACGGCTACGAACTCACCGTCGTCAGCGCGGTCGTGGTCGGCGGTGTCGTCTTCACCGGCGGCTCAGGCAGCGTCTACGGAGCCGCGCTCGGCGCACTCCTCCTCACCTCCATCAACAGCGTGCTGCCCGCCCTCGGCGTCAGCTCCGTCTGGGTCCTCGCCATCAACGGCATCCTGCTCATCCTCGCCATCGCGGTCGACCGGATCGTCGCCCTGCGGGTGGCGACCGCCCTGAAGAAGAGGAACGCCCGCCATGGCTGACTCCGCTCTCACGCGCGCCGTCCGCTGGGACACTGTGGTAGGCGCGCTCCTCATCGTTGTCGTGCTGTTCTCCTTCGGGTTCGTCGACGGCTTCGGCAACGCGCTCAACCTGTCGTTCCTGATCGGCAACACCCTGCCCATCGCCCTGATCGCCCTGCCGATGACCCTGCTGGTGGTCGCCGGGGAGATCGACCTCTCGGTCGCCTCGACGGCGGGCCTGTCCGGCGCGGTGATGGGCGCCCTGTGGAACGAGGGCCTGACCATCGAGATGATCATCCCGCTGTGCCTGCTCCTGGGCGTGGTGTGCGGGCTGATCAACGGACTGCTGGTGACACGGCTCGGACTGCCGTCCCTGGCCGTCACCATCGGAACCCTCGCCGCCTACCGGGGCATCGCACAGATCGTGCTCGGCTCGGACGCGGTGACCGACTTCCCCACCCAGTACCTGGACTTCGCCGCCGGACGCATCGGGGACACCTTCATCCCGTACGCCCTCCTGCCCTTCCTCGTACTGCTCGCGATCGCCGTGGTCGTGCTGCACGCCACCCCGTTCGGGCGGTCCGCGTTCGCGGTCGGCGCCAACGAGGAGGCCGCCAGGTTCGCGGGCATCCGCGTCAGGCGGCAGAAACTGCTCCTGTTCGTCGCCACCGGCTTCATGGCCTCGCTCACCGGAATCTTCTGGGCGCTGCACTACGCCAGCGCCCGTTACGACAACGCCACCGGTCTCGAACTCTCCGTCGTCGCCGCCGTGCTGCTCGGCGGTATCGACTTCGACGGTGGCAAGGGCACGCTCGGCGGCGCGATCGCGGGAGTCTTCCTCCTCGGCGCGCTGCAGAACGTGATGAGCCTCCTGAACGTCTCCGCGCAGTCGCAGATCGTCGTCACCGGCGTCCTGCTGGTCGTCTCGGTGCTCGGCCCCCGGGTCGCGCGCCAGATCGCCGTAGCGAGGGCGGGCCGCAGAGCCGCCTCGACATTGACCTCGTAACCCACCCTCAAAGGACGTATGTCATGCGCAAGTCTTCGCTCCGCCGTACCGGTGTGGCCCTCGCCGCCGTCACCTCGCTCGCCCTGGCCGTCACCGCCTGCGGTGGCACCACCAAGAAGGACGTCAGCAACGAGACCGGCTCGGCCGCCGCGGCCGGCACGGCCAACCCGAACGCCGAGCTGAAGAAGGGGCTGACCGTCGGGTTCCTGCCCAAGGCGGTCAACAACCCGTACTTCACCTCCGCCGACAAGGGCGGCGAGGCCGCTCTGAAGGAACTGGGCTCCAGCTACAAGGAGGTCGGCCCGAGCAGCGCCACCGACACCAGCGGCCAGGTGAGTTACGTCAACACGCTCACCCAGCAGCAGGTCGACGCGATGGCCGTCTCCGCGCAGGACCCGGGCGCGCTGTGCACGGCGCTCAAGCAGGCCATGAAGAACGACATCAAGGTCGTCACCTACGACTCCGACACCAAGACGGACTGCCGCAACGCCTTCGTCTCGCAGGCCAGCGCCGAGGACCTGGGCCGCACCGAGGTGCAACTGCTCGCCGAACAGATCGGCTACAAGGGCGAGATCGCGATCCTGTCCGCCGCGCAGACGGCGACGAACCAGAACACCTGGATCGACTTCATGAAGGACGAGCTGAAGGACCCCAAGTACAAGGACATCAAGCTGGTGAAGGTGGCGTACGGCAACGACGACGCCCAGCAGTCCTTCCAGCAGACCCAGGGTCTCCTCCAGGAGTACCCGAACCTGAAGGGGATCATCTCGCCGACCACCGTCGGCATCAAGGCCGCCGCCCAGTACCTGTCGGGCTCCAAGTACAAGGGCAAGGTCAAGCTGAGCGGCCTCGGCACCCCCAACGACATGCGCAAGTACGTCAAGAACGGCACCGTCCAGGCCTTCGAGCTGTGGGACCCGGCGAAGCTCGGCGAGCTGGCCGCGCGGACCGCCGTGGCGCTGTCCTCGGGCCAGATCACCGGCAAGGAGGGCGAGACCTTCACGGCCGGCGACATGGGCGAGTTCACCATCGGCAAGGACGGCGTGATCAACCTCGGCAAGCCGACGGTCTTCGACGCCAAGAACATCGACCAGTTCGACTTCTAGTACGGGACCCGGCTTCCAGTACGGGACCCGGCTTCCAGTACAGGACTCGACTTCTCATTCGGGAGCGGTACTCCATGCGGCGCGTCTGTTTTCTGCTCAAGGTCCGTGCGGACCGCCTCGACGAGTACCGCGAACGGCATGCCGCCGTGTGGCCCGAGATGCTCGAAGCACTCTCGGCCACCGGCTGGCACAACTACACGCTCTTCCTCCGCGAGGACGGCCTGCTGGTCGGCTACCTGGAGACCGAGGACTTCGCCGCGGCCCAGGCCGGCATGGAGGCCACCGAGGTCAACGCCCGCTGGCAGGCGGAGATGGCACCGTTCTTCGAATCACTGGACGGCGCCCGGCCCGACGAGGCCATGAAGCCGCTCACCGAAGTCTTCCACCTAGCCTGACCAGGAGCTCCGCATGAGACGACGCACAGTGCTCGCGACCGCCCTGCTGGGCTCGGTGGCAGGCCCGGGACTGGCGGCCGGCACCGCCCGCGCGGCCGCCCCCGGCCCGTCGGTCACCCTGACCGGGAACACCCAACTCGACGCCCAGGCCGTGTTCTTCGTCTCCTACGACGGCCTGGTCAACAACAACTCCTTCCAGAAGAACGGCCTGTTGACCCACAAGGGCTACCAGTACGCCGTCTGGTACACCACCGACCGCAGCGCCGTCGTCGCCCGCCGGGCACTCGGCGCCACGACCTGGTCGAAGGTCACCCTCCCGCACAAGCTCAAGAGCTCCGACTCGCACAACGTCATCTCCATGGGCGTGTCCAGGACCGACGGCCGGCTGCACCTCAACATGGACTCGCACAGCGACGGCTTCTTCTACGTGAAGTCGGTGGCCGGGCTGCTCGACAACGCGGCCTCGACGGCGTGGACCTCAGCGGTCTTCGGCGCCGTACAGACGACGCTCGACGGACTCGCGCTCACGACCCAGTTCACCTATCCCCAGTTCATCGCCACGCCGGAGGGCCGGCTCCAGCTCAGCTACCGGGCCGGAGTCTCCGGCAACGGCCGCAACGCCCTTGCCGAGTACGACGGTTCCTCCTGGACCGCGCTCGGCGAGTGGAGCAGCTCCACCGGTACGTACACGAGCGAGCACGGTTCCAGCACCCTGCGGAACATGTACCTGCACGGCATCGACTACGACAGGGCGGGCCGGCTGCACTCCTTCTTCACCTGGCGCGAACAGTCCGGCTCGGTGATGTGCAGCGGTGGCGGAATCACCAACCACGACACGGGCTACGTCTACTCGACCGACCGCGGCCGTACCTGGCGCAACAACGCGGGCACCCTCGTCGGCACCACAGGCGGCTCCGACAAGGTCGCCGTCACCGACGCGGGACTCGTCGTCGACCCCCTCAACCCCGACCACTCCCTGATGAACCAGGAGAGCCAGGCCACCGACTCCGCCGGCCTGCCGCACGCGATCATCAGCTACGTCCCGGGCCGCTTCGGCCAGTGCACCACCAACTACGTCACCGACCGGACGGCCAACGGCCGCGCCTTCCACGTCCGCAGGAACTCCGCGGGCACCTGGACCAAGACGGAGATCCCGATCGCCCTCAACTCCAGCCAGCGCACCAGACTGGTCCTCGACAAGTACGACAACGCCTACGCCGTCCTTCCGTTCGGCCGGATCGCCGGGGCCTCGAAGGCCTCCGGACACACCGACTGGGCGCTCCTGTACGACGGCGGCGGCCTGAACGCGTTCGGCGAGGTCGTCATCGACGAGACGCGTGTCCCGCAGGATGGGATCCTGTCGGTCATGTACCAGGAGAAGTCCAGCGGTACGACACCCTCACCGCTGCGCGTAGTCGATTTCCGGCTCCCCGCGTGACCACCGCTTTCGGCGGACCCGCAGGTAATGTGAGGGTCCGCCCGCCGCTTCTCGTGTCCCTGGAGGTCCCCGCCTGATGGCACAGTCGGTGGGTATCAAGGACGTCGCCCGTGCCGCCGGAGTCTCCGTCGGAACGGTCTCGAACGTCATCAACCGCCCGGACTCGGTCGCCACCGAGACCCGCGCCCGCGTCCTGTCCGCGATCGACCGGCTCGGCTACGTCCGCAGCGAGTCGGCACGTCAGCTGCGGGCCGGGCGCAGCCGGATCATGGGCCTGCTCGTCCTCGACATGGGCAACCCGTTCTTCGTGGACGTCGCCCGCGGCGCGGAGCGCGCCGCGCGCGACGCCGGGCTCGGCGTGATGGTCTGCAACAGCGCGCAGAGCGCGAGCGAGGAGGCCGAGTACCTCTCCCTCTTCGCCGAACAGCGGGTGCGCGGCGTCCTGCTCACACCGACCGACGCGAGCGGGCGCAACATCGCCGCCTTCCGCCGCAACGGCATCCCGTTCGTACTGGTCGACCGGGTCGCCGAGGGCACCACCGAGTGCTCGGTCTCCGTCGACGACGTGGCGGGCGGCGCGCTGGCCGTACGGCATCTCGTGGACGCCGGCCATCGCTCCATCGCGTACGTCAGCGGACCCCCCGGCCTCAACCAGGTCAGGGACCGCCGGACGGGCGCCCTGAACGCCCTGTCCGAGGCGGGGCTCGGTCCCGAGGCACTGCGCGAGCTGCCCACCGAGCGGCTCGACGTGGCCGCCGGGCGGGACGCGGGTGCCCGGCTCCTGGGGCTCGCCGTCCGCCCGACCGCCGTCTTCTGCGCCAACGACCTGCTCGCCCTGGGCGTGCTTCAGGCCATGTTCGCGGCCGGCGTCGGCGTACCCGACGACCTCGCCATCGTCGGCTACGACGACATCGAGTTCGCCGCCGCCGCGGCCGTCCCGCTCACCTCCGTACGCCAGCCCGCGGTACCCATGGGGGCCCTGGCCGCGGAACTTCTCCTGGAGGAGACCGAGGCCGAGACCGCGCTCACACCGCACCAGCACCGGCGGGTGGTGCTCCAGCCGGAGCTGGTGGTGCGCCGCTCCAGCCTGTCCGCACGCTGATCGGCCGTTCAGTTTCCGCCGACCTCCGCGCTGAGCCGGTGTTCAGTAGGATTTCTTGATCCCCGGGCTCGGCAGCTCGGGGAACATGTGCTCAACTGGGACGCAGTCTGGAAACCGTACGTCTCGGGAGCTCTGTTGACCGTCAGCTACCGCCAGCCCGGTGTCGTCCTCACCGACCGGCACTTCTCCGTGCCCCTCGATCACGCCGACCCGGCGGGGGAGAGCATCGAGCTCTTCGCCCGCGAGGTCGTCGCGAGCGACAGGGCGGGCCAGGACCTGCCGTGGCTGGTCTACCTCCAGGGTGGTCCCGGATTCGGGGCGAATCGTTTCGTCGGCAAGCAGGCCTGGCTCGGCAGGGCCCTGAAGGACTTCCGGGTCCTGCTCCTCGACCAGCGCGGCACCGGCCACTCCACCCCCGCCAACCGGCAGACCCTGCCCCTGCGCGGCGGCCCGCGTGAACAGGCCGACTACCTCACGCACTTCCGCGCCGACTCCATCGTCCGCGACTGCGAGGCCATCCGCCCTGGGCTCACCGGCGGCGCCCCCTGGACCGTCCTCGGCCAGAGCTTCGGCGGCTTCTGCGCGGTGAACTACCTCTCCACCGCGCCCGAAGGCCTGCACGCCGCCCTGATCACCGGCGGACTGCCCACCCTGGACGGCCACGCGGACGACGTCTACCGGGCCGCGTATCCGCGCGTCGAGCGCAAAGTCGCCGCACACTACGCGCGTTACCCCCAGGACGTCGAGCGGGCCCGCCGGATCGCGGACCACCTCCTCCAGCACGAGCAGGTCCTGCCCGGCGGCTACCGTCTCACCGTCGAGGCCTTCCAGTCGCTCGGCATCCTGCTCGGCGGCAGCGAGGGCAGCCACCGCCTGCACTACCTCCTGGAACAGGCCTTCGTCCGCACCCCCCAGGGCCCCGCCCTCTCCGACGCGTTCCAGGAAGAGGCGCTCGGGCTCCTCTCGTTCGCCGGGCACCCGCTCTACGCCCTCGTGCACGAGGCCAGCTACGCCCAGGGCGACCGCCCCACCGCCTGGTCCGCCGAGCGGGTGCGCGCCGAGTTCCCGCAGTTCGACGCCGCCAAGGCCCTCGCCGACGACCGGCCGCTCCTGTTCACCGGCGAGTCCGTGCACCCCTGGACCTTCGAGACCGACCCGGCGCTGCGCCCGCTGCGGGAGGCCGCCGAGGAACTGGCCGCCCGCACCGACTGGCAGCCGCTGTACGACACCGCCCGCCTCGCCGCCAACGAGGTTCCGGTCGCCGCGGCCGTCTACCACGACGACATGTACGTCGACACCGGGCACGCCCTGCGCACGGCACGCTCCATCCGGGGCCTGCGCACCTGGGTGACCGACGAGTTCGAGCACGACGGTGTACGGGCGGGCGGACCGCGCGTCCTGGACCGGTTGTTGGCGCTCACCCGCGACGAGGCCTGAGGCCCTTCGGGTCCCCTACGATTCTGACGAGCCGTCAGAATCCACAGGGGGCACGGATGATCGACACCATCGGTACGGACATCCCGGAGGGTGAGGAGCGACTGCGCCTCGATGTCGAGGACGGCATCGGCGTCCTCACCCTCTGCCGCCCGGCGAAGCTCAACGCCTGGAGCTGGGAGTCCACCCGCCAACTCGGCCTGTTCGCCGACCGGGTCAGGTTCGACGAGTCGATCCGGGTGGTCCTGCTGCGGGCCGAGGGCCGGGCCTTCTGTGCCGGGATCGACGTGACGGCGCCGGGCGGCGCGATCACCGGCCGCTCCGGATCCGAGCGCACCCGCAACTACTACGAGGGTCTGCGCTGGGCACACGAGCGGTTCGCCGCCTTCGCGCGGCTGCCCCAGCCGGTCGTCGCGGCGGTCCAGGGCTACTGCCTGGGCTTCGGATTCGAACTCGCCCTGATGGCGGACATCAGGCTCGCGGCGGGCGACGCGGTGTTCGCGCTCCCGGAGGCGCGGATCGGCGTCGCCGTCGACGCGGGCGGCGATCTGCGGATCGCGCGCGAGGCGGGCGCCGGCTGGGCGAAGTACCTCGCGCTGACCGGACGGAGACTGGACGCGGCCACGGCGGAGCGCTTGCACCTCGTCCAAATGGTCGTCGGGCAGGCGGAGTTGGCGGAGGCGTCCCATGGTGTCGCCGTCGAGATCGCGGCGAACGCCCCCCTCGCCGTGCAGGGCATCAAGCGTGACGTCGACACCTACGCGGACGCCGGTCTCGCCGCCGCGCTCGACCGCACCGCCATGACGGCGGCACTCACCCTCACGTCCGATGACTCGCGCGAGGGATACGCGGCGAAGGGCGCCCGCCGGGTGCCGCGGTTCGAGGGGAAGTGACACCCGGGGGCGGGCGGGTGGCCGGTCGGCGGGGCCGGTGGCCGGTGGCACCGGAGCGTCGGCCTGCGGCCTGCGGCCTGCGGCCTGCGGCCTGCGGCCTGCGGCCTGCGGCCTGCGGCCTGCGGCCTGCGGCCTGCGGCCTGCGGCCTGCGGC